>NZ_RAVT01000047.1 GCF_013464915.1 Stenotrophomonas maltophilia
GCGGATCGATCCCCGCCTGAAGCCAGCCTGCGCGCGCTCCAAGMGGCTGCCGGCCAGCGGCCGGCACTACCGTGCCTGTCTGCCGGAGGAACCTGAGCCCCTCCGGCAACACAGTTGCTACACGGACGTACTTGCGGCGTCCCCGCACTCCGACACCGCCCCGCCAACCCACGGATAGCTCGCTGTTGCTGTTGCCGTTGCTTCGGCTTGAAGCAGGTGCAGGGCTGCAAGCCCTGCCGAACAACCCCTTACCTACGCGGCAGGTAGGTAACCAGTGACAGGTCGTGCCGGCTCTCCGGCACCAGCGCCACGTACTGCAGGTCCAGCAACCCGCGCGTGGGATGGTTCAACTTCTTCGCACCTTCATCGAACCGCCGCACGTCGTGCTCCGGCCACCACTTGCGGAACTCCTCGCTATGCGCCGCGATGTCCTCCACCAGCGCCAGGAACGGTGTCTTGTCCGGCGCCTGCGCCATCGCCGCGCGGAAGCCGGCCAGCAGGCCGCGGGTCATTTCTTCCCAGTTGAGGATCAGCGTGCGGTACGGCGGGTAAAGGAACATCAGCCGCAGCGTATTGCGCTCATGCGGCGCCAGCTGGCTGTAGTCCACGAACAGCTCGGCGATGGCGGGGTTCCAGGCCAGGATGTCGAAACGGGTGTTGCGCACGTACGCCGGGATCGGCTGCATCGCTTCCACCAGCTGGCGCAGACCATCAGTCACGCTCTCGTCCGGTGATTCCAGCGGCACGCCATAGCCCGAGAGCGCGAACGCATAGGCGCGCTCGTCATCGCTCATGCGCAGCACCTGCGCCAGGCGCTCAAGCACCTCGGGCGAGGCACGCACTTCACGGCCCTGCTCGATCCAGGTGTACCAGCTCACGCTCACCCCGATCGCCAGCGCCACTTCCTCGCGCTTCAGGCCCGGGGTACGCCGGCGCCCGGCCGGCAGGCCGAGCGTGGCGGGGTCGACACGGGCGCGGCAGGCCTTGAGGAAGCCGCCGAGTTCCTTGCGTTCACTTTCGCTGCGCATCATCGGCCCGTCCTACCCTTTGTAGCGTCGAGCCATCCTCGACGCATCTGCCACCGCGCGAACAGCAGCCGAGCATGGCTATGCCGGTCGTCCTGACCGGCACCCTGCGGGCCGTCGCAAGCAACGTTGGCAGCGGCTCCTGCCGCTGCCTTCGGCTCTACAGAAAGCCGGTTCAGCCGCCCTCGGCGTTGCGCACGAGGGCGATGATATCCGCGCAGGCGCGCCGATCAGGCATCGACGCGCTTGGAGCCCACGGCCAGGCCGGCCTTCAGGCTGGCCTCGACGAACTCGTCCAGGTCGCCGTCGAGCACCTTCTGCGTATCCGAGCGTTCGATGCCGGTGCGCAGGTCCTTGATACGGCTCTGGTCGAGCACGTAGTTGCGGATCTGGCTGCCCCACCCGATGTCGGACTTGGTGGCTTCCACCGCGTCCTTCTCGGCGTTGCGCTTCTGGATCTCCAGCTCGTACAGCTTGGCGGCCAGCATCTTCATCGCGTTGTCGCGGTTCTGGTGCTGGCTGCGGCCGGTCTGGCACGCCACGACGATGTTGGTCGGGATGTGAGTGATACGCACCGCCGACTCGGTCTTGTTCACGTGCTGGCCACCGGCACCGGACGAACGGTACACGTCGGTACGCAGGTCGGCCGGGTTGATGGTGATATCGATGTTGTCATCGATTTCCGGCGACACGAACACCGAGGTGAAGCTGGTGTGGCGGCGGTTGTCCGAATCGAACGGCGACTTGCGCACCAGGCGGTGCACGCCGGTCTCGGTCTTCAGCCAGCCATAGGCGTAGTCGCCTTCCACGCGCAGCGTGGCCGACTTGATGCCGGCGACGTCGCCACCGGAGACTTCCATCAGTTCGGTCTTCCAGCCGCGCGATTCACACCAGCGCAGGTACATGCGCAGCAGGATCTCGGCCCAGTCCTGGGCTTCGGTACCACCGGCACCGGCCTGGATGTCGACGAACGCCGCCGCATTGTCCATTTCGCCGGAGAACATGCGCTGGAATTCCAGCTTCTCCACGTGCGCCTGGTGCTTGTCCAGGTCGGCGACCACGGCCAGCGCGGTGTCCTCGTCCTGTTCGGACTCGGCCAGTTCCAGCAGCTCGGTGGCGTCGGTCAGGCCATCCAGCACCGAGGCGATGCCGCCCACGGTCTTTTCCAGGCTGGAACGTTCGCGGCCCAGGTTCTGGGCGTACTCGGCGTTGTTCCAGACATCGGGGCTTTCCAGCTCCCGCGTTACTTCTTCAAGACGCTCTTTCTTGGCGTCGTAGTCAAAGATACCCCCGAAGCGACAGCACGCGATCGGTCAGATCGGTGATGCGCTGGCGGACAGGATTCAGTTCGATCATGTCGGCGGTTATGCATTCAAAAGATGACTGCCAATGATACCGCAGGCCGGGCATGCCGGCATGAGGGGGGCCGGCCGGTAGAGTCGACTGTTAGTCGACTATCGCGCGCAGCGCGGGCTTCACCGGAACCTGAACGAACAGCAGTCGACTAACAGTCGACTCTACCCGCCGGCCCCACCCGCCCCGCCCAGCGCCTGCCGCAGCAGCGGCAGCTGGCGCCGGCTGCAGGGCACCTTGGCTCCGTCGGCCATGTGCAGCAGGGCCTCGCCCCCGTCCAGCGGCTCGATCGAGCGCAGCTGGCCGCGATGGATCAGCCAGCTGCGGTGCGGGCGGAGGAACTCGCCCGGATCCAGCCGCTGCTCCAGCACCGCCATGGTGATCCGCAGCGGATAGTCATGTCCGCGCACCCGCAGGTTCACGTAGTTCCCGGCCGCCTGGGCGTACTCCACATCTGCGGTGGCCACCAGGAACTCCTTGCCCAGCTTGCGCACCAGGAAGTGCTGGGGGCGCTCGACCGACGCGACCGGTGGGCCGTCGTCGGGCTCGGCCAGCAGGTGTGCTTCCCCCTGCCGCTGGCGACCGAACCAGGCCACGGCGTGCACGGCGATCACCAGCAGGCTGTAGGTCTGCACGTCCTTGAAGAACTCGTAGAACCATTGTGCCGGCCAGTCGCCGTAGGTGTAGTGCTGCCCGACCAGACTGAAAGCCAGCTTGCGCAGCAGCACCATGGCGCTGACGTGCAGCAGCCACCAGCCGATACCGCCCAGCACGTAGAAGCCGATGCGGCGCTTCCACGTGTCTGCGTGCAACGGCCAGCGACGAGCGGCGGCGTGCAGAAGCGCCAACAGGCCCAGGCTGGCCAGCGCACTGCTGAACTCCTCGATCGAGACAGTCCCTGCGGAAAAGGGCTGCGCGTCGCGCAATGCCCGCATCCACTGCGCCAGCACATTGCCTGCGGCGGTGCCCAGGAAAAGCAACGACCAGAATGCGACGGCAAGCCCGGGGCGACGCGTTCGTTCTGCAACTGGGGCGGTCAGCGCCGCCGAATCTCCATTCTCCATGCCTCCATTGTTGCCCATCCGGCTCCATGCGCATCAGCCATTGGTCCCAGCCACCCCACCACTGGCCCCTGAACGTCCGCCATCGCGCCCCATCCACTGGCATCCGGGCCTTGGCTGGCAGAGCGTGCAGCTTCCTCCCGAAGCCCGCCGCTCATGCACCGTCGCCACGACTTGGACACCCTGCGCATCGCCGCCTTCGCCCTGCTGATCCTCTACCACGCCGCCATGGCCTACGTGGCCGGCTGGGACTTTCACCTCAAGAGCACCTACACCTCCGAATGGCTGCAGTGGCCGATGATCGCGCTGAATCGATGGCGCATGCCGCTGCTGTTCGCCATCAGCGGTATCGCGCTGGGCCTGTCCCTGCCCGACCGGGGTCGGTTGCAGCACACCCTCCGCCGTGGCTGGCGCCTGCTTCTGCCATTGCTGTTCGGCATCGTCGCCGTCGTGTCCCTGCAGGCCTACTACGAAGCGCTGGACAAGGGCGACGTGGCACCGGGGCTGGCCCGGTTCCTGTGGCGCTACTGGCAGTTCCAGCCGTGGCCGGGCGCGCATTTCAGTGGTGCCGCCTACGGCTTCACCTGGAACCACCTGTGGTATCTGGCCTACCTGCTGCCTTACACCGTACTGGCGGTGGTACTGGCCAGCCTGCTGCGTCCACTGCGCAAGCTGCTGCCAGGCTGGCAGCCGAGCGACCGCCTGCTGAGCGCCTCACTGCTGGTAGTGCCAGTGGCCTGGCTGGCCTGGTCCCTGCTGGTACTGATGCCGCGTTGGCCACCCACCCACGCCCTGCTGGACGACGTTTATGTACATGCCGAATCGCTGCCGCTGTTCCTCGGCGGCTTCCTGGCGGCGCGCTGGCAGCGCGGCTGGGATCTGCTGGTGCGCGGGCGCCATGTAACCCTGGCCCTGGCGGTGCTGGGGCTCTGCCTGGAGCTGGGCATCCGCGCACTGTCCCGCCTGCCACATGTGGGCGATCTGGATGCCTGGGTGCTGGCCCTGCCCTGGGCCCAGACCGAACGCGTTGGCCGCGCGCTCTATACATGGTGCATGCTGCTGACGCTGTTCGGCTGGGCGCGCGTGTTGCTGGACCGTCCCTGGCCCGGCCTTGCCTACTGCCGCGAGGCGGTGTTCAGCTGGTACATCCTCCACCAGACCGTGCTGATCGTCCTGCTGTACGCGCTGCGACCGATGCAGCTGGGCCCCTGGCTGGAACCTGCGCTGCTGGTGGCCGGTACCGTGAGTGGCTGCCTGCTGATCCACGAACTGCTGATCCGCCGCGTGCGCTGGCTGCGTCCGCTGTTCGGCCTGCGCGCCGCAACCGCACAGTAGGCGCTGCATTGTTGTAGAGCCGAGCCCATGCTCGGCTGCTTCCTGTCCACCAACCGATAATCCGCTATCGTCACCGACGGTTCGCGTCGCGACGGCGCAATGAGGACAACGGATGTTCCAGACCCATTGGCACCTGTGGCTGCAACAGACCTTTGATGCAGGCTGGATGCTGGCGCTGATGCAGTTCATCAGCCTGCTCGGCTATGAAATGGCCTATACCGCGCTGATCCTGGTGTGTGCATTCGGGGCACGCCTTCGCGCTGGCCTCTGCGTGATGCTGGCGGTGCTGCTGATGGCCTGTGCCACGCATGCCATCAAACAGGCCGCCGCCCTGCCCCGCCCCTCCGACGTGGATGCGGCAGTGCTGGACAAGGGCGAGCCTTCGCACCCGTTCGTGGTGAATGGTGGCGGACACACCTTCTGGTCGCTTCCCGATGCGCAGGCCACGGCGATGCTGCGCGCCCAGCCGCATGCAGACTATGGTTTCAACAGCGGCCACGTAGGCATCACCACGGCCGCAGGTGTTGCGCTGCTGCTGGCGTTCGGCGTCCGCCGCCGCTGGCTGCGCTGGACGCTGATGCTGGGCTGGCCCCTGCTGATGGCAATATCGCGCATGTACCTGGGCCGGCACTTCCTTGCGGACGTACTGGCTGGCTGGTTGCTCGGCCTCGGCATCGCCGTGCTGGCCTGGCTGTTGATGCCAGGGCTGCGGGGTGCGCGGCGCTGGCAGCAGCCGGTACTGCTGGGCCTGGGCGTGGCGTTGGCATGGGCCTCGTTGTGGACGCACCTGGTTGCGCTGGGCGAAGCCTCGCGGCTACTGGCACTCACCCTGCTGGTGGCGTGGCTGCAGTGGCGCGGCTGGCCGGCCGATCCGCAGGGCATGGTGCAGCGGGTGCTTCGCGTGCTGGGCGTGGTGGTGATCTACCTGATGGCGCGGCCGGTCATTGATTGGCTCGCGGACAGGATTCCCCTGCCGGATGCGCCGGTTACAGAGCTGCTGTGGCACACAGTCGGCACGCTGCTGATCCTCGGCGGTGGCGTGGCACTGGCGCGGTGGATTCCGCGCCAGCGTCGCCCCCCTCAGTAGATCCACGCCATGCGTGGATAAACCGGGCACCGCAGCCACGCATGGCGTGGCTCTACTTCAGTGCCCCGCCGCGCAACAAGCTTCAGTAGATCCACGCCATGCGTGGATAAACTGGGCACTGCAGCCACACATGGCGTGGCTCTACTTCAGTGCCCCGCCGCGCAACAAGCTTCAGTAGATCCACGCCATGCGTGGATAAGCAGGCGAAGCAGCGCCGGGCCATGCCCGGCGGACGCGGAGGATTCCACGCAGCCACGCATGGCGTGTCTCTACTTCGCTGGGCATGGCCCAGCGCTACCGCACCTCGAATTCGCCCACCAGCACGGTTTCGGCGCGATCCTTCAACCGCATCGTCACCATCTGGTCCTTCTGCTTGGCCGTGCCCCAGTGGGTGGTCAGGCGCAGCATCAGCGTCGTCGCCCCCGTCACCAGCTGCTGGCGGCTGCCGAAGTAGTTGGCCTCCACCTTGTACTTGCCCGGCTTGGCGTTGCGCAGCGAGAACTGCTCCGGGCCATAGCCGCCGGTGAAGTCCTGCGACATCTGCCCGCCCTGGTAGGTCAGGCGGTTGCCGTAGTACGCGCGCTCGCCGTTCGGATCGGTCACCCACAGGTCCATGTCGCTGTTGTCGGCATCCCACGACAGCACCACGCGCAGGTCCAGCGGCATGGCCTGCAGCAGGCGCGGGTCGATGCTGCGGGTATCCAGCCGCGGCGTGCTGCGTGCCACCAGGTTGGTCAGCTCGTCCAATGCGATCAGGGCAATGCCATCAAAGCGGCTGTCCCACGGCCGCACCACCACCTGGTACAGCGGTGCCAGCGCCTGCTGCGGCTTGCCAGCCGCTGCAAGTGCCAGGCCAAGATCGCGGAAACTCTGCGGCTCTTCCTGGCCCATCGCCAGCACCTGCTCGAACACCGGCACCGCCAGCGCGGGGGCATCGGCCTGCATCAGCCGGTAGCCGAGCACGCGCAGCAGGTGGCGATTGTCCAGGTCCATCTCGGCCAGGTTCGACAGCACGCGCAGCGCCAGTTCGCGCTGGCCCTGCTCCAGCAGCAGGTCGGCCACGTCGAGGAAGAATGCGCTGCTGTCGGCATGTGCATCGCGCTCGGCCAGGTAGCGGTCATACAGCTGCGACGCCGGCCCCTGGCGCAGGCGCCGGGCGACGGTCGAATCCGGCTGCCAGGCCGCAAGCTGGATGCCGAGCTCGCCCTCGTTGGCGGCAGCGGGCGTGGCGACACGGCCGCCAGTGACCGTGATCAGATCCAGCGCCTTGTTGGACGCAGACGCCGAGCGACGTGAACGCGCGCTGCTGGCTTCCATGCGCTGCTCGGCCGCCGCCATCGGCGCGGGGGCGGGCGGAGCGGCGGGTGCAGGCGCGGCGAGCATCGCCACCGGTGCCGATTCCATCGCATAGTCCGCGGAGGCCACTTCCAGTGCCCTGCCCTTTGCCTGCGGCGGCGTGTCCTTCGGCCAGCTGCGGTTCCACCACTGCTGGCGCTCCTTCCAGCGTGCCGTCACTTCATCCAGGCGCTGGCGATCTGCAGCGGCGCGATCCGCCAGCTGCACTGCGAATCGTGCATCGTACTCGGCGCGCAGCTTGCCCGAAGGGCGGATCGCATAGCGCAGGTAGTCCTCCAGGGTCTCCAGCACGATCAGCGAGGTGTCCGGCCCGACCAGGCCAAACTGCTGCGACAGGCGCTGCATCGCCTCGCGGTTGCCACGACGGTCGGCGGCCAGCTGCTGCAGGCGCGCCTGCGCCCACAAACCGGCCAGCAGTTCACCGTCATTGCTCTTCTGCGTCGCCGGCAGCGCTTCCCACTCGCCGCCGCCCACGCGCACACGCATCGGCACGCCATCGGCGGCCAGTCGTGCGTGCAGCCACAGCCAGCCCTGGGCCTCACTGCGTCGATCGATCACCACGTCCTGTACGCCACGGCCCGCATCGACCTGCACGTCCAACGGCGACGACAGCAACTCACGCACGGCCGATTCGACATCCTTGCCCAGCGCGACGAAGCGACCGCCATGCGCCTCGCTCCAGCCACGCAGGCGCGTGCTGTCGGTACGGGCACCGGCGCTGCTGATCGCGAACAGGCGCTGCCCCGGTGCCAGCGTCGGCATTTGTTCCGGCCCATAGGTCAGCAGGCCATCGCTGACCAGCAGGTATTCCTTCACACTCGGCTGCGGCTGCCACTGGGCCAGCGCGCTGGCACCGTCAGGGCGCACCGCCTGCAGTGCTGCGCGCAGCTCACTCCAGTTGCCTGCGCGGATACGGAAGCGACGCACCGGTTCGGCGCGGTCGCGCAGCACGGTCAATGCCACCGTGCCTTCACCCATCGCGGCGAAGTAACGATCCAGCAGCGCGAACTCACGCGTGCGATTGCGCTGGCCCGCCGAGCCGGAGCCATCCCACAGCAGCCCGACCTCGCTGGGCAACGTGCGGGGCGTGCTGCTGGTCGACACCGGCAGCTGCGCCAGCAGGTAGTGCCCATCCTGCCAGGGCGCCACCTGCACCTGTGCCTGACGTGCTGCGGGCAGGATCCACTGCAGCTGCGCCGGCAACTGCGCGCCCTTGCCCTGCCAGTGCAGCCGGCCCGCGTTGATGCGGAACGGAGCCGCACCTGCGCTGGTCGTGGTGGGCGCCTGCAGTTCCAGTTCGACCGCGGCTGCTCCGGCCGCGAACTGCAGCGGCAGCGTCCACTGCCAGCCTTGGCCGGCGAAGGCCAACGGCTCGCGAATCACAAGCTGCACGCGACGGCTGCCACCGGCCGGCAGCGGATAGATGCGCAGGCGGAACTGGTTGCCGGCGGTCTGTTCCAGCAGGCCCGGGTCGACACCACGTCGGGCAATCTCTTCGAACACCTGGCGGCCACGGTCCTTGGGCACCGGCACGGCGTCGCGCAGTTCACCGTTGATATCCAGCGCGAAGCCGCTGATCTGCTGGCCATCGGCCAGCGGGAACTGCAGCTCACCCTCCAGTACGCGCCGGTTCGGGTTGTGGAATTCCAGGGTGATCCGGGTCTGGGCGATGCCGGCCTGCACTTCGCCTTCAATGCGTGCGCGCTGCAGCTGCACCGGTTGTTCAGCGGCCGGCGCGATCAGCAGCGGCATGGTGGCCTGCGGCCGGGAGATCCGTGGCGACTGCGCGCCAGCGGGCCAGGCCACAAGGGCCAGCAACAACACAGTGCAGCATCGGGCGAAGACCATGACAGGGCTCCAGTGGGATCGTGGACCATTGAACGCACGGACAACCGGAACGGGGTTGGACGATGCACAGCTTTTCTTTGCCCCCACCCACAGGCACCATGCCCCACGCTCCCACACGCGCAAGGATGCCGATGCGATTGCCCCTGCTGGCCACTCTGTTGGCACTGGCCTGCCCCCTGACCGCCCTTGCGGCAGCCCCGGCCAAAAGCCTGTATTTCCAGCACCACGACTGGGTCGTGGCCTGCGACAACACCCTGACCTGCCGCGCCGCTGGCTATGCCACCGACGATGACAGCACCCTGAGTGTGCTGCTCACCCGCAAGGGCGGCCCGGGCCAGGCCTTCCAGGGTCGCCTGTCGCTGCAGCCGGAAGAGGGCCAGCCCCAGCCCAAGGGCGCACTGCATCTGCGCATCCAGCAGCAGGATCTGGGCGTTCTGGCACCTGCAAAGGGCGAAGGCACGCACATGTTGAATGCCGCGCAGACCAGCACACTGCTGTCCGCGCTGGTGCGCGACGGTGGAGTCAGCGTGACTGATGGCGCCGGCCATCGCTGGCCGTTGTCGGACAAGGGGGCGGCAGCGGTGCTGCTGAAGATCGATGAGTACCAGGGACGCCTCGGTACACCCGGCGCGGTGATGCGCAAGGGCAGTACGCCTGAATCCGGCGTTCCCGCCGCGCTGCCGGTGCCCGTTGTGCGCAAGGCCGCTACCCTGGACTCGACCCCGGACGACCCGGCGTTTGCGAAACTGGCCGCCTCACCCGCCCTGCGCGCGGCTCTGCGCGCCACGCTGGAGGACGACAGTTGCGAAGGCCTTCAGGAAGCCGATGCCGATACTCCGCTGAGCAACTCGCCGCTGGAGGTCCGCCGCCTGGACGCACAGCACGTGCTGGTCAACGTGCCCTGCTGGCGAGCGGCCTATAACAGCGGCGATGGCTACTGGGTGGCCCGCCCACAGCCGCCGTTCCAGGCAAAGTGGGTGACCAGCGATGCCATCGACTACGACGATGGCCAGATCATTGCCGCGCAGAAGGGCCGCGGCCTCGCTGACTGCATTTCGCACGCAGCCTGGACGTGGGACGGGACGAACTTCATCGCGACGTCCGAGGTGGCGCCGGGTCTATGCCGCGGCGTGCCTGGGGGTACCTGGGAACTGCCGACGCTGGTGACCGAAGTCCGCTGATCCCCCAGAAAGGGGACGGAGGGGATTAAGTCGCAAGTGGCAAACAAGGCACAAGCGACTTAATCCCCTCCGTCCCCTTTTTCATGCGGGGAGGCTGTGCTCGATGATCAGCTGGATGGCGCTGCCGCCGCGGTAGTCATCGCAGGCCAGCCGGTAGGCGAGATGCACGTGGCGGCCCGGTGCATTGCCGTGCCAGCCGCCGAAATGGATCGCGTTGATCGTGCCGGGTACGCCTGGCAGGCGCAGTTCCAGCTTGAGGTGGCGCTCTTTCAACACGCGCCAGTTGGCCACTTCGAAGTGGCCATCGAACAGCGGTTCCGGGAAGCCTTGGCCCCATGGCCCGGCCAGGCGCAGCGCATCGGCGTGGCGATGGTCGAGTTCGTCCGCCGCCAGTTCACCGTCGCTGAGGACCTGCTGCTGCAGCGCGGCCGGGTCGAGCATTTCCAGCACGACGGCGACGAAGGCCGCCTTGAAATCATCGACATGATCGAGCCGCAGGCTGAGGCCGGCCGCCATGGCATGTCCACCGAAGCGTTCGATCAGGCCCGGATGGCGTGCATCGACCAGTGCCAGTGCGTCACGGATGTGCAGGCCGGGAATCGAGCGCGCCGAGCCACGCAGGGTGTCGGCACCCGGTTCGGCCGGGGCGAAGGCGATCACCGGGCGATGCAGGCGATCCTTCATCTTCGACGCGACCAGGCCGACCACGCCCGGGTGCCAATCGGCATCGAACAGGCAGGCCGCCACCGGGCGCTGGCCGGCCATGTCCAGCACCACGCGGGTCAAGGCCTGCTCGGCGTCGTCGGTCATCGACTGCTGCACGGCGCGGCGTTCCGAATTGATCTGTTCCAGCGTCTGCGCGATCTCGCGCGCCTGGCGCGGGTCTTCGGTCAGCAGCAGCGCGATGCCCAGCGCCATGTCCTCCAACCGGCCCGCGGCATTCAGGCGCGGGCCGAGTGCAAAGCCGATGTCGGTGGCAGTCAGCCGCGCAGCGTCGCGGCCGCTGGCTTCGATCAAGGCACGCAGCCCGACACAGCCCTGCCCCGCGCGCAGCCGGCGCAGGCCCGCGCTGACCAGTGCACGGTTGTTCGGATCCAGCGCCACCAGGTCGGCAACGGTGCCGACCGCCACCAGGTCCAGCAGCGTGGTCAGGTCAGGCCCCTTGCCATCGGCAAAGACACCGGCCTCGCGCATCTGCCGGCGCAACGCCATCAGCACGTAGAAGATCACGCCGACACCGGCCAGCGACTTGCTGGGGAAGGCGTCGCCGTCGAGATTGGGATCGACGATGACATCGGCCGGCGGCAGCTGCGGGCCGGGCAGATGGTGGTCGGTGACCAGCACCTGCCAGCCACGCGCCTTGGCCTCAGTCACACCCGCATGGCAGGCAATGCCGTGGTCGACCGTGACCAGCAGGTCCGGCTGCAGCGCGGCCAACTCATCCACCAGCGAGGGAGACAGGCCGTAGCCGTGCACCATGCGGTTCGGCACCGCGTGGAAGACATGCTGCGCGCCGAGCATGCGCAGGCCGCGCACGCCGACCGCACAGGCAGTGGCGCCATCGCAATCGAAATCACCAACCACCAGGATGCGCTTGTCGTTGGCGATGGCCTCGACCAGCAGGCCCACCGCATCGTCGATGCCGGTCAGCAGATCTGGCGCGTGCAGATTGCTCAGCTTCGGCTGCGCCAGCTCCGGTGTACCGGCGCCACGGCTGGCGTAGAGCCGTGCCAGCAACGGCAGCGTGCCGTCCGGCCAGCTGCCGGGTGCGACCGCATCACGGCGGCGGATCATCGGCGTATCAGTGGACGGCTGCACAGCATCGGCGGCAAGGGACATCGGCATCGCCGGTTACGAAAGACAGAGGGATGATACCGCGCGCGGGAGAGGCTGGCGGGATCGCGCCCGGCAGCTGCGGTAGTGCCGGGCGCCGGCCGGCAACCCCGGCAAACATCGGGGGTCCGAGCCGTTTTCCGATGGAAAACGGATCCGCCCCCGATCAATCGTGAAGCTGGCGCGGCTTCTTCCAGAACTGCCAGCGCTGGCCACGGTCCAGCTGGAACTGCAGGCCGTCCTCGAAATCCAGCACCAGCCGCTGCAGCTCGCCACGCTTCAGCGCGGCCAGCAGCGGACGGATCGCATCATTGCCCAGCTGCTGCAATGAACGCAGCTGGCGCAGGTCGACCAGCGCATCCACCGCCTGCTCGCCATCCACGGCGACGCCAGCCGCCAGGGCCAGGCCCTGCAGCAATGCATCGCGGCTGCGCACCTGCGCGTGCGGCGTGCTGACCGAGACCGGCATCACGCCGCCACCCCAGAACCACAGCGAATTGATCGGCTGCTGGCCCTGCGCGGCACGCTGCTGGTTCCAGGAATGGTTGTGCAGCACCACCTGCGCCTCGGTCATCAGCGCCCGCCAACGGCGGCCGCCCTCGCCTTCGGGCAGGTGCGAGAACAGATCATCGCCCAATACTTCGTCCGGACTGTCGAAGTCCGGCAGGGCCAGGTCGATCGGAAGCCGCAGGTACCAGCGCGAAGGGTCCGGTGCGTCAAGCACGAACCCGGCATCGGCAAACAGCGGCTGCAGCACCGGCAACAGCGCAAGGCAGTCCGCCAAAGTCGGCCGCAGCGTCTCGCCGTAGGCCATCATCCGCGCGCCGTGCATGTCCGGCACCATGCAGGCCGGGTCGGCACGCAGCCAGCTGGCGCCGGCCGCATCACCGACGTCGCGCTGGCGGGTCAACGCGGCCACCGGCCAGTGCGGCGCGGCAACCGTGAAGTGGCGCGTCAGTTGTGCGCGTTCGCCCGATGCGACCTGCACTGTCGTGGCACGGCCGAGCGCACGCGCCACATCGTCCGGCAGCGCAGCCGCGGCAAAGCGGCTGCGTGCGGGCAACAGCAGGGTCGCCGTCGCCACGTGGTCAGTCCACGTAGCTGACGCTGACGATCTCGTACTCGCGCTGGCCAGCCGGGGCGTCGATCACGATCGAATCGCCTTCCAGCTTGCCGATCATCGCGCGCGCCACCGGCGAGGAGATGGCGATCAGGCCCAGCTTGATGTCCGCCTCCAGGTCACCGACGATCTGGTACTTCTTCTCTTCGTCGGTTTCCACGTCGGCCAGCGTCACGCTGGCGCCGAACACCACCTTGGAGCCGGCATTGAGCTTGCTCACGTCGATGATCTCGGCGTGCGACAGCTCGCCTTCCAGCTGCTTGATGCGGCCTTCGATGAAGCCCTGTTCCTCGCGCGCGGCGTGGTACTCGGCGTTCTCCTTCAGGTCGCCATGCTCACGCGCTTCGGCGATGGCCGCAATGACCTTCGGGCGCTTGACCGACTTCAGGTGATCCAGCTCGTCGCGCAGCTTCTGCGCGCCCTTCATCGTGATGGGGGCTCTCATGCATTCAACTCCTTGTGCAGCTCCTGCAGCGACCAGACGGGGCCGGTGCCGCGGAATTCCAGTGAATCCACCAGCGCCTTGGCGCCGGCAATGGTGGTCGAGTAGGTGACGCGATGCTGCAGCGCCTCGCGACGGATCGAGAACGAGTCGTTGATCGCCGAACGACCTTCGGTGGTGTTGACGATGTAGACGATCTCGCCGTTCTTGATCGAGTCGACGATGTGCGGACGGCCTTCGACCACCTTGTTGATGATCTCGCAGTCCATGCCGTGCTGCTGCAGCCATGCAGCGGTGCCACGGGTGGCGACCAGGCTGTAGCCACGCGCCAGCAGGGCCTTGGCCACCGGCAGCACGCGCTTCTTGTCCGGATCGCGCACCGACACGAAGGCCTTGCCGATCGGCGGGGTCTTGATGCCGCCCGCTTCCTGCGCACGCGCGAAGGCGGCGTTGAAGGTACGGCCCACGCCCATCACCTCACCGGTGGAGCGCATTTCCGGCCCGAGGATCGGATCGACGCCCTGGAACTTGGCGAACGGGAAGATCGCTTCCTTCACCGAGTAGTAGTCCGGCACGATTTCCTTGGTCGCGCCCTGCTCGGCCAGGGTCTTGCCAGCCATGCAGCGGGCAGCGATCTTGGCCAGCGGCATGCCGGTGGCCTTGGACACGAACGGCACGGTGCGCGATGCACGCGGGTTCACTTCCAGCAGGTAGATGGTGTCGGCACCTTCGTCGCTGGTCTGGATCGCGAACTGGGTGTTCATCAGACCGACCACGTTCAGGGCCTTGGCCAGTTCCACCACCTGGCGGCGCAGCTCGGCCTGGGTCTCAGCCGACAGCGAGTACGGCGGCAGCGAGCACGAGGAATCGCCCGAGTGCACGCCGGCTTCTTCGATGTGCTCCATCACGCCGCCGATCAGGACGTTGCCCTGGGCGTCGGCAATGATGTCGACGTCGCACTCGACGGCGTTGTCGAGGAAGCGGTCCAGCAGCACCGGCGAATCGTTGGACACCTTCACCGCGTCGCGCACGTAGCGGGCCAGGTCGGCTTCGCCATAGACGATTTCCATCGCGCGGCCACCCAGCACGTAGCTCGGGCGCACCACCAGCGGGTAGCCGATCTCGCGGGCCAGCAGCAGGGCTTCCTGGTCGTTGCGGGCGATGCGGTTCGGCGGCTGCTTCAGGCCCAGCTTGTCCACCAGCTGCTGGAAACGCTCGCGGTCTTCGGCCAGGTCGATCGAATCCGGGCTGGTGCCGATCACCGGCACGCCGTTGGCTTCCAGCGCGCGCGCCAGCTTCAGCGGGGTCTGGCCGCCGTACTGCACGATCACGCCCTTCGGCTGTTCCAGTTCGACGATTTCCAGCACGTCTTCCAGGGTCAGCGGTTCGAAGTACAGGCGGTCGGAGGTGTCGTAGTCGGTCGACACGGTTTCCGGGTTGCAGTTGACCATGATGGTTTCATAACCATCCTCGCGCAGGGCCAGTGCCGCGTGCACGCAGCAGTAGTCGAACTCGATGCCCTGGCCGATGCGGTTCGGGCCACCGCCCAGGATCATGATCTTGTCGCGATTGGTCGGCGCGGCCTCGCACTCGTCCTCGTAGGTCGAGTACAGGTAGGCGGTACCGGTGGAGAACTCACCGGCACAGGAATCGACGCGCTTGTAGACCGGACGCACCTTGTGCGCACGGCGCAGCGCGCGGATGGCCGCTTCGTTGGTGCCGGTCAGCTGCGCCAGGCGCGCGTCGGAGAAACCGGCACGCTTCAGCTTGCGCAGGCGCGCAGCGTCCAGCGCGTCGATGCCATCGGCGGCGACGGCGGTTTCCGCAGCGATGATTTCCTCGATCTGGTCCAGGAACCAATGATCGATGAACGACAGCGCGTAGATTTCTTCCACGCTCATGCCGGCACGGAACGCGTCGGCGACGAAGAACAGGCGCTCCGGGCCCGGGGCCTTCAGCTCGCGACGCAGGGTCTGCAGGTCTTCTTCATTGCCCAGGTCCAGGCCGGTCGGGTCGAAGCCGACCTTGCCGGTTTCCAGGCCGCGCAGCGCCTTCTGCACCGACTCCTGGAAGGTGCGGCCCATTGCCATCACCTCGCCCACCGACTTCATCTGGGTGGTCAGGCGCGCATCGGCGGCCGGGAACTTCTCGAAGGCGAAGCGCGGGATCTTGGTGACGACGTAATCGATGGACGGCTCGAACGAGGCCGGGGTCAGGCCACCAGTGATTTCGTTCTTCAGTTCGTCCAGGGTGTAACCCACGGCCAGCTTGGCGGCGACCTTGGCGATCGGGAAGCCGGTGGCCTTGGAAGCCAGCGCCGAGGAACGCGACACGCGCGGGTTCATCTCGATGACGACCACGCGGCCGGTCTTCGGGTTGATGCCGAACTGCACGTTCGAGCCACCGGTATCGACGCCGATCTTGCGCAGCACGGCGATGGAGGCATCGCGCAGGCGCTGGTATTCCTTGTCGGTCAGGGTCTGTGCCGGGGCCACGGTGATCGAGTCACCGGTATGCACGCCCATCGGGTCCAGGTTCTCGATCGAGCAGACGATGATGCAGTTGTCCGCAGTGTCGCGGACCACTTCCATCTCGAACTCCTTCCAGCCCAGCACCGACTCTTCCACCAGCACTTCGGTGGTCGGCGACAGTTCCAGGCCACGGCTGACGATCTCGACCAGCTCTTCGCGGTTGTAGGCGATGCCGCCACCGCTGCCGCCCAGGGTGAAGCTGGGGCGGATGATGGTCGGGTAGCCGACGCGGGTCTGGATCTCCAGCGCTTCGTCCAGGGTGTGGGCGACGGCGGCGGTCGGGCATTCCAGGCCGATCTCACCCATGGCCACGCGGAACAGCTCGCGGTCTTCGGCCATGCGGATCGCTTCGCGCTTGGCGCCGATCAGTTCGACGTTGTACTTCTCCAGCACGCCGTGGTCGGCCAGGTCCAGCGCGCAGTTCAGCGCGGTCTGGCCACCCATGGTCGGCAGCAGCGCGTCGGGCTTTTCCTTGGCGATGATCTTCTCGACCGTCTGCCAGTTGATCGGCTCGATGTAGACGGCGTCGGCCATCTCCGGGTCGGTCATGATCGTGGCCGGATTGCTGTTGACCAGCACCACGCGGTAACCCTCGTCACGCAGGGCCTTGCAGGCCTGGGCGCCGGAGTAGTCGAATTCGCAGGCCTGGCCGATGACGATCGGGCCAGCACCAATGATGAGGATGGTCTTGAGGTCAGTGCGCTTGGGCATTTTCTTCTCTAGGTCAGTACAGCGTGACAAGGGGGGTGATCGCACGCTGTCGATCAGGAATCTTGATCCGCAGCGCCGCGCCGGGGGCAGCAGCGATGCGGGGGCTTACGGTCCATCGCGACGCCACCGGCGGGCCGGCGGCGTACTGATCACGCCTTGGCCTGCTCCATCAGCACCACGAAGCGGTCGAACAGCGGGCCGACATCGGTCGGGCCCGGCGACGCTTCCGGATGGCCCTGGAACGAGAAGGCCGGCACGTCGGTGCGGGCGACGCCCTGGTTGGTGCCGTCGAACAGCGAACGGTGGGTCACGCGCAGGGTGGCCGGCAGGGTCGCTTCGTCGATCGCAAAACCGTGGTTCTGCGAGGTGATCATCACCCGGCCGTTGTCCAGGTCCTGCACCGGGTGGTTGGCACCGTGGTGGCCGTGGCCCATCTTCATGGTCTTCGCGCCCGAGGCCAGGCCCAGCAGCTGGTGGCCCAGGCAGATGCCGAAGGTCGGGATCTTCACGTCGATGAAGGTCTTGATCGCTTCGATGGCGTAGTCGCACGGTTCCGGGTCACCCGGGCCGTTGGACAGGAACACGCCATCCGGCTTCAGCGCCAGCACTTCGGCAGCCGGGGTCTGCGCCGGCACCACGGTCACTTCGCAGCCACGCTCGGCCAGCATGCGCAGGATGTTGGTCTTCACGCCGAAGTCGTAGGCCACGACCTTGAACCTGGCCGGCACGCTGACGAAGGCATTGGCATCCAGGTCCAGCTGGCCCTCGGTCCAGGTGTAGGTCTTCTCGGTAGTGACGACCTTGGCCAGATCCATGCCCTTCAGTCCCGGGAACTTGCGGGCGGCTTCCAGTGCCTTTTCCACGTCGATGTCGCCGGCCATCAGCGCACCGTTCTGCGCGCCCTTCTCGCGCAGGATGCGGGTCAGCTTGCGGGTGTCGATGCCGGCGATGGCAACCACGCCACGCTGGATCAGCCAATCCTGCAGCGACACCTGGCTGCGCCAGTTGCTGGGACGGCGCGGAACATCGCGCACGATCAGGCCGGCCGACCACACCTTGGACGCTTCATTGTCCTGGTCGGTCATGCCGGTGTTGCCAATATGCGGATAGGTCAGCGTGACCATCTGCCGGGCGTAGGACGGGTCGGTCAACACTTCCTGATAGCCGGTCATGGCGGTGTTGAACACCACCTCACCGACGGACAGGCCGGGCGCGCCTACGGATTCGCCCTCGAATACGGTGCCGTCTTCGAGGACGAGGATTGCGGCTTGGGTCACGGGAATCTCACTTTGGCTACCGAGGGGGCTGCCGAAGTCACGCCTGCGCTTCACGGAAATCCGGTTGCAAAAAAGCGCGGACGTACGGTCTGGGACCGGTCCGGCTTTCGTGATTCGGCGAGTGCGAATTGTAGCGCTGCCGGGGCGCTCGCGCCAGCGGTTATGTCGCTTTATGAACAGGCGATTGCGTATTCATTTCAATCCGGCGGCGTATGCGGGGTCCGCAGCCAGATCGTGCCGGACGCTGGCCGGCAATCTGCATGCCATCGGGCGCCTGGTAGTGCCGGCCGCTGGCCGGCAACCCCCATGCCTTCGGGCGCCCGGCWGCTGCCGGCCAGCGGCCGGCACTACCGCCTTACTGCAGCAGATCCCGCACCCGGTAGCTGCCCGGGGCGCGGCCCTGCAGCTGGCGGGCTGCAAACAGCGCGCCGCGGGCAAAGATGTCGCGGTTGGTGGCCCGGTGCACCAGTTCGATGCGCTCGCCCAGCCCGGTGAACTGGACCAGATGCTCGCCGACGATGTCACCGGCACGCAGGCTGGCGTAGTGAGGCTCCGCCCCGCCCCGCTGCGCGGCGGCGCCCAGGGTCAGCGCGGTGCCCGACGGCGCATCCTTCTTCTGGGTATGGTGCGATTCGACGATGTCGCAGTCCCAGCCGGCCACCGCCTGCGCCGCGCGTTCGACAAGTTCATCCAGCACCGCCACGCCCAGGCTGAAATTCGAGGCCCAGACCAGCGGGATGGTCGTTGCCGCGGCTTCCAGCGCCTGGCGCTGCGTGCTGGAGATTCCAGTCGTGCCCGAGACCAGGCCCGCGCCACGCTCCACGCACAGCGCCAGCATCGGGTCGAAACCCTCCGGCAGGCTGAAATCGATCGCCACGTCGAATGCTGGCGCACCGGACAGCTCACTGGCAGCGAAGAACGGTACGCCATCAACCACGCGCTGGGCCGGCGCACGACCGGTCACTGCGGCGGCGATCTGCAGGGTTTCAGGGTGTTCGGCGGCCAGCCGCAGCAGGGCCTGGCCCATGCGCCCGGAGGCGCCGTGAATGAGCAATCGCAGGGGAGTCTGGTTCATCCCCGCAGGCTAGCGGCAGCACGCCCGCTCCGGCAAGCGCCATCGCTGCTACGCTGCATGCCCTTTCATGCAATGGATGGCAGTTCCCTCATGCAGATCAGCGAACAGCTGGTGCTGGTCACCGGTGCCGGGCGTGGACTTGGCCAGCACATCGCCCGCGCCTTCGCCGCACAGGGCGCGCGCGTCATCGTCAACTACCACCGCAGCGAAGGCGCCGCGCGTGCTCTGGCTGCCGAACTGGGCGGACAGGCGATCGCGCTGCCGGCCGACGTCACCGATCGCGACCAGGTCGATGCGATGCTGCAGCAGGCACTGGCCCACTTCGGGCAAGGCGTGACAACCGTGGTCAACAACGCGCTGGCGGCGTTCTCGTTCAATGGCGATGCCCGCGACAGCGCCGCCGGCATCGGCTGGCCGGCCTTCCAGGCGCAGTTCGAGGGCAGCGTGCGTGGCGCACTGAACACCGTGCAGGCCGCCCTGCCCGGCATGCAGGCCCGGCGCTTCGGCCGTGTGATCAACATCGGCACCAACCTGTTCCAGAACCCGGTGGTGCCCTACCACGACTACACCGCCGCCAAGGCCGCACTGCTGTCGCTGACCCGCACCCTGGCCGGCGACCTCGGCCCGCATGGCATCACCGTAAACATGCTGTCCGGCGGCCTGCTGCGCACCACCGATGCCAGTTCCGCCACGCCGGAAGCAGTATTCGACTACATCGCCGCCAACACCCCACTGCGCAGCGTCACCACCCCGGCCGAGTTCGCCGATGCTGCGCTGTTCTTCGCCAGCCCGTGGTCACGCGCGGTGACCGGCCAGAACCTGGTGGTGGATGGCGGACTGGTGCGGGACTGAGCCGATGCGCATCTCCGAAGTCAGCCGCCTGACCGGTGCCAGCGCCAAGGCCATCCGCCTGTACGAGGCGCGCGGGCTGCTGCCGCCGGTGCCACGTCTGAACCGCTATCGCGACTACAGCGAACAGGACGTGGCCTGGGTGCAGCTGATCCGTCAGGCGTTGGGGCTGGGCATCACCCTGGCCGCGATATCCCGCCTGCAGGGCCGCGACGGGCGGCTCGACTGGCCTGCGGTACTGGCCTTGCTGGAACAACAGCGCACTCGCATTGCCAGTGAGCGGGCGCGGCTGGAACAGGTCGACCTCGCCCTGCGGCAGGTCCGCGATGAACTGCAGCAATGGCTGCACTCCGGCGGCACTGATTGCGTCCTGCAACCCAGCGGCTGCCCCACCGGCGTTTGACTCTGCCCCTGGGGCAGACTGCACCCTCGCGCACTTTCCATTGCCCGAGGTTGCCGTGTCCCGTTCCATCCTGATCCTGTTGGGCCATCCCGACCGCGACAGCCTCTGCGGCGCGCTCGCCCAGCGCTATGCCACCGCCGCCGAGAATGCTGGCCACCGGGTACGCCTGATCGCATTGGGTGACCTTGAGTTCGATACCGTACTGCATCACGGCTATCGCCAGGTCCAGCCACTGGAAGCCGATCTGCAGGACGCCGCCGATGCGATCGAGGCCTGCGATCATCTGGTGCTGGTCTATCCCACCTGGTGGGGCGCGATGCCGGCGCTGCTGAAGGGCTTCTTTGATCGCGTGCTGCTGCCGGGGTACGCCTTCCGCTACCGGCGCGATTCGGTGTGGTGGGACCGGTTGCTGGCCGGGCGCAGCGCACGGGTGATCACCACGCTGGATACACCCCCTTGGTACTACCGCTGGATCTACCGCGACGCGGGCATCACCCAGATCCGCGCCCCCCTCCTGGAATTCTGCGGCATCCGCCCGGTGCGGGTCAGCCGTCTCGGTGCGGTGCGCAGCAGTACCCCTGCACAACGCAGCAAGTGGCTGGCGCTGGCAGCAGAGCTGGGAGCGCGGGCCGGGTAGATGCACGCCATGCGTGGATGAAATGCGGGCCGCGTTCCATGTGTCGCGTTTGCCAATTGACCGCCAGGCACTGCGCCTCAAGGCTGCAGGCCCCGCTTCCGGCCCAGGCAACGCCCATGAAATCCTCGACCGTCTTCAGCAAGTGCGCCCGGAAGACCGGCTTTGCCGGCACGTCGACGACCCGCTACCGCTTGCTGGATGCCGCCCTGCTTGTCGTCAATCACCAACGCGCCAGCGAAACCCGCGGCTTCTATGTGAATGCCGGGCTCTACTTTCCTGAGCTGCTCGAGCATCCCCTCGCGCCTGAAGACCTTGAAACGGCTTACAGGTACCGCTCCAGCATCCCCACGCCCCATGTCGACTGGCGGATCGAAGAGACGCCGGGCCTGCGCCGGGCGTTCATCCAGCAGGATCTTGACGACCTGCTGGAGGCCGGCAACCGCGACGCGCTGAAGGCCCTGCTGCTCGATGCCCTTGCCGACGTGGCGGGCTTCGCGGCAACCCATGGAAACCGCGAGTCGGTGCGGCGGTTGAATCAGGACGGGAACTTCCGGGCGATCATCCGCAGAGAGGTCTAGTAGATCCACGCCATGCGTGGATGGACTCCAGGAGTGTGCGAACCAAGGTTCGCACCTACCAAGACACATTCAGTGCTGTTTGGGCGGCGTCGGCCCGCAGCTGTCACAGCCACCACAGGCACCAGCACCGCCACTGGCCGGCGGTGCGATCTTCCGCCCCAGCGCCTGCATCCAGCCGGCGCGGCCGGGCTTCAACAGGGCCAGTGCCAGCGCCCCGCGCAGCTTGCGCACGGTGCCGGGGAACTGCTTCTTCAGCACCACCCAGGCACTGACCAGCACGGCCACCGCGATGATCAGGTACTGCAGCAGCAGGCCGGTATCCATCAGCCGCCTCCCAGCGCCTTGGTCACCTGGTAGGTGATCAGCGCGGCCACGTAGGCCGCAGCAAACAGGTAGAACGCCGAGAAGGCCATCGTCTTCCACGAATTGGTCTCGCGCTTGATGGTGGCCAGCGTCGAGATGCACATCGGGGCGTAGATGTACCAGACCAGCAGCGACAGCGCGGTGGCCAGCGACCAGCCGTCGCTGATCAGCGGGGTCAGCGCCTGGCTGGCGGCATCGTCATCGGCCGCCGACAGCGCGTACACGGTGGCCAGCGAGGACACTGCCACTTCGCGCGCGGCCAGGCCCGGAATCAGCGCGATGCAGATCTGCCAGTTGAAGCCCAGCGGCGCGAAGAACACGGCCATCGCATGGCCGATCTGGCCGGCGTAGCTGTAGTCGATGGCCGGCATGGTGGCGCCAGCCGGGGCCGCCGGGAACGACAGCAACACCCACAGCAGGATGGTCAGCGCCAGGATGATGCCGCCGACGCGCTTGAGGAAGATCATGCCGCGCTCGTACAGACCCACCGCCAGATCGCGCACGTGCGGCAGGCGGTACGACGGCAACTCCAGCATCAACGGGTGCTCGCTCTTGTCGCGGCGCCACTTCTTCATGATCCACGACATCGCCAGCGCGCTGAGGATGCCGGCCGCGTACAGGCCGAACAGCACCAGGCCCTGCTGGTTGAACACGCCCCATACCGTCTTCTGCGGGATGAACGCACCGATCAGCAGCGCATACACCGGCAGGCGCGCCGAGCAGGTCATCAGCGGCGCCACCAGGATCGTGGCCAGCCGGTCACGCGGGTCCTGGATGCTGCGGGTGGACATGATGCCCGGCACCGCGCAGGCGAAGCTGGACAGCAGCGGGATGAACGAGCGGCCGGACAGGCCGGCAGCGGCCATCATGCGGTCCAGCAGGAACGCCGCGCGCGGCAGGTAACCGGATTCCTCCAGCACCAGGATGAAGAAGAACAGGATCAGGATCTGCGGCAGGAACACCACCACGCCACCGACGCCGGCGATGATGCCGTCGGTCAGCAGGCTGGCCAGCGGGCCTTCCGGCAGCACGCTGCCGACAAAGGCACCAAGCCAGGCGAAACCGGCCTCGATGCCGTCCATCAGCGGCGTCGCCCAGGCATACACCGCTTGGAAGATCAGGAACATCACCACCGCCAGGCTGATCAGGCCGAACACCGGGTGCAGCAGCCAACGGTCCAGCGCGTCGTCGATCTTCGCGGTCCGCGCCGGCATGCGCACGGCCACCGACAGGATCTCGCGCACCTTGGCGTGGTAATCGATGCCACCTTCCGGGCCCGGCACCGGCGCATCCAGGTGCGGCACCATCGCGTCCAGGCGCTCGACCAGGGCCTTGGCACCCTGCTTGCGCACCGCCACGGTTTCCACCACCGGCACGCCCAGCTCGCGCTCCAGCGCGGCCACATCCACCTGGATGCCACGGCGCTGGGCGGCATCGATCATATTCAGCGCCACCACCATCGGCTTGCCCAGTTCGCGCAGTTCCAGCGCGAAACGCAGGTGCAGGCGCAGGTTGGTGGCGTCGATCACGCACAGCAGCACGTCCGGCGCGGCTTCGCCCGGGTAGAAGCCCCGGCACAGGTCGCGGGTGATCGCTTCATCCAGGCTGGCCGGCTGCAGGCTGTAGGCACCGGGCAGATCGAGTACGGCGAACTCGCGGCCGGACGGCGCACGCAGGCGCCCTTCCTTGCGCTCGACGGTGACGCCGGTGTAATTGGCGACCTTCTGCCGGCTGCCGGTCAGCTGGTTGAACAGTGCGGTCTTGCCGCTGTTGGGATTACCGACCAGCGCAATGCGCAGGGGGGCGGTAGTGGCAGTGGCGGTCATGCACGTCGTTCCTGGCTGGCAGCGTCGACAACGACGCGCTTGGCTTCACTGATCCGCAGCGCGAACCGGGTGAACCCGACCTGCACCAGCAGCGGTTCGCCCCCCACCGGACCCTTGGCCACCAGGCGCACTTCCTCGCCCTTCACGAAACCCAGCTCGCGCAGGCGACGGGCGATGGCATCGTTGGCATGCAGGTCCTGCACGGACTCGACCACGGTCGAGGTGTGCAGCGGCAGTTCGGACAGCGTCATCTAGCGTATTCTCTGCTGGATGTAAATGGTTCTCGATTCTAACATTCCCGCGTCGCGTCATGGCCCATGACCAATGGCCCGCTATGATCCATACAGGTATGGAGTGACCCTGGAATCCCATGAACGATGCTTTGCAGATCGAGCGCAGCGGCGCCGCCCTCACCCTCTGGCTGAACCGGCCGGAGCTGCACAACGCCTTTGACGCCGGCCTGATCGCCCGCCTGACCGCCGCACTTGAGGCCGCCGGCCGCGATGATTCGGTGCGCGCAGTGGTACTGGCCGGCCATGGTGCCTCCTTCTCGGCCGGCGCCGACATGCAGTGGATGCGCGGCATGGCCGCCGCCAGCGAGGCCGACAACCGCGAGGACTCGCTGGCCCTGGCGCGGCTGATGCGCACCCTGGACGAGCTGCCCAAGCCGACCCTGGCCCGGGTCCACGGCGCGGCCTTCGGTGGCGGCGTCGGCCTGGTCGCCTGCTGCGACATCGCCATCGCCAGCACCTCGGCACGCTTCGGCCTGACCGAAAGCCGCCTCGGCCTGCTGCCGGCGGTGATCTCGCCCTACGTGATCGAGGCCATCGGCCCGCGCCAGGCGCGGCGCTGGTTTGCCACCGGCGAGCACTTCGACGCCGATACCGCACTGCGCATCGGCCTGGTCCACCAGCTGGTCGAGCCCGAGCGCCTGGACGAGGCGCTGGAGCGCCAGCTGGCCCTGCTCGACAAGGCCGGCCCGATTGCCTCGTCCACCGCCAAGCAGCTGGTCCGGCAGGTCCGCGACAGCCATGACCGCGACGCCCTGGATCGGGATAATGCCGCCCTGATCGCGCGCCTGCGGGTGTCCGCCGAGGGCCAGGAAGGCCTGGGCGCCTTCCTCGACAAGCGCGCGCCCCACTGGGTCACGGAAGCCTGAACATGCTCGATCATCTTGGTTTGACCAGCGCCGACCTGGCGCGCAGCAAGACCTTCTTCCTGCAGGCACTGGCGCCGCTGCAGATCGGCGTGGTGATGGAAGTGACCGCCGAACAGACCGGCGCGCACGACCACATCGGCTTCGGCAGCGACGGCAAGCCGTTCTTCTGGCTCGGCAATGGCGGCACGGCCAGCCACGGCGTGCACGTGGCCTTCGCCTGCACCAGCCGCGACCAGGTGGACGCCTTCCATGCCGCCGCCCTCGCCGCCGGCGGCCGCGACAACGGCGCGCCGGGCCTGCGCCCGTGGTACCACCCCGACTACTACGGCGCCTTCGTGCTCGACCCGGACGGCAACAACATCGAGGCTGTCTGCCATCGCCCCGCCAGCGAGGTGGCCGCATGAGCGACTACGTCCGCATCGTCGAGGTCGGCCCGCGTGACGGCCTGCAGAATGAAAAGCAGATGGTGTCCACCGCCGACAAGATCGAACTGATCAACCGCCTGTCGGCCACCGGCCTGCGCAGCATCGAGGCGACCAGCTTCGTCAGCCCGAAGTGGATCCCGCAGCTGGCCGACGCCGCCGAGGTCTACGCCGGCATCCAGCGCCGGCCCGGCATCCACTACCCGGTGCTGGTGCCGAACGAACAGGGCTACGACCGCGCCCGTGCGGTGGGCGTGGAGGAAGTGGCGGTGTTCACCGCCGCGTCCGAAGCCTTCAACCGCACCAACACCAATGCCGGCATCGACGAATCGCTGGCCCGCTTCGAGCCGATCCTGCGCCGCGCCGCCGCCGATGGCATGCGCGTGCGCGGTTATGTCTCGACGGTGCTCGGCTGCCCCTACCAGGGCGAGGTGCCACTGGCCGACGTGGTGCGGGTGGCGCGCGCCCTGCACCAGATGGGCTGTTACGAAATCTCGCTGGGCGACACCATCGGCGTCGGCACCCCGCGCAAGGCACGGGCGATGCTGCAGGCGGTTGCCGCCGAGATTCCGATGTCGGCACTGGCCGTGCACTTCCACGATACCTACGGCCAGGCCATCGCCAACATCGCCACCTGCCTGGAAGAAGGCGTGCGCGTGGTCGACAGCGCGGTGTCCGGTGCCGGTGGCTGCCCGTATGCCAAGGGCGCCAGCGGCAACGTCGCCAGCGAGGATGTGGTCTACCTGCTGCAGGGCCTGGGCCTGGACAGCGGCGTGGACCTGCCGGCCCTGGCCGAGACCGGCCGCTGGCTGGCCGGCCTGCTCGGCCGCGCCACCGCCAGCCGCACCGGGCAGGCGCTGGCCGCCGCCGGTTGATGATGGCACTGCGCCGCCCTTGCCGGGCGGCGCAGTGCACAACGGCGACGGTCGCGGCTTCCGTTAGAATCGGCGGTTCTCGAACCTGCAGGACCGTTCAATGCAGCTGTCTTCCGTACGTGCCGTGATCACTGGCGGCGTCTCCGGCCTCGGCCTGGCCGTGGCCCAGCACCTCGTCGCCCAGGGCGGCAAGGTGGCCCTGTTCGACCTCAACGACGACAAGGGCGCTGCCGCCGTTGCCGGACTGGGCGCCGACAAGGCCCGCTACTTCAACGTCAACGTCAGCGATGAGGCGGCGGTAACCGCGGCCATCGACCAGGCCCACGATTTCCTCGGCGGCCTCAACGTGGCGATGAACTGTGCCGGCATCCTCGGCGCCGGTCGCGTGCTGGGCAAAGAGGGCCCGATGCCGCTGGCCGGTTTCCAGGGCACGGTGATGGTCAACCTGGTCGGCAGCTTCAACGTCGCCAAGGCAGCGGCCAACCGCATGCAGCACAACGAAGCCAGCACCGACGGCGAACGCGGCGTGATCATCAACACCGCCAGCATCGCCGCCTATGAAGGCCAGATCGGCCAGGCCGCCTATGCCGCCAGCAAGGGCGGCGTGGTCTCGATGACGCTGCCGATGGCACGCGAGCTGTCGCGCTTCGGCATCCGCGTCAACACGATTGCCCCGGGCGTGTTCTGGACGCCGATGGTCGATGGCATGCCCGAGGCCGTGCAGCAGTCGCTGGCCGCGTCGATCCCGTTCCCGTCGCGCCTGGGCAAGCCGGAAGACTTCGCCAGCCTGGTCGGATTCATCCTCGGCAACACCTACCTCAATGGCGAGACCATCCGCCTGGACGGCGCTACCCGCCTCGCTCCGAAGTGATTCCCCCGGGCGCCGGGACGGCGCCCTCCCCCAACGACCAACATCATCATGAAAGCCAACGACATCAAGAAGGGCAACGTCGTCGAGTACAACAACGGCGTGTACCAGATCCGCGACATCGAGCGCAGCTCGCCGCAGGGTCGCGGCGGCAACGTCCGCTTCCGCTTCATCATGTACAGCGTGCCGGGCGGCAACAAGCTCGATGCCAGCTTCGATGCCGACGACAACCTGGTCGAGGTCGAACTGCTGCGCCGCCAGTCCACCTATTCGTACAAGGATGGCGATGCGTTCGTGTTCCTCGATGACGAGGACTACACCCCGTACACCCTGGATGCGGACGTGATCGGCGACGACGCCGGCTACATCACTGATGGCCTGACCGGCATCTACGTGCAGGTGATCGACGAGCAGCCGGTGGCGATCCAGCTGCCGGCCTCGGTGGTGCTGGAAGTGATCGAAACGCCGCCGGAACTGAAGGGCGGCACCGCCACCAAGCGCCCGAAGCCGGCCAAGCTCAACACCGGCATCGAGATCATGGTGCCGGAGTACATCGTCAACGGCGAACGCGTGCTGGTGAACACCGCCACCGGCGAATTCGCTGGCCGTGCCGACTAAGCGCCTTGCGCTGATCGCTTGCCTGTCCCTGCTTGCGGCGTGTTCGCCGCAGGCAGCGGACAGCGCTGCCAACGCAACGCCGAAGGCCACGCCGGCCGTGACGGCCGCACCTGCGGTGGAGGCACCGGCCGCCGTCGAGGCCACCGCCGAAGCGGAGCCCGCTACCGACCGGCCCTCGGGCGATGAGGACCTGGACAAGGCACGTGCAGCCGCGGGCTGCCCGGTCCCGGAGGATGTGTATGACATCGACGACGTGCGCATCTACTGTGCGATGCCAGCCGATGTGCAGCTCTTCCTCGCGCGCGAGAACACCTGCCAGCACTTTGCGGGTGAAGAACCCTACGACGACGAGCGCCGCCGCGAACTGGAAGAGGCCAGCGCCCAGTACTGCGAGGGCCGCGAGAAGATCTTCACCGATCTGGTCGCGCGTCATCGCGGTGACTGCGCTGTCCGCGCAGCGCTGATCGGAATCAACACACGCTATGACCTGGACTTCGATCTCGACCTGAAGCCCTGCGAGGGCTGACCCGTCGATGATGTAGAGCCGAGCGTGGGCTCGGCTCTACAGATGGCTTACGGCTGCTTCGCGCCGAAATTGCCGCAGCCGTGGTACTGGCGCGTGCCAACAGTCAGCATCACCTTGGCCTCGAACGCCTCGCCACTCATGTCGTCCTGGCAGGTGGTGCGCTGGAAGCTGAGCTTGACGTCGGTGCCATCGGACGCCTTGCCACTCCATCCATCGGCACCTTCGGTGGGTTTGGCCACGTCGAAGCGTCGCTCGCCGTAATCGACTTCCACCTGCAGGCCTGGCGTGTCGCCATCTACGACCGCGAGCCACCCCGGTTCATTGCCGGTGGCACGGAACGCGGCATTGCCGGCACTGCCATCGCCTTCAGTGGCTTCAACCGCATGGCACTCGCGGTCGGCCTCGCCCTTCAGGCTCAACAGGCCGTCATCGCTGCCCTTGGTCCAGAAGCTGTTGCCCTGGCCATCGCCATACTTGGCGCCGGACGCCGCCCGCTCGGAGGTCATGGCGAAGGTGCGCTCGCCGATCACCACCGTGGCGGCGTCTTCACCATTGAAGGTCGCACGCACGTTCAGGTCACCACACTGGTAGGTGGTCTCGTTGCCACCCGCGGTGCTGGCACTTGGCTGCGGCGTGGCAGGCGGAGTGTCATTGCCGCCTGCGGCGGGCGGCTGGGCAGGCTGGCACGCGGCCAGCACCAACCCGAGGGAGGCTGCCAACAGACTGGGAACTACACGCATGGCTCGACTCCTTGTCGACATTACAGAGTTGCTCGACCCTACCACCTGCCGGTGAGCGGGGCCTGAAAGCGGCCTGACCGTGCTCATCTGGCCAGTACCGCCATCGACAACAGTTGTGCGCCCGCAGCACCGGAACTACAGGTCCACACCCGCAGCAGGCGCAGTTCCAGTTCGTGCTCACGGCCCTGATTGCACACCGACAGGCGCACGTCGCTGGACAACAACGCCAGGCGACCGCACAACAACGTTTCCGCCGCCTGCAGCCGCAGACCCCGCACCTGCAGGTTGCCCGCCAGCCAATCACCCAGCCAGGGCAGATCCAGCATGCGGCCTCCGTTGCCATCCATCATGAACAGCGCAGGCGATACCAGCGCGATCATTGCCGCGTGGTCATCCTCCAGCAACGCCTGGCACAGGCACTGTTCCAGCGCCGCCAGCTGCGCCTCATGCAGGTCTTCAACGATGTTCCGTTCCATCCACGGATCCTTCCGGCATCGGCCGGCGCCTGCGCAGGCGCTGCGCGATCCACTGCCGCGCGCCCTGCACCACTACATAGAAGACCGGCACGAAGAACACCGCCAGCACGGTCGCACTGACCATGCCGCCGAACACACCGGTTCCGATCGCCTGCTGGGTTTCCTTCGACGCCCCCTGCGCCAGCATCAGTGGCACCACGCCCAGCGCGAAGGCCAGCGAGGTCATCATGATCGGCCGCAGGCGCAGCCGCGCCGCCTCCAATGCCGCTTCCACCAAGCCGCGGCCCTGCTGCTGCAGCTGGCGCGCGAACTCGACGATGAGGATCGCATTCTTCGCCGACAGCCCGATCACGGTGATCATGCCGACCTTGAAGAACACGTCGTTGGGCATGCCGCGCAGCAACACCGCCGCAACCGCGCCGAGCAGGCCCAACGGCACCACCAGCATCACCGCCAGCGGAATCGACCAGCTCTCGTACAGCGCCGCCAGCACCAGGAACACCACCAGCATCGACAACAGCAGCAGCCACGGCGCCTGCGCGCCCGATTCGCGCTCCTGCAGCGACTGACTGGTCCACTGCAGGGCAAAACCGGACGGCAGCTTTTCGGCCAACCGCTCCATCTCCGCCATCGCCTGGCCGGTCGACACGCCAGAGGCCGGGGCGCCGGACAGGTTCAGCGCCGGGAAGCCCAGATAGCGCTGCAGCTGCAACGGCGCCTCGGTCCAGTGCGGGGTCACCAGTTCGGACAGCGCCACCATGCCACCCTCGCTGTTGCGCACGTACAGCTTCAGCACGTCTTCCAGTTCCATGCGATGCGGCGCATCGGCCTGCAGGATCACCTGCTGCAACCGGCCCTTGTTGGGGAAATCATTGACGTACTGCGAGCCCATTGCCGCCGACAGCGTGCTGCTGATGTGCTCGAAACCTACGCCCATCGCCTCGGCCTTGGCGCGGTCAATGTCCAGCCGCACGCTGGTACCTGCTGGCAGGCCATCGGCATGCACCTCCGACAGCAGCGAGCTGGCCTCGGCCAGCTTCAGCAGCTGCTGCAGGGCCGCGCGCAGTTCAGCCTGGCTCTGCCCGGTACGTGCCTGCAGCGCCAGCGAGAACCCGGACGAACGCCCCAGGCTGTCGATCGCCGGTGGCATCACGCTCATCACCTCGCCCTCCGCGAGCGTGGCCATCGCCTTCTGCGCGGCTTCCACCTCACCGGCCGCAGTGGCGCCTGCACGCTCGCCCCAATCCTTCAGCATGGTGTAGGTCAGCGCCGCGCTCGGGCCGGAACCGGAGAAGCTGTAGCCGAGGATCGACTGGTTGGAGCCGATGCCCGGGCGCGAGGCCACATGCCGTTCATAGGCTTCGACCACCGCCAGCGTGCGTTCGGCGGTGGCTTCGGCCGGCAGCTGGATCGAGGTCATGAAATAGCCCTGGTCCTCTTCCGGAAGGAACGCGCCCGGCAGCCAATGCAGGCCCAGCAGCAGCGCAGCTACCAAGGCAGCGAACACGCCCATCACCCGCCCGCTCCGTTGCAGCACCGAGGCCACGCCACGCTGGTAGCGCCCGGTCATCTTCTCGAAGCCACGATTGAAAGCGCCGAACAACCCGCCACGACCATGATGGCCATGGGTGTTCGGGCGCAGCAGGGCCGCGCACAGCGCCGGGGTCAGGCTCAGTGCCAGCAGCGCCGAGAACAGGATCGACACCGCCATCGCCACGGTGAACTGGCGGTAGATCGCGCCCACCGAACCGCTGGCGAACGCCATCGGAATGAACACTGCGGTCAGCACCAGGGTGATGCCGATCACCGCGCCGGTCAGCTCGCGCATCGCCTTGATGGTGGCCTCGCGGGGTGGCAGGCCTTCCTCGGCCATGATCCGCTCCACGCCTTCGACCACCACGATCGCATCGTCAACGATGATGCCGATCGCCAGCACCATGCCGAACATGGTCAGCACGTTGATCGAGAAGCCCAGCGCCAGCATCACCGCGAAGGTGCCCAGCAGCGCGATCGGTGCGACCAGCGCCGGGATCAGCGTGTAACGCCAGTTCTGCAGGAACAGGTACATCACCGCGAACACCAGCAGCATCGCTTCCAGCAGCGTCTGCACCACCTTCTGGATCGAGATCTTCACGAAGGGTGCGGTATCGAACGGAATGCTCGCCTCCACGCCGCGCGGCAACAGGGGCGCCAGTTCGGCCATGCGCTCACGGACCGCCGACGCCGTGCGCACCGCATTCGCGCCCGGGCGCAGCTGCACGCCTGCGGCGGTGGCCGGATGGCCATCCTCGCGGGTGCCCCAGGCATAGCTCTGCGCGCCCAGTTCAACGCGGGCGACATCGCCCAGCAGCACCCGCGAGCCGTCGGCCCCAGCACGCAGCACGATGGCCGCGAACTGTTCCGGCGTGGACAACTGGCCGTCGGCGCTGAGCGGCACGGTGATGCGCTGGCCTGGAACACCCGGCGAATCACCGATGCGCCCCGGCGAGATCTCCAGGTTCTGCTGCTCGATGGCAGCAGCCACGTCACCCATGGTCAGCCCGTAGCCGGTCAACCGGGTCGGGTCCAGCCACACGCGCATCGCCTGCTCGGCACCGAACAGCTGCACGCGGCCGACGCCTTCGATGCGGCGCAGCTCTTCGATGATGTTGCGCGCCATGAAGTCGCCCAGTGCCGCCTCGCTGACGCTGGCGTCCGGCGAACGCAGGCCGACCAGCATCAGGAAGCCGGAATCGGCGGCCTCCACGAACAGGCCGTTCTGGCGCACGCTGCGCGGCAGGCGTGGTTCGATCGCCTTGATCCGGTTCTGTACGTCCACCTGCGCCAGCTCAGGGTTGGTGCCCGGCTTGAAGGTCGCAGTAATCGAGGCTTCGCCGGAGGTGTCCACCGACGATTCGAAGTACAGCAGGTGCTTGACGCTGGACAGCTCGCGCTCGATCAGGCCGACCACCGCATCATTCAACGTCTGTGGGCTCGCACCCGGGTAGCTGGCATAGATGCTGACGCTGGGTGGCGCGACTGCCGGATAACGCTCAACGGCCAGCCGCGGGATCGCCAGCACGCCGGCCAGGATGATGAAGATCGCCAGCACCCAGGCGAACACCGGGCGATCGATGAAGAAACGTGCCATGTTGGATTTTCCTGGAGGAGCTGGCCCGGGAAAGGCTCAGCCCTTGCTGCCGGCCTGCACCGCACCAGCGCTGGCGACCGGCTTCTGCCAGTCGCGTGCATCGACCACCACGCCTTCCTGCAGGCGCTCCTGGCCCTCGACAACCACCTTTTCTCCCGCCTTCAGGCCAGTGCGCACCAGCCACTGGCGATCGACGCTGCCATCGACCTCCAGCGTGCGGATCACCGCCTTGCCATCGCCCGCGATCACCCAGGCGTAGGCCTGGCCGCCGGCGCTGCGCAGCACCGCCTGCTGCGGCACGGTCAGTGCGCTGGCCGGTGCACCGCGCGGCACCTTCGCACGTACGTACATCCCCGGCAGCAGCTGCCGCTGAGGGTTGTCGACCAGGATGCGCAGGATCACATCGCCGGTGCGGGCATCGACATTGATACCGGAGAACAGCAGCTGGCCGCGTTCGGACAGTGGCTTGCCCGCCGCACCGATGATGGTCACCGGCAGTTCGCCACGGCCGGCGCTGCGCTGCAGCGACTCCAGCTGCGCCGCCGGCTGGCGCACGTCAACGTAGACCTGGTCGATCTGCTGCACCACTGCCATTGGTTCGGCATCGGCAACACCGACCAGTGCGCCCTCGGTCACCAACGCCTGGTCGATACGGCCGGCAATCGGTGCACTGACCGTGGCATAGCGCAGGTCGAGCTGGCGACGGGACAGAATCGCGCGCGCTTCGTTCACCGCTGCGCGCGCCTGTTCGTACTCGGCACTGGCATCGTCGCGGTGCTGTTGGCTGACCGCCTGCGCGGCCGCCAGCGCATGCAGGCGCTGCGACTGCACGCGGCTGCGGCCCAGCGCCGCTTCGCTGCGCTGAAGGGCCGCCAGCGCCGAATCCACGTCGGCACGGAATGCCGCCGGATCGATCTGGAACAGGGCCTGGCCGGCGCTCACTTCAGCGCCCTGGTCAAACAGGCGGCGCTGCACGATGCCGCCCACCTGGGCACGGATCTGCGCGGTGCGCACGGCGGCCACGCGGCCGGGCAGTTCGTCATCGCGCTGTACCACCTGCGGGCCGACGGTGACCACGCTGACCCGCGGTGCGGCTTCGGGCGTGGCTTCGGGGGTGGAGCAGGCCGTCATGGCCAGGGCGAGGGCCGCGATCAACGCGACCGGAGTCCTGAAGGTTCTCATTGCTGTGCACAATGCCGCGCAGGCGGCTGATAGGTTCTGAAGCGTGCAGTCTGCGGGGCGATGATGGGGTTTCGATGGAGGAACTGTGGAGATACGATGGAGGCAAGCACCTTAAGGCCCCGCCCCTGCATGCACGCCTCCCCTGCCCTCGCCGCCCTCGTCCTGATCGTCGAGGATGAGGCCGAGATCGCCGATATTCTTACCGCCTACCTGGAACGCGAGGGACTACGCACCCTGCGCGCCGCCGATGGCCACAGCGCGCTGGACCTGCACCGCAGCGCCCGCCCCGACCTGGTCCTGCTCGACGTGCAGCTGCCGCGACTGGATGGCTGGAGCGTGCTGACCCAGCTGCGCCAGCGCGGCGAAACGCCGGTGATCATGCTGACCGCGCTGGACCAGGACCTGGACAAGCTGACCGCGCTGCGCATGGGCGCCGACGACTACGTGGTCAAGCCATTCAATCCGGCCGAAGTTGCCGCGCGCGTGCGCGCCGTGCTGCGGCGTACGCTGCGCACCTCACGCGTGGACACGCCGACCGCGCTGCGCGCGGGCCCGTTGCTGATCGACTCGGCCACCCACGCCGTGCACGTCGAAGGCGAAGGCTACAGCCATGAAGTACTGCTTACCCTCACCGAGTTCAAGCTGCTGCACTGCATGGCGCTGGCGCCGACCCGCATCTTCAGCCGCAGCGAACTGATGCACGAATGCCTGCCGGAAAGCGAGGCACTGGAGCGCACCGTCGACAGCCATGTCAGCAAGCTTCGCCGCAAGCTGGACGAAGTCGGCATGGTCAACGTGCCCGCCAGCGTGCGCGGCGTCGGCTACCGGCTGATGGCCGACCGCTGATGCCCCCCCTGCGCCGCTCCGGGCTGAGTCGCCACATCATTGTTTCGATGTCGCTGATGGTGATCGGCGTCATCGTGATGATGATCCTGTCGTCGTGGCTGCTGTACGCAGTGCTGGTCGAGTTCTTCCCCGGCAGCACCGAGGAACCCGAAGGCTGGCTGCCGACCGGGCCGGAGCTGGCGTGGATGGTCGGAGTGATCCTGACCGGCCTGGCGCTGGCCATCGCCGCCTCGTTCCGTCTCGCCCATCGCATCCTGTCACCCCTGAATTCACTGGTGGACAGCGTGCGTGCGCTCGCTGGCGGCGACCTCGGGGCACGTGCCAGCGTCGAAGAAAATTCGCCGGGCGAGGTGGCGACCCTGGTCGAGGACTTCAATGCGATGGCGCGCCGCCTGCAGCACATGGAGAGCGAGCGTGCGATGTGGCATGCGGCCATCGCCCATGAACTGCGAACCCCGGTGACGATCCTCCGCGGTCGCCTGCAGGGCCTGGCCGAGGGCGTGTTCCAGCCCGACCAGTCGCAGTTCCGCAGCCTGCTCGCGCAGGTCGAGGGCCTGTCGCGGCTGATCGAGGATCTGCGCGTGCTGAGCCTGTCCGACAATGCGCGGCTGGATGTTCGCCGTGCACGCACCGACGTGGTGGCCGAGGTGCATTCGGTGATGACCCTGGTCGACCCGCAGTTCCGTGCCGCCGGTTTCGTGCTGGAGCTGGAAACCAGCCGTGAGGAACACAACGCGCACTGCGATCCCACGCGCCTGCGCCAGGCATTACTGGCGCTGCTGGAGAACGCGCGCCGCTACGCCAGCCCGGGCAAGGTGAGGATTTCCGTGCACGACACGCCCGGACACGTGCAGGTGGCAATCGAAGACGAGGGCCCGGGCATCGACCCGGAACTGCACACGGATATCTTCACCCCGTTCATGCGTGCCGATGGCTCGCGTTCGCGCCAGGGCGGCGGCAGCGGGCTCGGCCTGGCGGTGGTCAAGGCCATCGCCGATGCACATGGTGGCCGCGTCTACTGCACGCCCGGCAGCGCCGGCGGCAGCCGCTTCGTCATCGAGCTTCCGCGCCAGTAACCGCTGGCGCGGCCTGTTCGCGCAGGTGCGCGCCGAGCCTGGCGAGATTGGCATCGATCGCGTCCATTTCCTCGCGTTGCGGCGCTGGCAGCGTCTGGCGCAGCTGCACGCGCAAAGCCCGCCATGCAGGGATTGCCTGCGCACTTGCGGTGGCCACTGCCCCGGCCAGTACCGCCTGCTCGTCGGCCAACGGCAGTCCATAGCCACCATCCCGCAGCAACGTGCCGGGGCGCAGCCACTGCCCGCTCTGTTCCAGCAGCCCGTGCAGATCGTGGGATTCGCTGCTGCCCGGCGCAGCCAGCAGCTGCCGCTTGAGCACGTCACGCGCGCGCAGTTCGGCGCGGCGTTGCGCGGCCTGCTCCAGCAACAGCAGCGCGGCGCTGGCGCGCAGGTCGCCCTGCAGCAACCAGGGCGCACGCTGATGCGCGGGCAGCTTCAGCCAGCCGCGCACGTCGCGCACCGGCAGGTCCAGCTGCGAAGCCGCCACATCGAACAACTGCTGGTAGTGGTCGCGTGCCGAGGCGAAGTAGTAGCCCTGCGCCTGCGCGGCGCTGCGATCCGCCATCACCTGCTGGTCAAGCACCTGCAACTGCGCCAGGCGGCGCTTCAACCCGCGCGGACTCAGCTGGGCCAGACCGGCCCGCCCAAGGCGCGGCACGCCCGCCTGAAGCAGCTTGGCGGTTTCCACCGCGCAGTTGTTGCTGACGAAGTAATAGCGCCCATCATAGCTCCAGTGCACCTGCGCGGTGCGCTCGAGCAGGCTGGCGATCTCGTCGCGTCGCAGCTGCAACGGCAGCGATTGCAGGCCGCGCAGTTCGACCTTGGTGTATTCGTCCACCACCTGCTGCAGCGGCAACACGAACAGCCGCGAAGGATACCCCCCGGTCAGTCCGCGCCAGTTGGAAATCTGCACGTCGCCGACGAAGGCGCGGAACGACAGCACGCGATGGTACTCCAGGTCCAGGCGGCAGTCCGGCCCCGCTGCGCGGCCGGGCCGGCAGATCACCAGCCGCAGCATGCTGTGCCCCCAGCGGCTCATCGGTTGTGCGCTGCCTTCGGCGAACAGGTAGTCCACTGCGTAGACACGCGATGGGTCAAGCTGAAGCAGCGACGCTGCGCCCTCTTCCGCATCGGCCTGCAGCAAGGGCAGCGTCGCCTCACACTGCGGCCGTGGCAGTGATGGCGGCGTTCCGAAATGGGCCTGGAACCACTGCGCCAGCGCCGGGCGCCTGCAGGCGAATTCGGCATCGAGCAGGTAATGCTCGGCGTTCACCGCCAGGTATTCGGCGGGACTCTTCAGCTCATAACCATCCGGGCTGCGGTCACGGAAGTCGTTGTCGCCGCGCCCCATATGCCAGGGCTTGCGCTGCCACCCCGCCAGATCGCGCCAACGGGGGCTGCGCGACCATGCCGCGCCGCTTCGATCCGCCACATGGGTCAGTTCGTGCACCAGCGCGCTGCGCCTTGCCCGGCGTGCACCCGGCAGGCCGTCTTCAAGCAGGTCTCGACGCAGGGCAATGCCGCCAGCGAAGGCGCGGCCGTGCACGTCAGCCGGCAGGTCGTCACTCCAGCGCACCTGCACCTGAGCCGGCAATGCGCGCAGCAGGCCCTCCGGCAGCAGTGACTGCACGTCGGCCAGGGTCTGGCTGGCGAGCTGCTGCTGTGCCGGATCGAGACCGGAGGGATCGAGCTCCAGACGATCAGCTGCGTGCGCGACGTGGGCGATCAGCAGTAGAGCCACGCCATGCGTGGCTGCATTCCACCGCCTGAACCACGGTAGAGCCGAGCCATGCTCGGCTGCCGTTGCGATCCGCGTACGCTGGGCGTTCGGCCGAGCATGGCTCGGCTCCACAGAAAGCGATGACGCGGAGGTCATGCCGCCCGGATCAACGCGCCAGCAGCGCGCGTGCCAGTTCCAGGTCGCTCTGCTGCTGTGCGGCGGTGCTCTGCTCGCGCAGGTGGACCAGTGCGGCCTGCAGGCGCGCACCACGGATCTGGCCGTCGCTGGCAACGAATGCAGCGGCATCATCACGTGCAGCCTGCACCACCTTGTCGTCGCCCGAACTGCTGGCCGAAGATCCCGACGATGCACCGGTGGCGGAACCGGCCGAGGTGCCGGCGAAGCTGGAAGCGAAGCCGGCCAGCGGCAGGGACAGCAGGGCGAGCAGCAGAAGCGGACGGGTCATCGGTGCGAAGCCGGTTGTGAAGGTGCGTGGAGCGTAACGGGTACGTGAAGGATTTTCCCGGCTCAGAGGTCGAAGAGCTTGCCGGGATTCAGCCGCGCTTGGGGATCGAACGCGCGTTTGACCGCCTTCATCAGGGCGATCTCGGCCGGGCCTCGGGTGCTGTCCAGGTAACCCTTCTTGACCAGGCCGATGCCGTGTTCGGCCGAGATGCTACCGTCGAAGCGCGCCAGCACCTGTGCCAGAAGCTTGGTCACGTGTTCGCACTGCGCCACGAAATCGGCGTCGCCGGTGTCATCGGGCTTGAGCACGTTGATGTGCAGGTTGCCGTCGCCGATATGGCCGAACCAGACCACGTCGAAGTGCGGATAGGCCTGCCCGATCAGCGCCTGGGTCTCGGCCAGGAATGCCGGCATCGCCGAGATCCGCACCGAGACGTCGTTCTTGTAGGGTTTGTAGCGCGCCAGCGATTCGGTGATGCCTTCGCGCAGGCGCCACAGCTGGGCCGCCTGGGCGTCGCTGGCACTGATCACGCCATCGCTGACCCAGCCGTTGCCCATGCAGTCCTCGAAGGCGGCCATCGCCGCCGCCTCCTGCGCCTCGTCATTGGCCGCGAATTCGGTCACCACGTAGTACGGGTGCACCTCATCGAACGGCGCCTGCGCGCCGTGCGCCAGCACATGCTGCAGCGCCCGGTCGGTGAAGAACTCGAAGGCCTGCAGCTGCAGGCGCGCGCGGAACGCAGCGAATACCTGCATCAGAACCTCGAAGCTGGGCAGCGCCAGCAGCATCACGTTGCTGGCCGGCGGCGGGTCGGTCAGCTTCACCGTCGCCTCGACGATCACGCCCAAGGTGCCTTCCGAACCGATCAGCAGCTGGCGGAAATCGTAGCCACTGGAGTTCTTGATCAGCCCCTTGTTGAGCTCGAGCAGTTCGCCACTGGCAGTGACCACCTTCAGCCCGGCGATCCACTCGCGGGTGTTGCCGTAGCGGATCACGCGGATGCCCCCTGCATTGGTGGCGATGTTGCCGCCGATCGTGCAGGAACCACGCGCGGCGAAATCCACCGGGTAGATCAGGCCGTGGTCCAGCGCGGCATTGTGGACGGCTTCCAGCGGCATGCCGGCCTGCACCACCAGCGTGCGATCGACCGCGTCGTAGGCCAGTGCCTTGTTCATCCGCTCCAGGCTGAGCACCAGCTCGCCGTTGGCCGCCACTGCGCCACCGGACAGGCCGGTGCGGCCGCCGGACGGCACCACGGCCACGCCCTCGCCTGCGCTCCAGCGCATCACCGCCTGCACTTCCTCGACCGTGGCCGGCAGTGCGATCGCCAGCGGCGCCGGCATCCAGCGCCGGGTCCAGTCGCGCCCGTAGTGCTCCAGGTCGGCCGGGTCGGTCTTCAGCTTCAGGCCGGGACAGGCCAGCTGCAGCGAGGCGATGCGGGAATCGGTCATGACGGTCCAGCGCGGGGCGTGAAGAACGGGCAAGCGTGCCAGCGGCACGCGCCAGCGTCCAGCCCCGCAGCCGTGCAGATAGCTACGGATGCAACCAATTGCGCACTGCACCATGGGCGGCACGATCTGGCATAGTGGTTGGCCCCTGTCCCACTGGCCGTGTTGCCCCATGTCGCCGAAGAAGACCTCGTTCCCGAAGCAGGATATCCGCGTGCTGTTGCTGGAGGGGGTCAGCCAGACCGCCGTGGAGGTGTTCAGCGCCGCCGGCTACAGCCAGATCGAAGCGCACACCAAGGCTCTGCCCGAGGACGAACTGAAGGCGCGCATCGCCGAGGCGCACATCGTCGGCATCCGCTCACGCACCCAGCTCAGCGCCGAGGTGCTGGCCGAGGCCAAGCGCCTGATCGCGGTGGGCTGCTTCTGCATCGGCACCAACCAGGTCGACCTGGATGCGGCCGAACTGGCCGGCATTCCGGTGTTCAACGCGCCCTATTCCAACACCCGCAGCGTGGCCGAGCTGGTGATCGCCGAGGCCATCATGCTGACCCGCGGCATTCCGCAGAAGAACGCCGAGTGCCATCGCGGCGGCTGGTCGAAGTCGGCCAGCGGCAGCCATGAAGTGCGCGGCAAGACCCTGGGTATCATCGGCTACGGCCACATCGGCACCCAGGTCGGCGTGCTGGCCGAATCGCTGGGCATGCAGGTGATCTTCCACGACGTGGAAACCAAGCTGGCGCTGGGCAATGCCCGTGCCGCAGCCAGCCTGGACGACCTGCTGGCGCGCGCCGACATCGTCACCCTGCACGTGCCGGAAACCCCGTCCACGCAGTGGATGATCGGCAGCACCGAGCTGGCGAAGATGCGCAAGGGCGCGCACCTGATCAATGCCGCGCGCGGCACCGTGGTCGACATCGATGCACTGGACGCGGCCCTGGCCAGCGGCCACGTCGGTGGCGCCGCGCTGGACGTGTTCCCGGTCGAGCCGAAGGGCAATGGCGATGTCTTCGAATCGCCGCTGACCCGCCACGACAACGTGATCCTGACCCCGCACGTGGGCGGCAGCACGCTGGAAGCACAGGACAACATCGGCATTGAAGTAGCGGCCAAGCTGGTGCGCTACAGTGACAACGGCAGCACCCTGTCGGCGGTCAACTTCCCGGAAGTGACCCTGCCCGAGCACGCCGACAGCCTGCGCCTGCTGCACATCCACCAGAACGTGCCGGGCGTGCTGTCCAAGGTCAACGAGATCTTCTCGCGCCACAACGTCAACATCGACGGCCAGTTCCTGCGTACCGACCCGAAGGTGGGTTACGTGGTGATCGACATCACCGCCAGCGAGGAACAGGCCGCCGCCGTGCGTGACGAACTGGCCGCGATTCCGGGCACGCTGCGGACGCGCATTCTGTACTGACGCGGATCCCGCCATGCACTTGTAGAGCCGAGCCCATGCTCGGCTGCGGTTCCGGCCCGCATTGAGCCGAGCATGGGCTCGGCTCTACAGGTTGCTAGCGTGCCAGCCACCTGCGTGCCATGCGCTGCATGGATTCGTCCGATTCCGGATCGGCGGCGACCTCGGTCACCGGCCGCCAGGCCAGTTCCAGCGATTCCTCGCTGAGCACGAAGGCCTCGCCACCCAGCGCGCGGATCACGAAACGTACGTCGTAGTGCCAGTGTCCCGGCACGTCCTTGCGTTCCGGAATCCAATGCTTGTCCAGATCGAAGATGGCCGGGTCTTCCAGCACCAGGCCGCTCAGGCCCGACTCCTCCTCGGCCTCCTTCAGCGCGACCTGGGCCAAATCGCGGTCGCCGTCGGCATGGCCGCCCAGCTGCAGCCACCGCTGCAGCTTGCGGTGGTGGGTCAGCAGCAGGCGCTGGCCATCGGCACTGACCAGCCAGCAGCTGGCGGTGAAGTGCCCGGCCAGCCGTTCGCGCCGGAACGGATCTTCCGGATCGTCCAGCAATGTGCCGAATTCGGCAGCCAGTGCGTCGTGGGCGGGCTCGCGGCGAGCATAGTCCAGCAGCAGGCCACGCAGGCGATCATCAAGCGCGGCAAGGGTTTCGGCGGTCTGGCTCATGAATGGGCGGCGTTTGGAAAAATACTGCTCATTATCGCCGTTCATTGTTGCGATTGCGCTTGTGCGTTGGCTTCAGCTTTGGCTAAGGTACAGCGGGCCGTTCGCGCGGCCTTCACCATTCCAGGGTTGCCGGCAACGTATCGGCGGCCCACCCAATCCGATCACTAGGAAGTACTGCATGCTGAAAGCTCTGTTGAGGGTCAAGCCGGTTGAACCGGCCGGGCACGTCGATGCCGGCGAACCCATCGAAGGCAGCCTGGACGGCGAAGCCACGTTGAAACGGACCCTCACGGCTAAACACCTCATCCTGCTTGGCGTGGGTGCGGTGATCGGCGCAGGCATCTTCGTGCTGACCGGCCAGGCCGCAGCCAACCACGCTGGCCCGGCAGTGATGCTGTCGTTCGTCATCGCTGGTTTCGCCTGCGCCCTGGCGGGCCTGTGCTACGCCGAATTCGCGGCGATGATGCCGGTCTCCGGCAGTGCCTACTCCTACTCGTACGCCACCCTCGGCGAAGGCATGGCCTGGTTCATCGGCTGGTGCCTGGTGCTGGAGTACCTGTTCGCCTCGGCCTCGGTCGCGGTGGGCTGGTCGGCGTACCTGATCAGCTTCATCACCACCACGCTGCACATGCCGTTCCCGGATGCATTGAGCGCGGCCCCGATTGCCTGGACCGGCAGCGAGTTCATCGCCTCGGGCAAGCTGTTCAACCTGCCGGCGGTGCTGATCGTGGCGGCGGTGTCCGGCCTGCTGTACGTGGGCGTGACCCAGTCGGCCTTCGTCAACGCGATCATCGTGGCGATCAAGGTCACCGTCATCTGCCTGTTCATCGGCATCGGCGCGGCCCACATCGACCCGGCCAACTGGCAGCCGTTCATCCCGGAAAACACCGGCGTGCCGGGTGAGTTCGGCTGGAGCGGCGTGTTCCGCGCGGCCACCATCGTGTTCTTCGCCTACATCGGCTTCGACGCGGTCTCCACCGCCGCCGGCGAAACCAAGGACCCGCAGCGCAACATGCCGATCGGCCTGCTTGGCTCGCTGGCCGTGTGCACCATCGTCTACATCATCGTCTGCGCGGTGCTGACCGGCATGATGCCGTACCACCTCCTGGGCACCGACAAGCCGGTGGCCACCGCGCTGGAACCCTACCCGACCCTGGCCTGGCTGAAGACCCTGGTCGAGATCGGCGCCATCGCCGGCCTGTCCTCGGTGGTGCTGGTGATGATGATGGGCCAGACCCGCATCGCCTACACCATCTCCCGCGACGGCCTGCTGCCGAAGTTCTTCGGCAAGGTCCACGCCCGCTTCCGCACCCCGTACGTCGCCACGATCGTTGTCGGCGTGATCGCCGCCGCACTGGCCGGCCTGGTGCCGCTGAACGTGCTGGGCGAACTGGTCTCGATGGGCACCCTGCTGGCCTTCGCCACCGTCTGCGTCGGCGTGCTGGTGCTGCGCTATACCAAGCCGGAGATCCACCGCCCGTTCCGCGTGCCGGCGGTGTGGATCATCTGCCCGCTCGGTGCAGCCACCTGCCTGTTCCTGTTCTGGCAGGCGTTCGTGGTGCACTGGCACCTGTTCGTGGGCTGGACGCTGCTTGGCCTGCTGATCTACCTGGGCTACGGCATCCGCAACAGCAAGCTGGCCAAGTCGCCCTGATCCGCCTACGGGCCGGCCTCGTGCCGGCCCGTCCGTTTTCCCCGCGCGCCGCCCGTGGCGCGCTTCGACAAGACCACCACACATGTTCAAGCAACTGTGGGCCACCAAGCACCCGCATGCCGCCCATGAAGACGCCAACGGCCTGAGCCTGCGCCGCCACCTCGGCCCCTGGGGGCTGACCGCCCTCGGCATCGGCGCGGTGATCGGCGGCGGCATCTTCGTCATCACCGGCCAGGCCGCCGCCAACCACGCCGGCCCGGCGATCATGCTGTCGTTCGTGCTGGCCGCCATCTGCTGCGCCTTCTGCGCACTGGCCTACGCCGAATTCGCCTCGATGGTGCCGGTCTCCGGCAGCGCCTATACCTACACCTACGCCACCTTCGGCGAGCTCTCGGCCTGGTTCATCGGCTGGATGCTGGTACTCGAATACGGCGTCTCCGCGTCGGCGGTGGCGGTCAGCTGGACCGGCTACTTCCTCAGCCTGCTCAGCCAGTTCGACATCCACCTGCCAGCCGCGCTGGTCAGTGCACCACTGGACGCACAGCTGCGCCCGACCGGCGCGATCGCCAACCTGCCTGCTGCGGCCCTGGTGCTGCTGCTGACCTGGCTGTGCTACGTCGGCATCAGCAAGTCCTCGGCGATGAACATGGCCATGGTCGTGCTCAAGACCGGCCTGATCGTTCTGGTCATCGTGGTCGGCTGGAAATACGTGGATACCAGCAACTGGACGCCCTTCATCCCGGCCAACGAAGGTCCCGGCAAATACGGCATGGAAGGCGTGCTGCGCGGTGCGGCGATGGTGTTCTTCGCCTACATCGGCTTCGAGGCGGTGTCGGTGGCAGCTCAGGAGTCGAAGAATCCGCAGCGCGACATGCCCTTCGGCATGATGTTGTCGCTGGTGATCTGCACCGTGCTGTACATCGCGATGGCCGCGGTGATGACCGGCCTGGTGCCGTACCAGCTGCTGGGCACCGACGAGCCGGTGGTGACCGCGGTGGCCGCGCATCCGCAGCTGGGCTGGCTGCGCTGGGTGGTCGAGGTCGGCGCGCTGGTCGGCCTGTCCTCGGTGGTGCTGGTGATGATCATCGGCCAGCCGCGCATCTTCATGATCATGGGCCGCGACGGCCTGCTGCCGCCGGTGTTCACCAAGATCCACCCGAAGTACCGCACCCCGCACATCAACACGGTGATCACCGGCATCGGCATCGCCCTGCTGGCGGCGCTGTTCCCGCTGGACATCCTCGGTGAGCTGACCTCGATGGGCACGCTGATCGCGTTCGCCGCCGTGTGCGCCGGCGTGCTGATCCTGCGCCGCACCCAGCCGGACCTGCCACGCCCGTTCCGCATGCCCATGGCCTGGCTGATCTGCAGCCTGGGCGTGCTGAGCTGCCTGGCGCTGCTGTCGGCGATGACGATGCACAACTGGATGCTGATGGGCGTGTGGACCTTCGTCGGCTTCGTGATCTATTTCTGCTACGGCTTCAGGCACAGCCGCCTGCGGGGTAAGTGAGGGGATTGCAGGGCCTCCGGCCCTGCACCCGCCTTTGAAGCCGGAGCAACGGCAACAGCTGGGTTGAGGGTTTGGCGGGGCGGGTTGGTTCGCGGGGGACGCCATGAACCCGTCCCAGGGGGCTTGGCCGCGGCTTGCTCGCGTGCGCTGTCCTGCGCACACGGCAAGACCGGGGTTGGGCCTCCTGCCCAACCCGCCCGAGGCATGCCTCGGGCCCATGCCGCGGACACCCCCGCAAACCCAACCCGCCCCACCTTCCACAGTCTCCTGGCGCGTCCAGTAGATCCACGTTGGTGGGTGTCGACCTTGGTCGACACGGTAGATCCACGCCATGCGTGGATGCTGGTCATTGCCAGCGACCAAGGTGCCCGACGATGATCATCTGCGGCCAAACCAGATGGTTTTCTGTATCCAGCCTGCGCCACCCATGCAGCCCATGAAGTGCTCGTGATTCTCCTTGGCGTTGACGTCCACGGTGTAGCGCTCGGTCTTTGGCATCAGCATCTTCTTGTATTTGCCATCCACGTCGCATGTCTCGCCTTCCTTGCAGACCGTCAGCACCTCGATCTCCTCGGTGCGCTCGACAACGTCCATCTTCTCCGGCCACTTCTCGTTGGCCTCTGCCCTGCAGCGCCACCGCGACTCATCCAGCGGATCAGCATGATCACTGAAGCGGGCCCATTCGGTCGCACAACCGCTGGTCAACAGCGCAATCCCCGCAGCAACGGCCATTCGCATGCGCGTCTCCATCTTTCTTTCCCTGCCCTATCGCGGCGTCAATGTGCCACTTCCGGTTTCGGTTTCGGTTGCCAGAGCCAGCGATCCTGTTACGACCCGCCCCAGCACCACATGCATCCAGTGTGCGCGCCATGACGGCTGCTCTGGTGCATGTCCAGGACGTAGCTCCTGACTTCCGGCCGCTGGACGCGACTGCAATTTCCATCCACGCCGCACTTGTTCCTGTCCTCCTCCCTGCACGTCTCCAGCTTCTACACCTGCACGGTTCGCAGGGCCACTTCATTCTTCACTGGCCACTGTTGCCTCGACGCCGTTGAGCAGTAACCGGTCGAGCAGCCGTAGGCGGCTGCGCCCGCCTCGGCTAGCGGCGATTGAACCAGATGAGCTGCTGCTGCCAGCCGGCACCGGCCATGCAGGCATTGAACTCGCTGCTGCGGTCGGACGCGTTGACGTCCACGATGTAACTCTCCTCTTTCGGCATGGGTACCATGTTGTACTTGCCGTCAATGGCGCAGACTTCATCAAGCCTGCAGGGCACCTTGCGGTCCTCGTAGACGGTGCGCGTGGCCACTTCATTCCTGACCGGCCAGTGATCGTCTGCCCGTGCCCTGCAACTCGCGTGGGCGGGGCCGAATGACCGCGCGCCCGCATCCATCTTCACCCATTCCATCGTGCAGCCACTGCTGGCCAGCATGATGCCGATCACCCCCATCATTCCCATCGCGCGCGTGATCATCGAAGTACTCCTTTCCCTGGCGCTCGCCGGAACTCCTGCGGCACTTCGATGGTGTTTCGCAGCACGAGGGCTGTCCACGACCGGAACCGATTCCAGCGCAAGCGCAGCTTCCCCCATTCAGCTCGCGCTATGCCTGACTCGATCCAAAGCCCCTCCACTGGCTGTGGGCACAACCGCGCCGCGTGTTCGGTGCAACAGCCCAGCGCCACGCCACAGGCCCAGCCATGGGTCGGATCACGTAAAATGGCGGCCATGGACACCCCCACCTTCCCGTACGACACCGCGCGCCTGAGCGAACTGGCCCAGCTGCTGATCGACAACGTCCGCGAACTGGCCCACGCCGGCTGGACCCCGGCCACCAGCAGCAACTTCTCCCACCGCCTGGACGACCGCCACGCCGCGATCACCGTCTCGGGCAAGGACAAGGGCCGCCTGATCGAGGACGACATCATGGTGGTGGACTTCGACGGCAAGGCCGTCGGCCGCCCGCTGCGCCCCTCCGCCGAAACCCTGCTGCACACCCAGCTGTACCGCCGCTTCCCGGAGATCGGCTGCGTGCTGCACACCCATTCGCCGGTGCAGACCATCGCCTCGCGCCTGTACGCGCCGCAGGGCCATGTGCACCTGGAAGGCTACGAGCTGCTGAAGGCCTTCGCCGGCAACAGCACCCATGAGATGGCCGTGGATGTGCCCGTGTTCGCCAACACCCAGGACATGAACGTGCTTTCGAAGCAGGTCGATGACCTGCTCGACCGGCAGAACCTGTGGGGTTACCTGATCGACGGCCACGGCCTGTACGCTTGGGGCCGTGACATGGCCGAGGCACGCCGCCACCTGGAAGCATTCGAATTCCTGTTCCACTGCGAGCTGGAACTGCGCAAGCTGCGCGGCTGAACCCGGGCGCAGGTGCAGATGCCGATCCGGAATCTGCACCTCGTGTCCACCCTGCTACCCTGTCTTCCCCCCGAGACGTTCAAGCTGCCGCCATGAGCCGACTGCGCATCTACGACGACACCCGCCCCGAATCGCCGCTGCTGGACACCCAGGACGGCGCGGTCATTGCTGCCGAACTGCAGAAGATCGGCGTCACCTTCGAACGCTGGCAGGCCACTGCACCGGTCGCACCCGGCGCCAGCCAGGAGGAAGTGTTCGCCGCCTACCGCGCCGACATCGATCGCCTGGTCGCCGAGAACGGCTTCAAGAGCGTGGATGTGGCCTCGATCGCCCCGGACAACCCGAACCGGGCCGAGCTGCGCAAGAAGTTCCTCGACGAACATTTCCACAAGGAAGACGAAGTGCGTTTCTTCGTCGCAGGCTCCGGCCTGTTCACCCTGCACGTGGAAGACAAGGTCTACGAGATCGAGTGCGTGAAGGACGACCTGATCGCCGTACCCGATGGCACCACCCACTGGTTCGACATGGGCGATGAGCCGAGCTTCGTGGCGATCCGCTTCTTCACCGAGCCGGATGGCTGGGTCGGTCACTTCACCGGCACCGACATCGCGCAGAAGTTCCCCCGTTACGTACCCACCCAGGCGTCCTGATCCATGCAGCCCCGCGTCATCCTGACCGATATCGAAGGCACCACCAGCAGCATCTCGTTCGTCAAGAACGTGCTGTTTCCCTATGCCCGCAAGGCCTTGCCCGCGTTCGTCGCCGAACACGGGAAGCAGCCGGAGGTGCGTCGCTGGCTGGATGCAGTGGCCACCGAGATCGGCGGCGCCTGCCAGGACAGCCTGGTGGCCGAGACGCTGCAGGGCTGGATCGACCAGGACCGCAAGCACACCGCGCTGAAGGCACTGCAGGGCCTGATCTGGGACGAAGGCTACCGCCGGGGCGATTACACCGCCCACTTCTACCCGGAGGTGGCGCCGATGCTGAAGGGCTGGCATGCCTCGGGCCTGCCGCTGTACGTGTACTCCTCCGGCTCGGTGCCCGCGCAGAAGCTGTTCTTCGGCTTCAGCGACGCCGGTGACCTCAGCCCACTGGTATCGGGCTGGTTCGACACCGAAGTCGGCGGCAAGCGCGAGGCCGACAGCTACCGCCGCATCGTGCAGGCCATTGGCGTGCCGGCCGGCGAGATCCTGTTCCTGTCAGATGTGGTGGAAGAACTGGATGCTGCCCGCGAAGCCGGCCTGCAGACCCGCCTGATTGATCGCCTGGATGACTACCCGCTGCCGCGCACCGGCCAGGCCGCCAACGGCCACGAGCGGGTCGAGAACTTCCAGCAGATCCAACTGTAAAGCGCCACCCCGCTGCGCTCGCCGGGCATGGCCCGGCGCTACCGGGCGAAGGCTCTGGTATATGCCAACCTTGGTTGGCGTTCGCTGCGTACGTCAGAAGCGTGCCAACCAAGGTTGGCAACTACCAGAGCGGTGCCGCCCTCAACGGTCGTTGAGGGTTTTTACTTTCAGGGCTTCGCGCAGCGTCACCAGGTCCACCGGGCCGCGTACGGCGATATCGCGGGCTTCGCCCGGCAGCAGGTCCAGCAGGTTGTCTTCAACCCGCACATCCAGCGCGCCGAAGTCGATCCACGTCGCGCGCACATACGCCGCGCTTTCCAAGCGCAGACGGTAGTGGTCGCCTTCGATGGACAGCGTGGCCTTCAGCGTCTGCCGCGGCAATATCTGCTCCTTCGCCTCGACGAAACCAACCACCTGGCGCGCACTGACCTTGCCATCCTGCAGCAGCTCGAACACCGCCACGGTGCGCTTCGGGTCGGCACCAGCCAGCAGCTCGGCATCGCGGAAATCACCGATCGAGGTGACACCGGCAGCGGCCAGCGTCACCGCTTCCTCGCGACGACGCAGCACCTTGCCGTCCAGATCCATCACCCGCAGCCGCCAACGTGCCTCCTGCGCGGCGCCATCATTGATCAGGCGCACCCGCGTGCTGCCCTCGTCGCGCAGCGCAGCAACCGTCACCGGCGCGAAGAAACGCCGCGCGGCAAAGTGCAGCGCCTTCCAGCGACCGAAGTAGTCCACGCTGGACCATGAAGCGCCCGGCCACACATCGTTGAGCTGCCAGTACAGCGAGCCCATCGTGTATGGCCGCGAGGCGCGGTGATGCAGCGCCGCCAGGGCGATGCCATCGGCCTGCATCACCTGGCTCAGGTAGACGAAGTCCTCGAAGTCCTTCGGCGAGCCGTAGCCCAGTTCGATGTAATGCAGCAGGCGGCTGTTGCCCTCGCCGGCCATGAATTTCTGGTGTGCACGGATCACCGGGCTGTCGATGCGCTGCTCGGCACGGGTGGCGATCTGGTCCACCGTCGCCACCGACGGCCACGCCTGCAGGCCGTACTCGGACATGAAGCGCGGCGTCTCGCGCAGGTAGGCCTGCACCGGCAGCGCCGGATTGCCCCAGACCTGCCAGTAGTGCTTGTCACCGCGGGTCGAGTCGTTCGCCTTTTCATCCAGATCGTTGCTGGGCGAACTGGACCAGTACGGCACGCCCAGCCCCTCCTCGCCCACCACCTGGCGCAGGTCGTGGCCGAACAGGTCGACGTAGCCCTGCCAGACCTTCGCCGCAAATGCCGGGCCAGCTGCCTTCAGGTCGCGGCCGTGGCCCCAGTCCTTCCAGGCGGTTTCTTCCTCGTTGTTGCCACACCACAGCACGATGCTGGGGTGATGGCGCAGGCGCCGCACGTTGTCGCGCGCCTCGGCGACCACGCTTGCGCGGAAGGCCGGATCGTAGCCCGGCTGCATGCCGCCGCCGAACATGAAGTCCTGCCAGACCAGCAGGCCCAGCTCATCGGCGATGTCGAAGAACGCATCGTCCTCGTAGTAGCCGCCGCCCCAGTTGCGCAGCATGTTCATGTTGGCGTCGCGCGCGGCCACCAGCACCTGACGCAGGCGCGCGGCATCGACGCGCGCGGGGAAGGCATCGAACGGAATGACGTTGGCGCCCTTGGCGAAGATCTCCACGCCGTTGATGACGAAGGCAAAGCCCTGCCCGCCCTTGTCGTCATTTTCGCGGCGCAGTTCGACCGTGCGCAGGCCGATGCGCTGCTCGCGGACCAGCTCCGGCCTGCCACCGTCGCCCAGGCGGGCCTGTACCGTGTAGCGGTCCTGCGCGCCATGACCCACCGGCCACCAGCGCCGGGGATCGGCCAGTTCAACCGGAACCTCGATGCTGTTCTGGCCGGGCTTCAGCAGCACCGTGCGCTGCACCTGTGCCACGCTGCGGCCCTGCGGATCGCGCACATCCGCATTGACCACCGCAGAACCGGCTGCACTCCCCTGCTCCACCTGCAGCAGCACCGCCAGCTTCGCCTGTTCCGCGCTCAATGCATCGGTGCGCACGGCCAGATCGGTCAATCGATGCGTATCCCAGGTCTGCAGGTCGACACCGCGCCAGACGCCGGCGGTGACATAGCGCGGGCCCCAGTCCCAACCGAAGTGGTAGGCCGGCTTGCGCGCGAAGTTGCCCACCATCGCGTCTTTGGGCTCATCCCCATAAGGCGAAGGATAGTTGCCGGCGATCCTGTGTGGCATTGCCTGCACACCCGGCAGCAGCGTGCGGATCGGTGAGCGGAACACGATCTGCAGTTCATTGCCGCTCGCGCGCAGGCGCCCTTCCACGCGCGCGCGCCAGCTGCGGTGCGCGTTATCCGCGCGCAGCAGCGGCTTGCCATTGAGGCTGACCTCGGCGTAGGTATCCAGCCCGTCAAAGCGCAGTTCCGCATTCGGCTTGGCCAGCGTCGCCGCATCCACGTCAAAGCGGGCGCGGTACTCCCAGGCAGCCAGGCCGATCCATTGCAGCTCGGCCTCAGGCGCACCGACGTACGGATCGCGGATCAGCCCATGCGCCAGTAGGTCGGTGTGCACGCTGCCCGGCACCTTCGCCGCCCGCCATTGCTGCAGGCCCGGGTGGGCTGCACCCTCGGCGTCGCCGGGAAGCATGCGGAATTCCCACTGCGCCTGCAGCGGAGCTGCGGCCACCGGGAAGGAGATGGCTGCAATCAGCAGCAGGAGCAGACGGACAACGAGGGAAATGCGATGCACGTGGCGCTCCTGTTTTTCCGCCGGGCGTGACCCGGCGCTACCGATTTCGGATTGCCAGGCATGGCCTGGCACTACCGCCTTCGAACGATCTTCAACGCACGACGTTCAACACTTCGTAGCACGCGCCCATGGTGTGGTAATCCACCTTGCCGGCCGGGCTCTTCTCGTCGCTGTACTTGCGGTTGTCGGCATCGAGGATGCGGAACCAGGCGCCGTACTGGTGGTCGACGAAGTGCTCCCACGAATACGCCCAGATGCGCTCGTACCACTGCCAGTAGCGGTCATCGCCGGTGCGCTTGGCCATCAGCGCGGCGGTCGCCAGCGTCTCGGCCTGCACCCAGAAGTACTTGTCGTCGTCGCAGACGAAGCTGTCGCCACCGATCGGTGCGCCGTCCATGCCCGGCTGCCGGCGCGATTCCGGTGCGAAGCCGTAGTACAGGCCACCCCGGGCGTCATCCCAGCTGCGCGCCACGGCCACGTCAAACAGGTGCTGCGCGGTCGGCACCAGCCAATCGGCCTGCACGTGGCGGTCCAGGATCAGCAGCAGCTTGGCCCACTCGGTCTGGTGGCCGGGCTGGAAGCCCCACGGGCGGAACAGGTGCTTGGGGTCGTCCAGGTTGTAGTCCCAGTCGATTTCCCAGTTGGAATCGTAATGTTCCCAGACCAGGCCACCGGCCTTGGCGGCCTGGCGGCGGGTCATGTTGTCGGCCAGCTGCAGCGCGCGCTCGACATAACGCTGCTCGCCACTGGCCTCGAACGCCGCCAGCATCGCCTCGCACATGTGCATGTTGGCATTCTGGCCGCGGTAGCCGGTGAAGTTCCACTGACCGTCAGCCTCGTCCTTGTACAGGCCGTGCTGCGGCTCCCAGAAGCGCGCTTCCAGCAGCTGCCAGGTCTCGTCCATCCAGGCACGGGCCTGCTCGATGCCGGCCTTCAATGCGCAGCTGTAGGCCAGCAGCACGAAGGCCACGCCGTAGCAGTGGTTCATGTCGTCCTCGACCTTGCCGTCGCGCAGGGTCCAGGCATAGCCGCCGGTAACCGGATTGCGATGCACTTCGCGCAGGTAACGTACGCCGTGCTCGACGGCGTCGCGGTATTCGGCGTTGCCGAATTCGCGGTAGGCCATCGCGTAGTTGAAGACGAAGCGCGTACTGCTCACCAGATGGCGGTGGCTGGCATCGTAGATGCTGCCGTCATCCCGGAAGTAGTGGAAGAAGCCACCGTTCGGATCGATGCAGCGTGGGTGGTAGAACGCCATCGTGTCGGCGATATGCGCACGCAGGAACGCGGGCGAACGGAAATCGGGCGAGGTGCTCATGCGGTAATGTCCTGGGCCTGCAGCAGCTGCTGCACTTCATCGAGCGAGGGCATCGCGGCGAACGCGCCCTTGCGGGTAACAGCCAGCGCGCCGACCGCGGCACCGAAGCGCAGCGTGGCGGTGATCGCCTCCGGGTCCTGGCAGAACGCGGCAAAGCCTGCGCCGGCCCCTCCACGCTCCAGCAGGCCGACCAGCACGCCACCGACGAAGGCATCGCCGGCGGCCGTGGTATCGACGGTGGCCACGCGGAAGCTGGTGACCGTGCCGTGGTTGTCGCGCGTGTACCAGTGCAGCGTGGCCGCACCATCGGTAACGATTACCCAGCGCGCCTGCGCGGCCAGCAGGCGCTTGAGCACCACCGCCTCGCCGTCGGCACCCAGCGGTGCCGCCAGGTAGTCCAGCTCCTCGCGCGACAGCTTGACCAGGTCGGCGCGCTCCAACGCCTGCCACAGGCGCGGCGTCGGATCTTCGTTGGCCGGCCACAGAGCCGGGCGCAGGTTGAGGTCCAGGCTGACCACCGCACCGGCGGCACGGGCGCGCTCCATGCCGGCGAAGGTCGCCTCGGCGATGGACGGCTCGGTCAGGCTGTTGGAGCAGACGTGGAAGCACTGCGCGCTGTCGAAGCACACGGCCTGGAAGTCGCTGTCACGGAACAGCAGATCGGCGGCCGGCGGGCGGTAGAAACTGAAGCTGCGCTCGCCGCCAGCATCCAGCGCGACGAAGGCCAGTGCGGTCTTGGCCGCATCGGTACGCACGATGTAATCCGTGCCAACGCCGTGTTCGACCAGGCTATCGGCCAGGAAATCACCGAACATGTCGCGGCCCAGCATGCCGACGAACTGGGTCTTCGCACCCAGCCGTGCGGCGGCTACCGCGACGTTGGCCGGCGCGCCGCCGGCGTACTGCAGGAACGCCCGCGGCGTGTCGGCAGAGGCCGGCGGCTGCGCTAGTAGATCGATCAAAATTTCGCCGAAGCAAACGATGGAACCCATTCCGGACTCAGCCTCCCTGCGTTGCGGAGGCCGGCGTACGCGCGCCGACCAGTCCGTAGAAAATGATGTAGCCGTAGCACAGCAGCGGCAGGATGAAGCTGGCCTGCACACCGATGTGGTCGGCCAGCACGCCCTGCAGGTACGGCACCACGGCACCGCCGACGATGGCCATGATCAGCAGGCTGGAGCCCTTGTTGGTCAGCGGGCCCAGGCGCTCGATGCTCAGCGCGAAGATGGTCGGGAACATGATCGAGTTGAACAGGCCGATCGCCACCACCGAGTACAACGCGATGCTGCCGGAGGTCAGCATGGTCGTGGCCAGCAGGGCCACGTTGACCAGCGCGAAGATCGCCAGCAGGCGGCTGGGCGAGAAGCGCGCCAGCAGCGCCGAGCCGGCGAAGCGGCCGATCATCGCCATCGTCCAGTAGGCCGACACGTAGTGCGTGGCTTCCTGCTCGCTGAAGCCGCCGATGCTCGGCATCGACAGGTAGTTGACCAGGAAGCTGCCGATCGACACTTCGGCGCCGACGTAGAAGAAGATGCCCAGCACGCCCAGCAACAGGTGGCGCTTGCGCAGCGCGTCCAGATAGCTGTGATGATGGCCCTGGTCGGCCTGCTCGGTGGCGTCGCTCAGCGCCGGCAGTCGGAACAGGAACACGAACAGTGCCAGCAGTACCAGCGCCACCGCCAGGCCCACGTAGGGGCCCTGCACGGCCTGCGCCTCGGCGGCGCGGTAGGCCAGCTGTTCGGCGGCCGGCAGCGCGCTCAGTTCATCGGCGCTCTTGACCGTGTTGGACAGGATCAGCATGCCGCCGAAGATCGGCGCAATGGCCGTGCCCAGCGAGTTCAGCGCCTGCGCCAGGGTCAGGCGGCTGGAGCTGGTCTGCTCCGGGCCCAGCAGCGCGACGTAGGGATTCGCAGCGACCTGCAGCACGGTGATGCCGGTGGCCAGCACGAACAGTGCGCCGAGGAAGGCGCCATACACGCGCAACTCGGCCGCCGGCCAGAATCCCAGTGCGCCGATGCCGGCGATCACCAGGCCGGCCACGATGCCCTTCTTGTAGCCCAGCGCCGCCACCAGGCGACCGGCCGGCAGCGACATCAGGAAATAGGTGCCGAAGAAGGTGAACTGCACCAGCATGGCCTTGGCGTAGTTCAGCTCGAACACTGCTTTCAGGTGCGGGATCAGGATGTCATTGAGGCAGGTCAGGAAGCCCCACATGAAGAAGATCGTGGTAACCACGGCCAGCGCCTTGCCGTTGGTGACGGCGGGTGCGTTGCCCGAAGAACCCGATGGACGGGGCGTTGCGGAGATCGGCATGCGGTACGCGCCTCGATGCGCGGAAGGTCGTTGTTGCGTGGAAGGGGTGTATGGAAGGAATCAGTTCGGTCGAGCGGCACTGCTTTCGCGGATGCGCAGCTGCACCGGCGCGACCGTGCGCCGTGGCGGCGCATCCGGTTCGTCCAGCCGTTGCAGCAGCAGCGCGGCCGCCTGCCGGCCCCGCTCGCGCGGATCGGCAGTGAGCGTGGTCAACGGCGGCACCGCCACCGACGCCTCGGAAATATCATCGAAACCGGTAACGGCGAAGTCGCCACCCGGACGGATGCCACGCGAGTTCAAGCCCAGCATCAGGCCCAGCGCGACGGTGTCGTTGTAGCAGACCGCCGCACTCGGCCGATGGCCATCGGCAAACAGCTCATCGGTGCGCGCCGCGGCTTCCAGGCGGTTCGGTGCCGACTCGATCATCCAGCCCGGCGGCAGCGACAGGCCGGCCTCGGCCAGCGCCTGCTGGAAACCGGCGCGGCGCTGGTGGCACGAACTCGATGCAGCATGGCCGCCGAAAAAGGCGATCTGGCGATGGCCGCGCTCGATCAGGTGGCGCGTGGCCAGATAGGCGCCGTGCTGGTTGTCCAGGGTCAGGAAGTCCCAGTCGGCCCCTTCCAGTTCGCGGTTGAACAGCAGCACATTGGCATTGGCGCCCAATGCCTGGCGCAACTGCGCGGTGTCGCTGCCTTCGGCCGGAGACAGGATCAGCCCGGCCGGGGTGTGCTCCATCAGCGTGGACAGCACTGCCTGCTGGCGCTCCGGCGATTCGCCCGTGCTGCCGAGCAGGGTCACGTAACCACGCCCGCCCAACGCCTCGTCCACGCCGGACGCGAATTCGGCGAAGAACGGGTTGGACAGATCGTTGATCACCAGCGCGATGCTCGACGAGGTGCGACGGCGCAGGTTGGCGGCCGCCCGGTTGTAGACATAGCGCTGCCGGCGCAGCTCGGCCTCGACCTTGGCGCGGGTATCGACGTTGACCAGCGGGCTGCCGCGCAGCACCAGCGACACGGTTGCCCGTGACACGCCGATGGCACGCGCGATGTCGGTCACCGTCACCGCCTTGCCGGCGCGCTTGCTGGAACTGCTGCCGTTGTCGTTCATCGTCTTCCCGGACTCCGCTGGAGGCTCAAGCCTAATGGATCAGGGCCGTGTCGTGCCGTGCCGTTCGCTGGGTCACCGCGAACGGCACAGTCCGGCTCAGCGCAGCTGGCTGCCCGGTGCCGCGCACCAGGACACCGGCAGGTCCTTCACCGCCGTACCCCAACCCTGCTCCGGCGCCTTCGCGTCGAGCGCGAACTGCAGACGCGGGCCCTGCTGCAGGCGGTTCCAGTCCAGCCACACCGGCGCATGCGCCTGGCCATCGACCTTCACACCCTGCACGTACTGCAGGCGGCGGCCATCGGCACCCGGCGCGTCGATCCGCAGCGTGCGGCCATTGCCCATGTCCACTTCCACCTTGCTGAAACGCGGGGTATGCAGCAGGAACTGGCCGCTGCCCGGCACCGCCGGATACACACCGATGGCACTGAACAGGTACCAGGCCGACATCGTGCCGAGGTCATCGTTGCCGGTCACGCCATTGGGGGCGTTGGTGAACAACTGCTGCGCGGCACGCACCACGGCGGCGGTCTTCCACGGCTGGCCGATCAGCGTGTACAGCCACGGCGAGTGCAGGTCCGGCTCGTTGTTCGGGTTGTAGCGGAACTGGTTGTAGTAGCTGTACGGCCCGACCACCCACTCCTTGCGGGCGGCATTGAGCGGATCGGCCTGCAGCGCGTCCATCGCGAAGAACGCATCGAGGCGGCGACCGGCCTGTTCGCGGCCATCCATCGCTTCGACCAGGCCCGGTACGTCCTGCTGCGCCAGCCACTGGTACTGCCACGCCGTGCCTTCATGGAAACCATGGTGCGAACGCGGGCTGTAGTGGCCATCGGCCGGCGTGTACCACTGGCCGTCCTCGGTACGCGGGCGCGGGAAACCGGTGAAGCCGGTCTCGGCGTCGCGCACCTGCGGGTCCCACACCTTGCGCCAGTTGCGGCCGCGCTCACGCAGCGTCGCCGCGTCCTGCGCGTGGCCCAGGCCATCGGCCATCTGCGAAAGCGCACAGTCGGCCAGCGCATACTCCAGCGTCGCGGAGCCACCGTGGTGCGGATCGACGTCCATGCCCTTGGACGGGAATGCGCGGTCGTAGACCACGTAGCCCTTGTCCAGGTAGGTCGGGTTGCCGGAACGGCCGGCCATGCGCGAGTTCAGCGGCGGTGTACCGAACGCGTTGCGGCGCAGCGCATCCCACGCCTGCGATTCACGGCCCTTGAGCGCACCGAAACGCCACAGGTCGACCATGAACGGCGTGACCGGATCGCCGGTCATGATGTTGGTCTCGAAGTTGGCATAGCCCCAGCGCGGCAGCCAGCCACCCTGCTCGTCGATCGCCAGCAGGGTACGACCGATGTCACGCGCGACGTCCGGGCGGGTCAGTGCCAGCCACTGGTTCTGCGCGCGGTAGGTATCCCACAGCGAGAAATACTCGTAGTACGTCCAGCCATCGGCACGATGGATGCCATCGTCATAGCCACGGTAGCGACCATCGGCATCATTGCCGGTCATCGGCTGCAGCAGCGCGTGGTAGACCGCGCTGTAGAACACGGTGCGGTCGTCGGCGTTGCCACCCTGCACGCGCACCCGGCCCAGCTGCTCGCGCCAGGACTGCTGGGACAGCGCGCGCATGCGGTCGAAACCGAGCAGCGCCCCACCCTGCATGCCCTCGGCGCGCAGGTTGGTGCGCGCGCCTTCGGCATCCACGTGCGAGATCGCGCTGACCGCCGTCACCGACTGGCCCTTGGCCAGGTCGAAGCTGAGCCAGGCGCCATTGGGCTTCTGCTCGCCTTCCATGCTGTGGCGCGCGCCCGGCAGGCCACCGCCCTCGCCCCAGGTACCGTGCGCCTTGAACGGACGGTCGAACTCGATGCGGAACCAGGTGGTGTACTGGTGGCCGCCACAGAAGCTCTTGGTCACCAGCTTGCCTTCGACCACGCGGTCGCCGACCACATCAACCACGCTGCCGATCACCGAATGGCGCTCGTTGGCCTGTCCGACATTGACCAGCACATGGCCATCGCCGCTGCGCTGGCTGAAGGTGTAGCGCTCGGCCGCGGCACGGGTGCGCGCGGTCGCCTCGGCATCGATGCCGCCGTAGCTGGTCAGCCGTACCTTGTAGTAGCCGGCCTGGCCGATCTCGCCGTCATGGGTGTAGTTCGAGGCATAGGCCTTGTGATCGAACTGCTTGGCGTTGCCGGTATCGAAATCGCCGCCGGGACCGATCGATCCCGTGACCGGCAGCACCGACACCTGGCCGCCCTGCTCCCAGCAACCGGCGCCGGAGATGAACGAATGGCCGAAGCCGCGGATCTTATCGTCGTCGTAGCGCCAGCCCGAATAGTGGCTGCCGATCGGGCTGACCTGGATCAGGCCGAACGGCGCCGACGCGCCCGGGAAGGTATTGCCGTCGTCCTTGCTGCCGATGAAGGTGTTGACCTCGCGCTCCAGCGCCGTCGGTGCCGCCTGCAGCAGCATCGGCACGGCCGAAAGCGCAAGCAGGCAGGCCAGGCGCGCCAACGGGCGCGAGGTCGATGGGACGGCGGGAGCGGACGGCACTGGACGCATGTCGGGTTCCTGGAGTCGATGACGCGGAGGCAGACGGCCAGGGCCGTCCGGCACCTTTCCGCTGAGCCCCGCCGTGACCGGCAGAGAGCTACCCCTGGAATGACGCCCGACCCGTGTGACCGTGAATTTAGATCGATTCAAGTAGAGCATGCAGGTTCAGCCGAATGCATTCTGCGGCGCAGCATGAGAGGGGATGTTCGGCAGGGCTGCGCCCTGCACCCGCTCCGAGCCGGAGCAACAGCAACGGCAGAAGCCGGTTTCCTGTGGGGAGTCGGGGTGGGTCCGGTTGCGGCGGACGCCGTAAACCCGTCCATGGGGGCTTGGCCGCGGCATCCATGCCGCGGACACCCCCGCAACCGKACCCACCCCGCCTTCGACAGATTCCCGCGATCTGTAGATCCACGCCATGCGTGGATGAATCTCTGTCAGATAACGAAATCAATCGGGGTCAGATCCGTTTTCCAAAGKAAAACGKATCTGACCCCATGACCTCACGTGATTCCAGGACCCATCCAACCGTCACCGGGAAACTGTCAAAGGTGGGGCGGTGTGGGCTGGCAGGACCGTTGGCGCCATGGATGGCGCCATCGAGCCCCCATGGACGGGTTTACGGCGTGTCCTGCCAGCCCACACCGCCCCGCCAAACCAGCAGAAAACCAGAGCCGCTTTGGCTTTGGCTCTTGCCGGCCAGCGGCCGGCACTACAGCAGGTGCAGGGCGCAGCCCWGCCGGGGGGGGGGGGGGGGGGGGGGGGGGGGGGGG
>NZ_RAVT01000007.1 GCF_013464915.1 Stenotrophomonas maltophilia
GCGGCCGGCACTACCGGTGGGTGTCACCCCGGAACCGGGCAGTTGCTGGCCTCCAGCACGCCCTGCAGCCGTTCCCGCTCGCCCCGTGCGGCGTCGCGGTTCTCCGGCGTGGCGAACCGCTCGCGGCCGCGCGCATCGCGGAAGCGCTGCTGCCAGCTGCCGCAGCGCTGTGCTTCGGGCAGTTCCTCGCAACGGTCGCGCACGACTTCACAACCTGCTGCATTCATGGGTGTGACCCCGCCCAGGCCCTGTACCGCCATCGGTTCGCAGCGACCGGGTGATGCCTCGTACTCGTGCAGATAACCACCGCCCTGTCCGTCGGTGCACTGGAAGATCGGAGGGAGTGGTGGCTTCGGTGGTCCGTTGCCTGCTTCGGCACGGGCGTCGGCATCACGGCGCAGGGTCGCACTGTCGAGAATCTGGTTGCCACCTTCGCGTTCAACCATTCCCGCTTCCATGATGGTGCGCCCTTCGTCCGCGCGCCTTGGTGCCGTTCCGGCCGCAGGCACTGCAGCGGGCCTGGTCGGCGCTGCGGCGGGCGCCTCGGTGGCAGCGAGTGCTGGCGCCTGGGGCGGCGCAGCCACCGCCGGCGGTGCGCTGGCCGGCTCGGGCACCCGCAGCACCTGTTGCTTGCTGCCGGACGGGCAGGGCGTGCGCTGCAGGGTCGGTATGTCGCTGTTGCTGGACGTGCAGCGGTACACCACGCCCGCTTCGGCCAGTGCCGTGCCGGGCAACAACGCCAGGGCCAACCAGATCAGTCTGTTCATGCACACAGCGTACAGTCTGCGATGCAGTGTTGCGCTCAGCGCTGGCAGTCGCGTGACAGGCGCGCGTCGATGCCACGCTGCTCGTTGCTGATGGCGGTGCGCTCGCTCTGCAGTGCGCTGTTGTAGCGACGATCCAGTTCCCAGCGGCGGTCGCGCAGGCGCGCGCAGACCTCCTGTGGCGGCAGCGCGTGGCAGCTGTCGCGCACCAGTACGCTGCCGGCCGGGACCTGCACGCCTACGCCGACGGCGGGCGGCCGGTAACCTGCACCCTCGCCGACCGGCGAACCGATCGGTGTGCCGATGGCCGGGCGCGGACCGGGGTAGGCTGGGCCCCGATGCCCGTGTGGCAGCCAGACGCTGGTCCACAACGGCACCCAACGCGGATTGCCCTCGTTGCTGTCGCTGGTATAGCGCTGGCCGTCGTCGCGCACGCATTCGTACAGCGGCTGCGGCGGTTGGATGTAGACGTGGCGGATCTCGCGGTCACGCATCACCGGAGCTTCGCCCGGCGGTGCGGGCGTCGCATCGCTGCGCACCACCCGCGGCGCTGGATCGCGCGGGCGCTGCAGGTCGCGGACTTCCTGGCGGCCGCTGTTGCAGGGCGTGTCCTGCAGGGCCACGGCGCCGTTGCTGGCGACGCAGCGATAGACCCGCACATCCTCGGCGGCCGGTGCCATCGATGGCAGCAGCAGGCACAGGCCCAAGGCGGTGCGCAGCAGGTTCATGACGGCAGGGTGCGCGATTGTCCGGTGCAGCGCAATCGGCCGCTCAGGAGCGCAGCACGTTGCCGCTGAGCGCGTCGCGGATCGGGGTGGGCTGGGCCAGGCCGCCGGTTTCGCCATCCAGGATGCCGTCGAGCAGGCGCAGCAGGCGTGGATCCAGTTCTTCGCGGCGGCGTGCCGGTGGCTCGCCGGCCAGGTTGGCACTGGTGGAAACCAGCGGGCCTCCCCAGGCACGGCAGAGTTCGGCCACCAGCGGGTGGGCGCTGATGCGCACGGCGATGCCGCTGTGCTCCCCGGTGACCCACGGCTGGGCACGGGGTCCGGCCGGCAGGATCCAGGTGTTGGCACCGGGCCAGCTGGCCAGCACTGCGCGTTGGCGTGCATCCGGCAGCGCCTGCAGGCGCACCCAGCCTTCCAGCTGGGGCAGTTCGGCGGCAACGAGGATCATGCCCTTCTCGATCGGTCGCTGTTTCAGTCGCAGCACCATGTGCACCGCCGCCTCGTGCGAAGGGTCACAGCCCAGGCCCCAGACCGCTTCGGTCGGGTAGGCGATCACGCCGCCCGCGCGGAGCGTGGCGACAGCAGAGTCCAGGGTGAGTTCTTTCATGGCGGCGACCGGCCCGGCGTGGGCCTTCATTATCCCCCTGCAGCGTGCACAGCGGGTGGTGGGTGCCGGTTGGTAGTGCCGGCCGCDGGCCGGCATCTGTTGTGCCCGGGTTGCCGGCCAGCGGCCGGCACTACCCTTCATCCACGCAGGGCGTGGATCTACCTGGCTGCCTTCTTGACGGCCTTCTTGACGGCCTTCTTGGCCGGCGCCTTCTTCGCGGCAGCCTTCTTCACCGCCTTCTTCACCGCCTTCTTGGCCGGTGCCTTTTTCGCGGCAGCCTTCTTCGGCGCGGCTTCCTTCTTCACTGCCGCCTTCTTGGCCGGAGCCTTCTTCGCAGCGGCCTTCTTGGCGCCGAAGCCCTTGCGCACCGGCTTGCCGGTTTCTTCCATCAGCTGCTGCACTTCGGCCAGGGTCAGCGATGCCGGCTCGCGATCCTTGGGGATCTTGCCGTTCATCCTGCCGTCGCTGATGTACGGGCCGAAGCGGCCGTTCAGCACCTGGATGTCGCTGCCCTCGAACTCCTTGATGATCCGGTTGCGCGCGATCTCTTCCTTCTCTTCGATCAGGAACACGGCGCGGGCCAGGTCGATGGTGTACGGGTCGTCTTCCTTCTTCAGCGAGGCATAGGTGCTGCCACGCTTGGCGAACGGTCCGAAGCGACCGATGCCGACGCTGACCGGCTCGCCGTTGTCCTCACCCAGTGCGCGCGGCATCAGGAACAGCTCCAGCGCGTCTTCCAGGGAGATGGTGTGCATCGACTGGCCGGGGCGCAGCGAAGCGAACTTCGGCTTCTCCTCGGCATCCTCGGCGGTGCTGCCGATGGCGGCATACGGCCCGAAGCGGCCCAGCCGCACGCTGACCGGCTTGCCGGTCTTGGGGTCGGTGCCGAGCTCGCGCGCGCCACTGGCCTCGGCGCGGTCGACCGATTCCTTCTTGTCTTCCACCAGCTCCTTGAACGGTTCCCAGAAGCGCGACATCAGCGGGATCCACTCTTCTTCGCCACGCGAGACGGCATCGAGCTCGTCCTCAAGCTTGGCGGTGAAGTCGTAATCCACGTACCGGGTGAAGTGGCTGGACAGGAACTTGGACACCGCACGGCCGACGTCGGACGGGCGGAAGCTGCGGCCTTCCATTTCCACGTACTTGCGGAACAGCAGGGTCTGGATGATCGAGGCGTAGGTCGAGGGACGGCCGATGCCGTACTCTTCCAGCGCCTTCACCAGCGCCGCTTCGGTGTAGCGCGGCGGCGGCTGGGTGAAATGCTGTTCGGCCTGGATGCGTTCCAGCGGCACGCGGTCGCCGGGCTTCATCGCCGGCAGCTTGCGGCCTTCGTCCTCGTCCTCGGCGCTCTTGTTGTCCTTGCCTTCCTCGTACACGGCCAGGAAGCCGGGCACGACCACCGTGGTGCCGCTGGCACGGAACACGTGTTCGCTGCCGGCCGACAGGTCGACGCTGACCGTGTTGAGCGTGGCCGGAATCATCTGGCAGGCCACTGCACGCTTCCAGATCAGTTCGTACAGGCGGCGCTCGTCGTCGGTGAGGAAGCGTGCGACCTGGGCCGGGGTGCGCAGGGCCGAGGTCGGGCGTACCGCTTCGTGCGCTTCCTGGGCGTTCTTCGACTTGGTCTGGTAGGTGTTGGGCTGGTCCGGCAGCGAGGCGATGCCGTAATCGCGGGCGATCACATCGCGGATCTCGGCCAGCGCATCCTGCGACAGGTTCACCGAGTCGGTACGCATGTACGAGATCAGGCCGACGGTGCCTTCGTCGCCGATCGCCACGCCTTCATACAGCTTCTGCGCCACCTGCATGGTCTTGCGGGTGGTGAAGCCGAGCTTGCGCGAGGCTTCCTGCTGCAGGGTCGAGGTGGTGAACGGCGGCGCCGGGCGGCGCTTGCGCTCCTTGCTGGCCACGTCGGTGACGTGCAGCGAACCCTGCGCGGCCTGCTGGATGCGCAGGCGCGCCGCTTCAGCGGTGTCGCCATCGGTGATGGTGAACTGCTCGAACTTCTGCCCGTCCAGCTTGATCAGCTTGGCGTTGAAGTGCTGCGAGGGGTGCGCGCACTCGGCGGCGATCGACCAGTATTCGCGGGCGATGAAGGCTTCGATCTCTTCCTCGCGCTCGACGATCATGCGCAGCGCCGGGCTCTGCACGCGGCCGGCGGACAGGCCGCGCTGGACCTTGCGCCACAGTACCGGCGACAGGTTGAAGCCGACCAGGTAGTCCAGCGCGCGGCGCGCCTGCTGGGCATCGACCAGGTCGCTGGCGATCGCGCGCGGCTGGCTGATGGCTTCCTTGATGGCGCGCGGGGTGATCTCGGTGAACACCACGCGCTGCATCGGCTTGTCCTTGACCAGCCCGCGTTCCTTCAGGATCTCGGCGATATGCCAGCTGATCGCCTCACCCTCGCGATCCGGGTCGGTCGCCAGCAGGATGTCGTCGGCGCCCTTGGCGGCCTTGGCGATCGCATCGACGTGCTTCTCGTTCTTGTCGATCACGTCGTAGTGCATGGCGAACCCGTTGTCCGGGTCGACCGCGCCTTCCTTCGGAATCAGGTCACGCACATGCCCATACGAGGCCAGGACGGTGTAATCCTTGCCGAGGTATTTGTTGATCGTCTTGGCCTTGGCCGGCGATTCGACGATGAGCAGGTGCTTGGGCATGGCAGCAGGGTCTGTGGGGCGAACCGTGGGGAAGGGGCCGCTAGGGTGGAGCAAATGGCCGCATTAGTGAAGCGGCCACGCGCAAATCCATAAACTGAACGCCCGGTAATGTGCCGGGCGTTCAGGTTCACCTTATTAGAGGAATCACGCCCGGCCAGCCCGTGTCAAGCAGCCAGGCGTGAGGATGGCCGTTCAGGAGGCCATCTTGGCGATGAAGCCGACCGCGAACACCAGCAGCGCCAGGCCCGCCAGCGACAACAGGCCGGTCAACACCAGCACCAGCACGGTGACGGTGCCGAGCTCGCGGCGCTGCAGGTGGGGCTGGTCGGTGTAGGCCCAGCGGTCGACCACCAGGGTGTCGCAGATCATGTCGTGCAGGCCCTGCTTGCGCTCGGTGAAGGCCGCCATCAGGAAACCGATGCCGAGGGTGAAGCTGCTCAGCAGCATGGCCCAGTAACGACCGAACGCGCGGGCCTTGGACAGGCGCTCGCCGTTGCCGCGCACGACCTTGATGCCCACCGCCATCTTGCCCAGCGTGGCGCCGCCCTTCGAGGCATGGAACCAGGTGTAGTACGCCATGCCGATGGCGAAGTTGATCAGTGCACTGGCCAGCTGCGCCACGATCTCGATGGCCGACTCGTCACTGCCCACCGCACCCATGCCGGCGCCGAGGATCACCCCGAGGATGACACCGATGATGCTGCCGGGGATGACCAGCACGAAGTAGTCGATCACGTAGGCTGCCACGCGCTTCCAGAAGCCCGCATAGACGACTTCGCCGCCGACCACCGGCTGCGCATGGGCGCCGGCATCGAGCGCTGCCGGGGCACTGTAGGGCGAGCTGCTGAGGGCACCGGTGCCGGGCAGTGGCGCGGTACCGTTGTCGATGGCCGCATAGTCGTTGTGCAGATCGAAACCGCCACTGCCTGTGGCGGTACTTGCATCGGCCAGGGTCTGCAGCCCGAGCTCGTCGACCACTTGGCGCAGCGCCGCCCACTGGTCCATGCCTTCGCGCCAGACCAGGGTGTCCAGGTTCAACTGGCCGCGCTGGAAGCGCTGGCGGATCTCCTGCACCGGCAGCGGGCCCTGGCGCTGCTGTCCTTCGGCGTAATACCACTCAGTCATTGCATGTTCCCTGTTGGATCGTCCATGGAGGTGCTGGCATGCGCGCGGCTCAGCCGCGGCACGACGGCGGCAGGTACTTGTCGTCGCTTTCGCCGCTGCATTCCCAGCGGCCACTGTCACGGTCGTATTCCAGCCACAGCAGGTCGCCGTCGATGCCCTTGCCCGGTACCGCCAGCGTTGCTTCGATGCCGCAGTGGCCGTTGTTGAAGCGGCCGATGTTCACGGCCGACAGACCCGCCTGGGCGAAGTCGCCCGGGGCCGGGAAGCCGGCGTCGTTGGCACCCGGGCAGCGGCCTTCGTCATCGGCGAAATGCTGCACCTGGTCCTTCAGCGGCTGCAGCGCGGCCACGGCGCCGGCGACTTTGCTGCGCACGGTGTAATCCTTGTAGGCCGGCAGCGCGATCGCGGCGAGGATGGCCAGGATCGGCACCATCACCAGCAACAGGCCACCACCGATGATGGCGGTCAGCGCACAGCCGGACAGCTTCTTTTTCGGTGCCGGCAGGACGGTGGCCGATGCACTGGTGGCGTAGGGCGTGGACGCCGGCAGTACCGGCGGCTGCGGCGGAGGCGGTGCGACAGGTTCCGGTTCCGGCTCGGGTTCGACCGGCGGTGCGGCGGCGTCCAGCGCCGGCACGATCAGGCCGAGTTCGTCCACGACGGTGCGCAACGGCTGCCATTGCGGCAGGCCGTCGCGCCAGACCAGGGTGTCCAGGGTGATCTGGTTGTTGCGGAACAACTCGACCAACTGTTCCGCCGGCAGCGGACCTTGCTGCCGGTTGCCTTCTGCATGGAACCACTCGCTCACGGGGACGCTCCTGAATGCGCTATGCCCCCAAGTGTACGGTCAGTGCAGGGGTTCTGGCTCGTCCATGAACATCTGCGTCTCCATCCAGGCATAGGCCGCTTCGGAGCCAGGCTGGTTGAACAGCACCATCAGCACGACCCATTTCAGGTCGTCCAGGTCCAGTTCGTCCTGGTCCAGGGCCATCGCCCGGTCCAGCACCAGCTCGCGCTGGTCGGCGTCGAGGATGCCGTGCTGTTCCAGGTACAGCAGGAAGCCGCGGCATTCCACGTCCAGCTTGTCCAGCTCGGGGCCGTGGTAGACGCGCACGGGGCCATCGACCCGTGCCTGGGCCACGCTCGGCCGCTGCGCGGCCAGGGCGTCGAGCCAGTCGAACGCCTTGTTGATCTCGGTTGGGCTGAAACCGGCCTGGATCAGGCCGTTCTGGAGCGAATCGCGGTCACGGATCAGGTCCGCGTCTTCGCTGAAATAGTGTTCAAACAGGTACAGCAGTACGTCCAGGATGCTCTCTTTCATTGCCCCTCGGCCTGCGTCGCGCGACGCTGTGGAGGTGAAGAAACTAGGGAGTTCGACAGTAGCGGCCGTGTACGCACACCACGATTCCCGCCAGTTCCATGGCCAGCAGCATGGAGGACACCTGGGGCGCCGTCAATCCACAGCACGTGATCAGTGAATCCATACTGCTTGGGTTGTGGTCCAGGGCCCGCCACAAGCACTGGTAGTCAGGGTCGTCGGCCCAGCGCGCCGGCAGGAGCGCCGGCGGTGCCTGTTCAGTGGGGGTGCCCAGCCGTGATTGCAAGCCCGGCAGCTGCTGGCGAAGGGCAGGGGCCAGCAGTTCCAGCACTTCCTCGGGGCGTTCCACCAGTGCGGCCCCTTCACGGATCAGCCGGTGGCAGCCCGCTGCGCGTGGGTTGAGTACCGAACCGGGCAGGGCACAGACCTCGCGGCCCGCCTCGGCAGCCAGCCGTGCGGTGATCAGGGCGCCGGAGCGCTGCGCGGCCTCGACCACCACCGTCGCCAGCGCCAGCCCCGCCACCAGCCGGTTGCGCGCGGGGAAGTGGCCTGGGCGTGCTGCTGTTCCCGGCAGGTACTCGCTGAGCACCGCGCCCTCGGTGGCGATCCGACCCTGCAACTGTTGGTGGCTGTCCGGATAGGCCCGGTCAGGGCCGGTCCCGATCACCGCTACGGTGCAGCCGCCGGCCTCCAGTGTGGCCAGGTGGGCGGCCGCGTCGATGCCGGCCGCCAGGCCACTGGTTACCGCCAGCCCTGCCTCGACGAAGCAACTGGCAAAGCGCGCGGCCAGCGCCCTCCCTCCCGGGGTTGGCGAGCGGCTGCCGACCAGCGCCACCGAGGGGCGCCAGGCCAGGCTGGGATCGCCCGCCACGAACAGCGCCAGCGGCGGGTTCGGGACGTCCAGCAGGGGCGGCGGAAAGGCCGCGTCGGCGAAGGACAGCAGATGGTGGTCGTCGCCTTCCAGCCAGTGCCGTGCCACGGTCCAGGCGCGGGCGTCGGGGCGTTCCAGTGCAGCGCACTGCTCTGGCGTGCAACCGTGCGCGCGCCAGTTCGGGGCGCCCTGCGCGATCGCAATCTCCGCGCTGCCCGCGGCCTGCAGCAGGGCCCGCCGTGGCCCCAGCGCGCCGCCTGCCATCACCAGGCGCAGCAGCGCCTCATCCACCTGTCTGGTCATTCCCCCACTATCGGCCGGATACAACGAAGGCGCCCTAGGGCGCCTTCGCATGTGACCGTCAGGGTTTGCCGGAGACCGCCCCTGCAGGGGCGACTGTCAGTCGACCATCGCGCGCAGCGCGGGTGTTTCCGGGCATCTGGACGAAGAGCAGTCGACCAACAGCCGACTCTACCCAGCCGACTCTACCCAGCCGACTCTACCCAGTCGACTCTACTTCGCGTCCGGGTGCAGGGCGTTGTACCCCACGCGCACCGGCTTCACGCCCTGCATCACCAGCGCGTAGCTGACATTGTCGAAGGTGCGGAACACCATGGCATGCGCCGCGTACTCGTCCGGCAGCGAGACCCGGCCGGCGCCGGTGCTGAGCGAATCGTCCGAGCGCGACGAGTTCGGGTACTTCATGCGGTGCGCCACATGGCGGCCCGGGCGCCACAGCGAGAACACGGTTCCATTGTCCACGCCCTGCGTGCGACCAGCCGAAATCGCGATCACGTCGCGGGGGCCGCCGGCGGTGAACATGTCGGTGACGGCCAGCACGCGTACGTCGACGCCCTCGACACCGGCGGCGGGGACGTGGGGCACGAACTGCAGGTCGTACGGCCTGGCCTCGACCGGCACCAGGCGGTCGCCGGCACGCACCTCGCGGCCGCCTTCGTTCTTGTCCAGCACCAGGGTGGACGCCTCGACCTTGCCGCCGGCGACATGGGTGATGGTGCCGGTGGCGACCTGGGCCAGTTCATAGCCGAGTACGCCGCGCCGGTGGTTGGGTGCGCTGTAATCGCGCCACAGGTTGCCGCTGCCCGGGGTGACGTCGCCGTTGGCGGTCAGGTCCTCGGTCGGCTTGGGCTGGGCGTAGCGCACGGTCGGGCGGACGACCGCCCAGCGCTGCCCCACCTGGGCGTCGGCCAGGCGCACATAGACGGCGTGGCCGCTGGTGGCGCGCAGGCGTTCTTCTTCCAGGCCGGCCACGTAGGGCAGCTGCTCGATGCTGTCGACCACGCTCAGCTGCTTCAGGAACGGCTCGACCTGGGCCAGCGGAATGGCGTCGATCGGGGCCTCCTGGCGTGGGCCGGGCTGGGCCGCCACGGTCACCCGGTCCAGATAGGCCAGGCTCAGGACGTCACCAGGATAGATCAGGTGCGGGTTGGCGATCTGCGGATTGGCCTGCCAGATCTCCGGCCACAGCCACGGCTTCTGCAGGAAACGTGCGGCGATATCCCACAACGTATCCCCTTTTCGGACCACATAGGTGTCCGGGTGCCCGCCATTCACTTCCACGGCGGTAGCATAGGCAGCCACGGTCAGCATCGCCGCGGCGACGACCGTACGAAAACGAAGCAACATAGGTGTGAAGCCCTGATTCCCCAACAGGTCCGCGCACTATAGTCCAGAAACCGGGGCGCAAGGCAAGCGTTGGAGCTAGAATCTGCGACGTATGCCGGCGTGCCGGCCCCCTATCCGGAAACAGCCATGGCCCTTCTCCCCATTCTCGAGTTCCCCGATCCGCGCCTGCGTACCAAGGCCGCGTTGATCGAAGCCGCCGAAGTCACCACGCCGGCCTTCCAGGAACTGATCGACAACATGTTCCTGACCATGTACGACGCCCCGGGCATCGGCCTGGCCGCCACCCAGGTGGACGTGCACAAGCGCTTCATGGTCATCGACGTCAGCGAAGAAAAGAATGAACCGCAGGTGTTCATCAACCCGGAAATCGTCGCCAAGGACGGGGGCCGGGTGTACCAGGAGGGTTGCCTGTCGGTCCCGGGCATCTTCGCCGACGTCACCCGTGCCGACACCATCACCGTGAAGTACCTGGACCGCAACGGCCAGGAACAGCAGATGGAAGCTGGCGAAGTGCTGGCCACCTGCATCCAGCACGAGATGGATCACCTGGACGGCAAGCTGTTCATCGACTATCTGTCGCCGCTCAAGCGCGAGATGGTGCGCAAGAAGCTGGCCAAGCAGCGCAAGCACGTGGCGTGATCGCCAATCCGGGCCACCCTTCGGGTGGCCCGTGCCTGCGCGGCTCGCGCGGGCTGTACGGCGCCGGCCGACGGCGCCGTTTTCTTTCCTGCACGAATCCATCCTGCAAGTGGGGTAGCCATGAGGATTGTCTTTGCCGGTACGCCGGAATTCGCGGTGTCGTCGCTGCGCGCGGCTGCGCGCCACCATGAGGTCGTGGCCGTCTATACCCAGCCTGATCGCCCGGCCGGCCGTGGCCGTGGCCTGGCGCCTTCGCCGGTCAAGCTCGAAGCCGTGGCCCGTGGCATTCCGGTCTACCAGCCGGAGTCGCTGAAGGACGCGGCCGCCCAGCAGCAGCTGCGCGACCTGCAGCCGGACCTGATGGTGGTGGTGGCCTATGGCCTGATCCTGCCCAAGGCGGTGCTGGCCATCCCGACCCATGGCTGCTGGAACGTGCACGCTTCGCTGCTGCCGCGCTGGCGCGGCGCAGCGCCGATCCAGCGTGCGATCCAGGCCGGTGACACGAAGACCGGGGTGTGCCTGATGCAGATGGAGGCTGGCCTCGATACCGGCCCGGTGCTGCTGCACCAGGAACTTCCGATCGCCGCCACCGATACCGGCGGCCAGCTGCACGACAAGCTGGCCGAGCTGGGCGCACAGGTTCTGTCCGATGGCCTGGGCCTGCTGCGCGCGGGCATCAAGCCGATCGCGCGGCCGCAGCCGGAACAGGGCGTGACCTACGCGCACAAGCTGGACAAGGCCGAAGCCAGGCTGGACTGGGCGCAGGACGCCGGCGCGCTGGCGCGTACCGTGCGCGCGTTCAATCCGTGGCCGATCGCCGAGGCGACGCTGGCCGGTGAACGGGTGCGCATCCATGGCGCGGTGGCGCTGGAGGCGGACCACGGCCAGGCACCGGGCACCGTGCTGGCCGCCGGCCGCGACGGCATCGACATTGCCTGTGGCCAGGGCGCGCTGCGGCTGCGCGTGCTGCAGCGTGAAGGCGGCAAGGCGATCACCGCTGCCGACTACCTCAACGCTCGCCGCGACCTGCGCGTGGGGGCATAAGCGGTGTCCAAGCAGAACGATTTCTCCGTCGCCAAGGCGGCACCGGGCGCGGCCACGCGCATGCTGGCCGCACGCGTGCTGGCACAGGTGTTCACCCGTGGCCGTTCGCTGAAGGCCGAACTGGCCTGGGCACTGCCGAAGCTGGCCGACAGCCGCGACCGCGCGCTGCTGGAAGCCCTGTGTTTCGCTGTGCTGCGCCGTCGCAGCACCTATGACGCGGCCTTGCAGGCCTGGATGCAGAAGCCGCTGTCGGCGCGCGATGCCGACCTGCGCACGCTGCTGATGGTGGGCTTCGCCCAGCTGGACGTGCTCGAGCTGCCTGCGCACGCGGCGCTTTCGGCTACGGTCGATGCGGCGCGCGCGCTGGGCCGTGAGCGCCAGGCAGGCCTGGTCAACGCGATCCTGCGCCGCGCCCAGCGCGAGGGGTTCCCCGAACAGCCTGCGCGCGACGCCTTCCCGGAATGGTTGGCTGATGCGATCGAACGCGACTGGCCGGCGCAGGCCGAAGCGATCTTCAGTGCCAGCCTGCAACCCGCGCCGTTGTGGCTGCGTGCCAACCGCCAGCACGGTGGTCGCGACAAGGCCCTGGCGACGCTGGCCGAGGCCGGCATTGCCGCTGAACCCACTGCACTGTGCGCCGATGCGCTGCGCCTGGCGGCCCCCGTTGCGGTGAACCAGCTGCCGGGCTTCGGCGACGGTGCACTGTCGGTGCAGGACCTGTCGGCGCAATGCGCGGCCGATGCGCTGGCACCCGCGACCGGTGCCCGCGTGCTGGATGCCTGCGCGGCACCCGGCGGCAAGTCGGCGCACCTGCTGGAGCGTGACCCGAGCCTGCGCCTGCTGGCGCTGGATATCGACGCGCGCCGGCTCGCGCGTGCGCGTGACACCTATACCCGTACCGGTGTGGGCGAGCATGCGCAGACCCTGGTCGCCGATGCCAGCGATCCCGGCTCGTGGTGGGACGGCGTGCCGTTCGACGCGATCCTGCTGGATGCGCCGTGTTCGGCCACGGGCGTGATCCGCCGCCAGCCGGATGTGATGTTCCACCGCCGCGCCGAGGACATCGATGCACTGGTGGGCGTGCAGGCGCGCCTGCTGGAAGCCTGCTGGTCGATGCTGCGCCCGGGCGGCGTGCTGCTGTATGCCACCTGCTCGATCCTGCGCGCCGAGAACATCGATCAGGTGCGTGCGTTCCTGAAGTGGCATCCGGATGCCGTGGCGCAGCCGCTGGGCGACGCATTCGGCGTGGATTGCGAAGGCGTGGCACGCCAGCGACTGCCGGGTGACAACGATGCTGACGGTTTCTTCTACGCGCGTCTGATAAAAGCAGCCTGACCCCCGCTGCCGTTTCGAGTCCCATGCTGAAAACCCACGCGTCGCGCCAGACGTGGTTGTTCGTGGTGGTGGCCCTGCTGGTGCTGGGGGCCGGTCTCGGTCTCCGCGATCCGTGGCCCTCTGACGAACCACGCTTCGCGCTGGTGGCCAGGCAGATGGTCGACAGCGGTTACTGGTTGTTCCCGCATCGCGGTACCGAGCTGTATTCGGACAAACCGCCGATGCTGATGTGGTGGCAGGCCTCGCTGTACGGCCTGGTTGGCCACTGGCGCGTGGCCTTCCTGCTGCCCTCGCTGCTGGCCGCACTGGGCACGCTGTGGTGCGTGGTCGACCTTGGGCGCCGGCTGTGGACGCGCCAGGTCGGGCTCTACGCCGGATGGGCACTGCTGTTCGCGCTGCAGTTCACCTTCCAGGCGAAGAAAGCGCAGATCGATCCGCTGCTGGTGCTGTTCATCACCCTGGCCAACTACGGCCTGCTGCGCCACCTGCTGCAGGGCCCGGCCTGGCGCTGGTGGTGGCTGGGCTGGTTCTTTGCCGGTATCGGGGTGATCACCAAGGGCGTGGGCATGCTGGCGCTGCTGATGATCGTGCCGGCGGCCATCGCTGCAGCCCTGCAGTGGCCGCGTGTTTCCCTGCACGCGCGCGATGGCCGCTTCTGGCTGGCACCGCTGGCCTTCCTGCTGGCGGTATCGCTGTGGATGGCGCCGATGCTGCTGGCCGCGCTGGGCACCGGGTCGGACGAGTACCGCGCCTACATCAACGACATCCTGGTGCGGCAGACGGCCCGCCGCTACACGCAGTCCTGGGACCATCACCAGCCGTGGTGGTACTTCTTCGGCGTGATGCCGTCGATGTGGATCCCGGCGTTCCTGGCGCTGCCATGGGCGATTCCCGCATGGCGCAGGCGCCTGCACCGACGTGACCCCCGCTACCTGCTGCCGCTGGCCTGGTGGGTGCTGGTCGTGCTGTTCTTCTCGATTCCCCAGGGCAAGCGCGATGTCTACATCCTGCCGGCGCTGCCGATGTTCTGCCTGGCGCTGGCACCGCTGCTGCCCGGGCTGCTGAAGCGACGGGATGTGCAGGCGGTACTGGGAGGGTTTGCCGCGTTGCTGGCACTGGGATTGAGCCTGGTCGGGGCGCTCGCGTTGCTGGGTGATCCGCGCTTCGAGGTGAACCTTGCCCATGGACGCGGATTGCCGCCCGGTGCGACCGATGCATTGGCGTGGACGATCCTGGCGATGGGGCTCTGGGGGGGCTTGAGCCTGGTGGTGACCGGCTGGCGTCGAAGCCATCTGGCGCTGGTATCGACCCTGGCCGTGGCCTGGGTGCTTTACGGCCTGTTCGGCTACCCGTTGCTGAATGATTCAAGCTCTGCGCGTGGCCTGATGCGTGACGTCGGCACGCGTCTCGGGCCAGACGCGGAACTGGGGCTGGTGGCCTGGAAGGAACAGAATCTGCTGATGGCGGACCGCCGCGCGGCGACCTTTGGATTCGAGAACCGCTGGCATGAGCAGCTGCAGGCGGCCGTGCGCTGGCAGCGCTTGTCGCCCCGGCATCGCTGGTTGCTGGTGAATGACGATGCCATGCAGGGGTGCATTGATCGTTCGCAGGCGGAGATGGCCGGCATATCCAACCGCCGTCGCTGGTGGCTGGTTCCCGCCGGGGCGGTGTCCGGGGCCTGCGTGCCAGACCTGAAGGAACTGGAGCGCGAGTACCGGCTGCAGGGGCCACCGGATGCGGACTGAACGAATGAGCGACGAACATGGCCAGTGTGCGTCAACCAGCGGCCTGCTCTGTCCTAGAATGAGGGCCGCTCCCGGCACCGTGCCGGTCTATCGCCATCGACCTGCCGACCGCACCACGTGACTCCGCTTTCCCCGCCTACCTCCCGCACGACGGGCCTTCTGGCCGGCGCCTACGCCGTGGTGCTGGGGGCGTTGCCCACGCTGCTGATGATCACCATGGAGGGCGGCAGCGCGGGGTTCTACCTGGCGATCCTGCTGTCGGTCGTCCTGCTGCTGGTACCCTCGGCTGCTCCGCGCCTGCTGCCCGGTTCCGCCCGGCGTTATGCGTGGATGGGCATCGGCATGGGCGTGATGCTGGCCGGCGTGCTGATCAGCCTGGGCGTGCATGGCATCTGGAAGGGATCGGAGGTCGAAAAGGCCGCGCGCCTGTTGTCGATGCTGCTGATCCTGTTCGCCGCGCTGCGGGTGCCGCGCAGGATCCTTGCGCGGGCGATGCTGGGCACCCTGCCCGCGGTCTGGTCGGCAGCAGCCATCATTGGCTGGTTGGCGCTGGAGACCGGCGTGCGGCCTGCCACCCAGCAGTTCAATGCGGTGACCTACGGCGACCTGACCCTGTTGTTCGGTGTGCTGAGCCTGATGTCGCTGGGCCTGCCGGTGACCCGTTTCACCCGCATCGAAGCCACGTTGAAGCTGCTGACCGGCATCCTTGGCCTGGTCGCATTCCTGTGGACGCAGACCCGTGGTGGCCTGCTGGCGATTCCCTGCTTCCTGCTGATCGGCCTGCTGGTGATGGGGCGCCGGCTTGGCCGGATGAAGATCCTGCTGGGCCTGGTGCTGGCGGCCGGTGTCGGCATTGTCGCCACCCATGATGGTGCGCTGCGCGATCGCATCGATGCTGGCGTGAGCGAGTATGGCGATTGCAGTGCCGACCACCTGGCCGATACGTCGGTCTGCATCCGCCTTCAGTTGTGGACCGCGGCTGGCTACATGATCCGCGAGCAGCCAGTGTTCGGTGTCGGTGGCGGCGACCGCTTCCGCCAGGAACTGGAACGACTTGCCGGACAGGGCAAGGTGTCGGCGATGGTCGCGCGTGATTTCGGCGAGACCCACAACGACCTGCTGTATTTCCTGGCCACCTACGGCGTGCTGGGGGGGCTTGGCCTGGTGCTGGTCTACGTGGCCCCTGCGCTGGTGTTCGTGCCACGCCTGTGGCGTGGCGACGAACGGTCGCGGTTGCATGCCGCGGCAGGGTTGAGCATCTGCGTGGCATTCGCCGTCTTCGGGGTCACCGAAATGATGCTGCGTGACATGCGAACCGCCTCGTTCTATGCCGCCTGGGTTGCCCTGCTGCTGGCCCTGTCCGAGCCGCGCCGGGCAGATCAGGCTGAGGCCAGCGCCGCTTCGTAACTGGCCAGGGTCGCCCCGGCGAAGGTCTGCAGGCCGAACTCGCGCTCCGCATGGCGGCGGGCGGCCATGCCCATCGCCGGCAGCGCCTGGCGTTGTTCATACATCGCCTGCACCTGCGCGGCGATGGCGGCCACGTCGCGTGTGGGCACGACCCAGCCGTCGACACCCTGCTCGATGTTTTCCGGCAGCCCCGCGTAGTCGCTGACCAGCATCGGCCTGGCGCTGGCCATCATTTCGCGGCAGGCGAAGGAGATCGTTTCGATGTCGTTGGACAGCACGAAGCCGACGTCGCCGGCGGCGATCAGTGGGCGCGTATCGGCCAGCAGGCCGGTGAAGTGGACCTGCGCGGCGACGTCACCGAGGGCCTGCACCTGCGCGCATTGCTGCGCGTTGGGCAGGTGACCGGCGACTGCCATGTGCACATGCGGGCGGATCGCGTCGGGGAGCAGGGCAATGGCCTGCGCCAGGTCGATCCAGCCCTTGTAGTCATCGGTGCCGGCGTTGCTGACCAGCAGCAGCGCATCCGCGTCCTGCGTCCATTGCTGCCGCATCGCCTGGCCGGCGTCGGCCGGCAGCGGTGCGAAGCGGTCCAGGTCGACGCCGTTGCGGACCACATCGATCGGGCAGCGTCGGTAGGGGCCCTGCTCGAGCAGGCGCCCGGTGTGTGCCGAAACCGCAATCACGCGGTCGGTGGCCCAGCGTGCACGGAAGGCATTGCCCAGAGTGTTGGTCGGCTTGCTGTTGTGCTTGGTGAGGATGATCGGCGGGCGGCGCATGCCGAGCAGGCCCTGCATCACGAAGCGGTGATCGCGTGCGCCGTTGACGTGGACCAGGTCGATGCCCTCGTCCTGCACCAGCCGGCGCAACGCGCGCTGTTCGGCCAGTTGTTGCGGCAGGGTCGGCAGGCCGCTGCCAAAGGCCATCGGCAGCGGAGTGGCGATTCCTTCCTCGGCCACCGTGCGCAGCAGGCGGCTGTCGGCGGGGGCTGCGACATGGAGCGTGTGCTGGCCATGCAGGGCTCGCGCCAGCGACACGATGTACGTGGTGTGGCCGCCACCGTCGCCGTAGTGGAAGTTGGTGTACAGGATTTTCATGGGGGATCTTCAGGCAACGCGTGGCAAGTGTGACACAGCCGGCTCAGGGCCGTTCCACGGGGGCCGGAGGATCGGCCACCGCCTGGCCGTTGCCCAGCATCCACAGCATGATGGTCTTCTGCCGTACGTAGTTGGCACGCACATAGGCATAGACCAGGCCGTGCCAGCCGTCGCGGAAGCCGCCGCGGAACAGGAAGCCGCGCCAGAACCGCCAGGCCGGGGCCAGCACCAGCTTGCCCAGCGTGGCCCGCTTGCCACGCGCGAACTCGTGCTCGGCCATCATCCGCGCATATTTCTCGGTCTTGGCCAGCTGCTGCTGCAATGATCGATAGGGGTAGTGGATGAGATCGCCGCGCAGGGTGCCGACCTTGCCATCGACGCTGGCCGCCTCGTGGATCTCGCGCTTGCCGCGCCAGCCGCCCTGGCGGCGGTCGAACAGGCGCATCACCCGGTCCGGGTAGGCATTGCCGTGGCGCAGGAACCTGCCAAAGTAGTTGGACAGGCGGGCGAAGCGGTAGCCGGCGTGGCCGGCGAAGCCACCGTCACGGGCCTGTTCGATGGCCGTACGCAGCTCGGGGCTGATGCGCTCGTCGGCATCCAGGCACAGTACCCAGTCGTGGCTGGCCTGCTCGACGCAGAACGCCTTCTGGCTGCGGAAGCCCTCGAACACCCGCTGCAGCACGCGGGCACCGGCCGCCTCGGCGATGGCCACGGTGGCATCGGTGGACTGCGAGTCCACCACCACGATCTCGTCGCAGAAGGCCAGCGAGGCCAGGCAGTCGCCGATGCGCCCGGCCTCGTTGAACGCGATAATGCACGCCGAGATGCGAGGCCGTTCGATGGGAGCGGTCGTGGAGGACATGATGGCCGGGTACCTGTTGTTTGCGACGGAGCGCTATGCGCTGCCTATTCTCGCCCCGTTGGCGCAGGCGTTGCACGCGTCCGGGCAGGAGGTTGCGGCCTGGTTCGAAGGCGGCGCGGCCGGCGGCAGCCTGCCGGGGGTGCCCAACATCGGCCTGAAGCAGGCCCTGGCAATGCGCCCGCGGGCGGTGTTCAGCGCGGCCAACTGGGTGCCGACCTTCCTTTCGGGGGCCAAGGTGCAGCTGTTCCATGGCTTCAATGTGGAAAAGCGTGACAGCGCGCGCGGCCACTTCCGGGTGCGCGGCATGTTCGACCTGTACTGCACGCAGGGGCCGGCCACCACGACGCCGTTCCGCGAGATCGCGGCCCAGCAGGGCCACTTCGCGGTGGCCGAGACCGGCTGGCCGAAGCTGGACCCGCTGTTCCGCGATGACGGTGGCGAAAGCGCCGCACTGCGCGCGCCGGCCGGCGGGCGTCCGGTGATCCTGTTCGGTTCGACCTTCACCGAGCGCCTGAGCGCTGCCCCGCATCTGCTGGAGCCGATCGCCGCCGATATCGCCGCCGGTGAGCGCTACTGGCTGCTGACCCTGCACCCCAAATGCCCGCCGGAACTGTTCGAGCGCTACCGCGCGCTGGCCGGTGCCAATGCCCGCTTCATCGAGCCGGAGCAGGTGATGGCCGCGCAGCGTGCCGCCGATGTGCTGGTGTCGGACACCTCATCGATCGTTTCGGAGTTCATCGTCCAGCACAAGCCGGTGGTGACCTTCCGCAACCGCGTGCCGAAGCCGCACATGATCGATTTCGACGATGCCACGCAGCTGCCGGCGATGCTGCAGCGCGCGCTGCATCCGGACGCCGCGCTGCAGGCGGAAATCGTGCGCTACGCCGATGCCATCCACCCGTACCGCGATGGCCTATCCAGCGAGCGGGTGATCGCGGCCACCGAGGATTTCCTGTCCGGGGAAATGGGGGTGCTGCGCCGCAAGCCGTTCGGGAGCTGGGTGCGCGACCTGCAGATCCGCAAGGATCTCGGCTATTGGGGGCCGTCGCAGCGCTGATCGGAGAGATGTAGAGCCGAGCCCATGCTCGGCTGAGGCAAGCCGAGCGTGGGCTCGGCTCTACAGCAGATCCACGCCATGCGTGGATGCACAGCCCCGCTCGCGGTAGTGCCGG
>NZ_RAVT01000048.1 GCF_013464915.1 Stenotrophomonas maltophilia
CCCCCCCCCCCCCCGGCCCCCCCCCCCCCCCCCGGCACTACCTCATTCCTCCGGCGAAGGCGGGTTCGACGCCAGCAGTTCCAGGTGGCGCTGTTCCATTTCCTGGCGCAGCTGGCGGCGGATCTGCGCGGCGGCCTGGCGGCGCTTCTCGTCGGAGGTGGCCGGCTGCAACGGCGGCACCGGCGTCGGCCGTCCTTCCTCGTCCACCGCCACCATCGTGAAGAAGCAGCTGTTGGCGTGGCGCACGCTGCGCTTGAGGATGTCCTCGGCCACCACCTTGATGCCGATCTCCATCGACGAGGTGCCCGTGTAGTTCACCGAGGCCAGGAAGGTGACCAGTTCGCCCACCGCGATGGGCTGGCGGAACATCACCTGGTCCACCGACAGGGTGACCACGTAACTGCCGGCATAGCGACTGGCACAGGCGTAGGCCACCTGGTCGAGCAGGCGCAGCACGGCGCCGCCGTGGACCTTGCCGGAGAAATTGGCCATCTCCGGCGACATCAGCACGGTCATGGACAGCTGGTGGGTTTTCAGTTCGGTCGACATGCGCCGATTGTATCGGTTACCGGGTAGTGCCGGCCGCKGGCCGGCAACCACGCGATGGTTTMCGKAAACCATKAAAAMGCCGGCCHGCGGCCGGCTCTACCAGAAAGCAGAAGGGCCGCTTGCGCGGCCCTTCTTTCAGGAGAGCCGACTAACAGTCGGCTCTACCAGTCGGCTCTACCAGCCGGCTTTACTTCAGCTTCGCATCGGCGCGCAGGGCGGCGGCGCGGTCGGTCTTCTCCCACGAGAAGGCCGTGGCGTTGACGGTCTCGCCTTCGCCGTTGAGGTAGCTGAACTCCTTCGGCTTGCGGCCGAAGTGGCCATAGGCCGCGGTCTGCTGGTACATCGGGTGCACCAGGTCCAGCATCTTGATGATGCCGTACGGGCGCAGGTCGAAGTGCTTGCGGATCAGCTTCTCGATCTTGTCGTCGCTGATCTTGCCGGTGCCGAAGGTGGTGACCGAGATCGAGGTCGGCTCAGCCACGCCGATGGCGTAGGAGACCTGCACTTCGCAGCGGTCGGCCAGGCCGGCGGCAACCACGTTCTTGGCGACGTAGCGGGCAGCATAGGCAGCCGAGCGGTCGACCTTGGACGGGTCCTTGCCGGAGAAGGCGCCACCACCGTGACGGGCCCAGCCGCCGTAGGTGTCGACGATGATCTTGCGGCCGGTCAGGCCGCAGTCGCCCACCGGGCCACCGATCTCGAACTTGCCGGTCGGGTTGATGTGGAACTTGGTGCCCTTGTGCAGCCACTTGGCCGGCAGCACCGGCTTGATGATCTCTTCGCGGACGGCCTCGATGAGGTCCTTCTGCTTGATGCCCGGGGCATGCTGGGTCGACAGCACCACGGCGTCGATGGCCGAGACCACGCCGTTTTCATAGCGCAGGGTGACCTGGCTCTTGGCGTCCGGGCGCAGCCAGGACAGCGGCGAGTTCTTCTTCTTGCGGATCTTGGCCTGCTGCTCGACCAGGCGGTGCGAGAGGTGGATCGCGGCCGGCATGTAGCTGTCGGTCTCGTTGGTGGCGTAGCCGAACATCAGGCCCTGGTCGCCAGCGCCCATTTCTTCCGGCTTCTTGCGGTCCACGCCCTGGGCGATGTGCGGCGACTGCTTGCCGATCAGGTTCAGCACGCCGCAGGTGGCGCCGTCGAAGCCGACGTCGGAGCTGTCGTAGCCGATGTCCGTGATGACCTTGCGGGTCAGGGCTTCCAGGTCGATCCAGGCGCTGGTGGTGATTTCACCGGCGACAATGGCAACACCGGTCTTGACCATGGTCTCGCAGGCCACGCGGGCGCGCTGGTCCTGGGTCAGGATCGCGTCCAGCACCGCATCGGAGATCTGGTCGGCAACCTTGTCCGGATGGCCTTCGGAGACCGACTCGGAGGTGAAGAGATAGCTGGACATCAGGCGTAATATCCCTTGATTCGGATGGAAAGATGGGCGCGAATGATACACGGGGTGCGCCGCCTGTGCATTGTGAACCTGTACCGGTTGCCGGTGGTTAAGCCCGCGTAGGCCCGGCAGGGGCCGTCCTGACGGGATTGTGCCCCAGCCTCGAGGCCCAGTGTTCCACCAGCGTGACAACCGGCCGGGTGGCCAGTGGGGCCGGTTGCGGCCTCCCCTCCGGGCGGGTCGACCGTCATCGTTCTGCCCCAGAACCGCCATCTGGCTGCCGCCTGCCGGGCGCACGCTGTCGGCCAATCCGGCCGCCGGGCATGAGTGGATCCGCCATGCAGGAACTTGAACAGCGTCTCCAGCAACGCTTTCCCGATTGGTTCCATGGCCGTCGCGGCCAGCTGGCGCGGCCATTGCTGCGCAGCGTCGGGCGCTGGTCGCGGTTGGACCAGATTGAAGCTTTCCTGCAGCGCAGTTCAGGATTGCGCGGATTCGGCTTCGTCGCCGCCGGGCTGGAGTTCATCGATGGCCAGTACCAGGTGGACCCGGCCGCGCTGGCGAAGATCCCGGCCACGGGCCGCCTGCTGATTGTTGCCAATCATCCGTCCGGGGCGCTGGATGCGCTGGCGCTGCTGGACGCGGTCGGCCGCATCCGCCGCGATGTGCGGATCGTGGCCAACGACCTGCTGGGGGCCATCGCGCCGCTGCAGGACCTGCTGCTGCCGGTACGCATCCTCGGCGGCAAGGCCCAGCGTGGCAGCCTGCACGCCGTGGAGGAGGCGCTGGCCGCCGAGCAGTGCGTGATCGTGTTCCCGGCCGGCGAGGTCTCTCGGCTGTCGCTGCGTGGCATCCGCGATGGCCGCTGGCAGCGGGGGTTCGTGCGCTTTGCCCGCGCCGCCGGTGCGCCGGTGCTGCCGGTGCGGGTGGAGGCGCGCAACTCGGCGCTGTTCTATGGCGCCTCGACCCTGTTCAAGCCGGCCGGTACTGCGCTGCTGGCGCGCGAGATGTTCACCCGTCGTGGCCGCCCGTTGCGCCTGAGCATCGGTGAGCCGATGCAGCTGGGCACGGGCGGCGATCCCGGTGCGCAGCTGTTGGCCGTGCGCCGCGCGCTGTATGCGCTGGGCCGCAATGGCGCGGCGGGCGGTGCCGCTGTCGTTGCAGGCCCCGAGCCGCTGGCGTCCCCGGTGCCACCTTCGCAGGTTGCCGCTGGCATTGCTGCAGCCACCCAGCTGGGCCAGACCGCCGACGGCAAGCAGATCCTGCTGGCCACCTGCAGCGCCGATTCACCGCTGCTGCTGGAACTGGGCCGGCTGCGCGAACTGACCTTCCGCCAGGTGGGCGAGGGCACCGGTCGCAGCCGCGACCTGGACGACTACGACCCGCAGTACGAGCACATCGTGATCTGGGACGCGGCCGCACAGCGCATCGCCGGCGCCTACCGCATCATGCGCGGTGCGCAGGCGCTGGCCCGGCACGGCCTGTCCGGGCTCTACAGCGCATCGTTGTTCCGCTATTCCGACGATGCGATCACCCACATCGCCGAAGGCCTGGAACTGGGCCGCAGCTTCGTGGTGCCCGATTACTGGGGCAGCCGCAGCCTGGACTACCTGTGGCAGGGCATCGGCGCCTACCTGCAGTGCCGGCCGGGCATCCGCTACCTGTTCGGCGCGGTGTCGATCAGTGCGGCGCTGCCGCGCGATGCGCGCGAGCAGCTGGTGGCGTACTACCAGCGCTACTACGGCGGTACCGTTGGCCTGGCCGAATCGAACCGCCCGTTCCAGTACTTCGCCGCGCCACCGAGTTTCGGTGAGCTGGATGCCGGTGCCGCGTTCGATGTGTTGAAAGCCAACCTGGCTGCTCTCGGTACCGGCGTGCCCACGCTGTACCGCCAGTACACCGACCTGTGCGAACCGGGGGGCGCGCGCTTCCTCGCTTTCGGCGTGGATCCGGATTTCAGCGATTCGATCGACGGCCTGATCGAAGTGGACCTGTGCGCGATCCGGCCGAACAAACGCAAACGCTACCTGCGTGACGCGGGGACGCCGGCATGAGCACGCTGGCGAACCTGTCGCCACACCGGCGCGCAGTGTTCGTCTCCGACGTACACCTGGGGTCACGTCACTGCCATGCCACCGAACTGGCACGGTTTCTCTCGCAGCTGCGCTGTGAACGGCTGTACCTGGTGGGCGACATCATCGACCTGTGGTGGATGGCCCATCGCCGTGCCAACTGGCGGCAGTCGCACAGCGAAGTGATCCAGGCCCTGCACGCGCTGCGCCGTGCAGGCACCGAGATCATCTACATCCCCGGCAACCATGACGCCTCGCTGCGCCACGTGTGCGGGCTGATGCTGCCGGCGATGCAGGTGCGCCGCCGCGCCATCCACGTGACCGCCGACGGCCGTCGCCTGCTGGTCGCGCACGGTGACGAGTACGACGGCGTGACCCACTTCGGTGGCCTGCAGGAAAAGTTCGGCGACTGGCTGTACTACCGCATCCTGACCGGCAACCAGGCGCTGAATGCAGTGCGGCGCCAGCTCGGCATGCGCTACTGGTCGCTGTCGGAGTTCCTGAAGAAGCGCAGCGGTGCGGCCGAGCGCTATATCGAGCGCTTCGTGCAGGCCGGGCTGGATGACGTGCGCCGGCGTGGCCTGGATGGCATCGTCTGTGGCCATATCCACCGCGCCGCGCTGGTGGAGCGTGACGGCCTGGTCTATGCGAACGATGGTGACTGGGTGGAAAGCCTGACCGCGCTGGTCGAGGATCACGACGGCGCGCTGCGCCTGCTCGACCACAATGGCCAGACCCTGGTGGAGCTGCCGGGCGCGCGCATGTCGCAGGCGGCGTAACCCGTTTCCGTAGAGTCGACTGTTAGTCGACTATCGCGCGTAGCGCGCGGTGTCCGCAGCCTGATGGAAGAGCAGTCGACTAACAGTCGACTCTACAGAAGCGGTGTCCGGGAGTGAGACGGCACGCCCGCAAGCCGCTAGCATCGGCCAATGGATTCCCTGACCCAGATCGTACTCGGTGGCGCCGTCGCCGCTGCCATTGCTCCGCCCGGCCATCGCCGTGCGGCCCTGCTTGCCGGTGCCGCGCTCGGCACCCTGCCGGACCTCGACGCGCTGTGGCTCGGCTTCACCGCCACCGACCCGGTGGCGAACATGGTCGAGCACCGCAGCTTCAGCCACTCGTTGCTGGTGCTGCCCTGGGTCGCGGCGCTGATCTGGTGGTTGTTCAAGCGCTTTGGAAATGGCCGGGTCGCGCAGTCACCGCTACGCTGGTTCTGGGCGATCCAGCTGGCGCTGGTGACCCACCCGGTGCTGGATGCGTTCACCGTCTACGGCACCCAGTTGTGGTGGCCGCTGCGGCCACATCCAACCATGGGCTCCAGCGTCTTCATCATCGATCCTGCATACACGGCATGGCTGCTGCTGGGCTGCGTGCTGGCCTGGTTCGGTCGTGCCCGGCCGTGGGCGGGCAAGGTGCTGGGCGTCGCGCTGCTGCTCAGCAGTGGCTACCTGGGCTGGGGCCTGGTAGCCAAGGCACAGGTCGACCGCGCCGCGCAGCAGAGCCTGGCCGCGATGGGCCTGGCCGACGCACCGCGCTTCTCGGTGCCGATGCCGTTCAATACGCTGCTATGGCGGGTAGTGGCGATGACGCCCAATGGCTACGTGGTCGGAGACCGCTCGCTGGTCGCCGATCATGGGCCGATGCAGTTCGAAGGCCATCCCTCCAACGTGCAGGCACTGCGCGAGGCGCAGGCGATTCCGGCGGTGCAGCGCCTGCAGTGGTTCAACCGCGGCTTCATGCGTGCGCAGGTCGTTGACGGGCGCCTGGTGCTGAGTGATCTGCGCATGGGGCTGGAACCGGATTACACCTTCAACTTCGCCGTGGCCGAACAGGTGGACGGGCAGTGGCGGCCGATCGTGCCCGAACAGCTGCGCGTGGACTACAGCAGCCCGGCGGCACGCGCCGACGCCGGGCGCCGGCTGGCCGCGATGTGGCAACGCATCTGGCACGAGCCAGCCGCCGCCGCGCCGGGAGCTGCACACCCGTAGATCCCCGCCATGCGGGGATGGGGCGAACAACAGCCACGCATGGCGTGGCTCTACTGCGGCTGGCGGTTGAGCTTGATCGAACGGTTCAGCACCTGGCGCGGCACGTTGGCGATGTCAAAGCCAACGAACGCCAGCAGGAACTGCAGCCCGGAGATCAGCGCGACCATCGCGATCATGATGGTACCCACCGGCGTGGCGACATCGGCCTGGGCCGACCGCACCCAGTGGTACAGGCCGAACAGCCCCCCGAAGGCAAGCAGGCTGCTGCCGGCGACCAGCTCCAGCGACGCGATGCTGAGGTCGCGCAGGAAATAGTTGTAGGCAATGCGCTTGAGCGTGTTGCGCAGGTGCTTGAAGGTGAACTCACCCAGGATGCGACCGATGCGCAGGTTGCTGGTTTCGTCGCCGTAGTGGGCATCCATTGCCACATCCTGCACGACCGCGCGCACGGTGTTCAGTCGGAACAGCATGTCGGTCTCGAAGAAATAGCGGTCGCTGACCGCCTCGAGCTTCAGGTGGCTGGCGACCCTGGCATGGATGGCGGTGTAGCCGTTGGTCGGATCGAACACCTGCCAGTACCCGGACGAAGCCTTGGTCATGAACGACAGCAGCAGGTTGCCCAGGCGCCGCACCGGGGGCATGCGGCGGATGTGGGTCAGGTTCCAGAATCGGTTGCCCTTGGTGTAGTCGGCATGGCCGTCGGCAATCGGCGCGACGAAGTCCATCAGCAGTGCCGGGTCCATCTGCCCATCGCCATCGACCTTGACCAGAATGTCCATGCCATCGGCGATGGCCGCGCGGTACCCGGTCTTGATCGCGCCGCCGACGCCGCGGTTGTGCTGATGGAACAGCACGGTGATGCGCGGGTCGTTGGCTTCGGCCTGGATCAGGCGGCCGCTGCCGTCGGGGCACGCATCATCCACGCAGTAGATCGCCGTTACCGCATCATCGATCGCCGCCAGCACGGACAGCACGTGGCGGGTCACTTTGTAGCAGGGGATGATCACGGCGATCCGTGCTGGCATGGATGCGGAGGGCGAGGTGGTGGTCATCGGATTCATCGGGCTGGAGTGGCCAGCAGGGGTTTTGCAGGCAGTTCCACCAGATCCCCCTGCAGCACCCGTGGCGCGTCGCCGTCAGGCGCTACGGTGATGTGGTGGTAGCGGTTGAAGGTGAAATTGAAGTCGTCGTCGGACATCGACGGGAAGTACCGGCGGAAGTAATCCATCTGTGGCAGGTACAGCACATGGTTCACGGCGGGAATGCCAACACCCGGCAGGAGGCCCCCGAACCCGCCGGGAGCCACCAGCACGCCTTCGGTCGTGGTGGCTGAGCCGCGGGCCTGCAGGGAGTGCAGGACGGCAGCGCGGTCCATCGCGAAGATCGGGCCGGCGGGCTGCACAGGGTTGAACAAGCCATTGCCCAGTAGATTGGACAGGGCGGCGGTAGCCAGGACCAGGGTGGCGGCATGCGCCGACAGCTTTGGACGGCGTGCAGCAACGGCCAGCCCCGCCAGGCACAGGTAGGGAACGGCATCGGCAGCGCTGTGCAGGCGGCTGAACTGGCCTTCACCGAACAGGAACTTGGCCAGGCTGCCGACCATCAGCAGCACCGCCAGAAGCAGCAGGCGCCAGCGCTGCAGGCGCACGCCGCAGTGCACCAGGATCATCGCGCAGGCGATGTTGAGCAACAGGCCGAAGGCCAGCAGTGCGCGCGCGGGGGGCACCATCGACAAGGTGGTCAGCTTGCCAACCACGGCAGGCACAGGCAGGAAGATCCAGCAGGCGATGAACAGCAGGCCGGCGGCCAGGATCAGCAGGGAGCTGCGGTGGCTTTTCGCCCATTCGCGCAGCCGTGCGCCATCGGCCAGCACCAGAGTAAACAGCGGCAGCAGGCTGCCCAGCACCGCGATTTCGCAATCGTTGGATGCCTTGAACATTGGCAGCGGTGCGAACCGGTAGGTCATCAGGTTCGGGAAGAGGTGTGCAAGCAGGCTGGTCAGGCCCACACCGCCACCGGCGCTCTGGCGCTGGCCGGGGTACACCGTGTTGCGCACGATCGGGATGATGTCGTGGAAGTAGCCGACGAACACCGTCAATGCGATCGCGCCGGCGATGGCGGCATCGACCAGACGTACCGCGGTGATGGCATCGCGCCGGACCGCCAGCACCAGCACCGCCAGGGCCAACGCCGAGGAAATGATGAAAGGCGGGTAGGACACCGCGATCAGCCATGCCGCCAGCGCATAGGCGCTGGCCACGATGCGCAGCGCGCGATGGCTGATGCCCAGCCATGCCACCGCAGCCCAGGGCGCCAGCGCGAAGGCACCGGCGTTGCTGGTCCACCAGACCTGCACGAAGGGCGCGAAGAACAACGTGGTCGACAGCAGCACCGCTGCCAGTGCCGGCAATCGCAGCTGGCGAAGGAGCAGGGCCCAGCCGCCGAGGAAGGCCATGGCCATGAACATGAAGAAGAACGAGTAGGCATTCGCTGCAGGCAGCATGAAGAACGCCCAGTGGTACGGCTTGAACAGCAGTCCCCAGTCCAGCAGCGGCAGCGCCTGGAAGGTGCGCAGTGACTCGTGGTACGCGGAGTGCGCATTGACCTGCCCGAAGTCGTTGTTGACCGCGATCTGGATGTACGGCGTGAACACCATCCATTCGTCGGTGCGGATGTAGCGGGCGGTACCGAGCAGCGGCTGCTGCGGGGTCAGGCCAAGGTACTCGTAGGCCAGCGAGTAGGAAGAAGGCGTCAGTGCGAGCGCGACATACAGGATGCACAGCAGCGCGATGATCCCTGCAAGCAGGCGAACCTGGCCAGGGCGAAGCCCGCCCGTCAGGCCCGGGCTCTGGGCAGGGAAAGGCGTTCGGCGGTTTTCGTTCATCATGCTCCCGCAGGTCAGGTCCATCCGTGCGCGACAGGCTCACGCACCGATGCTCTGCTGCCGCACGGGGGAGGCCCCGGCACGCGCCGTTCCGAGGCCGGGACTGCGGGATTCTAGCCGGTTGCCATCGCAGCCGCTGGCCGCCCTGGGGTGAGGCCAGGCCTCAATACACCGTGGCGCGGCCCTGCACGAACGAATAGAAGAACACCGCGTTCGGATCGTTCTGCACCAGCCGGAATTCGCGGCGCATGCCTTCCACGGTTTCTTCATCGACGCTGCCGGCCTGCAGCAGCTGGTCGGCCGCCGACAGCAGCAGCTGTTCCCAGAACGCGATCATCGTCTTGCGACGCGCCGGTTCACGGTTGTCCAGGTGGATGGTCTTGATCTCGGTGTGCACGTCGCGGAAGCCGCCGGCCAGCAGCAGGTTGCCCAGCTTTGCGCCGACGAACGGGTCGCCACCATGGTCGTACTGGAAATCGTTGAAGGCCATCCAGTAGCGCCAGATATGCGGCGAATACGGGTCGAGCAGGAACGAGGCGTTCATCACCTCGGTGATGTAGACCGGCGACCCCGGGGCCAGCACGCGGCGCACTTCACTCAACACGCGTGCCGGTGACGGGACGTGTTCCAGCACCCAGCACAGGAACGCTGAATCGAAGCTGCGCGCTTCGAAGGGCAGTTCGCCGGCATCAGCCTGTTGCAGGGTGTAGCGGTCGCTGCACCAGGGTGTGCGCGACAGGTTCCCGCGCGCGGTTTCCAGCTGGGTCTCGCTCAGGTCCACGCCGGTCACGTGCAGTTCCGGGAAGCGGCGCAGCAGGATCTCGGTCTGCGCACCCACGCCGCTGCCGACTTCCAGCAGGCGCCGCGCGCCGCTGTAGTCGATCTGGCCGAAGATGCTCGATTCCAGCAGGCGCGCCTGGGTCATCAGGCGCTGCTGCTCGGTGCCGGAGAACCCGTGCAGGTAGGTCGGGGAGGAGATCGGCGGGGTCATGACGGCGGGCTCTTGTAGCGTCGAGCTGGCTCGACTGTTCGGAAACGCGGGGCGGGCGGCTCAGGCCGCCGAAGACAGCACCGGTTCCCCGGCGATCAGGCGGTCGAAGTACTCGGTGGTCAGTGCGATCTGGCTCTGCGGATCTTCGGCACGGTTGACCACTGCGCGGAAAGCGGCGTTCTCTGGCCGGTCCTTGGCATACCAGCCCAGGTGCTTGCGCGCGATGCGCACCCCCTGCGGCTCGCCGTAGAACGCATGCAGTGCGTGCAGGTGGCCAAGCAGGATGTCGCGTACTTCCGCCAGTGACGGCGGTGGCAGTTCCTCGCCGGTGGCCAGGTAATGCGCCACTTCGCGGAAGATCCATGGCCGGCCCTGTGCGGAACGCCCGATCATCACCGCGTCCACGCCGGTTTCCTTCAAAACGTAGGCAGCCTTCTGCGGCGAATCGATATCGCCGTTGGCGATGACCGGAATGCGCAGGGCGGCCTTGATCTCGCCGATGGTGCCGTACTCGGCCTGGCCGGTGTAGTGCTGGTCGCGGGTGCGGCCATGTACCGCCAGCGCCGCGATGCCGCTGTCCTCGGCGATGCGCGCGATCAGCGGGCCATTGCGATGGTCGCAGTCCCAGCCGGTGCGGATCTTCAGCGTGACCGGCACGTCCACCGCGTTGACCACGGCTTCGAGGATGCGTGCCACCAGCTGCTCGTCGCGCATCAGCGCCGAACCCGCCCAGGCGTTGCACACCTTCTTGGCCGGGCAGCCCATGTTGATGTCGATGATCTGCGCGCCGTGATCGACGTTGTAGCGCGCGGCCTCGGCCAGCTGCTGCGGTTCGGTACCGGCGATCTGCACGCTGATCGGTGCCGGCTCGCCGTCATGGTCCATGCGGTGGATCGACTTGCGCGTGTTCCAGAAGCGCGGGTCGCTGATGGTCATTTCCGAGGCGGCCAGGCCCGCGCCCAGCCGTTTGCACAGCAGGCGGAAGGGCTTGTCGGTGACGCCGGCCATGGGCGCCAGCACGACGTTGGGGGCAATGGTGTACGGGCCGATCTGCATGTGCCCATTGTAGGGCGCGGGCAGCGGCATGGTCGTGTCGGCGCGGCCCGGGTTCAGGCCGATCGGCACCGACCTCATGCCGTACCGGCATCAGCAGATGCTTGACGGTTGCTTCCGTCGCCCCCAGGAGCGGGCGATGGTGGGCGGCTGGATGTGGCCGGATCGGTGGCGTCGCGGGTCAGCGTGCTGGATCGACGTCCAATCCCGCCGCCAGTCGTTCCAATGCCACATCCACGCGCGGCAACAGCTGCCGGCCCTGCGGCCACAACAGGCGCAGGGGCAGGCCGCGGCCGTCCAGCGCCGGCAGGATCGAGACCAGGCTGCCGCGTGCCAGCGCGTCATCGACCAGCCAGGTGGCCAGCTGGGCAATGCCAAAGCCGGCCTCGACCGCGGCCACCTGCGCTTCGGCACTGCCGACCACCAGGCGTGCGCGGGCCTGCAGCCATGCGCTGCGATTCCCGGCGTCCGCCACCTGCCACGGCCCGATGCTGCCGTCGGCGCGGCCGAACATCACGCCGTCGTGGTCGGCCAGGTCGGAGCTCGAACGGGGCCGGCCGTGCTGTTCCAGATAGGCCGGCGACGCACAGAAGCACAGGCGCTCGTAGCCGAGCAGGCGGCTGCCCAGGGTCGCTGGCAGCGGCTCGGGGCCACCGATGCGCACGGCCAGATCGATGCCGTCCTCGGCCAGGTCGATGAAGCGGTCGCTGAAAGTCACCTGCGGCCGCAGGTGCGGGAACGCATCGGCCAGCTGCAACAACAACGGCCAGACTTTCAGGCGCCCGAAGGTGGCCGGCGCATCCACGCGCAGGCGCCCCACGGGCGCACCGCCATGTGCGGCCAGCACTGATTCGGCATCAGCCAGTTCGGCCAGCACCCGCACGCAGGTGCGATGGAAACCTTCGCCGGCTTCGGTTAGGCGCAAGCGCCGGGTGCTGCGTTCGAACAATCTGGCTCCCAGCCGTGCCTCGAGCCGTGCGATGGTCTTGCCGACCGCCGAACTGGTTACATGCAGGCGCTCGGCGGCAGCGGTGAAGCTGCCGGCATCGGCGGTGGCGACGAAGGCCTCGATGCCGCGCAGGCGCTCGGTGGGAAGCATGGGAAATTCTGTCTTGAATGGATGGAGAAAATAGCAGTAATCGGAACTACGGGAATAAATAGGCTGGAGGCTCCTGTTCTGGTGCTTCTCCATGTCCTCCCCCGATGCTCCCGTGGCCGCCGGCCACGCCAATGTGCGCCGACAGCTTTCGGCCGCCCTGCTGGCGGTGTCCGCTTTCGTCATCGTTACCACCGAGTTCCTGATCGTCGGCCTGCTGCCGGCACTGGCCCGCGACCTGGGCCTGGGCATTGCCCCTGCCGGGCAACTGGTCACTTTGTTCGCGTTCACCGTGATGCTGGCCGGGCCACCGTTGACTGCGCTGCTCGCACACGTCGACCGGCGCCGCCTGTTCGTGGCCATCCTGCTGCTGTTCGCCGGCTCCAACGCGCTGGCCGCGATGTCCACGCAGCCATGGCTGCTGGTGCTGGCGCGGGTGCTGCCGGCGCTGGCGCTGCCGGTGTTCTGGGGCACGGCCAGCGAGACCGCTGCACAGCTGGCACCTGCGGGGCAGGGGGGGCGTGCGGTGGCACGGGTCTATCTGGGCATCACCGCCGCGATGCTGTTCGGGATCCCGCTGGGCACGCTGGCCGCCGATGCCATCGGTTGGCGCGGCAGCTTCTGGTTGCTGGCGGCGTTGTCACTGCTGATGGCCGCTGCACTGGCGTTGTGGATGCCCGATACCGTTGCCGGGCCGCGGCGCGCGCTGGGCGAGCAGGCACGCGTGCTGCGCCAGCCCTGGCTGCAGGGCAATGTGCTGTTGTCGGTGCTGGTGTTCACCGCGATGTTCGCTGCCTATACCTATCTTGCCGATGTACTGGAACGACTGCTGGGGGTTCCTGCCGCACAGGTGGGGTGGTGGCTGATGGGCTTCGGTGCGGTTGGATTGATCGGCAACGCGGTGGGTGGCCGCTGGGTGGATCGCGCGCCGCTAGGTGCGACGTTGGCGTTCTGCGGAGTATTGGCGCTGGGCATGCTGGGCAGCGTCGGGCTGGCCGGGCAGGGAGCATTCGCGCTCATCGCGCTGGCGGCATGGGGCGTGGCCCATACCGCGCTGTTTCCGTTGTGCCAAGTGCGGGTGATGCGTGCAGCGCCGCAGGCCCAGGCGCTGGCCGGAACCTTGAACGTCTCGGCGGCCAATGCCGGCATCGGCCTGGGCGCGCTGCTGGGGGGTGGGGCCATCGAACGCTTCGGCCTGGCATCGCTGGGCGCGGTGGGCGCGGCCGTCGCGTTGCTGGCGATTGCCGCAGGCCTGTTGCTGCGATGGCTTGCCCGGTCTCGTTCATCCACGCGTGGCGTGGATCTACCCCATTGAAAGGCAAACGAAAAAGCCCGGGTGTCTGCACACCCGGGCTTCTTCATCCACGCATGGCGTGGATCTACATCATCCGCGCGAAGCGTGGATTTACTTTGCTTCGGAATCAGCCGGGGTGAAGCGCGGCATCGCCGCAGCGGCGCCTTCCTTCTCGGTCGAACGGCCGGCGAACTGGTTGGCGAAGCGCACGTGGCGGGCGAACGGGGCGTCGGCCACCTGCGCCAGCGACGCGGCCAGCGCACCGTTGAAGGCGTCACCGGCACCGGTGGTGTCGATGGCCTGTACCTGCTCGGCACCCACGCGGTAGTACGGCTGGGTATCGCCGCGCAGGTTCTCGTCGGCATGCGAGACGAACACACCCACCGAACCCAGCGTCACCACCACGGTGCCGTTGCCGACCAGCTTGCGGCACAGTGCATGCAGGCTGGCGCCATCCAGCGCGGCGACGTCGTTGGCATCCACGCGCTCGCCGACATGGCGGCCGAGCAGGGCGGCGAACTCGGTCTCGTTCGGGGTGATCACATCGGCCAGCTTGAGCAGGCCGATGGTCGAGGGGGCGTCGGCCGGCGCGGTGTTGAGCACCGTGGTGACGCCGGCTTCGCGCGCCGTGGCCAGCGCCGCTTCAATGGTCTGCACCGGCGATTCCAGCTGCACCAGCACCACCTTGGCGCCGGCCAGCAGCGCCTGCTGCTGCTGCAGGAAGTCGGTGCTGAGCGCGGCGTTGGCGCCCGGGCCGATCACGATGGTGTTGCGGCCGCGCGCGTCCACATAGATGCCGGCGGTGCCGGTCGGCTCGCTGCTGGCTTCGGCGATCAGGCCGAAACCATCCTGCGCAGCCAGTTCGCGCGCGGTGGTGCCGCCTGCGTCATCGCCCAGCGCGCACACGAAGTGCGTCTCGGCGCCGGCACGGCAGGCGGCCACGGCCTGGTTGAAGCCCTTGCCACCCGGGCCGGTGCTGTAGCGGCCGGCAATGGTCGCACCCGGTGCCGGCAGCGATTCACACCGCCACACGTGATCGACATTGAAGGAACCGACGACAACGACACTGCTGCTCATAGGGAATCTTTTCTCAACCAAGGGTTCAACTGAAGTGCGTCAGCACGCCGGCGATGGTCGCCGTCATGAAGGTGGCAATGGTACCGCCCAGCACCGCGCGCAGGCCGAACTTGGCCAGGTCGTGGCGACGTTCCGGGGCCAGGCCGCCGATGCCGCCGATCTGGATGGCGATCGAGCTGAAGTTGGCGAAGCCGCACAGGGCGTAGGTCGCGATCAGGCGGCCTTCGTCGGACAGGGTCACGCCGGCGATCTGGCCGTTCACGATCTGCGACAGCTCGGTGTAGGCCACGAACTCGTTGATCACGACCTTCTGGCCGATCAGCGAACCGACGGTGGTGGCATCGGCCCACGGGGTGCCGATCACCCAGGCGATCGGGGCCAGCACGTAACCGAAGATGGTCGACAGGTTGGTCGGCTTGCCGATCTGCGCGGCCAGGCCGGTCACTTCACCGATCCAGGTCAGCGGGGCGTTCAGCAGCGCGATCAGGGCGATGAAGGCCAGCAGCATCGCGCCGATGTTCAGCGCCAGCTTCAGGCCGTCACCGGCGCCGGCGGCGGCCGCGTCGATGATGTTGCTGGAGGTCTTCTCCACTTCCATCTTCACCGTGCCGCGGGTGAGCGGGGTGCCGGTTTCCGGAATCAGCAGCTTGGCCACGACCAGGGTGGCCGGCGCAGCCATGATGCTCGCCGCCAGCAGGTGCTTGGCGTAGAAGGCCTGCTGCGCCGGGTCGCCGCCGCCGAGCATGCCCACGTAGGCGGCCAGCACGCCGCCGGCGATGTGCGCCATGCCGCCGATCATCATGGTCAGCAGCTCGGACTGGGTCATCCTGGCGATGTACGGGCGCACGGTCAGCGGCGCCTCGGTCTGGCCGATGAAGACGCTGGCGCAGACACTGGTGGTTTCCGCACCGGACACACGCATCACCTTGGTGATCGCCCACGCCATCACGCGCACGATCGCCTGCATGATGTTCAGGTGGTACATCACGCCCATCAGCGCCGAGAAGAAGATGATGGTCGGCAGCACCTGGAAGGCGAAGATGAAGCCGTAGTTCTTGGTGTCCATCAACGAGCCGAAGATGAAGCCCGAACCCTCGTTGACGAAGCTCAGCACCTTGACGAAGCCGTGGCCCAGCGCGTCGAACACGTCGCGCCCGCCCGGCACCAGGATCACCAGCGCCGCGAAGGCGATCTGCAGGGTGATACCGGTGGCAACCAGCTTCCAGTCAACCGCACGCTTGTTATTGGAAAACAACCAGGTGATGCCGATCAGCACCGCCAACCCGAACAGGCCGAAGCCGATCCTGCCCAAACCTTCGACCATGTGAGTGACTCCCCTGGGGCGTCGCGAAAAACGGGAAGCCTAGTGCAGGGCCGGGGCCGGGGCAAGGAAAAGCAGCGTGCGCGCACCCATCGGTACCGATCAGGCCAGCAACGGCAAGGGCTTGCGGCCGGTGGCGGCAGGTAGAATGGGGATCGATCCCGGCCCGGATGCGGGCCCGCAGCAGGAGATTCGCATGCAATACCGTCGCCTGGGCTCCACCGGCCTGCCGATTTCCGCCCTTTCCTTCGGCGCCTGGGTGACCTTCGGTGACCAGATCCCGCGCGATGAGGCCCGCAACCTGGTGGCCGCCGCCTGGGATCATGGCGTCAACTTCTTCGACAACGCCGAGGGCTACGCCAACGGCCGCGCCGAACAGGTGATGGGTGACGTGATCAGCGACCTGCGCCTGCCCCGCGATGGCTTCTGCGTGTCCAGCAAGGTGTTCTTCGGCAGTGCCAAGGACCCACTGCCGACCCAGCGCGGCCTGTCGCGCAAGCATGTGACCGACGCCTGCCATGCTGCGCTCAAGCGCCTGCGGGTGGATTACCTGGACCTTTATTACTGCCACCGCCCGGATCCGGACGCGCCGATCGCCGAGACCGTGCACGCCATGGATACCCTGGTGCGGCAGGGCAAGATCCTCTACTGGGGCACTTCGGAGTGGTCGGCGGTACAGATCCAGCAGGCGCTGGATTTCGCCGAAGGGCACAACCTGCAGGGCCCGTCGATGGAGCAGCCGCAGTACAACCTGCTGCACCGCCAGCGGGTGGAGGTCGAGTACGCACCGCTGTACGCCCGCGCCGGGCTGGGCACCACCATCTTCTCGCCGCTGGCCTCGGGCCTGCTGACCGGCAAGTACGATCAGGGCATTCCGGCCGATGCGCGGCTGGGCCGGGAAGGCATGGAATGGCTGCAGGACCTGGTGCTGGGTGCCGACGCCGAGGCCCGCCTGGGCCAGGTACGCCGCTTCAGCGAAGTCGCACGCGCGCTGGGCCAGGCCCCGGCCACGCTGGCCATCGCCTGGTGCCTGCGCAACCCGAATGTCTCCAGCGTGATCCTCGGCGCCAGCCGGGTCAGCCAGCTGCTGCAGAACCTGCAGGCGCTGGAGGTGCTGGAGCAGGTCGATGCCGCCAGCTGGGCCGAGGTCGAGGCTGTCTTCGGCTGAACCCCAGGGCCGACCGGGCCTCGGGGCCTCGGTCGGGCCAGCTCGGGCGAGGGGTCGGGATCGGGATCGAACTCGGGATCGGGATCGAACTCGGGATCGGGATCGGGATCGGGATCGGTAGAGTCGACTGTTAGTCGACTGCTTCGAATAGTCGACTGCTTCGAATAACCGATTGCTTCGAGCAACAGCAGTCGACTGACAGTCGACTCTACAAATCTGAGTCGTCGTTCAATTGACAAAATCTATCGAATTTAAGAATTCGATCATTAATCTCATCAATCAAATTGAGAATGGTTGTTGATTGTCAACTGAGAATCATTATCATTTAACTCGTCCCTCGCACGAGTCCAGATGCTCATGAATGCTCAACCTGTACTGCTGCGCCCCGAAACGCTGACCCTCCGCGATCGTCCGGTCCGCGTCGTTCCGCCGGAAGAGGTCATCGACAGCGAAGCCCTGCTCAAGGGCCGTCGTGAAATCCTGATCCAGCATGGCGACCGCTTCTATCGCCTGCGGCACACCAGCAACGACAAGCTGATCCTGACCAAGTAATCGCGGTCTGGTCGCCCGCCTCCCTCCCTCCTGCCGGCTGCGCCGACAGGGTGGGCGACCCGTCCGCTCCCGCTCTCTCCCCCTCGGTCTACCGCGTGCACCTTCCGGGTGTGCCGGTAACCGGGGGTTCCCCTGCCTGACCGAACGAACCCGATGACCCGCCATACCGCCCTTTGCCTTGCTGTCTGGATGGCGCTGCCGCTGTCCGCCCACGCTGCAACCGCCGCCAGCGCCGCGCCCGATGCGCGCGAATTTGATCGCGTGCAGGTCACCGCCACGCGCACCGAACGTGCGGTCAGCGACGTCGCCGCTACGGTCGACGTGATCGACCGCGAGCAGATGGACCGGCACCTGGTGCAGGACATCAAGGACCTGCTGCGCTACGAGCCGGGCCTGTCGGTCAGCCGCAGCGCCGCGCGCTTCGGCCTGGGCAGCATCCGCATCCGTGGCCTGGACGGCAACCGCGTGCGGGTGCAGACCGATGGCATCGCGATGCCGACCAGCTTCAACATCGGTTCGTTCTCCAACGCCAACCGCAACTTCACCGATCTGGACACGCTCAAGCGCGTGGAGATCGTGCGCGGCCCGGCCAGCTCGCTGTATGGTTCCGATGCGCTGGGCGGCGTGGTCGCCTTCGTCACCAAGGATCCGGCCGATTACCTGAAGGATGGCAAGGACAGCTACGTCGGCCTGAAGTTCGGCTACGACGGTGAATGGAAGGGCCTGCTCGGTGGTGTCACCACGGCGTTCGGCGGCGAACACTGGAGCGGCATGGTCAACATCAACCATCGCCAGGGCCAGGAAACCGACAACAAGGGTGACGTGCGCAGCAACGACAACACCCGCACCGCCCCCAACCCGCAGGACCGCGACGGTCGCAGCGGCCTGGCCAAGCTGGTCTATGCACCGAGCGAGGACCAGCGCTTCCGCCTGACCGTGGAAGGCAACGAAGACAAGACCGAGACCGACGTGCTGTCTTCGATCGACCGTACCACCACCACCGGCATGAAGGCGCGCGACAAGCAGAATCGCACCCGCGTGTCGTTCGCGCATGAAATGGATGCGCTGGACAAGGGCTTCGCCGACAGCCTGCACTGGCAGCTGTATACCCAGCACAGCGAAACCACCCAGATCACCGATGAGGACCGTGCCAACCGCAGCCGCCGCCACCGCGAGTTCAATTTCGACCAGCGCGTGTATGGCCTGCAGGCGCAGTTCAACAAGGCCTTCAGCACCGGCAGCGTCGAGCACGCGCTGACCTATGGCTTCGAGGGTGCACGCACCGAGATCCGCCAGAAGCGCGATGGTTTCCAGGTACTGGCCAACGGCCAGACCAGCACCACCATCCTGCCCGATGCGTTCCCGGTACGCGATTTCCCGATCAGCAAGACCACCGAGCTGGGCCTGTACGCACAGGATGAAATGCGCATGGCCGGCGGCAAGCTGTCGCTGGTGCCGGGCGTGCGCGTGGACCGCTACGAGCTGAAGCCGGAAGTGGACAGCATCTTCGCCGACGACAACCCCGGCGTGCCGGTGGCGAAGCTGACCAAGACCAGCGTCTCGCCCAAGCTCGGCATGGTCTATCGCTTCACCGACGAATGGTCGCTGTTTGCCGGTTACTCGCACGGCTTCCGCTCGCCGCCGTACAACGACGTCAATCTCGGCTTCACCAACTTCGCCTTCGGCTACACCGCCATTCCCAATCCGGACCTGAAGCCGGAAACCAGTGATGGCATGGAACTGGGCCTGCGCTTCCTGTCGCCGGCTGCCTACGTCAGCGTCAGCGGCTACTACAACGAGTACAAGGACTTCATCGAGTCGCAGTCGCTGGTGGGTACCAACGCGCAGGGCCTGATGGTGTTCCAGTCGCGCAACATCGCCGACGCCCGCATCTACGGCGCTGAACTGAAGGCCGGCGTCGACTTCGGCCAGATCAGCCCGACCCTGCAGGGCTGGGCACTGCGCAGTTCCGTGGCCTGGTCGCGCGGCGACAACAAGACCGAGGACACCCCGCTGGATTCGGTGGACCCGCTGCGCGGCACCGTCGGCCTGATGTACGACACCGATGCCTGGGGTGTCGAACTGGCCGGCACCTTCGTCAAGCGCAAGGACCGCGTCGCCTCGGCCACGGTGTACCGCCCGGCCGGCTATGGCGTGGCCGACCTGATGGCACATTGGAACTTCGCCCCCGGTGCGACCTTCAACGTAGGCGTGTTCAACCTGGGCGACAAACGCTACATCGATTGGTCCAACGTGGGTTCGACGCTGTCGCCGACCAGCCGCGTGCTGGATCGCTACACCAGCCCGGGCCGTACCTTCTCCGCCAGCCTTGCCGTTTCCTGGTGACCTCATGAGCCGAGCATTGTCCGCACGCAGGAATGACTCCATCGCCGCGCCACACCGCGCGGCATGGCCGACCCCGGCACAGCTGGCCACGCTTGGCACCGTGTTGTGTCTCTACCACGCCGACGGCAACGAGCTTGGCGGCTGGCGCCAGGCGGTGCGCGTGCATGCCTGCCAGGGCGTGGACAGCGAGGGCCTGCGCGAAAGCCTGTGCTTCCTTGATGGCCGTGGCCGCTGCGTGTGGCGCCTGTACCTGCTGCCGGACAGCGATTTCCTGGCCTGGGACCGGTTGGTGGCCGCGCTGCCGCCGGGCCCGCAGCACGACAGCGACGGCAGTGTCGGCGAACGCCTTTGGCGGCGCCTGGCCGGTCATCTCGGCGGCCAGCGTTGGCGCCTGTGCGCGCTGCGCCTGCATGCCGCCGATGATGGCCGCACCCTGGCGGCCAGCCTGTCGACGCTGTCGTCGCTGGGCGCGGCCACCGCACGCCGCATCGCCCGCCTGGAAGGCGCCGAGGGCGAGCTGGCCATCGACGACTGCTGCTGTGCCGACGCCGCGCGCCGGCCGGCACCAAGGATGCCCGGCGACCTGCCGCTGATCCGCCTCTGAACTTTTTCTGATGGAACGCCCGACGGCCATGGATGGCCTCTCAACGAACCTGCAACCCCGAAGGAAGACCCCGATGAAACTCCAGACAGCCAGCGTCCTGCTGTTGCTCGCCGCCAGCGGCGTGGCCAGCGCGCAGCCCTCCGACATCGCCCGCGACCACGACAGCATCCTGGCCATGCAGGGCGAGTACACCGTGGATTTCGCCTTCGACGAAACCGTGCTGCTGAAGCCGGGCTACGAGCGCGCGCCGGCGATGCGCAGCGGCGGCAGCGAAGTGGTCATCGTGGTCGAGGACACCCCCAAGCGCATCGTGCTGCAGCACCTGCTGCTGGACGAGAAGAGCGGCCACATCACCAAGCACTGGCGCCAGGACTGGGTCTACGAGGCCCCGAACCGCTTCGAGTTCAGTGCCGACCAGACCTGGCAGGTGCGCAGCATCCCGGCCGCGGTGAACCAGGGCGCCTGGACCCAGTGCGTGTACGAGGTGAGCGATGCGCCGCGCTACTGCGGCACCGGCACCTGGACCTACACCAACAACGTGCCGAGCTGGACCAGCGACCTGAGCTGGCGCCCGCTGCCGCGTCGTGAGTACACCAAGCGCAGCGACTACAACGCGTTGGCTGTGGTCAACCGCCACACCCTGACCCCGAACGGCTGGACCCACGAGCAGTTCAACACCAAGGTGCAGCGCAATGCCGACGGCAGCCAGGTGGAGATCGCACGTGAGTTCGGCTTCAACGACTATGTGAAGACCACCGAGATCGACTTCACCCCGGCGCGCGACTACTGGAAGGCCACCGCCGGTTACTGGGCCAAGGTGCGCCAGCGCTGGGACGGCTTCCTCGGCCAGGCCCCGGGCGTGCACCTGAAGACCAAGCTTGATGGCATGGCGATGATCATCCCGCTGTTCACCCAGGCCGAAGAGATCCAGTCCGGCAAGAAGGTGAAGGACAAGCAGATTGACGACGTGTTCGCCAAGTACGTGGAAAAGGCGCCGAAGGAAGGTTGATTGCCACGGCTCCGGTGGGTGCCGGGTTTGCCCGGCACCGCATCCACGCATGGCGTGGATCTACCGGGAAGCAGTAGATCCACGCCATGCGTGGATGCACTGCGCTCAGGACGCCGGTCCACCCAGCGTGGTCAGGTCCAGCCCTGCGTCCTGGAAAGCACGCAGGGTGGCCTGCAGGCTCGCCTCGTCATCGCGGGTGCGGACGCCCATGATGGCTTCGTTGCAGCGCACGCGATCGACGCTGCACGCATTCGGGTCGGGCAGCAGCAGCGCAGTCTGTGCGACCAGGACCGCCATGTGCGCCACTTCCTTTCTCGGCCTGGGTTGCCCCCGGTAGAACCGGTCGAACTCCGCGCGCAGGTCGGCCAGCACCTCGGCATCGCCACGCGTGTGCGCTGCATTGGCCGGAAGCAGATAGGTCTGGCGGCCCTCATGGAAGGCGCGCATCTCATCGGCCAGCACCGTTTCCAGCACGAAGGCCTGCACCGGGTCCGGAACATGGCCAAGCGAAGCCCGGGCATGCGCGGGCAGCATCGCCACCAGCAGCGGCACGCCGACGAGAAGGACGCGCAGGCAGAAGCCGTGTCTCATTGCTATTCCTTGAACATCAGAAACGCAGCCGCCACGATCAACCCGAACGCGGCGTAGTGGTTCCACTTCAGCGGCTGGCCCAGGTAGAACGCGGAGAACACCGCGAACACCAGCAGCGTGATCACTTCCTGCATGCCCTTCAGCTGCGGCGCCGAATACACCGCACTGCCCAGCCGGTTGCCCGGCACCTGCAGGCAGTACTCGAAGAAGGCGATGCCCCAGCTGACCAGGATCACCGTCATCAGCGGCGCACTCTTGTACTTCAGGTGGCCGTACCAGGCGAAGGTCATGAAGATGTTGCTGCCGAGCAGCAGCAGTACCGGGTACAGGTAGGCGGCGAACGACGTGCCGGGCATCCGGGCGATCTCGTGGGGTGGGGCGCGCAGCATAGCGCTGGCGCCCCTCGATGCGTGTCACGGCCGCGTCAGGCCTCGCGCAGGGCCAGGGCCGGCGAGGTGTGCAGGATGCGCCGGGTGCCCCACCAGCCGGCCAGCAGGCTCAGCCCGATGCCGACCACGCCGCCCAGCAGCAGTCCTGGCCACGGTGGCAGCAACGGCAGCTCGAACACCTTCTGCGAGACCGCCACGCCGATGGCAGCGGCGGCACCGACTGCCAGCAATGCGGCCAGCGTGCCCAGTGCGCCGAATTCGACCAGTACCGCTCCGCGCAGCTGGCGACGGGTCGCGCCCAGTGTGCGCAGCACCGCGCTGTCGTAGCGGCGTTCGCCCGCCGTGGCCTGCAGCGCGGCCAGCAGTACCAGCACGCCGGCCAGCAGGCTGAACACCATCACCAGCTGCACCGCCTGCGCCACGCGTTCCATCACATCGCGCACCTGCGAAATCACCGCATCCACATCCAGCAGGGACAGGTTCGGCTGCGCGCGCACCAGCTCGCCCAGCCCGGCCGCCTTGCCGGCCGGCAGGTGGAATGCCGACAGCAGGTTGTGCGGGGTGTCACCCACGGCGTTCGGGTTCAACAGCACGAAGAAGTTGGGTCGGAAGGTGTTCCAGTCCGCCTTGCGCACGCTGGTGACGGTGAACTCGCGTTCCTGCTCGCTCACCGCAATGGTGATGCGGTCGCCGGGGTACACGCCGTAGCGTTTGGCCCAGCCGATTTCCACCGAGGCTTCCGGTGCGGTGCTGTCGGCCTTCCAGAACGTGCCATTGACCAGCGTATTGGCCGGTGGGAAGGTGCTTCGCCAGCTGAAGTTCAGTGGCCGGTTCTCGTCATCGTCATCGCGCTGGCCGCCCTGCGCCGGTTGCCCGTCCTGACCGGGCTCGCGGTCCACGCGCAGCGGCGGCTTGCCGTTGATGGCGATCAGGCGCCCGGTGGCCATCGGTTCGATGCTGGCGTCGTTGGCACCCAGCCCGCGCAGCGTTGCCAGCACACTATCGCGCTGTTCGGGCTGGATGTTGATCAGGAAGTAGTTAGGCGTGTCCGCCGGCAGCCGCTCGCGCCACTGCTGCAGCAGGCCCGGGCCGGTCACTGCCAGCAGCAGCAACGCGCACAGCGACAGCGACAGCCCGACCAGCTGCATCACCGCCAGCAGCCGGCGTCGGGTCAGTGCGGCCAGGCCCAGTCGCCAGTTGCCATGCAGGCGATGCTGCAGGCCGCGCATCAACTGCAGCAGCACGAAGCCGACCACCCCGGCCGCCACCGCCAGCGCGGCCAGGCCACCCAGCACCCACAGTGCCAGCTTGAGGTCACCGGTGACCTGCACCGCCAGCAACAGGCTCGCCCCCAGCGCGGCCACATAGGCCAGCAGCGAGGCCGGCGGCAGGGCAGCGAAGGAACGGTTGAGCACCCGCATCGGCGGCACCCCACGCAGGCGCAGCAGCGGCGGCAGGCCGAAGCCGAACAGCAGCAACAGGCCGATGCCGGCACCGGTCAGCGCCGGCATCGCTTCCGGCAGCGGCAGGCGCTGCGGCACCAGGCTGCCCAGCACCTGAACCAGCCCTTCCTGCGCGGCCATGCCCAGGCCGATGCCAAGCGCACAGGCCGGTACCGCCAGCATCAGCAGCTGCAGTGCCAGGCCGAGCAGGATGTCGCGCTGGCGCGCACCGAGGCAGCGCAGGATCGCCACCTGGTCGATGCGGCGCAGTGCGAAGCGGTTGGCCGCCAGTGCGGTGGCCACGCCAGCCAGCAGCACCGCCAGCAGCGCGCTCAGGCCGAGGAAGCGGCCGGCCAGGTCGAAGGCCTGGCGCACGCCACGCTGGGTGTCGTCCACGCTCAGCAGGCGCAGGCCTTTCACCTGCGGCAGCAGCCACTGGCGCAGCGCCGTGATCGGCTCCGCCGCGCCGGCGAACATCAGCCTGTAGTTGATGCGGCTGCCGGGGCCAAGCAGGCCAGTGCCTTCCACGTCGGCGCGGTTGACCAGCAGGGTGGGGGAGAGCGTCAGCAGGTCGCCCCCGGTATCCGGTTCGGCCTCGATGATGCCGGCGATGCGCAGCGTGCCAGCGCCGAACTCGAGATCATCGCCGGCCTTCAGTCCCAGCCCCTGCAGCAGGCGTGGATCAGCGTAGGCCTGGCCCTTGGGTGGCATGCCGGCGCTGGCGATCAGTGCGCCGCCAGGCGTGCTGCGTACCCGCAGCGTGCCGCGCAGCGGGTAGCCCGCCTGCACGGCCTTGATGCTGGCCATCTGGCTGGCATCGCCGTTGAACAGCACGCTGCCGAAACTGGCGATACGGGTGTAGGCCAGTCCACGCCGTTGTGCCTCTTCGGCGAATGCCTGCGGCGGGTCGTCGCGGCCGGCGATGCCGAGGTCGCCGCCAAGCATTTCAGCCGCGCTGCCGGTCAGCGCCAGGTTCACCCGGTTCACCAGCGTACCGACCGCGGTCATCACCGCTACGCCCAGTACCAGCGCGGCGAACACGGTCAGCAGGTCGCCGGCCAGGGCCTCGCGGCGCAGCGCGCGCCACGCATGCCGCAGCAGGTTCATGCCTGGGCCCCATGTTCAACCGGCAGCAGCCGGCCGTCGTCGATGCGATGGATGTACTGGCAGCGCTGGGCCAGGCGCAGGTCGTGGGTGACCAGCACCAGGGTGGTGCCGCTGCCCGCGTTCAACTCGAACAGCAGGTCGCTGATGTGCTGGCCGGTGGCATGGTCGAGCGAGCCGGTCGGTTCGTCGGCGAACAGGATGCGTGGACGGGTAACGAAGGCACGCGCCAGTGCCACGCGCTGCTGCTCGCCACCGGACAGCTGGCGCGGGTAGTGGCGGGCGCGATGGGAGAGGCCGACCTGGGCCAGCACTTCATCGACCCGCGCGCGATCCTCGCGCCCCGCCAGTTCCAGCGGCAACGCGACGTTCTCGGCAGCGGTCAGCGCCGGCAGCAGGTGGAAGCTCTGGAACACGAAGCCGACCTCGCGCGCGCGCAGCTGCGCACGTGCTTCCTCGTCAAGCTGGCCCAGGTCCTGGCCCGCCAGCGCGATATGCCCGCGGCTGGGCAGGTCCAGCCCGGCCAGCAGGCCGAGCAGGGTGGTCTTGCCGGAACCGGAGGCGCCGACGATGGCCACGCTGGTGCCTTCATGGACGGTCAGGGTGATGTTGTCCAGTATGTGGACTTCACCCTCCGGGCCCTGCACGGACTTGCCGACCTGGTCGACGGCGATGGCGACGGGCGCGCTGCGGGGGGACAGGCTGTCGATGAGGAGACTCCAATGCGCAAGACGGGATGGAGCCGGCGAGCCGGCGCGATGATGGTGCTGCTGCTAGCGTTCCTGCTGTTGCCGGGGCTGGCCTGTGCCAAAGGTCCGGCCGGCACCGTGCTGGTACTCGGCGACAGCCTCAGTGCTGCCCACAATATCCCCGCCGACGCCGGCTGGGTCAGCCTGCTGCAGCAGCGGGTCAGGCAGCAGTCGAAAACGCCGGCGCGCATCGTCAACGCCAGCATGAGCGGCGAGACCACCGCCGGCGCGCTGACCCGGCTGCCGGGCCTGCTGGCCAAGGAAAAACCGACCGTGGTGGTGATTGCCTTGGGCGGCAACGACGCGCTGCGCGGGCTGACCCCGGCGCAGGTGCAGGGCAATCTGGAAAAAATGGTGCAGGCCAGCCAGAAGGCCGGTGCCAAGGTGCTGCTGCTGGGCATCGACGTACCGCCCAACTACGGGCCGGCCTACCGGCAGCGCCTGGCGGCGGCCTACAAGGCGCTGGCCACGCAGTACAAGGTGCCGCTGCTGCCGTTCCTGCTTGAGGGTGTGGCCCTGCAGCCGGGCATGATGCAGGCCGACGGCCTGCACCCGACCGCGCAGGCGCAGCCGAAGGTGCTGGACAACGTCTGGCCGCTGCTCAGGCCGCTGCTCTGAACCGTTTGATTCCCTCTTGACGGAACTTCACATCGCGTCCACCGTCGATCCGGCATGTTTCACAAAGCTGAAGTTAGAGGGAATCACATGCGTCAGACGAAGGAGACCTCCGGCTTGGTGCTGGTGGTCGAAGACAACCGCAACATCTCCGAGATGATCGGGGAATACCTGGAAGGTCGCGGCTTCGAAGTCGACTATGCACAGGACGGCCTGGATGGCTACCGCCTTGCGGCGGAAAACAGCTATGACGTCGTGGTGCTCGACCTGATGTTGCCGCGCCTGGATGGCATCGAAGTGTGCCGTCGCCTGCGCAACGATGCGCGCAAGTCCACCCCGGTGCTGATGCTCACGGCACGCGACACGCTGGACGACAAGCTCACCGGCCTGGGTTTCGGTGCCGATGACTACCTGACCAAGCCGTTCGCGATCCAGGAGCTGGAAGCCCGCCTGCGCGCGCTGATCCGCCGCGAACGTCGCCAGGTGGGTTCGGAAGTGCTGAAGGTCGCCGACCTGGTGCTCGATCCGGTCAGCATGCGTGCGACCCGTGCCGGCACCGAGCTGCAGCTTTCGCCGATCGGCCTGCGCCTGCTGACCATCCTGATGCGCGAATCGCCGCGCGTGGTCACCCGCCAGGAGATCGAGCGCGAGATCTGGGGCAATGGCCTTCCGGATTCGGACACGCTGCGCAGCCACCTGTACAACCTGCGCAAGATCATCGACAAGCCGTTCGACCGTCCGCTGCTGCACACCGTGCAGAGTGCCGGCTACCGCATTGCCGACATCGCCCAGCCAATGGCCTGAGCAGGATACTCGCCGGTGCAGTGGCAGGCCCGGCCGGGTTGTGGCCACGTACGAGGGCAGGGCATGACCGGCCGGCGTTGTCGCCGGTCATCGCCCATGCACCCGCACGGCGTGGCGCGCTGCCTATAATCGCAGCGCTCTGACCGGGACCCCGCAATGCCGCACGGCCTGCCGCGCAAGATCCGTATCGCCTTCATCCTGCAGGCAGTGCTGGCCAGCCTGGGCATCCTGCTGGGTGCGTGGCTGGTCTCGCTGGTGATCAAGCACAGCCTGGTGGGCGCTGCCCTGCGCGAGGAGGCGGCCTATTACTGGACGCTGCACGAAGCGTCGCCGGTGCAGCCGCCGCCCAATACCCAGAACATCCGCGGCTACCTGCTGGAAAGCGGGCAGTCTGCACTGTCGTTGCCGGCCAACCTGCGCAACCTGGAGCCCGGCTTCCACGAACTGCCCAAGGACGACCAGCTGGTGCTGGTCGACGTGCGCCCGGCCGGCCGCCTGTACCTGGTATTCCTGCGCTCGCGCGCGGAGATGCTGGCGTTCTGGTTCGGCATCGTACCGGTGCTGCTGACCCTGCTGGCGGTGTATGGCGCCAGCTGGGTGACCTATCGCGCGTCCAAGCGCCTGGTATCGCCGGTGAACTGGCTGGCGCGGCGCGTCTCGCGCTGGGACCCGGGTCATCCGGAGGCGGCCGACCTGGAGCCCAACAAGCTGCCCGCCGACATGCAGGGCGAGACCCGGCAGCTGGCGGCCGCGCTGCATTCGCTGGCCAACCGGGTCAGCGCGCATGTGGCGCGCGAGCGCAATTTCACCCGCGACGCCAGCCACGAACTGCGCACACCGCTGACCGTCATCCGCGTGGCCAGCGACATGGCGCTGGGCGATGACAGCCTGGAGCCGCGCCTGCGCCGCAGCCTGCAGCGCATCCAGCGTGCCGGCCGCGACATGGAAGCGGTGATCGATGCGTTCCTGATCCTGGCCCGTGAGGCCGACGTCGAACCGCAGATCGAGCTGTTCGACGTCAATGACATCGTCCGCTATGAAGTGGACAACGCCAACGAACTGCTGGGGTCTCGCCCGGTGTCGGTGCACCTGCACAGTGATGGTCCGGTGCAGCTGCATGCGCCGCCGCGGGTGCTGCAGGTAGTGGTCAGCAACCTGGTGCGCAATGCGTGCAGCTACACCGACGAAGGGCGCATCGACGTGCATGTGCACAACGATCGGGTGGTGGTGCGCGATACCGGCATCGGCATGTCTCCCGAAGCGCTGTCACGGGCGTTCGAGCCGTTCTACCGCGCCGAACCCAGCCGCCCCCAGGGCACCGGCCTGGGCCTGTCGATCGTGCGCCGTCTGTGCGACCGCTTCGGCTGGAAGGTCAGCCTGGCCAGCGAGCCGGGCCAGGGCACCGAAGCCACGGTGATCTTCCGGTAGAGGGCTTTTGCCGGGCTGCGCCCGGCACCCGCCGAGGCGACATCAACATCAAAAGCGGGCATTCCGTGAAATGGCGGGGCGGTGTGGGTTTGCAGGACACGCCGTAAACCCGTCCATGGGGGCTCGATGGCGCCATCCATGGCGCCAACGGTCCTGCAAACCCACACCGCCCCGCCTTCGACAGTTTCCCGCGATCCGCAGTAGATCCACGCCATGCGTGGACGGGGTTGCTCAGTTGCACTTCACCTTCGGCGCCAGCGCCTTGGTCCAGATCGCATAGCCGGCCGGGGTCATGTGCAGCATGTCCTCGCGGAACAGCTTCGCATCCGGCTGGCCGTCGGCACCCAGCATCGGCGTGTAGATGTCGGTGAAACCGGTGTTGGGCAGCCTGGCCAGCGCGGCCCTGATCAGCGTGTTGGCCTCGTTGATCGCCGGCAGAAGGTGCGCACGCGACGGGCTCGGCTTGATCGACAGGTATTCAACCTTGGTCTTCGGCAGGTCGCGGTGCACGCGCTTCACGAAGGCGACCACGTCGTCGCGCACCTGGGTCGCGGTGCGGCCGCTGTTGAGGTCGTTGTCACCGGCGTAGAAGAACACCTTGCACGGCGCATACGGCACCACGATCTGGCCGGCATACCAGGTGCTGTCACGCACTTCCGAACCGCCGAAACCGCGGTTGAACACCGGCTGGCCGGGGAAGTCGGTGGCCAGGCTCTCCCAGAAGCGGATGGAGGAGCTGCCGATGAATTCGATGCCACCGCGCGGCGGCGGGGTGGCCTGGTCGGCGCTGGCGAAGCGCGCCATGTCGCCGGCCCAGGCCACGTTGGAGACCTGTTCGGGCACCCGGGGCGACGTGGCCGGGCCCAGGGCCTGCGCCAGCGGTGCGACGGTCAGCAGGCCCAGCATCAGCAGGCAGGTACGGCGACGGGACATCAGGCGCTCCAGCAGGGAAGGGGAGGGTCATCATAGGAGCACGGCACGGCATGGCGCTTTCCCCGGGCAGGCCATTCGCCCGGACTGCCGAGGGTATGGGGGGCAGCCTTGTGGCAAAATGGCGGCCATCTGCCTATTCCTGTGCACCCATGATTCCCTGCCGTGCGTCTGAGCGGTCGCTGCGCCGCGCCCCTGTTGCTGGATGTTCCACCCGTGGCTGACCAGTTCGGCCACCTGCCCCGCGGCCCGCGCCGCATCTTCCAGGCCGCCCGCTGGTCCTGGCAGGGCCTGCGCGCCGCCTGGCTGCACGAATCCTCGTTCCGGCTGGAGGTCTACCTGCTGATCCTGCTGACCCCGGTCGCGATCTGGCTGGGGCAGACGCCGGTCGAGCGTGCGCTGATGATCGGTTCGATGCTGCTGGTGCTGGCGATGGAACTTGCCAACTCGGCCATCGAGGCGGTGATCGAACGGTACGGCAGCGAAATCCACGAGCTGGCTGGCCGCGCCAAGGACATGGGCTCGGCGGCGGTGTTCGTGCTGATGATGAACGTGCTGCTGTGCTGGGCCCTGGTCGTGGTTCCGCACGCGCTGGCCGGCAGCTACGGCTGAAACCCCATTCCCCCACTGCCTTGAAGAGTTTCCATGTCCTTTGAGTTCCTCGCCGACCCCAACGCCTGGGTGACCCTGTTCACCCTCAGCGCGCTGGAAATCGTGCTCGGCATCGACAACCTGGTGTTCATTTCCATCGCGGTCAGCAAGCTGCCGGAAGAACGCCGCCCGTTCGCGCGCAAGCTCGGCATCGCGGTGGCCTGCATCACCCGCATCGCGTTGCTGGTGTCGCTGGCCTACCTGGCGCACATGTCGGCCAACCTGTTCACCGTGGCCGGCATGGGCATCTCCATCCGCGACCTGGTGCTGATCGTGGGCGGCCTGTTCCTGATCATCAAGGGCTACATGGAGATCAAGGAACTGATCACCGGTGGCGAAGACGAGAACCCGGCCACCAGCAAGGCGTCCGGTGTATTCGGCATGGTCATCCTGCAGATCGCGATCATCGACATCGTGTTCTCGCTGGACTCGGTGATCACCGCCGTGGGCATCGCCGACCACATCCCGGTGATGGTCGCCGCCATCCTGCTGTCGGTGCTGGTGATGCTGCTGGCCGCCAACCCGCTGGGCCGCTTCATCGATGCCAACCCGACCGTGAAGATGCTGGCGCTGGCCTTCATCCTGCTGATCGGCGCCGTGCTGATCCTGGACGGCCTGGACGTGCACGTGCCCAAGCCCTACATCTACGCCGCGATGGGCTTCTCGGTGCTGGTGGAGTGGCTGAACCTGCTGATGCGCCGCCGCGCACGCGACCACCACGTGCCGGGTGCCGGCGACTGGTAAACGCGTGACCCCGAACCCCCGGCCCTGCCGGGGGTTCTTCGTTGTGGGGCCGCTGCGTTCGCCGGCCATGGCCCGGCGCTACCCGGCGCCGGATTCCCTGGGCATGGCCCAGCCCCGGTTGCGCCGGGCCATGCCCGGCGGGGCAGGCGTGCCCGTCTGTGAACTGGAATCAACAGTGTTTTCCCGGGGCGAGGCTTAATCGCCTGCGGCAAAGCGCGCAGGCTACGCACCTGTCCGTTTCCGCCCCCAGGAACCCCCATGAACTCTAGAGCCGCCCTGCTGGCCCTCTCCGTCGGCGCTTTCGCCATCGGCACCACTGAATTCGCCCCGATGGGCCTGCTGCCGGTCATCGCCGACGGCGTCGGCGTGGGCATTCCCACCGCCGGCATGCTGATCACTGCCTACGCCGTGGGCGTGATGCTGGGCGCACCGGTGATGACCCTGCTGATGGGCCGCTTCGGCAAGCGCACCGCGCTGATGCTGCTGATGTCGATCTTCGTGGTGGGCAACCTGCTGTCCGCGTTGGCGCCGAACTACGGCCTGCTGCTGCTGTCACGCCTGGTCACCAGCCTCAACCACGGTGCCTTCTTCGGCATCGGCGCGGTGGTCGCCGCCAGCCTGGTACCCAAGGACAAGCAGGCTGCTGCCGTCGCCACCATGTTCATGGGCCTGACCATCGCCAACATCGGTGGCGTGCCGCTGGCGACCTGGGTCGGCCAGCAGCTGGGCTGGCGCCTGTCCTTTGCCGGTACTGCGGTGCTGGGCCTGGTCGCGATCACCGCGCTGGGCTTGGCGCTGCCGGCATCGGCGCCGGGACCGCGCCCGGACGTGCGCCGCGAGATGAAGGCCATCCTGCAGCCGCAGGTACTGCTGGCGATGGGCACCACGGTGCTCGGCGCGGGCGCGATGTTCACCCTGTACACCTACGTGGCGCCGGTGCTGACCGAGCTGACCGGTGCCTCCAACGCCTTCATCGCGATGTCGCTGGCGCTGATCGGTATCGGCTTCACGTTCGGCAATGGCATCGGCGGGCGCATGGCCGACTGGTCGCTGGACGGTGCCACGCGCATCCTGCTGGCCGTCCTGGCCATGTTGATGTTCGTGCTGCCGCTGGCCTTCATGAGCCACGCGACTGCGGCGCTGGGTGTACTGCTGTTCGGTGCCGCGACGTTCGCCATCGTGCCGCCGCTGCAGATCCGGGTGATGGAAGCGGCCAGCGAGGCGCCTGGCCTGGCATCGTCGATCAACGTCGGTGCGTTCAACCTGGGCAATGCGCTGGGGGCTGCGCTGGGCGGGGCGGTGATCAGCCTGGGCTTGGGCTACGCGGCCATTCCGGTGGCGGGGGGCCTGCTGGCGGCGGCGGGATTGCTGCTGGCATGGCTGGGGCGTCCGCGCACTGCGGTGGCTGAAGCCTGCTGAGTGATGTGGGGTTCCGGCAGGGCTTGCAGCCCTGCACCCGCCGAGGCCACTGCAACAGCAACAGCAACAGCGTGCATTCCGTGGGTTGGCGGGGTGGGTCCGGTGGCGGGGGACGCCGTAAACCCGTCCATGGGGGCTTGGCCGCGGCATCCATGCCGCGGACACCCCCGCCACCGGACCCACCCCGCCTTCGACAGTTTTCCGCGATCTGTCGCAACGGCGTTCCGCTCTGGTAGGTGTCGACCTTGGTCGACACGAATGCCTGAAGAACCGGCTTTTGCTTTTGATTTTTTCTTTTGATCTTCCCGCGGTGCGCAGGAAACCGTATGAGGCCGGGCGGGTGGGCGTGGCGGGGGTATMCGCGCCATGGATGGCGCGGCTAAGCCTCCAGGGACGGATTCACGGCGTCCCCCGCCATGCCCACCCGCCCGGACTACTCAGGCGATCCATGAGCATGGCCACCGCGGAGGGGGCCGCGCCCGATGGCCGGTCTTTCACCCCAACCATGGCATGCTCGGCGCCAAGCCCACCCGGAATCTTCGCCATGCGCCTGTTCACCCGCGTCCTGCCCCTGATGCTGCTGGCTTCACTGCTCTCCGGCTGTGGCTACAACGCCATCCAGCAGAAGGATGAGGCGGTCAAGGCCAGCTGGTCCGAAGTGCTCAACCAGTACAAGCGCCGCGCCGATCTGGTGCCCAACCTGGTACAGACCGTCAAGGGCTTCGCCAGCCAGGAAGAGCGCGTGCTGACCGAAGTCACCAACGCCCGCTCGCGGGTTGGCCAGATCAATGTCAACGCCGATGACGAAGCCTCGCTGAAGCAGTTCCAGCAGGCCCAGGGCGAACTCGGCAGTGCGCTGTCGCGACTGCTGGTGGTCACCGAGAACTACCCGGTGCTGAAGTCGGACCAGAACTTCCGCGACCTGCAGGCGCAGCTGGAAGGCACCGAAAACCGCATTACGGTTGCGCGTGGCCGCTACATCCAGCAGGTGCAGGACTACAACACCTACATCCGTTCGTTCCCGCAGGTGATCACCGCCAAGATCTTCGGCTACAAGACCAAGCCGAACTTCACCGTGGACAACGAAGCGCAGATCTCCAACGCACCGGCGGTCGATTTCGGCAACGCGCCGCAGCAGCAGCCGGCACCGCAGCCGGGCCACTGACCGATGCGCCTGGCCACTGCGCTGCTGGCCCTGCTGCTGTGGCTGCCGCTGGCGTCGCAGGCGCAGCAGCTGGCGCCGATTCCGGCGCTGGACTCGCCCGTGGTCGATACCACCGGCACGCTGGATGCCACGCAGAAGCAGGCGCTGGTGCAGCAGGCGCTGGACCTTCAGCAGCGCAAGGGCAGCCAGCTGCAGGTGCTGGTGGTGCCCACGACCCAACCGGAAGACATCGCGCAGTACACCACGCGGGTCTTCGACCAGTGGCAGATCGGCCGCAAGGGCGTGGATGACGGCGTGCTGCTGGTGGTGGCCAAGGACGACCGGCGCGTGCGCATTGAACCAGGTTACGGCCTGGAGGGAGCGATTCCCGATGCCATCGCCAACCGGGTCATCCAGGAATACCTGGTGCCGCGTTTCCGTGCCGGCGACTACGCCGGCGGCATCACCGATGCCACGGCCGTGCTGGTGAAGATCGTCGATGGTGAAGCACTGCCTGCGCCGATCAGCAGCCAGCGTGGCCGCGAGCCCGAGGGTGGGGGCGATACCTGGTTCCTGGCGCTGTTCATCGGCGTGTTCGCCGGCAGCATCCTGCGCGGCGTGTTCTCGCGGGTGCCGCGACCGCTGCGTGGCCTGCTCGGTGGTGCCGGTGCAGCACTGGCGGCGTTCCTGTTCACCTCCACGCTGCTGGCCAGTGGCCTGGCCGGCGTTGTGGGCTTGGTCGTTGCCATGCTCTCCGGTCACCCGGGCCGCTTTGCCGGTGGCGGCGGCTGGGGTGGTGGCAGCTGGGGCGGCGGAGGCGGCTTCGGTGGCGGTGGTGGATTCGGCGGCGGCGGCTGGGGCGGGGGTGGTGGCCGTTCCGGCGGTGGCGGTGCTTCGGGGGGCTGGTGATGATCCAACGACTGTGTCGTCATGTATTTTCGCCGTCGGTACGGCGTGCGTTCCCGCCGGCCACGCTGCAGGCGATCACCGAGGCCATCGCGGCCGGTGAGCAGCGCCACGGCGGCCAGGTGATGTTCGCGGTGGAAGCGGACCTGCCGCTGGCCGCGCTGTGGCACAAGGTCACCCCGCGCCAGGCTGCCGAACATGCCTTCGCGCGCCTGCGCACCTGGGATACCACCCACAACAATGGCGTGCTGATCTACCTGCTGCTGGCCGACCACGCCATCGAGATTGTCGCCGACCGGGGCCTGCATGGGCGGGTCAGCCCGGCGCAGTGGCAGCGGGTCTGCACCCATCTGCGCGAGGGACTGCGCGGTTCCAACCCGGTGGAAGCGCTGCAGGATGCGATCGATGAGGTCTCCAGCCTGGTGGAAGGGCACTTTCCGGCCTCGACGCGGTCGAACGATGACGCGTTGCCGAACTCGCCCCAGCTCCTTGGTTGAGCCGGGGCGGCACTGGCCCGAGAATAGGCGTTCAACCGCAAGGCACCTTCCATGATCTATTTCCACGACATCGACCCCATCGCCCTCTCGCTGGGGCCGATCAAGGTGCATTGGTACGGCATCATGTACCTGCTCGGCTTCACCGCCGCCTGGCTGCTGGGCCGCAGGCGCATCGCCGCCGGTCGCCTGCCGGGCGTCGATGCCAATGGCTTCTCCGACCTGCTGTTCTACGCCATGCTCGGCGTGGTGCTGGGCGGGCGCATCGGCTACATGCTGTTCTACGCGCTGGGCGATTTCCTGCACAACCCGCTGCTGCTGTTCAAGGTGTGGGATGGCGGCATGAGTTTCCACGGCGGCCTGCTGGGCGTGCTGGGCGCCTGCTGGTGGTGGTCGCGCAAGCACGCGCTGCACTTCTTCGACACCATGGATTTCATGGCGCCGCTGGTGCCGCTGGGCCTGGGCTTCGGCCGCATCGGCAACTTCATCGGCGCCGAGCTGTGGGGCAAGTACACCGACGGTACGTGGGGCGTGGTGTTCCCGTCCGGCCTGCCGGCGCCGCTGAACCAGCTGGACCACGCGACCCTGCAGGCGCAGTTCGCCACTGGCGCGCTGAACCAGTTCGCGCGCCATCCGTCGCAGCTGTATGAAGCCTTCCTGGAAGGCCTGGTGATGTTCGTGGTGCTGTGGGCCGTGTCGGCCAAGCCGCGCCACCGCTACCTGGTGGGTGGCCTGTTCGCGCTGATGTACGGCCTGTTCCGCTTCGCGGTGGAGTTCGTGCGCATGCCCGACAACGGCGTCTACGTGGCCTTCGACTGGCTGACCCGTGGCCAGATCCTCAGCCTGCCGCTGATCGCCTTCGGCCTGGTGCTGCTGGCGATGTCGCGCCGTGCGCCGGTGCTGCAGCCGCAGCTGCCGGTGGCTGCCGAGGGCAAGGCATGAAGGCCTACCTGGACCTGCTGTCGCACGTGCTGGAACACGGTGCGGAGAAGAGCGACCGCACCGGTACCGGCACCCGCAGCGTGTTCGGCTGGCAGATGCGGTTTGACCTGGCCGACGGCTTCCCGCTGGTCACCACCAAGAAGCTGCACCTGCGCTCGATCATCCACGAACTGCTGTGGTTCCTGAAGGGCGACACCAACATCGGCTACCTGAAGGACAACCAGGTCCGTATCTGGGACGAGTGGGCCGACGACAACGGCGATCTCGGCCCGGTATACGGCAAGCAGTGGCGCAGCTGGGCCACCGCCGATGGCCGCGAGATCGACCAGATGCAGTGGCTGGTGGACGAGATCAAACGCAACCCCGATTCGCGGCGGCTGGTGGTCAGCGCCTGGAACGTGGGCGAGCTCTCGCAGATGGCGCTGATGCCGTGCCACAACCTGTTCCAGTTCTACGTGGTCGATGGCAAGCTCAGCTGCCAGCTGTACCAGCGCAGCGGCGACATCTTCCTCGGCGTGCCGTTCAACATCGCCAGCTACGCGCTGCTGACCCACATGGTGGCGCAGGCCACCGGCCTGGGCGTGGGCGATTTCGTGCATACGCTGGGCGATGCGCACCTGTATTCGAATCACTTCGAGCAGGCCCGCGAGCAGCTGTCGCGTGAACCGCGCGCGCTGCCGAAGCTGTGGTTGAACCCGGAGGTGAGCGACCTGTTCGGCTTCCAGTTCGACGACATCCGCATCGACGGCTACGACCCGCACCCGGCCATCAAGGCGCCGGTGGCGGTATGAGGGCCATGAAGCTCTCGATGATCGTGGCGCTGGACCGTAACCGTGGCATCGGCCAGGGCAATGCCATGCCCTGGCATCTGCCGGACGACTTCAAGCACTTCAAGGCGCTCACGCTGGGCAAGCCGATCCTGATGGGGCGCAAGACGGCCGAGTCGATCGGCCGCGTGCTGCCGGGGCGGACCAACCTGGTGCTGACCCGCAGCGGCCAGGTGCCGTTCGCGGGCATGCGCGCAGTGGCGACGCTGGACGACGCCAAGGCGATCGCCGAAGGCGAGGGCGCCAGCGAGCTGTGCATCATCGGCGGTGGCGAGATCTTCCGTCAGCTGCTCGACCAGGCCAGTGACCTGTACCTGACCTGGGTCGATGCCGAAGTCCCTGCCGATACCCACTTCCCCGAGGTGGATGCGCAGGACTGGCAGGAAGTGAGCAGCGAGCCGCACCCGGCCGATGAGCGCCACGCCTACGCGTTCCGCTTCGTGCACTACGTGCGCCGGTGATCGCGGAAATGCCAACGAAAACACCGACGGGGTAGAGTCGACTGTTAGTCGACTATCGCGCGCAGCGCGGGGTTTTCAGGGGGGCCAGGAGCAGTCGACTAACAGTCGACTCTACCGGGACTGCCGCTACGGCATCCGGTAATGCCCGATGATGGTGTGCCGGAACAGCAGGTTCTCTTCGCGCGTGCCGCGCGCGATGTTGTGCAGCACCAGTGGCGTGCCATCGGCCAGCCGTCGGTCGGAGACGATGCCCACGTGCAGCAGGCCGTTGCCGTTGAGCTTCCAGGCGACGATGTCGCCGGCCGCGTAGTCGGCGGCGGCGGCCGTGATCGGCTGCTGCCAGCCCTGGCGTTCGAACCAGCGCATCAGGTTCGGTACGCGACGATGATCGATGTTGCGGTCCGGCCGTGACAGGCCCCAGATCGCTGGATAGGCACTGAAATTCCCGCGCATGTCCTCATGCACGCGTGCCTGCAGGTCCAGCCCCTGGCTGCGCAGCGCGCGCACCACCACATCGGTGCAGACGCCGCGATCAACCGGGACATCTCCACCGGGATAGGCCAGCACCTGATAGGCAGGGTCGTAGCGGGTGGTGACGCCGATCTGCGCGCGCGCCGCAGCCACCAGTGGCGGCGAAGGCGCCTGCGGTTGCGCCGGCGTGGCTGCGGTGTTCTCCGCGGCCGTGGGAGCAGGAGCCGAACCGGGCTGGCAGCCGCCGGCCAGAGCCAGCGTCAGCAGCAGCACCCTCCATGGTGCCCGGCCCACCCACGTCATGTCTGCGGCGCTGCGCCGTTGTTGCCAGGACCGGCGGAGCCACCACCACCACCACCGCCACCACGACGGCGACGACGACGGGGGCCGCGGTTGCCGGGGTTTGCCGCGGGCGTGCTGCCGCTGCCCTGTTCCTTGCCCGGCGCCGAAGCGGCGGAGCGCTCGTGCGCCGGTCGTGCCGGCGGGCGTGCGTTGGGCACCGGTGCCGGTACATCGCGGCCCGGCACCTGTACAACACGCAGTTCATCGGTATCGAGCTGGATCGCCGTAAGCTTGCCGCCCCACACCGCGCCGGTGTCGATGGCGTGCACGCCCTGGGTGATGGTCAGGCCCAGCGCCGACCAGTGGCCGCACACGACCTTGAGGTCGCGCTCGACCCGGCCCGGCACTTCGAACCACGGGTACAGCCCCTGTTCCTGGGTGCCCGGCGTGCCCTTGTCCTCGATGCCGATGCGCCCACGCGGGGTGCAGTAGCGCATGCGGGTGAGCACGTTGATGATCGCGCGCGAGCGGTCGTAGCCGGACAGGTTCGGTGCCCAGCTCGGCTTGTCGCCGTACATGTTGCGGAACAGCTTGCGGTATCCGGCGCCGTGCAGCTGTGCCTCGACTTCGGCGGCATGCTTCTCGGCCATCTGCGTGGTCCACTTCGGCGCCAGGCCGGCGTGCACCATCATCCAGCCCAGCTCGCGGTCCACGTGCACCAGCTTCTGCAGGCGTAGCCAGTCCAGCAGCTCGTCGCGGTCCTCGGCCTGCACGATGCGCAGCAGGTCCGGGTTGACCTTGCGCTGTTCCTCTTCGGTGCGCGCACCGACGGCCAGCAGCGAAAGGTCGTGGTTGCCCAGCACCACCACGCTGTGCTCGCGCAGCGAGTGGACCAGCCGCAGTGTTTCCAGTGACTGGCCACCGCGGTTCACCAGGTCGCCGCAGAACCACAGGGTGTCCTGCGCCGGATCGAAGCGGATCTTCTCCAGCAGTCGCTGGGTGACGTCATAGCAGCCCTGCAGGTCGCCGATCGCCCACACACTCATCGTTCGGCCTCCGTGTCAGTGCAGGGTACGCGGGATGGCCAGCACGAAAGGTGCGACCGGCGCGGCAAATTCGGTGCCGTCGTCGGCGACCATGTCGTAGTGGCCCTGCATGGTCCCGTGATCGGTCCCCAGCATGACACCGGACGTGTAATGGAAGTCTTCACCGGGGCGCAGGCGCGGCTGCTCGCCGATCACCCCGTCGCCATCGACATGCTCGACGCGGCCGTTGGCATCGGTGATGCGCCAGTGGCGTGCGACCAGGCGCGCGGCAACACGCCCCTGGTTGTGGATGCGGATCGTGTAGGCGAACGCATAGCGCCCGTCTTCCGGCGCGGATTGATCGTCGAGGAAGCGCGGTGCGACTTCGACGGAGATGGCATAAACGTCAGCGTCTTCCATACCGGCAGTGTAATCAGGAGGCATTGGCCAAAGCGATGAATTCAGCCACATCCAGCTGTTCGGCGCGGGCATCGGGGCGCACGCCGGCGGCCACGAACTGCTCGGCCGTCACGACGTTGTTGAGCGCATTGCGCAGGGTCTTGCGGCGCTGGCCGAAGGCGGCCTTGACCACCTCGGCGAAGCGCTTGTGATCGAGGATGTTGATCGTTGCCGGGTCGCGCGGCACCAGCCGCACCACGGCCGAATCGACCTTCGGCGGCGGCCGGAACGCGCCCGGCGGCACCACGAACAGCGAGGTCACCTGGCAGTACGCCTGCAGCATCACGCTGAGCCGGCCGTACACCTTGCTGCCGGGGCCGGCGGCCATGCGGTCGACCACTTCCTTCTGCAGCATGAAGTGCATGTCGCGGATCACCGCGGCATGTTCCAGAGCATGGAACAGGATCGGCGAGGAGATGTTGTAGGGCAGGTTGCCGACCAGGCGGATCGGCTGGCCGGCGGCCAGCTCGGTGAAGTCCACGCGCAGCACGTCGCGGTGGACGATGGTCAGCTCGCCCAGCGGTTCGGCGGCGGCGGTCAGCGGCGCGATCAGGTCGCGGTCGAACTCGATCACCGTCAGCTTCGGGTGCACGCGCAGCAGCGGCAGGGTGATCGCGCCCTGGCCGGGACCGATCTCGACCAGCCGGTCGCCGTCTTTCGGGTTGACCGCCATCACGATCTTGTCGATGTAGTGGCGATCGGCCAGGAAATGCTGGCCAAGCTGTTTCTTGGCCGGGGCGGTGAACACCGGGCCGGAGGGGGAATGCGGGGAATTCATGCGCTCAGTGTACGTTGCCGCGCAAGCTGCGCACACAACGTCGTTGCCGCCTGCAGGCTGGAAGGATCGGCGATGCCGCGGCCGGCCAGGTCCAGCGCGGTGCCATGGTCCACCGCTACGCGTGGGTAGGGCAGGCCCAGGGTCAGGTTCACCGCCTGCTCGAAGCCCGAGTACTTCAGCACCGGCAGGCCCTGGTCGTGGTACATCGCCAGCACACTGTCGAAGCCGGCCAGCTTGGCCGGCAGGAACGCGGTATCGGCCGGCAGTGGCCCGATCAGGTCCATGCCCTCTGCGCGCAGGCGCTGCATCAGGGGAATGATCAGGTCCAGCTCTTCGCGACCCAGGTGGCCGTCTTCGCCGGCGTGCGGGTTCAGGCCGAGCACGGCGATGCGGGGTGCAGGCAGGCCGAATTCGCGCCGCAGTGCGGCATGCAGGGTGCGCAGGATGTGTTCCAGGCGGGGCGCGGTGATCGCGTCGGCCACCTCGCGCAACGGCAGGTGGGTGGTGGCCAGGGCCACGCGCACGATGGGGTTGGCCAGCATCATCACCACCTTCACCCCGGCCTGGTCGGCCAGCAGTTCGGTGGTGCCGCTGTAGGCGATGCCGCCCTCGTTGATGACCGCCTTGTGCACCGGGCCGGTCACCACGCCGTGCAGTTCGCCGGACAGGCAGGCCTGGCCAGCACCCAGCAGGGCGCCGATGACCGCGCCGGCATTGGCCGGATCGGCACGGCCGAAGTGGCTCGGGGCGGCATTGGCCACCACGCGCAGGCGCAGGTCGCCGGGGACACGCGCTTCGGCATCCTCGGGCAACAGTTGCAGCGGCAGGTTCAGCGCGGCGGCAGCCGCGCGCAGGGTGTCCGGGTCGGCGAAGGCCAGCAGCCGGCAATCTTCACGCGGCTGCTGGACAAGGCGGACGCACAGCTCCGGGCCGATCCCGGCGGGCTCGCCCGGTACCAGAGCGAGCTCGGGGCGCATCGATCAGGACTGCGGCGGCGTGGCGGTGTTTTCCGCGCGGTCACCGCTGCGGAAGCTGACGTAGGCTTCGCCACGCAGTTCCTGCAGGAAGCGGTTGTACTCGTCTTCCAGCTTGCGGCGGCCAATGGTCTCGCGGACCTGGGCCCGCTGGTTGTCGTTGGTCACGTCGGTCTGGCGGGTAGCCACGCGCTGTAGGATGTGCCAACCGGCATCGGTGCGGAACGGCTGGCTGACGCCGCCGTCCTGGATACCGGCCACCTGCTGGCCAAAGGCCGGACCGAACGCATCGGCCGGGAACCAGCCCAGATCGCCGCCCTGGCCCTTGCTGTTGTTGTCCTCGGAGGACTCCTTGGCCACGGTCTCGAAGTCCGCGCCACCTGCAATGCGGGCACGCAGGGTATCGATCTTGGCTTTGGCGGCCGCGTCGGTCTGATGATCGTCCACGCGCACCAGGATGTGGCGGCCGTGGTACTCGGTGACGGTGCTGGCGCCGGCAGCGGCGCTGGCATCGCGCACTTCCACCAGCTTCAGCAGCTGGAAGCCGCTGGGGCCGCGGATCGGGCCGACCACTTCGCCGGGCTTCATCTTTTCCATCATCTGCGCGAACGCCTGCGGGATCTCATCCAGGCTGCGCCAGCCCAGGTCGCCGCCTTCCAGCGCGTTGGGGCTGTCCGAATAGCGCACGGCGGCCGCGTTGAAGTCCAGTTCGCCCTTGTCCAGCAGCGCCTTCACACCGTCGGCCTTCTTCTGGCCGGTGGCGATCTGGTCGGCGTTGGCGCCGTCCGGCAGCGCGACCAGGATGTGTGCCAGGTGATACTGGTTGCCGGCAGTGGCCTGCTGCTTCAGCGCGGCATCGACCTCGCCCTCGCTGACGCTGATGCGGCTCTGCGCGAAGCTCTGGCGCAGGCGCTGCACGGTGATCTCGTCACGCACCGAGGCGCGGAAATCGTTGAAATCGATGCCGTCGTGGGCCAGGCGCTGGCGCAGGGCATCCAGGTTCGAACCGTTCTGCTGGGCGATGGAGTTCATCGCCTGGTTCAGCTCCTGGTCGCCGACACGGATGCCGCTGCCCTGGGCGCGGGCCACCTGCAGCTTGACCAGCACCAGGCGCTCGAGCACCTGGCGGCTGAGCACGTCTTCCGGCGGCAGCTGGTTTTCCCGGCCGGCGTACTGCGCCTTGATGTTGGCGATCGCACGCTGGAGCTCGCTCTGCAGGATCACGTCCTCATCGACGACGGCGGCGATGCGGTCGAGCGGCTGCGCCTCCTGGGCAAGCACCTGCAGGGGGGCGGACACGCTGGACACCGCCAGCAGCGAGGCGAGTAGAACGGGGAAGCGCTTGGTCATGGGATCAGATTCGGATCGTAGTCATCACGGGTCGCTCCGGTGTTGCTGGGCGGCACGAGATAGAGGTCGTCGCGGTTGTAGCCGAGGATAGCACGGCGCAGAGTGCGGTCCGTGTCCTGGCCGATGGAGCTCAGGCCCTTCAGGACGAACTCCACCTGGATGGAGTTGTTCATCTCGCCTTCGCGATTGCGGACATAGCGGCGGCCGACCACACGCACGGCCAGGCAGCAGCTGTCCCACTGGACACCGCCGATGATTTCCAGCGGCTCCTTGTCCTGCAGCGAGTAGTAATAGCGGCCGACCAGGCTCCAGCGCGCATTCAGCGGGTACAGGAACGACAGGTCGGCCTGCTCCAGCAGGGTGCGGTCATGCTTGTTGGCACCCGGCAGGGCACCGGCATTGATGCGGTAGCGGTAGCTCAGGTTGACCACGCCGTCGTTGGGCATCAGGTAACGGGCACGGACGCTGGCCAGATCCTCGCGCTTGTACTTCGGGTCCCACTGGTAGGTGGCGCCCAGGGTCCAGCGGTCGTTGATCATGTAGTTGCCGTCGGCGATCCAGGCCGACTTGCCCTTTTCCACCGGCGCGCCGCCGGGGGTGACGCTCACCCGTGACTCATCGAAGTACTGGATCTGGCCGATCGAGGCCGAGAAACGTTCCTTGCCGGTGGTCTGGTCGATGAAGCGGGTACTCAGCGCCAGGGTCAGCTGGTTGGCGTCGTTCTGGCGGTCGGCGCCGGTATAGCGCGAGTCGCGGAACAGCTGGCCCCAGCTGAAGGTGAAGTCGCGGGTATCGAAGATCGGCAGCTCGTCCTGGTTGCGGTACGGCGTGCGCAAGTAGAACAGGCGCGGTTCCAGGGTCTGCAGGAAGGACTTGCCGCGGATGCTGGTTTCGCGGTCGAAGAACAGGCCGGCATCGATGCTGCCGATCGGCAGGCTGCGGCTGGGCGAGGTATTGCCGCGCAGCTGCTCGGGCGTGGCCGTGTTCGGGTCGATGCCCTGCGAACGCAGGATCTGGGCCTGGATGCCGTTGACGCCGTCGACCAGGCCGCGATCCAGCTGGTAGGCGGTGTAGCGGTAGGCCAGGGTCGGGGTCACATACCAGGCTGCGCCGCTGATCGGGAACGACACATACGGCTTCACGTCCAGTCGCGAACCACCGCTGACACCAACGCCGGAGGTGAGCTGTTGGCCCGTCCGCGTGTACTGCAGATCCTCGCCGGTGCCGACGGCGTTCTTGAAGTTGATGTCGTCGTGGGTGAAGCGCACGGCTTCGGCGTAGATGCCGGTTTCCAGCCATGAGCGGACCGGCTTGTCCCAGTTGAAGTACAGGCGCGGCTGGCGGTTGTAGGGCAGGGCGCGCTCGTCGAGGGTGTAGTCGGTCAGCTGCCAGCGGTCGGCCATGATGCCGGCCGTCCAGTTCGTGCCGGTGCCATACAGGCCCACCGTGCTCTGCAGGTTGGAGGCGGTCACCCCCACCAGGCGGTTGGCGAAATCCTCGACATAGCGCTCGTCGCTGACCCAGGCCAGGTTGGCACGGGCCTGCCAGTGGCTGTCCACGTTGTGGTAGCCGCTGAACATCACCCGGCCGCGGTCACGGTCGCGCAGGCGGTCGTTGGGCATGAACGAGGTCAACACCTCGCCGCGGCCGCCGTTGTAGAGGTAGCGGAACTCGTTGTCGAGCAGCAGGCCGCGCCGGCTCATGTAGCGCGGGGTCAGCGTGTCGTCGTAGTTCGGCGCCAGGTTGAAGTAGATCGGCTGGGCGTAGTCGAAGCCGTTGCGCCCGGACATGCCCAGCTGCGGGAACAGCAGGCCGGTCTTGCGGCGGTCATCGATCGGGAACTTGAAGTACGGCGCCCACAGCACCGGCACCTTGCCGATGCGCAGCACGGCGTTGCGCGCGGTGCCGAAGCCCTCGTCGTTGTCCACTTCGATCTGCGGTGCCGACAGCTTCCACACTGGCTGCGAGGGGTCGCAGGTGGTGTAGGTGGAGCGGTGCATCTGGCCGACCGCACCCTGCAGGTCGACCGATTCGGCATCGCCGTTGCCGCGGCGCGACACCAGCTGGTACTGGATGTCGGTGATCTTGTGGGTGTCGCTTTCCTGGTTGCCCTCGGCACGCTTGGCGACCATCCGGATCGACCCGTCCTGGTAGCGCACATTGCCGTCGGCGATGTAGTTGCCGGTCTCGGTATCGAAGCTGAGCTTGTCGGTACCGACGAACTGGTCGCCACGGCGCAGCGCCACGTTGCCTTCGTACTGCGGCACGGTGGTGGTGCCCAGCAGCTGGTCACCCTCGATGTCGGTCGGCTGCTGCTCGCGCGCGGCGGCGGCGCTGGCCTTGTCCTGGCCGGGGACCGGGGTCGGGGCGTCGGTGAACGCGGGGATGACGTCGGTGGCCGGGCACAGGCCCCAGTTGAGCGGCTTTTCATCGGCCATCACCGGCAGGCTGATGGCGATGCTCAGAGGCAGGGGAAGCAGGCGGAGGGCTCGGCGCACGCGGTTCGGATTCGGGCGAAAACGGACGGTAGCTTGCCCCATCCCTTGCATAGGGGCAATGAAGGGCGCCGGAGGTTGCCGGTTCGGGTTCATCCGGCAGCGTTGCCGCCAGCAGCTGAGATCAGGGCCTGGACATGGGCCACACTGCACTCGGCCAGTGCCTGCAGGTCATAGCCGCCCTCCAGCATCGACACCACCCGGCCGGCCCCGTGGCGGCGTGCCAGCGCATGCAGTTCACCGGTGATCCAGGCGAAATCCTCGGTTTCCAGCATCAGGTCGGCCTGCGGGTCGCGCAGGTGGGCGTCGAAGCCGGCCGAAATCAGCAACAGCTGCGGGCGGAAGTCGTCGATGGCCGGCAGCATCTCGTCGGCCCAGACGTTGCGGAAGCGGAAGCCACCGCTGCCGGGGGGCAGCAGGATGTTCATCAGGTTGCCTGCGCCGCGGTCGCGGCGCAGGCCGGAGTTGGGGAACAGCCCGGCCTGGTGCGTGCTGTAGTACGAGACCCGGGCATCGTGCTGGAAGATGTCCTGGGTGCCATTGCCGTGGTGCACGTCGAAATCGACCACCGCGATCCGCTCCAGGCCATGACGGTCGCGGGCATAGGCAGCAGCGATGGCGATGTTGTTGAGCAGGCAGAAGCCCATCGCCGTGCTGCTGGTGGCGTGGTGGCCGGGCGGACGCACCGCGCAGAAGGCCACAGGGTCGTCGCCCAGCATCACCGCATCGACCGCGGCCACGCCGGCACCGGCGGCGTGCACGGCGGCACTGGCCGAGCCTGGCGAGGTCCAGGTGTCCATGTCCAGCTGGCGCAGCGGCACGCTCTGCGGCTGCAGCACGAAGTCCAGCAGGGCGCTGTCGTGGACCCGGGTCAGCTCACCGAACTTGGCCGGAGGCGCCTCGCGCCATTCGAGCTGCCCAGGGAAGGCCGCATGCAGCGCATCGAGTACGTACTGCAGGCGTTGCGGGCACTCCGGGTGGCCGCGGCCGGGGTCGTGCAGCAGGCAGGACGGATGGGTGTAGACCAGCATCGTGCCGACTCAGCGCTGTCGCTGCTGCGGTTGCCACAGCGCCTCGCCCTGGCCGTCGGCACGGGCCAGCACCCGGGCCAGCACGAACAGCAGGTCCGACAGCCGGTTGAGGTACTGCAGCGCCTCGCTGCGCACGGCTTCGTGGCGGGCCAGGGTGACCGTCTCGCGCTCGGCGCGGCGGACAATGGTGCGCGCCAGATGGCAGCGCGCAGCCCCCTCGCCCCCGGCCGGCAGGATGAACTCCTTCAGCATCGGCAGGCCGGCGTTGTAGTGGTCCAGCTGCTGCTCCAGTGCCGAGACATCGGCGGCGTGGATCGCGGCGTGGCCGGGGATGCAAAGCTCGGCACCCAGGTCGAACAGCTGGTGCTGCAGGTGCACGACCAGTGCGCGTACGTCCTCCGGCAACGGCGCCGCCAGCAGCAGGCCGAGCGCGGCGTTGGCCTCGTCGACGGTGCCGTAGGACGCCACCCGGGCGTCATCCTTGGCGACGCGCTGGCCGTCACCGAGGCCGGTACTGCCGTCGTCGCCGGTGCGGGTGTAGATGCGCGAGAGGCGATGACCCATGGCGTGGCTCAGTGCCGGATATCGCGGCGGGCCTGCTGGAGCTTCAGCACCTGCTCCACGGCCAGCTGCAGCGCGGCGGCCAGCGCCACGTAGATGGCGGTGGTGCGCAGGTAGGGGCCGAACCACTGCGCGTAGTTCTGCGCCCAGCCGGCCAGGGTCGGCTCGGCCACGTTGCGGCTGCTCCAGTAGAAACCGCCCTGCGCCAGCAGGTGGCAGACCGCCACCGAGGCCACCAGCAGCAGCGCGCCCTTGGCCAGCACCGGCCAGCGCGCGGTCTGATAGTTGCGGCCCAGCAGCATGCCGCCGGCCCACAGCGAGAAATACGCCGGCAGCAGCAGCCAGTAGCCCGGCGACACGCAGTAGTGCTGCCAGAAGTCCAGGCCGCTGCTGCGGATCACGATCCAGTCGACCAGCACCGCGAACACCATCAGCAGCGGGAACGCCCAGCGCGTCCAGCGCGCCAGGTAGAAGCCACCGATGAAGAACACCGCCCACGAGGCATCGGGGATCGCCGCGAAGTGGTTGACCCGGGTCGCCGCCAGCACCAGTACGAGTACGGACAGGACGAAGGCGCGGTTGGCAGTGTCGGACATGGAGGCGGGCCCGGAGCGGATTCAGGTTTCATTCTAGCCCGCCGCGCGGGTTGGCGCAGGACCGGCCGTTCGGCGTACAGACGGGGCGAGCGCGTATCATGAACACATGAGTGAACGACATGACGTGCTGATTGTCGGTGGTGGCCTGGTCGGCGCCAGCCTGGCCATTGCCCTGGACCGCCTCGGCCGCGACGTGGGCCTGCTCGAGGCCAGCCCGGCCGGCGAGCTGCCGGCGGTGTTCGACCAGCGCAACCTCAGTTTCGCCGCAGCCACCGTCAACGCGCTGACCGCGCTGGGGGTAATGCAGAAACTGGCGATGGCGCCGGGCCCCATCCGGCGCATCCACGTCAGCCGCGCCGGCGATTTCGGCCGTGTGCAGCTGGAGGCGGCCGATTATGACCGGCCATGGTTCGGCCAGGTGGTGGTCGCCCGCGACTTCGGCCAGGCGCTGGAAGCGCGCCTGCAGGAGCTGCCGCGGCTGCACCGTTACCGGCCGATGCGGTTCCTGGGCCTGGGCGAGGTGGTCGACGGCTACCGCCAGGTGCGGGTCGCCGACGAGGCCGGCGAGCGCGTAGTGCTGGCACGGCTGGTGGTGGGTGCCGACGGTACGACCAGTGGCGTGCGTGGTGCGCTGGGCATCGAGGTCGATCGCCATGATTTCCAGCAGACCCTGTTCGTGGCCCGCGTGCGCAGCCAGCGTGCGCCGGACGGCACGGCCTGGGAGCGCTTCACCGACACCGGCCCGACCGCCCTGCTGCCACGCGGCGACCGCCATTTCGGTACCGTGCATGGCGTCGCTCGTGATCAGGCCGATGCCGTGATGGCGCTGGACGATGCGGCCTGGCTGCAGCGCCTGCAGGATGCGATCGGCTGGCGTGCCGGCCGCCTGCTCGACTCCGGCCCACGCAGTGCCTATCCGCTGATCCAGGTGCTGTCGCGCGCGTTGGCCGGTGAACGCACGGTGCTGCTCGGCAATGCCGCGCAGACCATCCACCCGCTGGGGGCACAGGGCTTCAACCTGGGCCTGCGCGATGCGCTGACCCTGGCCGAACTGCTGGAAGATTCCATCGATGATGCCGGTAGTGATGCGTTGCTGCAGGCCTATGTCGCGCGCCGCGTGGAGGATCGCCGGCAGACCGTGGCGTTCTCCGGAGGCCTGGCGCGGCTGACCAGCAACCCGGCGCCGCTGATGCGGCCGCTGCGCAGTCTCGGCCTGGTGGCCGCACAACGTGCCTCGGTACAGTCGATGCTGGTCGGTGGCGCGATGGGCTTCCGTGGCGAAGTACCGCGGTTGTGCCGCGGAGAAGCCGCATGAGCCGCCGCGCACGACTGGATGTGGCCATCGTCGGCGGTGGCGTGGTCGGTGCCGCCTGCGCGTTGGCGCTGGCCGACGCCGGCCTGTCGGTTGCACTGGTGGAAGGCCGTGAACCGGCAGCGTGGCAGGTTGCACAACCGGACCTGCGCGTGTTCGCGTTCGCTGCCGACAACGTGCAGCTGTTGAACCGCCTTGGCGTGTGGCCGGCGATCGCGCAGGCCCGCGCCTGGCCTTACCGGCGCATGCAGGTATGGGATGCTGCGGGTGGCGAGGATCTGCTGTTCGACGCTGATCGCTTCGGCCGTCGTGAGCTGGGCTACATCGTCGAGAACGGACTGCTGCAGGACCGCCTGTGGGCGGCGCTGCCCGCGGCGGGCGTGCAGCTGCATTGCCCGGCACGGGTGGAAGCGCTGGAGCAGGACGAGGACAGCGTGCGCCTGCGCCTGGACGACGGTCGTCGCCTCGAAGCGTCGTTGGCGGTGGCCGCCGATGGTGCCGAATCGACCCTGCGCCAGCTGGCCGGGATCGAGGTGGAGCGGCACGATTACCACCAGCGTGGCGTGGTGGCCTACGTGGACAGCGATCTTCCCAACCAGGCCACCGCCTGGCAGCGCTTCCTGCCGACCGGTCCGCTGGCGTTGCTGCCGGTGGCCGAGCGTCGCAGCTCGATCGTCTGGACCCTGCCCGAGGATGAGGCCGCGCGCGTGCTCGCCCTGGACGAGGATGCGTTCAACCGCGAACTGACCCGCGCCTTCGCTGCACGCCTGGGAGACCTGCGCCTGGCATCACCGCGTGCAGCGTTCCCGCTGCGCCGCCAGCTGGCCCGCCACTACGTGGCCGGCCGCGTGCTGGCATTGGGAGATGCCGCGCATGTGGTGCATCCGCTGGCCGGGCAGGGCGTGAACCTGGGCCTGCGCGATGTCGCCGCCCTGCAGCAGTGGCTGGCGCCGTCGGCCGAACGCCGCGGCCAGCCGCGCCTGTCGCCGCAGCGCCTGCAGCGCTGGGCGCGCGAACGCCGCAGCGACAACCAGATCGCCGCCTACAGCTTCGACGCGATCAACCGCCTGTTCTCCAACGACGAAATGCACCTGACCCTGGCCCGCGGCCGCGCGCTGGGCTGCGTCGGCAGATGGCCGCCGCTGGTGCAGGCGTTCTGGAAGCGCGCCGCCGGGGTCTGATGCAAAAAAGGGACGGAGGGGATTAAGTCGTATGTGCACATGCGACTTAATCCCCTCCGTCCCCTTTTTCAATCAACCAGCCAACCGGCCAGGTCGGCACGATCCAGCTTGCCGCGACGCTTCACGTCCAACGCATTGAACTCATCGGCCAGCGCCGGGTTGGCCTGCGCTTCCTCGCGGCTGATGAAACCATCGCCATTCACGTCCAGCGCAGCGAAGTGGATGCGGTACTGGCCGACCACGCTGCTTGGTTCCAGCGAGCGTACGGTTACCTGTGCCTCACCGGCCGGCTGTGCAATCTCGACGCTGCCGCTGACCCGGCCGGCATCCAGCGGTTGCTGGCGGATCGCGCCGCCGGTGGGGCCCAGCGGCTGGCTCTGCGCAGGGGTGTGCGGCAGCTGCTGGGCCATCGCCGTTGTGCTCATCAGCAGAACGGCCAGCAGTGCAATCGAACGACCTTGCATGGGTTCTTCCTCCTTGGTAGCGCCGGGCCATGCCCGGCGTGCATGTCCCTCAACGCAGCGGCGAGGCCAGTACCGTAATCTCCTCACGGTCGTGGTACAGCTGCTTGGCGCGTACCACCAGCGGCTTGCCGGCCTGGTCCTGGAACAGGTCCAGGCACAGCCGGGTCTCGTCCCAGCGCTTCTTCATCGGCAGCTTCAGGTTGAAGATCGCGTGCCGGCACCAGCCTTCGCGGAACCAGGTGGCCATGCGCTCGGCGACGCGGCGCGGTTGCTCGACCATGTCGCAGACCATCCAGTCCAGCGGTTGCTCGGGATGCCAGTGGAAGCCATCGGCGCGCAGGTGCTCGACCAGGCCGGTGTCCAGCACGTGCTGGCGCAGCGGGCCATTGTCGATGCTCAGCACGTGCATGTGCTGGCGGGTCAGCACCCAGGTCCAGCCGCCGGGAGCGGCGCCAAGGTCGGCCGCGCGCATTCCAGGCTTGGCCAGCGCTTCACGTTCTTCCGGGGTCAGCAGGGTCAGCAGCGCTTCGTCCAGCTTCAGTGCCGAACGCGAGGGCGCTTCGGGCAGCAGCTTCAGGCGTGGAATGCCCAAGGCCCACGGCGCGCTGTCGGCCGGGTCGGCCACGCAGACAAAGGCATGGGTGCCGTCGACGAACACCACGTGCAGGCGCGGCAGGCGGTTGTTCGGCTTGTCGGTCAGCTTGCCGGCCTTGCGCAGCGCCGGGCGCAGCGCGTTGCCGAAGGCGCGGGCAAGCCCGGACAGCGGCTTGCCGGCGTCCGAGTCCGGGTGTTCCACCCACAGGTCGCCGAAGCGCGGCGCATCGGCCAGCACGTCGAGCATCGGGGTGATGCGGTCGGCCGGGTCCAGCTGCGGCAGTTCGGCCAGCACCACCAGCTTCTGCCGCGCGAAGATCAGCTCGCGCCAGCGCAGGCGGGGCGCCAGCGCGGCGGCTTCGTCGCACATGAACAGTACGTAGCCATCATTGCGCTGGGTGCGCGCATAGCCGGCGAAACCGGCTTCGCCCGCGCGGAACTGCAGCTCGCCGGCCAGCTCGGGCTCGAAGCCCTGCCGGCACAGGCACAGCAGGCCGATGCCGGTTTCAGTAACGGGCGCCATCGCTTTCCCCATAGGCACGCAGCACGCTGCGCGCGGCGTCGCGGTTCAGGCCCTGCACCACTTCGATGCCACGCTTGTTGAGTTCACCCACCCAGTCGGCCGGCAGCGGGCCTTCGTCGAACGGAGTGAGTTCCTCGACATCGGCCGAGTTGGCGCCGATCAGCAGGCGGTCGATGCCGGCCCACACCGTGGCGCCGTAGCACTGGCAGCACGGCTGCGAGCTGGTGGCCAGGGTGACCGGCGACAGCACCGCATTCAGGCGCGGGGTCTGCAGGCGCTGCTGGGCCAGCATGTAGGCCATGTTCTCGGCGTGCGCCAGCGAGGTCGCGTGCGGCATCACCCGGTTCACGCCTGCGGCGATGACCTTGTCGTCCGGGCCGAACACCACCGCACCGAACGGGCCGCCACTGGCGTGCTCGACGTTCAGCCGCGACAGCTCGATCGCCAGCGCGACCTTGGCCTCATCGCCCGGATATCGACGATCCAGGTCGATCTGGTCGTGGATCCAGGCGGGAAGGGTCAGGTGGACTTGCGCGTACAGCATCGCGGGGGTGCCTCGTGTGGGATGGGAAAAAGTGCGGTTGCTTGGGAAACCGGCGCGCAGTGTAGCCGCACCGGCCTGTATCGGGCGTGGCGGTGGGTCAGCCCGGCGAGCCGGTGCGGATCACCACGTACTGCTTGCGGAATTCCAGCCCGGCCTGCGGCCAGCTGGCCGCGTAGGCGCGCAACAGGGGCAGAGCGGCGGCAAAGTCGTGGCCGTTGACCCGGCAATCGGCCTCGCACAGGCCATCGGCATCGCGCGAGGCGAACAGGCGGATGGCCAGGAACTGGCGCGCCTTCAGCAGTTCGTCGAAGGCGTCCATGCTCCTGGTGAACAGGCAGCAGGGGCAGGAACCATGATCGTCTTCGCTGCAGGTGGAGGCATCCACGTCCTGCGCGCGGTAGTGCGCCAACGGCCCCAGCACCACGGTGCGCTCGTGTTCCTCGCCGTCGTCGCCGGTCGGGTAGGTCAGGCCCATCATCGGCAGGCCCTGTGCGTCGTCGGCGCCCACTGCAGTCTGCAGGGTCGCCAGGTCCACCCGCACCCAGGCCTGGAAGCCGGACAGCAGCGAGGCCCGTTCGTCGGCACCGTTGGCGTGCTGGTACTCGAACAGGCCATCAGCGAACAGGATGGGGTGCTGTGCCTCGATGACCGTGGACGTCTGCCAGCCGCCATTGTCGCGCGCGTGCGCGGCCATTGCGTGAGGGGTCAGGCGCAGCCCGCTGTCCAGCAGCAGTGCGCCGCCGTCGATGCGGCAGGCGATGCCGGCGTCCTGCAGGACCTGCTGCAGCAGCGGGAGGAGCGCGGTGGAGGTGGTGGTCATGTCAGGCCTGTGGATGGATCGGGTGGGACATCCAGGCTGGGCCGGGTGTCAATGGTCGAGTGCGTCGCGCTCGGCACGATAGCGCTGCGCGTCGGACTGCTGCTGCGGATCGTTGCCATGATCACGCAGCCAGGTGTCCAGCTCGCGGCGATAGTCCGCACGGAAGTCGGCATTGCCCGGGCTGAAATGCAGCTTGCGTGCCGCCACCTCCACGCGCTCGCGTGCGCTGGCGCGGGCCTGGGCGATGCCGTGCGGGGATTCGTTGGTGAGGATGACGAAGTTGCGCGGGAAGCCCGGCGTGTACTTCACCACGAATGGCTGGTTCTGCGCCGGGATGCGGATGGCGTTTTCCAGCGGCCACAGCGAGGCGGTGTTGGTGTGGAACACCACTTCCACATCGCGGCCCTCGGCGGTGCGCACCACCGCTTCGTAACGCCAGATGTACTGTTCGTTGAGCGTGGAATTGGTTTCCTCGGCCTTGACGATCACCGCCTCACCGCGCTCGCCCACCGCATTGAGGAAGGTGGCGTTGAGGAAGTGGCCGAGGAACATGTTGAGCATCGCCAGCGGGAACACCACGATGGCGTAGCCCGGGAAGCGCCGCCACCACGACACCAGGCCGGCCAGCACCATCGCTGCAAAGAACGTCAGCAGCGGATGCTGCGAGATGAACCAGAACAGGACGGACAGGGCGGTGATCATCGTCGCGGTCGTGCGGGCGCCGTCCTGGCGCCCGCGCAGGTCCTCAGGCCGACCAGGTGTCGCGCAGGGTCACGCTGCGGTTGAACACGGGCTTGGCCTCGGTGTGGTCGCGGCGGTCGGCGACGAAGTAGCCGGTACGCTCGAACTGGAACGACTGTTCCGGCGCAGCGCTGGCCGCAGCTGGTTCGACATAGCCGGTGACGGTGCGGCGCGATTCCGGGTTCAGGTAATCGCGGTAGGTCTTGCCTTCCGATTCGTCGTCCGGGTTCGGCACCGAGAACAGGCGGTCGTACAGACGGATTTCCGCCGGCACGCCATGCACGGCGCTGACCCAGTGGATGGTGCCCTTCACCTTGCGGTTGGCGCCTTCCATGCCCGGACGCGATTCCGGATCCAGCCAGCCACGCAGTTCGGTGATGGTGCCGTCGGCATCCTTGATCACTTCGTCGCAGCGGATGATGCCGGCGCCGCGCAGGCGCACTTCACCACCCGGCACCAGGCGCTTCCAGCCCTTCGGCGGCACTTCGGCGAAGTCCTCGCGGTCGATCCACACTTCGCGCGCGAACGGCACCTGGCGGCTGCCGAAGCTTTCGTCCTTCGGGTGGTTGCTGAAGGTCAGCTGCTCCTCATGGCCTTCCGGCAGGTTGGTCAGCACCAGCTTGACCGGGTCGACTACCGCCATGCGGCGTGGCGCGGCGCTGTCCAGGTCTTCGCGCAGCGCGCCTTCGAGCACGCTGAAGTCGATCAGCGAATTCTGCTTGCTGATACCGACGCGCTCGGCGAACAGGCGCATCGCGGCCGGGGTGTAGCCACGGCGACGCAGCCCCTGCAGGGTCGGCATGCGCGGGTCTTCCCAACCGTCCACCAGCTGTTCGGTGACCAGCGCCATCAGCTTGCGCTTGCTCATCACCGTGTAGTTGATGTTCAGGCGCGAGAACTCGATCTGGCGCGGCTTGGCGGCTTCGCGCGGCAGGCCGGCGTCGACCAGCGGCTGGGTCAGCGCATCGTCATGGGCGAAATCGACGTTGTCCACGCACCAGTCGTACAGCGGGCGGTGGTCTTCGAATTCCAGCGTGCACAGCGAGTGGGTGATGCCCTCGATCGAATCCCCCAGGGCGTGGGCGAAGTCGTACATCGGGTAGATCGGCCACGCGTTGCCGGTGTTCTGGTGCTCGACGTGCTTGATGCGGTATAGCGCCGGATCGCGCAGGTTGATGTTGCCGCTGGCCATGTCGATCTTGGCGCGGACGGTGCGCGCGCCATCCGGGAATTCACCGGCGCGCATGCGGCGGAACAGGTCGAGGTTCTCCTCGACGCTGCGGTCGCGCCACGGCGACGGACGGCCCGGCTCGGTCAGGGTGCCGCGGTAGGCGCGCACTTCCTCGGCCGACAGGTCGCAGACATAGGCCTTGCCCTGTTCGATCAGCTTCTCGGCGGCCAGGTAATAGGTCTGGAAGTAGTCAGAAGCGTGGCGCAGCTCGTTCCATTCGAAACCCAGCCAGCGCACGTCGTCCTGGATCGCGGCCACGTATTCCGGGTCTTCCTTGGCCGGGTTGGTGTCGTCGAAGCGCAGGTTGCAGACGCCGCTGAACTCGCCGGCGATGCCGAAGTTCAGGCAGATCGACTTGGCATGGCCGATGTGCAGGTAGCCATTCGGTTCCGGCGGGAAGCGGGTCTTGATCGCCTGGTGCTTTCCGCTGGCCAGGTCCTCGCGCACGATCTGGCGGATGAAATCGCGCTTCTCGTGGCTGTCGGCGGGGGTCTCGGGGCTGGCGGGGGTGTGCTCGGACATGAGTCGGCGAAGAGAAAGGCAGAAAGACCAACAGTTTAGCGCGTAAGGGGCAGGGCTGCCCGGCGGGGTGTGGGAATGCCGGCCAGCGGCCGGCACTACCAACCCCTCTTCCGGTAGTGCCGGCACCCCCTCTTCCGGTAGTGCCGGCCGCTGGCCGGCAGAACGCACCACCACCATTCAGCCCCCGGGCGTATGCTGGAACCCTGTCCCACGGAGCCGCCGCATGCACATCGTGTACAAGGCCGACAACCTGTTCGACGCCCACCTGGTCAAGCACGCATTGGAAGACGCCGGCATCCCGGCCTTCGTGTTCGGCGAGCAGCTGCTGGGCGGGATGGGCGAGCTGCCGCTGTTCGGCGTACTGCGGGTCGGCATCCCCGACGCGGCGCGGCCGCAGGCCGAGGACATCGTCGCCGCGCTGGACTTGGGCCAAGCCCCGTCCGGCCCCATTTCAGATGCAGACGACATAGCCGGCCTTCCGGCGTAGGAGCGCATCATGTTGGGAATTGGCCAGGGCATCCTCGGCATCGGCGCCTTCAAGCAGCGCCTGCCGCGCCCGGAAGAAGCCCTGCCGGGGCGTGACCAACCGTTGCCGCTGCACAGCAACCGGCACTTCGTGAACAGCCATCCGCTGAAGGACCGTTTCGCCGGCCTGCAGCAGATCCGTTTCGCGCTGGGTTGTTTCTGGGGCGCCGAGCGCAAGTTCTGGACCGAACCGGGCGTGTACAGCACCTCGGTGGGCTATGCCGGTGGCACCACCCCGAACCCGACCTATGAAGAGGTCTGCTCGGGCCTGACTGGCCACACTGAAGTGGTGCAGGTGGTGTTCGACCCGGCGGTGGTGAGCCTGGAGCGGCTGCTGCAGCTGTTCTGGGAAAGCCACGACCCGACCCAGGGCATGCGCCAGGGCAACGACACCGGCACCCAGTACCGCTCGGCGATCCACGCGACCGACGAGGCCCAGTACAAGGCCGCGCTGGCCAGCCGCGAGGCCTACCAGGCGCAGCTGGACGCCGCCGGTTACGGTCCGATCACCACCGAGATCGTGTACCCGGCGCCGGAGTACTACTACGCCGAGGATTACCACCAGCAGTACCTGGCGAAGAACCCGAACGGTTACTGCGGCATCGGCGGCACCGGCGTGAGCTGCCCGATCGGGTTGGATGTGGAGGCGCCGCGCTGACGCGCGGTGGTCCGCCTGCGTCGGGCAGAAGCTGAAAGCAACTACCAAAGCCAAAGCGGCTCTGGGTTGCAGATGGTTTGGCGGGACGGGGGCGGCTGGCAGGACACGCCGTAAACCCGTCCTTGGGGGCTCGATGGCGCCATCCATGGCGCCAACGGTCCTGCCAGCCGCCCCCGTCCCACCTTCGACAGTTTCCCGGTGACGGTGGGCAAGAGCGTTTGTGTACTGACGAACTGATGGAAAACAAAAAGGACGCGGCGTTCGCCGCGTCCTTTTTCTTTTTCTGCTTCTGCTTCCTGTAGAGCCGAAGGCAGCGGCAGGAGCCGCTGCCAACGTCGATTGCTACGGCCCGGAGGGTGCCGGTCAGGACGACCGGCATAGCCATGCTCGGCTGCGAGCAAGCGCAGCGCGCGACCCGCTGTTGCTCTTCTTTCTTCCGTGGCGGGCGGCCACCGGAAACTGTCAGAGGGCGGGGGGGGGGGGGGGGGGGGGGGGGGGGGGGGGGGGGGGG
>NZ_RAVT01000049.1 GCF_013464915.1 Stenotrophomonas maltophilia
CCGGCGTGGGGACCCAAGCTACTTCACGGTCGAAAGACCTAGATCCACACGGTCGCCCACGCCGGGCTCTCGGCACCCAAAGTGCCAGATCGGCAAGAGATAAGATCCACGCCATGCGTGGATGTTCCCCACCCAACCGCCAGTAGATCCCGCCATGCGTGGATGTTCCCCACCCGGAGCGGGAACAATAGCCTCGGTCAAGGCAACGCCTCCGCCCCGCGCTACGATGCCTCCATGACCCCGGCCATCAACCTCCTCAAGCGCGAGAAGATCGCCCACACCGTGCGCAGCTACGTGCACGACGCCCACGCCGAATCGTATGGCGGCGAGGCCGTCGACAAGCTCGGCCTCGACCCGGCCCAGGTGTTCAAGACCCTGCTGGCCAGCACCGAGGCACACGAGCTGCTGGTGGCGATCGTGCCGGTGGCCGGCCAGCTGGACCTGAAGGCATTGGCCGAAGCGGCCGGCTGCAAGAAGTGCGAGATGGCCGCCGTCGATACTGCACAGCGCGCCACTGGCTACCTGGTGGGAGGTATCAGCCCGCTGGGGCAGAAAAAGCGCCTGCGCACGTTCCTGGATGCCAGTGCCGAAGCGTTGCCCGCGCTGCATGTCAGCGCCGGACGCCGTGGCCTGGAAGTCGAACTGGCACCCACCGATCTGCTGCGCCTGACCGCCGGCCACTACGCCGCGATCGGCAAGGCACGTTGATGCGCTGGCCGTGGTCCGCAACGCCGTCGCCCCGGCTTGAGGATGCTCAGGCCGACGTCCTGCTGCAGGACCTGCTGTCGCGCGACGCAACGCGCATCACCGATGCCGCCCGAACCGTCGCACGACTGTTCAGTGCCTCATCGTTGGACTCGTTGGCCGCGCATGCAGACCTGATCGAACAGCGCTGCCAGGGCGTCGCGCTCGGCGGCATGCTGATCAGCAACCAGGCCCACCTCAAGGCCGCGCTGCAACGATTGCGCTACTGGCAGGCACGCGAGGGCTGCCTGTGCGCACTCAATGCCCGCTACCCGTTCTTCGATCCGCGTCGCCTGCTTGAACAGGGACAGATGCAGCGGCTCTCGTTGCAGGAGGCCGAGGATGGTTGGGGCGATTGCCACACCGTTGCCTGCACGCAGTGCGGCCAGCATTGGCAGGCGATCGACCGCGAGTACCATTACCCGTGGTGGGAGTGGAAGGCCGTCTGAAGGGCAAGCAGCCACGCATGGCGTGGCTCTACTGCGGTCCGTGCAGCCACGCATGGCGTGGCTCTACTGCGCTGCCGCGTGGATCCACGCCATGCGTGGATGATCACGACCGCTTACGGCCGCCAGTTGGCGTTGCTCTCCCAGAAGGCGACCGAGCGCTGATAGGCCTCGCGATCCAGCGACACGCCGGAGCCGCCCTCCTCCACCCCCAGCGCATTGCGCATCATCGTGATCGGCGCCATCGGCACTTCTTCCGGCTCGGCGGTGTAGATGCAGCCGACGATGCCCCAGTCGGCCTCGATCGGTGAACCTTCCTTGGCCAGCTGTTCCGCGCTGTACAGGATCACCACCAGATAGTTCGCACGCGGCGATTCCACGCCTTCGAACCAACGTACCAGCACCGGCAATTCTTCACGATTGCGCGCCTCGTAGCCGCTGCGCAGCAGGTGGCGGTTGGCATCGGTGATCGGCACCGTCAGGCAGCGCGTGCTGGTCCAGTTCTCGTAGACGAACAGCTTGCAGAACGGCGCGTAGCCCTCGAGCACTTTCAACGGCGCGTGTGCGTTGAGGTGGGCTTCAAACTGCTCGGCAGTGCAGTCCTGGATGGTGTTGCCGCGCGGCATGCGCGGGAACAGGCGGGGACGGGCGAATTCGGTAAGGACGATGGACATGGCATGGCGTGGTCAGGAGTTCCACCGCACAGGGTAACCGCCCCGGAGGCAGGCAGGGCCGGATGCCGATGGTCACTGGCGCCCGCGTCCGGCTTGCAGCACTCTGCGGGCGACCCAATGCAAGGATCGCCGGCTCATGGATGCAGCACGCGCGTTGCCCCGTTCCGCCCGCCGTCGGCGATGGCCGATCGCCCTGGCCATCCTCCTGCTGGCGCCGCCAGTGCTGTTCGCCGCCGCTCTGCTCTGGCCGCTGTCGGCACCGCCGTTGCCCGAGCCGGGCAACAGCCGCGTGATCGTCAATGCCCGCGTGGTGCATGTCGAGCGCGGCCACGTCAGTGAACCGACCACGGTGACAGTGCGCAATGGCACGATCACCACCATTGGCGAAGTGCCACGGGACACCACAATGCCCGTTCTTGATGCCGGTGGCCGCTGGCTGGTGCCCGGCTTCTGGGACATGCATACCCATGCACTGCAGTTGTCGCCGCAGCTGCAGTTCCCGCTGATGCTGGCCAATGGCATTACCGGCACCCGCGACATGATGGACTGCCCGCAGGCTACCGACCCGCTGATCGCCTGCGTGGCCGACAAGCGCCGCTGGACCAGGCAGGCCATCGCCGGGCAGCAGGCCGCGCCACGCTTCGTACAGGTTGCCAGCTTCTATTTCGAGGACCCTTCGCTCTCGCCGGAGGCTGCCGCGTTGCGGGCACGCACCTACAGCGCGCGCGGTGTCGACGCTCTGAAGGTCTACAACCGGCTGCGTGCGGATACCTACCAGCGGCTGGCCACCGAAGCACGGCAGCTGCAGCGTCCACTGGTTGGACACCTGCCCAGGGCGGTGCGGCTGGAAGAGGCCTTGCAGGCGGGGCAGCGCAGCTTCGAACACGCCCATCTGTTCGTGCGGCATTGCTTCGACCATGCAGCCGCGTGGCGTGGCGGCACCCTCGATGGCGAAGACCCGACCGCTCTGGCCGAGCGGATGGTCAGTGGTCATCAGCCCGTGCTGTGTGACGAAGCGTTCGGCCTGATGCAGGCCAGCGGCGCAGCATTCGTGCCGACCCATGTCACCCGGGAGGAGGATGCACGCGCACGCGATCCCGCCTTCATCAACGATCCACGCCTGGCCTACCTGGATCCACTGTCACGCTGGGCCTGGCGTGACGACCTGGAGGCAACCGTAAGCCGCTACCCCGGGTCGCGCGGCGAAGAGGCGCTGAAGGCCTACTTCGCGCATGGCCTCGCGCTCACCGGTGCCGCGCATCGCGCGGGCGTCCCCGTGCTGGTCGGTACCGATACCGGGTTGGGCGGCTTCCGCTACCACGATGAACTGCAATGGCTGCGGCACGCCGGCCTGAGCCAGGCCGACGTACTGCGTGCGGCCACGCTGCAGGCCGCGCGTCATCTGCAGCTGCAGGCATCACATGGCAGCGTCGAGGTCGGCAAGGCCGCCGATCTGGTGCTGCTCGATGGCGACCCGCTGCAGGACACCGCAAACACCCGTCGCATCCACGCGGTACTGCTGGCCGGCCACCTGTACGATCGCCCGCGGCTGGATGCCCTGCTGGCGTATGCGCGTTCACAGGCACGCTCACCAGCGGTGATGGCGCGCCTGCTGTGGGGCTTCCTCACCAGCCCGGTCAGCGCCGAGCTGTAGCCGCAGCTACAACGCCATCCGCTCGCGCAGCTCGCGCGCCTGCCGCCGCGACACGTCCACTTCACTGCCGTCGTCCAGCGTCAGATCGTAGCCATCGGCAATGCTTGGCGTTACGCCGCGAATGCGGCGCAGGTTGACCAGGGTGTTGCGGTTGGCACGGAAGAACAGCTCCGGCGGCAGGCGGGCCTCCAGCGCGCTCAGGCTGCGGGTCAGCAGCGCGTTCTGGTCGCGGAACCACAGCCGCGTGTAGTTGCCATCCACCACCAGCCGGCGGATCTCGGACACCGCCACGAACCAGCAGCGTTCACCCTCGCGTACGAACACCTGGTCCTGCGCGCCCAGCGTGCCACGCAGCTCTGGCGCCTCGGCTGAAACCACGTCGCGCTGGCGCGCCCGCTCCAGCGCCTCCAGCAGCCGCGGCGCTTCCACCGGCTTCACCAGATAGTCCAGCGCATTGGCCTGGAACGCGCGCACGGCATAGGTGTCGTAGGCGGTGACGAACACCACCGCCGGCACCGTCTCCAGGCCGTCCAGCACATCGAAACCACTGCCGGAGGGCATCTGCACATCCAGCAGCACCAGGTCCGGCGCCAGCATGGCGATCGCCTCGCGTGCGGCGGGCACATCGTCGGCCTCGCCCACGCACTGCACCCACGGCAGCGCCGACAACAGCGTACGCAGCTCCTGCCGCGCCAGCCGCGCGTCATCGACGATCAGTACACGCAGTACGCCACTCATTGCGGAATCTCCAGCAGCGCCTGCATGCGATCGCCTACCGGCTGCAGGTTGAAACGCCCACGTGAACCGAGCTGGGCACGCAGATAGGCCAGACCAACACCATGCCCGTGGGTGGGCTCGCCGGCGCTGCCCAGCGGGTTGTCCACCTGCAGGCGCAACATGTCGTCGTCCAACGTGGCCCGAATCTCTATCCCGCCACCGCCGGGGCGACTGGCGATGCCGTGCTTGATCGCGTTTTCCACCAGCAGCTGCAACGCCATCGCCGGCAATTGTGCCTGCATGGCGTCGGCATCGATGTGCTGGTGCACCTGCAGGCGCTGCTCGAAGTGGATCGCCTCGATGGCCAGGTAATCGTCCACCACCATCAGCTCCTCGGCCAGGGTGACCTGCTCGCTGCGATTGTGCGCCAGCGCCTGGCGCAGCGTGCGCGACAGGCGCGTGACCATGTCGCGCGCACGCTCGGGATCTTCCAGGATCAGCGCGCGCAGGTTGTTCAGCGCATTGAACATGAAGTGCGGATTGAGACGTGCGCGAAGAGCATCGCGCTCCAGCGCGCTGCGCTCGGCCTCGGCGCGCAGGCGGGCCAGCTCACTGTGGCGGGCCCGGCGCAGACCATGCAGGCCTGCCCACAAACCGGTCCACATCAGCAGGAACAGTGCGGTGTTCATCCAGTACACCAGCAACGACGACCACTGGTAATCGGCGTGACCGCCAGGCAGCTGCACCCAGCCCAGCGCCAGCGCCGGCAGCAGCAGCGCGGCAGTTACCGCCTGCGCCACGCTGGCGCCGAGCACCACACCGGCAGCCAGCTTCAACACCAGGCTTCCCAGGCTGCCCTCCCACCAGTGCCGGCGTAGTGCAACCGCGCGCAGCGCGCCGCTGCACAACCACAGGCAGGCGGCCACGCTGACGGTGATCAGCACGATGCCGCTGAACACTACGCCGCCACCGATCCGCATCCCGACCCACAGCCCATACATCGCATAGCCAGCCCATGCCAGTGCATTGAGCGTCCAGAAGCGGCCGGATGAGGTGGTGGCGTCCATGGGGGCCTTGGCGGTTGGCAGGGAAGTGGACCGCGATCAGGAATGCGCGGCCAGGAAGCGACGCAGCTGCTCCTGCAGCCAGCGCGGATCATCCCACATCAGGAAGTGGAACCCCTGCGCGCTCATCGCCACCTGTACACCCTGCAGCTTGGCGTACTGGGCAAGGAACACCGCGCGGGTGCTTTCCTCGGTACCCCCCATCGGCTGGTAACCGGCCCAGCTGCCCAGCACCAGCGTCGGCGCGCTGATCGAGGCGATGCTGTCACGCAGGTCGGTGGTCATCACCGCGTGCATGGCGTCAGCCGTGGTCTGGCGGTCGCTGGCTTCGCCCCAGCGACCCAGCTCGGCCTGCCGCTGCGGATCGCGGGTCATGCCCGGCAGGCCGGCCTTCAGCTGCGCCTGCCACTGCGCGGCATCGGCGGCGAGCATGCCCTTGCGCAGCTGGTCGGCCATCGGCCGCACGCTGTCTGCGGTGGCGTTCGGGTCACGCGCCGCCGGCAGGAACGGCAGTGCATCAACCACCACCAGCGCGCTGACCGCCTTCGGCTCTGCCTGTGCCACCTGCAGGCCCAGCAGGCCGCCGAGGCTGTGGCCGACCACCACCACCGGTCCCAGCTGCTGGTCATGCAGGTAGGCCAGCAGCTGCCCGCGCATCGCCGGCAGGAAGCCGGCCGGACGCGGATCGGCAGGGGCCGCGCCGGCAAAGCCCGGCAGCTGCACCAGGTGGCACTGCACGTTCTTCAGCGCCAGGCACGTCTCGCGCCAGACCTCGGCGCTGCTGTTGAGGCCGGGGATCATCAGCAGCGGACGGCCCTTGCCGACCACCTCGACCTGCACCCTGCCGGTGCCGGTGGCGGCCGCCGCATGGGCCGAACCGGAGCCCAGCACGGCCATCGCCATGCCGATCATCGCCAGCCGGGCCAGCGCCTTCATTGCGTACCAGAGTGCCAGGAAGATCTTCATCGTCTGCTCCTTCATCGGGTGGGTGTTGCCGGGATGGGAACAGCGTGCCGCCGGCCACGGCACCCGGGTTGCGATTTCGGAGCAGCGGCCGATCGCCAGGGCGAACGGTCGCAGGCGACGGACGGTGCGCACTTGCACAAATTGACAACATCCATCTTGATGAAGCGATATACTGATCCGCACCTGCCGCCGCCGCCCGCGCCATGACCGCCATCAGCTTCGAGTTCTATCCGCCCAAGACCGACGAACAGCGCAGCCAGCTGGACCGTGCCGCGGCCAAGCTGAAGGACTACGATCCCCAGTATGTGTCGTGCACCTTCGGCGCCGGCGGCTCGACCCTGAGCTATACCTCCGAAACCGTGCGCCACCTCAACCAGCACCACGGATTCGACGCTGCGCCGCACCTGTCCTGCGTCGGCGGTACCCGCCAGGAGATCCGCGAACTGCTCAAGCTGTACCGCGCCATCGGCTGCCGTCGCCTGGTCGCGCTGCGCGGTGACCTGCCTTCGGGCATGGGCTTCCCCGGCGACATGCGCTATGCCGCCGAGCTGATCGACTTCATCCGCGCCGAGCACGGTGACGCGTTCCACATCGAAGTGGGCGCGTATCCGGAAACGCATCCGCAGGCGACCGATGCGCTGGCCGACCTGAAGCACTTCAAGGCCAAGATCGATGCCGGTGCCGATGCGGCGATCACCCAGTACTTCTTCAACCCGGATGCCTACTTCCACTTCGTCGACGAAGTGCGCCGGCTCGGCGTGCAGGTACCGATCACGCCCGGCATCATGCCGATCGCCAACTTCAGCCAGCTGCGCCGCTTCTCCGAACAGTGCGGTGCGGAAATTCCGCGCTGGATCGGCCGCAAGATGCAGGCCTACGGCGATGACGCCGAGTCGGTACGTGCATTCGGCACCGAAGTGGTGGCCAGGCTGTGCCAGCGCCTGATCGAAGGCGGCGCGCCCGGCCTACACTTCTACACCTTGAACCTGGCCAAGCCGACCACGTCAGTGCTGAAACTGCTGCGGGGCTGAAAGCACGCCATGCGGACCTGATCAGCGCTACCCTTCGCTGATGATCCGCCTTTCCCTCCTGCTGGTGCTGTTGCCGCTGTGCACGATGGCCCACGTTGCCCATGGGCAGTCCACGCGCCTGAACCGCTGTACCGATGCGCAGGGCCAGAGTGTCTACACCGACCGTCCCTGTGACAGCGTGGGCGCACGGTCACGGCTGCCGCCGCCTGCCCCCACCGGCAACACCGCGCCGCGCGACACGCTGGGTGCACGCTGCCCACGCCGGCTGAGCGAGCTCGTGGATGCATTGCGCAACGGCATCCTCGGCAACGACGTCAATCGGCTGTCTTCACTGTACCTGTGGGGCGCGGTGTCCGACGCGGGCGCGCAGCGCATTCTCGGCCAGCTGGAATCGCTGGCACGGCGGCCGCTGGTGGACGTGGTGCCGGTGTATCCCAGGCAGGACCAGGTCGCAGTACCGGAGGAGGGCCAGAGCCCTGCTGCGCAGGAATACGACCCTGAGCCGCCGGCCGTGCGGCATCCGGTCGGCCTGCGCCTGGAGCAGACGTTGCCGGGCAGCGTGGCGCGCGCCTCGACGGTGCTCGGGCTGCGGCGGCAGTACGGGTGTTTCTGGATCACCTTGTGATCGGCCGGGGTCGGATCCCTTTCCAGCGAAAGGGCGCCGACCCCGGATTCCGGCGATCGGGTCAGAGCCCCGCGTTGCGGGGATCCGACCCTGTTTGCATCACGCCGGCCACAGCCCACGAATGGCGGCGATGCCCTGCCCGCCGTGGCGGCGCGCTTCGGTGATGTGGCCGCGGCCCATGCCGCCCAGGGCGTAGATCGGCAGTGATACCTGCGCACGCAGCTCGGCGAAGGCATCCCAGCCCAGCGGCACGGCATCCGGGTGACTGTCCGTGGCCTGCACCGGGCCGAGCACGGCGAAGTCGCAGCCCAGCTGCTGTGCCGCCTGCAGCTGCTGCAGGTCGTGGCAGGATGCGGCCACCAGCTGGCCTTCGGGGAGTGGGCGCTGCGACAGTTCCAGCAGCTGTTCGCTGCCCAGGTGTACGCCCACGCCCAACGCACGCGCCAGTTCGATATCGCGGTTGAGCAGCCACTGCACGCCGCTGCGGCGATGCGCACGCACGACCTGCTCGACCATCGCCTGCCGCTGCGGATGCGCCGGCGGCAGGCGCAGCTGGATGCGCTGCTGGCCACCTGCTACCGCACGCTGCAGCTGTTCATGCCAGTGCTGCACGCCGTCCTCATCGTCGGCCGGCGCCGGGGTGATCAGGTAGCGGTCGGGCTGGCGCAGCGCGGCCACCACCGGCAGATCGGCCGGTGGCATCGAATAGCGGCCCAGCTTGTCCGGCGCCACCCAGGTGATCGCCTGGCCCTCGCGCCCACGCGGGGTGCCCTTCCAGCTGCGCACATGGCGCACTTCCAGGGTCAGGTGCTTGTCCGGGTAGCGCTGCGGCACGTCCATCAGCCACTCGCCGACATCGGCCTCGATGCCCAGCTCTTCGCGCAGTTCGCGCACCAGCGCCTGTTCGGAGGTCTCGCCGGATTCACGCTTGCCGCCCGGGAACTCCCACAGGCCGGCCATGTCGCGGTTCTCGGTTCGGCGGTTGAGCAGCACGCGGCCCCGGGCGTCGGTGATGACGGCGGCCACGACATGGATCGATCGGGTGGGGGAAGGCATGGGGGAAGCATGCCCAGAACAGGGCGGCCCGCGCAATCGCGGATCTGGCCAGGATCATGCACCAGAAAAGAAAAGCCCCGCTTTCGCGGGGCTCTTCGGGATCAGCTCAGCTGGCCGTGGCAGTGCTTGTACTTCTTGCCACTTCCGCACGGGCACGGATCATTGCGGCCGATCTTCGGCTCGTCGCGCTGCAGCTGCGCCACGCCCTGGCGTTCGGCCTCCACCTGCGCCGCTTCCTCGTCGGCGCTGTAGCCGCCCGCGTCCTGATGCTGGAACTGCGACTGGCGCAGGCGGGCTTCCACCTGCTGGCGCTCGGCCGCTTCCAGCGCCTGCACTTCCTCGTCGCTGCGCACGCGCACGCGCGACAGCAGGGTCACCACTTCGCGCTTGACGTTCTCCAGCATGTCCGAGAACAGCTCGAAGGCTTCCTTCTTGTATTCCTGCTTCGGCTGCTTCTGCGCGTAACCACGCAGGTAGATGCCCTGGCGCAGGTAGTCCATGCGCGCCAGGTGTTCCTTCCAGCTCTGGTCCAGCACGGTCAGCATCACGTGCTTCTCCAGCGCGCGCATGGTCTCTTCGCCCACGCCGGCTTCCTTCTCGGCGAAGTGCTGGTTCACGCGTTCCTGCACCTTGGCGGCAATCGCCTCGGCGTCCAGTTCCTCGTGTTCCTTGACCAGGCCGGTCAGCGACATCTGCAGGCCGAAGTCCGACTCCAGGGTCGCTTCCAGGCCACGCAGGTCCCACTGCTCGTCGATCGAGTTCGGCGGCACGAAGCGGGCGACCACATCGAAGATCACATCGTCGCGGATGCCGTCGACGTTGCCCTTCACCGACTCGGCGTCCAGCAGCTCGTCGCGCTGGGCGTAGATCACCTTGCGCTGGTCGTTGTTGACGTCGTCGAAGTCCAGCAGGTTCTTGCGGATGTCGAAGTTGTGGGCCTCGACCTTGCGCTGCGCCTTTTCGATCTGGCGGCTGACCAGGCGGTCCTCGATGACGTCGTCTTCCTTCATGCCCATCATGCGCATGGCCTTCTGCACCCAGTCGGAGGCGAAGATGCGCATCAGGTTGTCTTCCAGCGACAGGTAGAAGCGGGACGAACCCGGGTCACCCTGGCGGCCCGAACGGCCACGCAGCTGGTTGTCGATACGGCGCGATTCGTGGCGCTCGGTGCCAACGATGTGCAGGCCACCGGCAGCCTTCACCGCGTCGTGGCGCTTCTGCCATTCGGCCTTGACCGCAGCCTTCTGCTCGTCGGTCGCGTCCTCGCCCAGGGCGTGGATCTCGGCTTCCAGCGAACCGCCCAGCACGATATCGGTACCGCGACCGGCCATGTTGGTGGCGATGGTCACGGCCGCCGGACGGCCGGCGTTGGCGACGATGGTCGCTTCGCGGTCGTGCTGCTTGGCGTTGAGCACTTCGTGCTTCACGCCGGCCTTGCTCAGGTGCTCGGACAGCATTTCCGAGGTTTCGATCGAGGTGGTACCCACCAGCACCGGCTGGCCGCGCTTGGCGCACTCTTCGATGTCGGCCAGCACCGCGTTGAACTTGCCCTTGCGGTTGAGGAACACCTGGTCCGGGCTGTCCTTGCGGATGGTCGGGCGGTTGGTCGGGATCACCACCACTTCCAGGCCGTAGATGCTCTGGAACTCGAACGCTTCGGTATCGGCCGTACCGGTCATGCCGGACAGCTTCTTGTACATGCGGAACAGGTTCTGGAAGGTGATGCTCGCCAGCGTCTGGTTTTCGCGCTGGACCGGCACGCCTTCCTTCGCCTCCACCGCCTGGTGCAGGCCGTCGGACCAGCGGCGGCCGGCCAGGGTACGGCCGGTGAATTCGTCGACGATGACCACTTCGCCGTCGCGCACGATGTAGTCCACGTCACGCTGGTAGATGGCATGCGCGCGCAGGGCGGCATTGAGGTGGTGCACGACGGTCAGGTTCTGCGCCGCGTACAGGCCTTCGGTCTCGCCATCGAGGATGCCGGCTTCGACCAGCAGCTGCTCGGCGTGCTCCATGCCTGCTTCGGACAGGTGCACCTGCTTGCCCTTCTCGTCGACCCAGAAGTCGCCTTCGCCGTCTTCCGCTTCCTGCTTGACCAGGTTCGGCACGACGCGGTTGACGCGGATGTACAGCTCCGGGGAATCATCAGCCGGGCCGGAGATGATCAGCGGGGTACGCGCTTCGTCGATCAGGATGGAGTCGACTTCGTCGACGATGGCGTAGTGCAGGCCGCGCTGGTAGCGGTCGGCCTTGGACAGCGCCATGTTGTCGCGCAGGTAGTCGAAACCGAATTCGTTGTTGGTGCCGTAGGTGATGTCGGCGGCATAGGCTTCGCGCTTGTCGCTGTGCGGCATGCCCGGGTAGACCACGCCCACGCTCAGGCCCAGCCAGTTGTACAGCTTGCCCATCTGCGCGGCGTCGCGGCGGGCCAGGTAGTCGTTCACGGTGACCACGTGCACGCCCTTGCCTTCCAGCGCGTTGAGGTACACCGGCAGGGTCGCCACCAGGGTCTTGCCTTCACCGGTGCGCATTTCTGCGATCTTGCCCAGGTGAAGCACCATGCCGCCGATCAGCTGCACGTCGTAGTGGCGCATGCCCAGCACGCGGCGGCCGGCTTCGCGGCAGACCGCGAAGGCTTCCGGCAGCACCTTGTCCAGGGCTTCACCGTCGGCGATGCGCTGCTTGAACTCCGGCGTCTTGGCCTGAAGCTGCTCGTCGGAAAGCTTCTCGATCTCCGGCTCCAGCGCATTGATCTTGGCGACGATGCGGTTGAGCTGGCGCAGCTGTCGTTCGTTACGACTGCCAAATACGCGGGTAAGCAGGCTGTTGATCATTGAAGGAACCGGGTTGGATGGACACGACGCCCGGCCTCCCCCTTGGGATCCGTCCGCCGCAAACGAAACAGGGCGCCTGGCGCCCTGTCGATGGCAACACCCATTGTAGCTTGGGACGGCCGGCTGAGGTTTCAACCCCGAGGGGTAGTGCCGGCCGCHGGCCGGCAATCCGCGATGCTGCCGAAGATCATGAGGTTGCCGGCCAGCGGCCGGCACTACCAGATCAACCGCGTCGGGTCAGAGCCCTTCCGCGGCGCGGAAGGGATCCGACCCGGGCATCAGCCGCGGCTGACGCGGCCGACCGGCGTATTGCCGCCGTCGCCGAGGAACTTGCGCGGGTTGACCACGTTGCCGTTCTCCCACACCTCGAAGTGCACGTGGGCGCCGGTCGAACGGCCGGTGGAACCGGCCTTGGCCACTTCCTGTCCGGCACGGACCAGGTCGCCGGCCTTCACCACCAGGCGCGAATTGTGCGCGTAGCGGGTGACGTAGCCGTTACCGTGGTCGACATCGACCACGTTGCCGTAGCCGCCCTTCACACCGGCGAAGCTGACCACACCCTCGGCCACGGCCATCACCGGGTCACCAACCTTGGCGTGGAAGTCCATGCCCTTGTGGGTGGCGGCACCGCGGCCGAACGGGTCGGCACGGGTGCCGAAGCCGGAAGTCACGTAGCTGTTGCGGATCGGCATGCGCGAGGGCACGGCGTTCTGCTGCAGCTGGTGGTCGAACATCAGCGATTCCATCACCGACAGCTGGCGGCCTGAAGCAGCGAAGCGCTGCTCCAGCACCTGTAAGTCGGCGTTGACGTCCTTGACCGGGATGTCGCTGGTCGGGCCGCCGGCATCGCCATCACCGAGGCCGGGGGTCTCGTTGAAGTCGAATTCGCCGTCTTCCAGCTTGCCCATCTGGGTCAGGCGTTCGCCAAGGGCGTTCAGGCGGGTGGCCTGGGCCTGCAGCTCGCCGAGGCGGGCCGCCAGTGCGTTGACCTGGGTCTGCGCGTCGCGCTTGACCTTGGCCAGTTCCGCATCCTGGCGCTCGACCTTGGCCTGCAGCCGGGAATCATTCAGCGCGCTGGCGCCAATGCCGCCAGCAAGGCCGATAATGCAGCCTACCCCGAGCACGCTGCCCAGCAGGGCACGGGGGCGGTCCTCGAAATAGAACCGCAAACGCGCGATCGGCGACGACTTGGCCTGTCCTTCACGCGTTTTGATTACGATCTTTTTGAATGCCATCAGTGAGTTTTCATGTCTGAGCCGAAATCCAGCGTTCGCCCCGCGTCAGTGCCGAAGCCGGCGCTGGATGCGGTGATGGCGGACAAAAGCGGGAACCCGCTGCGGCGTGCCTTGTGGCTCGACGCGCTGGACCGTCAGTTGCGCCCCCAGTTGCCGCCACCTCTGCGCAGCCGTTGCCGGCTGGCCAATGTGGACGGGGAACACCTCGTTTTTCTCGTCGAATCCCCGGTCTGGCATGCCAAGTTGCGGCTTGCCGAAGCCCAGTTGCTCGACGCGGCCCGTTCCATCGGGCTGAAGGCCACCAGGGTGACCATCAAGACTGCGTCTCCCACTCCCACGCGCTCCCCAGCGCTCGACAACCGGAATGGACCCCACGCAGTTTCAGCCGCCACGCACAAAGGGCTACGCGACGCCTTGGCTTGCCTGCAGGACGTTCCTTCGAAGCCGAAGAAGCGATCCTGACAGCAACGGAGCATCCGGCTCCGCTCCCCGTCGCGCGTGTCACCACGGCGTGAAACATTTCGGGGGCCGGGTCGCATCCTAGCTGCCATCCGGGGGCCTGTCGTTAGATTGTTGTTAAAACCGCGTTAAATTCAGGCTTCCGATCCAACAGGTTCACAAAACCGTGACCTCGAACCGGCCTTGATGGCCGTCAAGCATGCTGAATGCGATGCGCGTTGCGGAAACGACAACGCCGCCCTTTCAGGCGGCGCTTTTCTCTTTGGATTCAACAACCTGCAGAAATCAGGCGTAAGCAGGGGTAGCGTATTCGACCGGATCCGGGGTGGCCGGCGAGTCGAAGCTGACCCATTCCCAGGCAGTGGCGTCGGCCATCAGTGCGCGCACCAGCTTGTTGTTGAGCGCGTGGCCGGACTTGAAGCCCTCGTAGGCGCCCAGCACCTGGCCACCGGCCAGATAGAGGTCGCCGATTGCGTCGAGGATCTTGTGGCGCACGAATTCGTCGGCGTAGCGCAGGCCGTCTTCATTGAGCACGCGGAACTCGTCCAGCACGATGGCATTGTCCATCGAACCGCCCAGGCCCAGGTTGCGCTCGCGCATGTATTCCAGGTCGCGCATGAAGCCGAAGGTACGCGCGCGGGAGATTTCCTTGGTGTAGGCCAGCGTCGAGAACTCGATTTCCTGCCGGGACTGCTTGGCCGGGATCATCGGGTGGTCGAACTGGATGGTGAAGCCCAGCTTGTAGCCCTCATAGGGGGTGAAGCGGGCCACCTTGTCGCCCTCGGTCACTTCCACGGTCTTCAGCACGCGGATGAAGCGCTTGGGCGCATCCTGTTCCACGATGCCCGCCGACTGCAGCAGGAACACGAACGGGCCGGCCGAACCGTCCATGATCGGCAGCTCGGCCGAGGACAGTTCGACGATGATGTTGTCAACGCCCAGGCCGGCCAGCGCCGACATCAGGTGTTCGACGGTCTGGATCTTGGCGTCGTTGCAGGTCAGGCCGGTGCACAGGGTCACTTCGGTGACCAGCTCGGCCTTGGCCGGCACTTCCACCACCGGGTCCAGGTCCACGCGGCGGAACACGATGCCATGGTTGACCGGTGCCGGGCGCAGGGTCATGTAGACCTTGTCACCGCTGTGCAGGCCAACGCCGGTGGCGCGGATCGTGTTCTTGAGGGTGCGTTGCTGGATCATGGGGGATGGACCGGAAGTGACACATTAGATTAACACGCACGGTCCCCTACCCCGGCTGAAAGGCAGGCAGGACAGACCGGCGCGCCAATGGGACGCACATGAAGCAGGGCGGCCGGGCCCATCCTGGCCCGGCGCCCGCGTTTTCAGGACATGGTGGCGCAACCCGGGGAGGACAACCCCGGGGCCGCCCCGCTTAGTCCGCCTGGCGGCGCAGGAACGCCGGGATGTCCAGGTAATCGTTGGGCAGTTCAGCTGCCGCCGGAGCCGAAGCGGCCGGAGCCGACGGCGCAGAAGCGGAAGCGGTGTCGCTGCTGGCACGACGCAGGCCCAGGCCCATACCGCCCACGGCCTTGGACACGGCGTCGCCGCCGTTGTCGAAGTCGCCGAATTCCGGCTGGCCGGTGGTGGCGTTGCGGACCAGCTTGATCGGCGCACGCTCGCCCGGACGCTGGGTCTTGCTGGCCGACACGCGGTTCAGGCCGGTGGCAACCACGGTCACGCGCACTTCATCCTGCATGTCCGGGTCGAGCACGGTGCCGACCACCACGGTGGCGTCTTCCGAAGCGAAGCCGTCGATGGTGCGGCCGATCTCGTCGAACTCGGCCATGGTGAAGTCCGCACCGGCGGTGATGTTGACCAGGATGCCGTTGGCACCGGCCAGGTTCACGTCGTCCAGCAGCGGGTTCTGGATGGCCGATTCGGCAGCAGCCTGGGCGCGGTCATCGCCACGGGCGGTGCCGGTACCCATCATCGCCAGGCCCATTTCGGACATGACGGTGCGCACGTCGGCGAAGTCGACGTTGATCAGGCCCGGACGCACGATCAGGTCGGCGATGCCCTGCACGGCGCCCTGCAGCACGTCGTTGGCGGCACGGAAGGCCTGGATCATGGTGGCGTTGCGGCCCAGCACGGTGATCAGCTTCTCGTTCGGAATGGTGATCAGCGAGTCGCAGTGCTGGCTCAGTTCCTCGATGCCCTTCAGCGCCACCTGCATGCGGCGACGGCCTTCGAACGGGAACGGCTTGGTGACCACGGCCACGGTCAGGATGCCCATTTCCTTGGCCAGCTGCGCCACCACCGGTGCAGCGCCGGTGCCGGTGCCACCGCCCATGCCGGCGGTGATGAACACCATGTCCGCACCCTGCAGGGCGTCCATGATGCGCTCACGGTCTTCCAGCGCGGCCTGGCGGCCGACTTCCGGGTTCGCGCCTGCGCCCAGGCCCTTGGTCACGTTGGTACCCAGCTGCAGCTGCAGCTTGGCACCGCAATTCTTGATGGCCTGCGAGTCGGTGTTGGCGGTGATGAATTCCACGCCATCCACTGCCGAGTTGACCATGTGCGCCACGGCATTGCCGCCGCCGCCGCCCACGCCAACCACCTTGATCACCGCATTGGGTGCCATCTTTTCGATCAGTTCAAAATGCGCCATGTCCGTGTCCTCGTTGTATCCGCTTTGGCTGGCATGGGCATTCGGGCGTCCTGCCGTCCTGCTGCATGCCGGCGTTGCGGCTGTGTGGGTTGTGTGTTGCCGGTGTTGCGTTGTGATGCGGGTACTGCGGGTACTGCGACCGGGCCAGGCCCGGCACTACGGGTTCCGCGTCAGAACTCGCCGCGGAACCAGGTCTTGAGTTTCTTGAACATGCTTCCGGCGCGCCCGGTCGGCAGCGACGGCCGCCGCGGGTGCTCGATCTGGCTGCCCATCAGCAGCAGGCCCACGCCGGTGGCGTGCACCGGGTTGCCCACTACTTCGCCCAGCCCGGTGACGTGCTGCGGAATGCCCACGCGCACCGGCATCTGCAGCATTTCCTCGGCCAGCTCGACCACGCCTTCCATCTTCGAAGCGCCACCGGTCAGCACCATGCCGGCGCGTACCAGTTCCTCGAAGCCGGAGCGGCGCAGTTCGGCCTGCACCATCTCGAAGATCTCCTCGTAACGGCCCTGCACCGCCTGCGCCAGCGAATGGCGCGGCATGCGGCGCGGCGGGCGGTCGCCCACCGACGGCACCTGGATGCTTTCCTCGGCGGTGGCCAGCTGGGCCAGGGCGCAGGCGTAGCGCACCTTGATCTGCTCGGCTTCCGGGGTGGGCGTGCGCAGCATGTGCGCGATGTCGTTGGTCACGTGGTCGCCGGCGATCGGCAGCGAGGCGGTGTGGCAGATCGCGCCCTGCACGAACACGGCGATATCGGTGGTGCCGGCGCCCATGTCGACCAGCACCACGCCCAGCTCGCGCTCGTCGGCGGTCAGCACTGCCACGCTGGAGGCCAGCGAGGACAGCACCAGATCGTCCACCTGCAGGCCGCAGCGCTGCACGCACTTGCTGATGTTGGCCGCGGCCGACTGCGCGCACACCACCAGGTGCGCATGCACTTCCAGGCGCACGCCGGTCATGCCGACCGGGTTGCGGATGCCTTCCTGCGAATCGTCCAGAACGTATTCGCGCGGAATCGCATGCAGGATCTTCTGGTCGGCCGGAATCGCCACCGCCTTGGCCGCATCGAGCACGCGATCCAGGTCACCCCAGGTCACTTCCCCGTCGCGGATCGGCACGATGCCCGGCGAATTCTTGCACTGCACGTGATTGCCGGAAATGGAGGCGTACACCGAGCGGATCTCGCAGCCGGCCATCAGCTCGGCTTCTTCCACCGCACGCTGGATCGACTGCACGGTCGATTCGATGTCCACCACCACGCCGCGCTTCAAACCGCGCGACTCGTGCGAGCCGATGCCGATCACTTCGATCGGATTGCCAGGCGAATACTCGCCCACCAGCGCCACCACCTTGGAGGTGCCGATGTCCAGGCCAACGATCAGCGATTTGTCACCCTTGCGATTCATGTCCTTTCCTGCGTCCTGCTGGCCGGGGTCGCCGGCGTTTTCGCCGGCGTGGCCGGGGTACCCCAGCTCAGCGTGAAACCATTGGTGTAACGGAGGTCGGCGCGCTCGATCGGCGCGTCCTGGCGGTTCAGCTGCGGCAGCACCTTGACGAAGCGCTGCATGCGCGAGCGCGCGTCGTCACGGCCAACCACCACTTCGGTGCCGTTGCTCAGCACCAGCGACCAGCTGCCGCGTGCATCCATCGTCACCCGGCGCACGTCGACGCCGGCCGGTGCGAACAATGCACGCGAGTCGCTGTACAGCTTCATCACTTCTTCGGTCTGGCTGTCCGGGCCATCCAGTTCCGGCAGCGCCAGGTCGGCCAGCTTCTTCGGCGTGGGGAACAGCTTGCCCTGCTCGGAGACCAGGCGGTCGTTGCCCCAGCGTGCGAACGGCTTGTGCTCGACCAGGGTCACTTCCAGCACATCCGGCCACTGCTTGCGCACCCGCGCGCTTTCCACCCACGGCAGCTTTTCCAGCGCGTCCTGGGCATCCTGCAGCTTGACCGCGAAGAACCCGGCGCGCGCATACGGCAGCAGCACCTGCTGCAGCTGTTCGGCCGGCACCCGCTTGAACTCACCATGCACGCGCAGCTTTGCCAGCGGCCAGCGCTCGGCGCCGACCCAGCCATTGACCACGGCCACTACCGGCAGTGCAACCACCGACAGCGCCAACAGCCAGACGAAGATGCGCAGCACCGCGTTCATGCGTGCGGGGCCTCCAGGGTCTGTTCCAGCACGCGCCACACCAGCTCTTCGAAGCTGATGCCGGCCTGGCCGGCCGCCTTGGGTACCAGCGAATGGCTGGTCATGCCCGGCGCGGTGTTCACTTCCAGCAGGAAGAAACGGCCGCTGCTGCGATCACGCATGACATCCACGCGGCCCCAGCCACGGCAACCGGCGGCACGGAACGCGGCCAGCGCAATGCGCCGGATTTCCTCTTCGTCGTCACCCTCCAGGCCCGGGCACAGGTACTGGGTGTCCTCGGCGATGTACTTGGCGTTGTAGTCGTACCACTGGCCCTTGGGCACGATGCGGATCGACGGCAGCGCGACGTCGCCGAGGATGGCCACCGTCAGTTCGTCGCCCACCACCATCTGCTCCATCAGCAGCTGGCCGTCGTAGCGCGCGGCCAGGGCCACCGCCTCGTCCAGGCCGGCGTCGTCGGTGACCCGGCTGATGCCCACGCTTGAGCCTTCGTTGGCCGGCTTCACCACCACCGGCAGGCCCAGTTCGGCCGCCAGTGCATGTACGTTCGAAGCGTCGACCTTCCTGTACTGCGGGGTCGGCAGGCCCAGCGACAGCCACACCTGCTTGGTGCGGATCTTGTCCATGCTCAGCGCCGAACCCAGCACGTTCGAGCCGGTATAAGGCACGCCGAAGGCGTCCATCAGGCCCTGCACGATGCCATCCTCACCGCCACCGTTGTGGCCGTGCAGGATGTTGAACACACGGTCGATGCCACCGGCGGCCAGCGCCTTGGCCAGCGCCGGGATGCCATCCACCGCGAACGCATCGACGCCGCGCGACTGCAGCGCTTCCAGTACGTTGCGGCCGGAGTCCAGCGACACTTCGCGTTCGCTGGAACTGCCACCGAGCAGCACGGCGACGCGGCCGAACACGGCCGGGGCGGTCACGCGCAGCGGCGGGAAGGTCAGCGTGCTCACGCCTCGCCCTCCCCCTTGAAGCCTTCCACTGCGATATGGGTGGCCACGGCGCCGATGTCGCCCGCCCCCATCATCAGCAGCAGGTCGCCGTCCTGCAGCACATCCGGCAGCACGCTGGCCAGTTCGGCAGCCTTGCCCACCACCACCGGCTCGCTGCGGCCACGCGCGCGGATGGCGCGGGCCAGCGCGTGCGAGTCGGCGCCGGCAATCGGTTCCTCACCGGCAGGGTAGACCTCGCTCAGCACCAGTGCGTCGACGCTGGACAGCACCGCGGCGAACTTGTCGAACTGGTCGCGGGTACGGCTGTAGCGGTGCGGCTGGAAGGCCACCACCAGGCGCTTGTCGGCCCAGCCACCGCGGGCGGCGGCGAACACCGCTTCCAGCTCGCTCGGGTGATGGCCGTAGTCGTCGATGATGCGGACCTTGGCACCGCTGGCGGTGGTCACTTCGCCCAGATCGTTGAAGCGACGGCCGACACCGGCGAATGCTTCCAGCGCGCGTGCGATGGCGTCCGGGGCCACGCCCAGCTGCCAGCCCACTGCGGCGGCGGCCAGTGCGTTCAGCACGTTGTGCCTGCCCGGCAGCGCCAGTACCACTTCCTGGCTGGTGCCCTGCGGCAGGCGCAGGGTGAAGCGCATGCGCGAACCTTCCTGCACCACGTTCTCGGCACGCACGTCGGCCTGCGGGCTCATGCCGTAGCTCATCACGTGGCGCGGGGTCTTCGCCGCCAACGCGGCCACTTCCGGGTCGTCGATGCACAGCACCGCCAGGCCGTAGAACGGCAGGCGCTGCAGGAACTCGGCGAACGCCGCCTGCACGCGGGCGAAGTCGTTGCCGTAGTTCTCCAGATGATCGGCGTCAATGTTCGTGATGATCGACATCAGCGGGTTCAGGCGCAGGAAGCTGCCATCGCTTTCGTCAGCCTCGGCCACCAGCCACTGGCCACCACCCAGCTTGGCGTTGGCACCGGCGGCCAGCAGCTGGCCGCCGATCACGAAGGTCGGGTCCAGGCCGCCTTCGCTCAGCACGGCAGCGGTCAGGCTGGTGGTGGTGGTCTTGCCATGAGTGCCGGCCACCGCAATGCCGCGACGGAAGCGCATCAGTTCGGCCAGCATCGCCGCACGCGGCATGATCGGAATGCGCTGGCTGCGCGCTTCCATCAGCTCCGGGTTGTCTTCGCGGATGGCGCTGGAGACCACCACGCAGTCGGTGCCCAGCACGTTGGCCGCCGAGTGGCCGCGCATGATGCGCGCACCCAGGCTGGCCAGGCGGCGGGTCGCGCCGTTGTCGGCGTTGTCCGAACCGGACACTTCATAGCCCAGCGTCAGCATCACTTCAGCGATACCGCTCATGCCGGTGCCGCCGATGCCGACGAAATGCACGCGCGGGAACGCGCGCACCAGGTCGTTGGTGTCGTGCAGGCGGCGGATCATGCGCGGCCTCGCGCAGGGCAGGCGCGGTGGCATGCCTTCTTCATACAGCTTCCTCGAGAATGATATCGGCGATGCGCTCGGCGGCATCGACCTTGGCCAGGGCACGCGCGGCTTGCGCCATCTGCATGCGGCGGGCGGGATTTTCGGACAGATCGCGCAGCAGTGCGGCAATGCCGTCGGCCAGCGTTCCGTCCTGCTTCAGCAACACCGCCGCGCCGCGCTCGACCAGATACTCCGCATTGCGGGTCTGGTGATCGTCGACGGCAGCGGGGAACGGCACCAGCACGCTGCCGACACCCACCGCGCACAGCTCGGCCAGGGTCGATGCACCGGCACGGCACACGACCAGGTCGGCCCAGGCGAACGCTTCGGCCATGTCGGCGATGAACGGGGTGATTTCGGCCTGCACACCGGCCTTGGCATACGCCTCGACCGCTTCGGCGTGTAGTTTTTCGCCGCTCTGGTGGCGTACCTGCACCGGCACCGCGGCGCCCAGCGCAGCGATGGCCTGCGGCACGCCGGTGTTGAGCGCGCGTGCACCCTGGCTGCCACCGACCACCAGCACGCGCAGCGGGCCATGGCGGTCGGCGAAGCGCTGTTCCGGCGGTGCGATGGCGGCGATTTCCGCACGCACCGGATTGCCGACGAACTCCTCGCGCGCGGCGAAGGTGCCCGGGAAACCGGTCAGCAGGCGGCGCGCATAGCGCGACAGGATGCGATTGGTCAGGCCCGGCGCGCGGTTCTGTTCATGCACGATCAGCGGCAGGCCATGCAGGCGCGTGGCCATGCCACCGGGACCGGAGGCGAATCCACCGAAGGCCACCACCACACGCGGCTGGCGCTTGCGGATGATCATGCCGGCCGCACGCAGGGCGCGCATCAGCCGCCACGGCGCGGCCAGCAACGCCAGCTTGCCCTTGCCGCGCAGGCCAGTGATGGCCAGCGTGTCGATGGCGATGTCGTGCTGCGGCACCAGGCGGGTTTCCATCGCGCCTTCGGCGCCCATCCAGGTCACCGGCACGCCACGCTCGCGCAGCACGCGGGCCACGGCCAGGCCGGGGAAGATATGACCGCCGGTACCACCGGCCAGGATCATCACCGGGCGGGCGTTGGAAGCGCTGCTCATGACAGCCTCCCGAAGGTCGGTTCGATGCGCGACTGCAGGCGGCTGGTGCCACGCGCAGCGTTCGGCGCAGCGGCAGCCACCGGCTCGGCGCTCATCGGTACGCTGGCGGCCACCGGCGCGGCCGGCTCGTCGCTCGGCTCGGCAGCAACGTCTTCGGCGCCACCGATACGCACGGCCTGGCGGCGCTCGGCGCGCTTGAGTTCATAGGACACGCGCAGCAGCAGGCCCATCGCCACGCAGGTCATCAGCACCGACGAACCGCCGGAGGAGATCAGCGGCAGCGTCAGGCCCTTGGTCGGCAGGATGCCCAGGTTCACGCCGATCGAGACAAAGGTCTGCATGCTGATCCACAGGCCGATGCCGAAGGCGATGTAACCGGAGAAGTGGCGCTTCATTTCCACGCAGCGCATGCCCAGCCAGAAGGTGCGGCCGACCAGCAGCGCGTACAGGGCCACGATCACGCAGGTGCCGAGGAAGCCGAATTCCTCGGCAGTGACCGAGAAGATGAAATCGGTGTGCGCTTCCGGCAGGTAGTACAGCTTCTGCACCGAGTTGCCCAGGCCGACGCCGGTCCACTCACCACGGCCCACTGCCATCAGCGCGTTCGACAGCTGGTAGCCGTCGCCCTGCTGGTCGGCCCACGGGTCCAGGAAGGAAGTGATGCGGCGCATGCGGTATGGCTCGATGATCGCCAGCGCGCTCATGCCCACCAGGCCGATGATCACCGGCATCGACATGCGCGGCATGTTCACACCGCCCAGCACCAGCATGCCGGCGGTGATCGCCAGCAGCAGGGTGGACGAACCGAAGTCCGGCTGCAGCAGCAGCAGCACCACCAGCGCACCGGCCACGCCCAGCGGCTTGAGCATCGCCGGCCAGGTCGCGTTGACCTCGTCGCGGAAACGCACCAGGTAGCTGGACAGCCAGACGATGTAGAGCACCTTTACCGCTTCGACCGTCTGGAACTTGGAGATGCCCAGGTTGATCCAGCGGCGCGCGCCGTTGACGGTGCTGCCCAGGCCCGGCGTGAACACCGCCAGCAGCAGCACGAAGCAGCCCAGCAGCAGCATCTGGTTGTACTGCTCGATCGACTTCAGCTCGGTGCGGGCGGCGATGACCGCCAGCACGATACCGACCGCCAGGAAGATCAGGTGGCGGTTGAGGTAGTAGAACGGGCTGCTCATCAGTGCGATCGAGCTGGACGCCACCATCACCACGCCGACACCGGTGAGCGCGATGATCGCGCCCAGCAGCCACTTGTCGTAGCTGCCTTCGATGGCTTCAAGGCGTGTTGCCTGGCGGGACAGGTCGTTCATCTCAGCGCACCTTCAACGTGGCCAGGCCGATCAGCACGAGCACGACGGAGATGATCCAGAAGCGCACGATCACGCGCGGCTCCGGCCAGCCCTTCAGTTCGAAATGGTGGTGGATCGGCGCCATGCGGAACACGCGCTTGCCGGTCAGCTTGAACGAGGCGACCTGGATCATCACCGACAGCGTCTCGATGACGAACACACCGCCCATGATCACCAGCACCAGTTCCTGGCGGGTGATCACCGCGATCGTGCCCAGCACCGCGCCCAGCGCCAGCGCACCGATGTCGCCCATGAACACCATGGCCGGATAGGTGTTGAACCACAGGAAGCCGAGGCCTGCACCGGCGATGGCCGCACAGATGATGACCAGCTCGCCGGCGCCCGGGATCTGCGGGATCTGCAGGTAGTTGGCGAACACCACGTTGCCCGAGGCGTAGGCGAACACACCCAGCGCGCAGGCCACCAGCACGGTCGGCATGATCGCCAGGCCATCCAGGCCGTCGGTCAGGTTCACCGCATTGGAGAAGCCGACGATCCAGAAGTAGGCGATGGCTACGAAGCCGATGCCGGCCAGCGGCAGCGCGATCGACTTGAACATCGGGATGTAGAAGGTCAGCGCTGCCGGCACGTCGGCCGTGTAGAACAGGAACAGGCCAGCGGCCAGGCCGAAGATCGACTGCAGCAGGTACTTCCAGCGCGACTTCAGGCCGTTCGGGTCGCGACGGACGATCTTGATCCAGTCGTCATACCAGCCGATGGCGCCGAAGCACAGCATCACCGCCAGCACCAGCCACACGTAGCGGTTGCGCAGGTCGGCCCACATCAGCACCGACAGGGTGATGGTGAGCAGGATCAGCGAACCGCCCATGGTCGGCGTGCCGGCCTTGGAGAAATGGGTCTGCGGGCCGTCCTTGCGGATCGGCTGGCCGCCCTTGAACTGGGCAAGCTTGCGGATCATCGCCGGGCCGAGCCACAGCGACAGGAACAGCGCCGTCAACGCGGCAAGGATGGCGCGGAACGTCTGGTAGTTGAACAGCCCGAACAGGCTCTCCAACTGCTGCAACCATCGAGCCAGTTCATACAACATGCGGGGATTCCTCTCCTTGCGCCAGCAGCGCTTTGACGATCAGGTCCATGGCACTGCCACGGGAACCCTTGACCAGGCAGCGCACACCAGCGTGCAACTCATCCTGCAGCGCCTGTGACAGCGCACCATGGGTAGCGAAATGGCGACCGCCTTCACCGAAGGCGGCCGCAGCGGCGGCACTGAGCGGACCCAGCGCATACAGCCGCTTCAGTCCGGCAGCGCGTGCGCGGATGCCCGCCTGCGCATGCAGCGCTTCGGCGTCCGGGCCCAGTTCGCGCATGTCGCCCAGCACCAGCCAGCCCTCTTCCGGGGCCGCGGCCAGGGCATCGATGGCCGCAGCCAGCGAGCCGGGATTGGCGTTGTAGCTGTCATCCACCAGCACCGCGCCGTTGCGCAGCTGATGGGCGATCTGGCGGCCCGGCACCGGCTGCGCTTCGGCCAGGCCGGCGGCAATCAGCGCCAGGTCGACACCAGCGGCCAGCGCCAGGCTGGCGGCAGCCAACGCATTGCTGACGTTGTGGCGGCCCGGCAGGCCGAGCACCACGCGGGCTTCACCGGCCGGCGAAACCAGGGTGAACTGGCTGCCCTGCGCACCGGCGCGGATGTCGCGCGCGGTCACCTCGGCGGTATGTTCCAGGCCGTAGCGCAGCACGCGGCAGCGCGGCGGGGTGCCGACGAAATGCTGTTCGAACCAGCGACCGTAGGCATCGTCGGTGTTGATCACCGCCACACCATCGGCCGGCAATGCGGCATAGATCGCGCCCTTGGTCACTGCCACGCCGAGCAGGCTGCCCATGCGTTCCAGGTGGGCCGGGGCGATGTTGTTGACCAGCGCATAGCGCGGGCGGGCGATATCGGTCAGGTAGGCGATGTCGCCCGGCTTGCCGGCGCCCATCTCGTAGACGGCGTAGTCGGCATCTTCCGGCGCGTCGATCACCGCCAGCGGCAGGCCGATCTCGTTGTTGCGGTTGCCCGGGTTGGCGTAGACCACCTTGTGCGCGTGCTGCGACACCTGCTGCAGGATCGACAGCAGCAGGCTCTTCACGCTGGTCTTGCCGTTGCTGCCGGTGATCGCGAACACCTCGGTGCCGCGATCGCGCTGCATGCCGGTGGCGATCTTCGCCAGCGCCAGCTCGCTGTCGGCCACCAGCACCTGCGGCAGCTCGATCGGCAGCAGGCGCTCGACCAGCAGCGCACTGGCACCACGCGCCAGCGCATCGGCGGCGAAGTCATGGCCATCGAAACGCTCGCCGCGCAACGCCACGTACAGGCTGCCCGGGCCGAGGCTGCGGGTGTCATTGCTGACCGCGTCGATGGCCACGTCGTCGCCGTGGATCTCGCCGCCGGCCCAGTGTGCAATCAGCGAAAGCAGGGTGCGCTTCATGCGGCGCCCTCCCCGGCCTGGGCTGCTAGAACGCCGGCCTTGGCCGCCAGTGCAGCGGCGGCCACTTCGGTATCGTCGAAGTCATGGCGCACGCCGTTCACTTCCTGGTACGGCTCGTGGCCCTTGCCGGCGATCAGGATGATGTCGCCGGCACCGGCACGCTTCACCGCCAGGCCGATCGCACGCGCACGGTTGCGCTGCACGGTCACGGCGGAGGCATCGGTGAAGCCAGCGAGGATGTCGGCCACGATCACATCGCCATCCTCGCCACGCGGGTTGTCGTCGGTGACGATGACCTGGTTGGCCAGGCGCTCGGCGATCGCCGCCATCTGCGGGCGCTTGCCGGTATCGCGCTCGCCACCGCAGCCGAACACGCAGAACAGCGTGCCCTGCAGATGGCCGTGCAGGCTGTCCAGCGCCTGTTCAAGCGCGTCCGGGGTATGTGCGTAATCGATCACCACAGTCGGCAGACCGTCTTCGCCGCCGAGGCGGTTCATGCGGCCGCGGATCGGCTGCAGCGCCGACAGCACCTGGGCGATGCGCGGCAGCGGCTGGCCCTGCGCATGCAGGGTACCGGCCACCGCCAGCAGGTTGTCCACGTTGAAGCGGCCCAGCAGCGGCGACTGCACCGCCGCACGCTGGCCGTCGATGACCAGTTCGAACGCAATGCCACGGCCATCCAGCTGCAGCGCTTCGGCGCGAACGCTGGCCTTGCTGGCACCGCGCGAGCTCAGGCCGATCGGCTGCACGCCCGCCGGCAGGCCGGCGAACAGCTGGCGGCCGAAGGCGTCGTCCAGGTTGATCACCGCCGCCTTCAGGCCCGGGCGATGGAACAGCCGCGCCTTGGCCGCGCCGTAGCTGGCCATGTCGCCGTGGTAATCCAGATGGTCGCGGGTGAGGTTGGTGAACACCGCCACGTCGTAGTGCACGGCGTCGACGCGGCCCTGGTCCAGCGCGTGCGAGCTGACTTCCATCGCCACCGCGCGCGCACCGGCGTCGCGCAGCTGCGCCAGCAACGCATGCATCTGCAGCACCAGCGGCGTGGTGAAGCCGGTCGGCTCAACCGCACCATAAAGTCCGGCGCCCAGCGTGCCGATACTGCCACTGGGCGTACCGAGCAGATGCCAGGCCTGGGCCAGCAGCTGCACGGTGGAGGTCTTGCCGTTGGTGCCGGTCACGCCCACCATCGCCATCGCCCGCGACGGTGCGCCATGGAACTGGTCGGCCATCGCGCCCATGCGCGCGCGCAGGCCCGGCACCGCGATCGCATCGGCCGGGGCCGGCAGCTCGGCAGGTGCCGGCGGTTCGAACAGGATGACGCCGGCGCCGGCCGCACGGGCCTGCTCGACAAACCCCAGGCCATGCGCGCCGAAACCGGCGATCGCGACGAAGGCATTGCCGGGGCGCACGGCGCGGCTGTCCAGCACCAGGCCGGTCAGAACGGGGTCGTGCCCTGCAAGAGCGACGTCCGGAAGCAACTGCGAAAGCAACATCGAAGGACTCATTGCGTGCCTCCCGTAGCGGGCGGCGTCTGGGCGTGCGCGCTGGGCAGCGCAGCATCGAATTCAGCGGCGGCATCGGCCGGCAGCGCGGCTTCGGCCGGCGGCGCGGGCAGGATCGAGGCCGAGTGGCCGACCTTGCCGGACTGTTGTGCGGCCAGCCACGACTGCAGGTCGTCCAGCGGCACGTCCATCAGGCGCAGGGTGCCTTCCATCACGTTGTGGTAGACCGGCGCCGACACCAGGCCGCCGTAGAACTTGCCGGCCTGCGGGTCGTTGATGACGATGACGGTGGCGAAGCGCGGGTTGGTGGCCGGCACCACGCCGGCGAACAGCGCGTTGTAGTGGCCGCGCTCGTAACCGCCGGGGCCGGTCTTGCGCGCGGTACCGGTCTTGCCCGCCACGCGGTAGCCCAGCACCGCTGCCTGCTTGGCGCCGCCCTGGGTAACCACCGTTTCCATCATCGCCACCACCTGCCTGGCGACGTTCTCGTCGATGATCTGATGCGCTTCGTTGCGCTGGCCCTTGACGAAGGTCGGCGCGATCAACTTGCCGCCATTGGCCAGCGCCGAGTAGGCGGTGGCGATCTGCAGCGGCGTCACGTTCAGGCCGTAGCCGTAGGACATGGTGGTCTTGGTGGCACCGTCCCAGTTGGCCGGGCGCCGCACCACGCCACCGGATTCACCCGGGAAGCCGCTGTGCGGCACCGAGCCGTAGCCGAAGCGGCGCACGCCGTCATAGAACACCTGGTCCGGCATCTTTGCCGCGACCTTGGCCGCGCCGATGTTGGAACTGCGGGTGATCACGCCGGTCACGTTCAGCACGCCGTTGTTGCGCGGCACGTCGCGAATCGTGAAGCGGGCTACCTGCATGTAGCCCGGGTTGGTATCGATGATGGTGTCCTTGGTCACCGCACCGGCCTGCAGCGCGGTAGCGATGGTCAACGGCTTCATCGTCGAACCCGGCTCGACCAGGTCGGTCACCGCACGGTTGCGGCGCGCATCGGGCAGCGCGCCGGTCAGCGAATTCGGGTTGTAGGTCGGCAGGTTGACCATGGCCAGGATCTCGCCGGTGGTCACGTCCATGATCACCATCGAACCGCCGGCTGCCTTGTTGGCCACCAGCGCGTTGCGCAGTTCCTTGAAGGCCAGGTACTGGATGCGGCGGTCGATGCTGAGTGTCAGGTCCTTGCCCGGCTCGGCGGCGCGCAGCAGGTCGCTCTCGACGGTTTCGCCCTTGCGGTTGCGGATCACCCGCTTGGCACCGGCCTTGCCGCGCAGCCATTCGTCGAACGCCAGCTCCAGGCCTTCCTGGCCGCGGTCGTCGATGTTGGTGAAGCCGAGCACGTGCGCCATCGCCTCACCCTGCGGGTAGAAGCGGCGGAACTCGCGCTGCGCGGCCACGCCCGGAATCTTCAGCGCAACCACCTTCTCTGCCTCGTCCGGATTGATCCGGCGGCGCAGGTACATGAATTCCTTGTCCGACTTCTGCGACAGGCGGCTGCTCAACTCGTCCACCGACATGCCGACCGCCTGGGCCAGCTCCGGGATGCGCTCGGGCGAACGCAGCAGATCCTGCGGATTGACCCAGATCGAAGCAACCGGCGTGGACACCGCCAGCGGCTCGCCGTTGCGGTCGGTGATCATGCCGCGCGAGGTCTTGATCGGCAGCTCGCGCAGGTAGCGGGCCTCGCCCTGGCGCTGGTAGAAGTCGCTGTTGATGATCTGCACGTAGGCGGCGCGACCCACCAGCGACACCGAGCACAGGCCGAGCGCCAGCGCGACCCAGCGCAGGCGCTGGCGCAGGTTGAAGGCGTTGCGCGGGCGGTTGCGGCCGGTCTTGCTCATGGCCGCACCACCACGATGTCACCGGCTTCGGGGAACTTCATGCCGAGCTTTTCGCGGGCGATGCGATCGACTCGGTTGGCTTCGGCCAGGGTCGCCTGCTCCAGCTGCAGGCGGCCGAATTCGAGGTTGATGTCATCGCGCTTGCGTTCGGCGCGCGACAGCTCGATGAACGTCTGCCGGTGACGGTGACGCACGAACACGACGCCGATCGCCGAGGCCACGGTCGAGGCCAACAGGATGATCAGCAGCAGCCGGCTCATGCATCGGCCTCCCGCTTCTGGGCCACGCGCAGCACCGCACTGCGGGCGCGCGGGTTGGCAGCCAGCTCTTCGTCGGTGGCCTTGATGGCACCGCCGATCAGGTCCAGCGTCGGCACGAACGCGACCGCCTCGGGCAGGCGGCGGTTGGCCGGCGGCGCCTTGGCCAGGCGGTTCATGTACTGCTTGACGATGCGGTCTTCCAGCGAGTGGAAGCTGATCACCGCCAGCCGGCCACCGGGCTTGAGCCGTTCCACCGCCGCATCGAGCCCGGCTTCCAGATCGGCCAGCTCGCGGTTGATGTGGATGCGGATGGCCTGGAAGCTGCGCGTGGCCGGGTGGATCTTGTCTTTCCCACGCGGCATCACCGAGGCGATCAGCTCGGCCAGTTCGGCGGTGCGGGTGAACGGCTGCTTCTCGCGGCGCGCCACGATGGCACGCGCGATGCGGCGGCTCTGGCGTTCTTCGCCATAGGTCCACAGCACGTCGGCGATCTCGCGGTCTTCCACGCGGTTGATCCACTGCGCGGCGCTTTCACCGCTGTCCGGGTCCATGCGCATGTCCAGCGGGCCGTCCTTGCCGAAGCTGAAGCCCCGCTCGGCCACGTCCAGCTGCGGCGACGACACGCCCAGATCGAACAGCACGCCGTCCAGGCCTTCAGCCGTCGCATCCCACTGCAGCAGCTGGGCGAAGCTGCCACGGAAGATGGACACGCGCGGGTCCGGCGCGAAATCGCGCTCGGCAACGGCGATGGCTTCCGGATCCTTGTCCATGACCAGCAGGCGCCCCTCGGGACCGAGCTGGGTGAGCACGCCACGTGCATGACCGCCACGACCGAACGTGCCATCCAGATAACGTCCGTTTTCGATCACCCTCAGGCCTTCGATGACCTGGGTGTACAGGACCGGCAGGTGCACCGCCGGCGACTGCGACACCGGAAGGTGACCGGTCTGCGCTTCTGGGCGCATCCGGGCACCCCGGCTCACAACTTCAGGTCGAGCAACCCATCACCCAGATCCTCGTCAGACAACGTCTGCTGGATCAGGGCCCGATGCGCCTGCTCGCTCCACAATTCGAACTTGTCGCCCATACCGAGCAATACCGCCTTCTTCTCAATGCCCACCGCACCGCGGTGGCTGGCGGGGATGCTGATGCGACCGTTGCCGTCCAGCTCCAGATGGGCGGCCGAGCCGACCAGCTTCTGCTGCAACAGGCGCACGACGCGCTGGGTGTTGGGCTTGGACATGACGTCGTCGCGGACCCGTTCCCATTCCGACTCTGCATACAGCCACAGGCAGCCGGCTTCGAACGGGTTGTAGGTCAGCACGAGACGGTTGTTGCTGGCGCGCGCGACGAGGTCGCGGTAAGCGGTGGGAACCGCCATGCGCCCTTTATCGTCAACTGTGATGGCCGTCTCGCCCTGGAACACGACGCGTGCACCTATCCTTCGCCCGGTGAAACATTGAACCACGAAAACCCACAAAACACCCGGATTTCCCTCTGATGCCCACCTTAGCAGCGGCCGAAGGGTTGTCAACAACTTTTCAGCGGGGAAATCGCCAGCCGCATCAATGGCTTGCAACAACCTTTAGAGAATTGTTCAAGGCTTATCCACAAGTTGCTGATCCGTCTCAATTTTTGAGATTGAACGGAAGTTCAGGGCTGTGGACAGGGCGTGAAACATCGCCCGCGCATTCATCCGGAACCGGCCGGAAACGCCGCCGGACTGCGCAAACCATGCACAATGAAGCCATGTGCCTGCTCGCTCTTGGCTGGATGCACCACCCGCGCTGGCGGCTGGTGATGACCGGCAACCGTGATGAGTTCCACGCCCGCCCGACCGCGGCGCTGGCCCCCTGGCAGGATGAGACCTCCGTCATCGGGGGGCGCGACCTGCGCTCCGGCGGCGGCTGGGCCGGCGTGGGTGCCGGCGGGCGGATGGCCGTGGTCACCAATGTCCGCGATCCACTGGCCGCACAGACTGGCCCGTCGCGGGGCGCGCTGGTGGCCGACTTCCTGCGCGGGCGCGACCCGGCCGCCGTGCATATCGACCGATTGGCGACCGTGGCGGGCGCCTACGCCCCGTTCAACCTGTTGCTGGCCGATGGCGACAGCCTGGAGTATCTGGGCAACCATCCGGCCGAACGGCAGAGCCTGGGCCCCGGCGTGCACGGCATGTCCAACGGCGCATTGGACGCGCCGTGGCCGAAGACCCGGCGGCTGATGGCTGCGCTTGAAAACTGGCTGCAGCACGACGGGATCGGATCCCTTTCGCAGAGCGAAAGGGCTCTGACCCCAGACCTGACCCCACTCTGGCAGGCCCTCGCCGACGAACACCGCCCGGTCGACCGCGACCTGCCCGACACCGGCATCGGCCTGGAACGCGAACGCTGGCTGAGCCCGGCCTTCATCCGCGGCGACGACTACGGCACCCGCGCCAGCACCGTGCTGCTGATCGACGCTGATGGCCACGGGCAGATCCACGAACGTCGCTTTGGCCCGCAGGGCGTCGCACTCGGCCAGAGCCGCGTCGACTTCTGACCCTGTACCTGTTTTCTGTGTCTATAAATGTCTGCACGCACGCCACACGATGACCGGGCGCGGCGCTGCCGCGCGCCCCACCGATTCACAGGGAGTCATCGATGCGCCGTGTTCTCGTACTTGCCGCCACCCACCTGCTCACCCTCGGCCTCGGCTTCGGCCTGGGCGTGTATCTGCTGCCGATCCTGATCGCCCCCGACGACCCGCCGGTGGCGCAGGTGCAGGCGGCCATGGGCGACGCCCGCTACCACACCACCTTCCGCCGCGACCTCAAGGGCAGCGATGCGGTGCACTGGGCCGAAGGCAACGTCAGCGTCAGCCCGCGCCAGGTCGCGTTCGACGGCAAGATGGGCCCGGGGCCGGACTACAAGGTCTACCTGGTCCGCGACTTCGTCGACAACAAGGCCGATTTCCTGAAGATCAAGGCGCAGGCCCAGCGCATCGGCGAGGTGAAGACCTTCAACCGGTTCCTGGTCGATGTGCCCGAAAGCGTCAACGTGGACGACTACACCACCGTGGTGGTGTGGTGTGAACGGTTCGAGCAGTTCATTTCCGCCGGGCAGTACCGTACGCCGGGTTGAGCCATGGCACCGGGGTCGGATCCCTTTCCGCAGGAAAGGGCTCTGACCCCGCGCGTCGTGGCCGGCAACGGCTTGATGCGTCCGGAGATCAGGATGTTGCCGGCCAGCGGCCGGCACTACCGATGCGCGGTTCACGCATATAGAAGAAGGAGGCGGAGCCGGCCGATAAGCCGGGTTCTGTCGTGGACAGTCATTCCTCTAGGCGTTACGTCACCGCAACGCTCAAGCAACCTACCCGGATCCAACGCGGGCCGCGCCAAAGGATCCCTATTTGGTCTTGCTCCAGGTGGGGTTTGCCGTGCCGGTCTGTTACCAGACTCGCGGTGCGCTCTTACCGCACCATTTCACCCTTACCGGCCTTCCGAAGAAGACGTAGGCGGTATCTTTCTGTTGCACTTTCCGTCGGCTTGCGCCGCCCAGGCGTTACCTGGCACCTTGCCCTATGGAGCCCGGACTTTCCTCGGCACCCCCGAAAGGATGACGCGACTGTCTGGCCGGCTCCGCCAGCGCGCATTCTAGCGTACGCACACCCATCCTGGCGTGCTGATCACAGCGTCCCGTTCATCCATTCACGCATGGCGTGGATCTACCGATTCCGCTGTTCCGGTGGCTGCGGACCCTGGTCCGCACGATCCATCAACTGCCGTACAACGCCTTGCGCGGCGCGCCGGTCAGCTCGGCGGCCAGCTTCGCCGCGGTCGACGGCGGCAGATGCTCGCTCAGCTTGGCGTACACGCGACGGCCATGCGCCAGCTGCGCTTCCTCATCGTCGCCAGCGCCCTGCACCATCACCACGAACTCGCCCTTGCGCTGGTTCTCGTCGGCTTCCACCTTGGCCAGCAGGCCGGCCAGATCACCATCCAGCACGGTCTCGAACAGCTTGGTCAGCTCGCGCGCCAGTACTGCCGGGCGCTCGCCACCGAAGATCGCCGCCATGTCGGCCAGCGACTCGGTGATGCGGTGCGAGGATTCGTAGAACACCATCGTGCGCACTTCGCCGGCCAGCGCCTGCAGGCGGTCGCGGCGGCCGCTGGCCTTGGCCGGCAGGAAGCCCTCGAAACTGAAGCGGTCGCTGGGCAGGCCGGCTACGCTCAGCGCGGCGATGGCGGCGCAGGCCCCGGGAATCGGGCTGACCTTGATGCCGGCCGCCCGCGCGGCGCGCACCAGGCGGAAACCGGGATCGCTGACCAGCGGGGTGCCGGCGTCGCTGACCAGCGCCAGCGACTCGCCGGCCTGCAGGCGCGAGACCAGGCGCTGGGCCAGGGCCTCTTCATTGTGTTCATGCAGGGCCACCAGCGGCTGCTGGATGCCGAAATGGGACAGCAACTGGCCGCTGCGGCGGGTGTCCTCGGCACAGATGGCCGCCACCGAACGCAGCACCTCCTGCGCGCGCGGGCTCAGATCGGCCAGGTTGCCGATCGGGGTGGCGACGACGTACAGGGTTGGGACACTCATTTCAGCGGTACTCACGGGGCAAGGGTAGAATCGTAGCGTGTACCCGGCCAAGGCCGCTGCCCTCATCGCATGGACCCGATCATGAACAAGCCCGCCGCACGGATCTCCGCCCTGTCGTTGTCGCTGATGCTGTTGGCCGGCTGTGCCACCACCAGCCTGACCAGCGCGCCCGAATCGCCGGCCCAGAGCCAGGCGCTGGCGCTGATCGAACAGGGCAAGCCGCGCGACGCCGCTCTGCAGCTGGAGGGCCTGGCCGCCACCCTGCGCGGCGGCGCCCGTGCCAATGCCCTGGCCGATGCCGCCTGGGCCTGGCACCTGGCCGGCGACAGTGCCCGCGCACGCAGCCTGCTGGGCCAGCTCACTGCCCGCCAGCTGACCGGCGCCAGCCTGCAGCGCTACCAGTTGACCGGTGCCGAGCTGGCCCTGGCCGACAAGCAGCCGGCGCAGGCGCTGGCCCTGCTGAAGGATCATGCCGACAGCGTTGCGGTCGGCCTGCGCACCCGCTGGCTGCTGGCCCGCGCCCAGGCCCTGCAGGGCACCGGCGATGCCTTCGGTGCCGCCAACGAGCGTGCCCGCGCCCATGCCGGCCTGACCGGCAGCGCACGCAGCGAGAACCAGGCCGCCATTGCCGGCCTGCTCGGTACGCTCGACGACGCTACCCTGCGCAGCCGTGCCGCCGCCCTGCCGGCCAACGACCCGCTGTACAACTTCGCTGGCCGGGCGCTGATCGCACGCGGCCTGCCGCTGCCGCGACCGTTCGACCGCGATGGCGCCGCCCAGTTCGATACCAGCAAGCGCCCGCCGGCAATGAGCGACGGTTACCGTCCGCCGGCCAAGCTGGCCGTGCTGCTGCCGCTCAGCGGCCGCCTGGCCACCGCCGCACAGCCGGTACGTGATGGCCTGCTGGCCGCCTACTACGGCGAGACCCGCCGCCGCCCGGACATCAACTTCATCGACACCGCCGGTACCCCGGCCGGTGCGCTGGCAGCGTATGACAAGGCCGTCGCCGCCGGTGCCGACTTCGTGGTCGGCCCGCTGGGCCGTGACGAAGTGGATGCGGTCTATGGCCGCCAGCAGCTGCAGGTGCCGGTGCTGGCGCTGAACCGTGGCAAGGATGCGCCGCCGGCCGGCAGCGCCGGTTTCTCGCTGGCACCGGAAGACGACGGCATCGTTGCCGCCGAATACCTGCGCGGCCGCGAGCGCGGCAAGGCGCTGGTGATCAACAGCGCCGACGACACCGGCCGCCGTGCCGCCGCCGCCTTCGCCCAGCGTTTCGCCCAGCGTGGCGGCCAGGTGGTGGCCACGGTCGGCGTCAGCGATGCGGTCGGCGATGTCGGCGCGCAGGTGCGCAATGCCGGCCAGGTCGATGCCGTATTCCTGGCCGTGCGCGCGCCGCAGGCCCGCCTGCTGGCGCCGCAGCTGGCACTGGCCGGTGCCGGTGGCGCCACCCGCGTCGGCACCTCGCAGCTGACCGTCGGCAGCGGCAAGGTGGAAGAGGACGTGGCGCTGGACGGCATCGTCTACCCGAACGAGGCCTGGAACGTGCGCAGCGTGTCCGGCCTGCCCTCGGCCAGCCAGGTCGCCAGCACCCTGCCCAGCGCACGCGGTGCGGCCGGCCGCCTGTTCGCCTTCGGCGCCGATGCCTGGAAGATCACGGCCTACCTGGACAAGCTGTCCAACGAAGGCGGCCTGGACGGTGCCACCGGCACCCTGTTCCTGGACAGCAACGGCAACATCCTGCGCCAGCCGGCGTGGTCCACCTTCAATGGTGGCCGGCCGATGCCGATCGTCGGTGGTCGCTGAGCGCAGCCAACGGGGCTCGGCGGTGGAAGCCGCCGCCGAGCAGCATCTGCAACAGGCCGGACTGCATCCGCGTGCGCGCAACGTGCGCTACCGCGGCGGTGAACTGGACCTGGTGATGGATGACGCCGGCACCGTGGTGTTCGTGGAAGTGCGCTACCGCGCGCGATCCGATTTCGGTGGCGGTGCTGCCTCGGTGGATGTGCGCAAGTGCCGACGTCTGGCGCATGCCGCGCAGCTGTACCTGCAGGACAATCCCGCGCTGGCCGATGCGCCGTGCCGCTTCGATGTGGTGGAAGCCACGGGTGAACCGCCACAGTTGAACTGGTTGCGCGATGCGTTCCGGTTGGATGATTGCTGATGGCTGCCCATTGCCGGCCAGCGGCCGGCACTACCACGAGCGACTGCCGGCCAGCGGCCGGCACTACCCCGGTGCGTGACTGATGCCTTCGATCATTACCCACGCGGCCGTGCCGCTGGCACTGTGGTGCGCGGCCGACCGTGGCCGCATCCCGCCACGCCTGCTTGCGGCCGGAGTGATCGCTGCGATGCTGCCCGATGCCGACGTGCTCGCCTTCGCCCTGCACATTCCCTATGCCGATGCGTTCGGACACCGCGGGGCCAGCCATTCGCTGCTCTTCGCCTGCGTGCTGGCCGCGTTTGCGGCGATTCTGCAGCACCTCGGTAGTGGCCGACCTTGGTCGGCCGTTTCGTGCCAACCAAGGTGGGCATCTACCGTGCAGGCTGCGGTGTTCGTCTTCGTCTGCGCGGCCAGCCACCCGTTGCTGGATGCAATGACCTCCGGCGGCCTCGGCGTTGCCCTCGCCTGGCCGTGGAGCGAACACCGCTTCTTCGCACCGTGGCGACCGATCCGCGTTTCACCGTTCGCGCCGCAGTTCTTCAGCGCACGCGGCCTGGCCACCCTGCTTTCTGAACTGCGCTGGGTGTGGCTGCCGCTGGCTGCCGCCGTCGTTGCCTGGAAACTGATCCAACCCGCTCCTGCTGCCCCACGAGATCCATCATGAGTACTGCCCTGCCTGCTGCCCTGGTTGCCGAACTGTCTGCCCTGCTGGGCGCGGAGGGCTGGCGCATGGATGACGGCGCGCTGGAGGCAAACGCACAGGACAATTCGTGGCGCAATCAGCGCCCTGCCGCCGTTGCGCTGCCCGCCGATGTCGAACAGGTGCAGGCACTGGTCCGCGCCTGCCGTGCACACCACGTAGCGTTGGTCGCACGCGGTGCGGGCACTGGCACCACCGGCGCAGCCGTGCCGCTGCCGGGCAGCATCGTGCTGTCGTTCACGCGCATGAACCGCATCGTCGAGATCCGTGCCGGTGACCGCTGCGCCGTGGTGCAGCCGGGCGTGCTCAACGGCACCCTGCAGCAGGCGCTGGCGCCGCATGGCCTGTTCTGGGCACCGGATCCTTCCAGCGCCGAGATCTGCAGCATCGGCGGCAACCTCGCCTGCAATGCCGGTGGTCCTCGCGCGGTGAAGTACGGCACCAGCCGCGACAACGTGCTGGGCCTGGTGGCGGTCACTGGCACCGGCGAGGTGATCCGCTGCGGCGGTGCCTACACCAAGGACGCCACCGGCTACGACCTGACCCACCTGCTGGTGGGCAGCGAAGGCACGCTGGCGCTGATCGTGGAAGCCACGTTGAAGCTGACCCCGTTGCCGGTCAGTCAGGCCGGCCTGCGCGTGCTGTACCGCGATGCCGATGCCGCCGCTGCGGCAGTATCGCGGCTGATGTCGCAGCCGGTGGTGCCCACCCGCCTGGAATTCATGGATGCACGCAGCCTGGAACTGCTGCGCCTCAACGGCGCCGACGTGCCCGAGGCTGGCGCCATGCTGCTGGTCGAAGCCGATGGCGACCACGACACCCTGCCCTACCTGCTGCAGGCACTGGCCAGCGCTGCCGAGGGTGACGGCATGATCGAACTGGACGTAGCGATGGAAGGACGCGCGCGCGACCAGCTGTGGGCCGCACGCAAGGCGCTGTCGCCCGCGCTGCGCAGCGTCGCGCCAGGCAAGATCAACGAAGACGTGGTGGTGCCGGTATCGCGCATTCCGGAACTGGTGGCCGGCGTACAGGCCTTGGCGCGCGACTACACGCTGACCATCGTCACCTTCGGCCATGCCGGCAACGGCAACCTGCACGTCAACATCCTCTACCACCCCGACGATGCCGACGAGAACGCGCGCGCGCATGCGGCGCTGCCGAAGATCTTCGAGTTGACCCTGGCGCTGGGCGGCACGCTGTCCGGCGAACACGGGATCGGCCTGGCCAAGCGCGATTTCATGGCCAAGGCGTTCACACCGGAAACGCTGGCGACGATGCGCGCGATCAAGGCCGCGCTGGATCCGGATGGGATTCTCAACCCGGGCAAGGTGCTGCCGCCGGTGTAACGTTCCGCCGGGCATGGCCCGGTGCTACCGGGGCGATCGTTCTGTAGAGCCGAGCCCACGCTCGGCTGCCTTTCGGTCAGATCGCGATGAGCCGAGCGTGGGCTCAGCTCTACAAGCAGTGAGGGGTCAGAGCCCATTGCCATGGCAATGGGATCCGACCCCGTCACCCTCTCTTACCAGGTCATGCGCACACCCAGCTGGCCGCCCACGTTGCGGTAGCCGTGGTCACCACGCTGCACGGTCATGCCACCCCACGCACCCCAGCGCTGGCCCAGCTTCAGCTCGGCACCGGCCTGCATTTCGTAGCGGTTGCGCGGTACGTCCGCACCCAGCGTGCCACCGTTGAACTGCAACGTACTGGTGCCACTGCCGCGCAGCCAGTTCACGCCCAGATACGGCTGCACGGTGTTGCCGGCGGCAGTGCTATGACCAGATACACGCACGCCCACGCGTCCGCTCAGGCCGCCGGCATCCGCGCGGTCGATCACCGTGCCATTCGTTTCCAGGTGGCGATCGGAGTGGAAATCAACATAGTTCAGCTGCAGCTGCGGCTGCACATACAACACGCTGGCAACGCCCTCCCACACATTGAAGGTGTAGCCACCTTCCAATGCCACGCTGGCCATGTGCGAGTCGTAGTTCTCCGGTTCCAGCCCGATACCCTGCACCCGGTTGTCGAAACGGCCGTACTGCAGGTTCGCGTCCACATAGGCTCCGATGCCTGCATCGCCCTGTTGCAGCCACGTGCCGTACACACCCACCGCGGTGCCACGCACACGCCCCTTGGCGCTGTAGCCGGTCAGCGCTGACACCACGCTGCTGTCGGCACGGCCGTTGCCCAGCATCACGCCGAATGACATATCGCCACGACGCAGCACATCGCTGCCGATCTGCAGCACCGAGGTGTTGCCGTCCACCGACAGCTGTCCGCCAACGGCGCTGAAATCGGCATGGCTGCGGCCCACGCGCGCCCAGGCATGGCGGTCACGCTGCGGCGACAACGCCCCACCCCGATCATGCAGACGGTGGCCGAACATGTTCACCGCCGCCGACTGGTTGGCCAGGTAGGCTCCGGCTTCCGGGCGCAGCACCGGCGGCGGCAGGATCGGGCCGACGCCACCACCGCCTTCGCCGCCCCCCTCACCGCCCTCGCCCGGATCGGGGCCGGGGCCGGGGCCCGGCGCAACCTCGCACCCCGGTGCAGTCGGAACAAGCTCACAGCGATCACCCAGCTGCGAACGCAGGTACCAGTTGCCATCGTTGGGATCGGTCAGCCCGCCCTGGAACAGGAAGTATTCATGGGAACCACCGACCGCGCGCCCGGCCAGCGCATAGGTCGCCAGCGATGCACCGTCCACGTCGATCACGCCGATGCCATCGACGGTGTCCGCACCCATACCGCCGATGTTCCTCACCCTGATCGAGGCATCGCCGCTGGTATCACCGCGCACATGCAGGCGGTCGATGACCGAACTGTCATCACCCAGTGCGCCGTTGAACAGGAAGGTGGCGCCTTCGCTGTGCAGGTCGCCATCCACGGTGAGCGTGTTGAAGCGACCATTACCCTCGGACAGCGCCACGGTGCTGTCGCGCACTTCCAGGTCACCCACAACGGCATCGCCGGTCAATGTCCATCGACTTTCCCCCGCCAGCGCCACGCTCTCCAGCAGCTGCGACGTTCCCGTCCAGACGCTGCGGTCGGACAATGCCAGATGCACCTGCGACTGCGGCACCAGGCCGGCGGCCTCGTCTTCCGGGGTGATGACGATATCGCCGAACAGATACGAATCACCGTCCAATGCCACATCGAAACGACCGGCAACGGCGGCATCCAACGCCACGCCGATACCGTTGCCGCCCGCCACCACGGCTCCACCGCCGAGGGTGAGGCCCGGATCCCGCGTACTGCGTACCCACACGCCGCCGTGCCACGCACTTATCAACGAGCCGCCATCAACCTGCAGGCGACCACGATCATTGACGATCGCAGCCCAGCTGCCTTCACCTTCAGTGCGCACATGCGTATCGATCAGATGCATCGCACCTGCTCCTGCCGATACCACGCCGGGCGAGTCTCGCCCCGTGGTCAGCAGATGGCTCCGCTCGATGTTCAGCGTGCCACCGCTCCAGGCAACAGCTGCCGCTGCACCTTCACCATCGGTGCGGATGCTGGACGCGTCGATGTTCACCAGTGGCCTGCCACCGCCGTCATCCTGTGCCACGATCCCAGGCGAGAATGCACCGTCGGCGCGCACACTGCTGCGGGTGACGTGAACCAGACCGGCGCGAACGTCAATCGCGGGTTGCGCAGTGCCGTGCGCCAGCACTTCGCTGTCGTGCAACGTCAACTGCGCGACGCGCGGCATCCAGATCGCAGAGCCCGTGTTGGACTCCAGCCGGGAGCCCGTAATCGTCATCGCACCACCGTTGCCCTGGACCTCAACGGACGCCTGCTCGGTTCGCAGATCGACGCTGTCCAGAGTGACCTGCCCGCGCTCGCCCATCCAGATGCCGGTCCCCGCGCGCAACGTCGAGTTCCGCAGGCTCAGCTCGGCTTCGTGGACCTCTGCGATGCGGCCATCTGCCGCGACCGTGATCTGCAGGGTATCGGCGTCCACCCTTGCACCTTGCCGCGCATTGAGGCCGGTGCCTCCTCCCTGCAGATCGATGACGGAGCCTGTCAGCGATACCCGCGCGCCGTTCTCGGCAAGCACCGCCCTGCTGGAAAATCCGGTGCCCACGATGCGCCCTCCAAGCAGGTCGACCTGCGATGCACCACTGGCCAGTACGCCCGTGCCGCTGCCGCCGCCCAGGTCCATGGCTACGTCTGTCAGCGTGGCGTTGCCCGCCATCGCCCGCAGCGCGCTGTTTGAGCCACCGGCAAGGGCGATGCTTCCCCCTCGCATCTGCAGATCGCCGTCGGCCAACCACACGCCATGGGCACTACTGAGGATGGACACCGCCTCCAGATGCGCGCTGCCGCCCTCGATCCGAAGGCCGTACGCGCTGTTGCCCCGTGTCTCTACCGCAATGCCCACAGCAGTCAACGAAGCACCCGCCGCCACGGAGAGTCCTGCAGCGCCAGCCCCGGAGGTGACGATGCTGCCGCCCTGCAACGTGATATGGCTGCCCGCTCCCTCGGCATGGGCTGCGTGCGCATTGCGCCCCTCTGTGATCAGATGCACCGCGCCCGTTGGTTGGATGCGCCCTCCATTGAGGGCCAGGAAGGCATGGCCTGCGAGGTCACCCGGCGTCACCGGCTCAGTCGTGTGGTACTGCCCAGGCGCAGGATGCTGCTCATCGCCATCAGCAATGATCTGCTGCGCCCATCCATATGCAGGCGACAGGAACACCGCCGCCAGCGCCAGCGTCAACGGAGAACGGGAAGGTCGTTGCATGTGCATCACGCATCTCATCAGAAGGGATGCACATCCTCAGTACCGCGCGATGGCTCCACCATCGAAGAAGTTGCAAGCAGGCGGTGATGCCGTGTCAGCTCAACTGAATGGAAAGGATGCCAGCGACGGTGAGCAAGCGCGCTTTGCAACAAATTGCATGGGAATGCTCGTGGCCGAAACCGACACTTGCGCCGCTCGAACACCGCTCGGACACCGCTCGGCCATCACAAATCCTTCACCCGGCACGCGTCAATACGCGATCTGCGTGAACCCGGATCTCTCGATGTGTCCACCTGTTTAGCCAACCTGAGGACGCACCATGAACCACCGTAGCCACTCTCCCCTGTCCCTCCATCCGCTCGGCCGCAGCTTGGCCCTCGCCCTGGCCACGGCTTCCGCAGCGCCCGTCGCATGGGCTGGCGACCTGGACAACGAGCAGGCCGAGGTGGTCGCTGGCGATCCGGTGGAAGCCTGGAGGCTGTCCAACGGTTCAACGTTGACGGTAACCGGCGGTACTACCCACCGTATCGATGCCAGCGCGTCCGAGGTCATCCTCGATGGCGCCACGGTGACGCCCGCCAGCCCGGCCGATGGCTACGCGATCCGGGCGTCCAATCACGCATCGCTGCGCATCGGCAACAACAGCGCCGTCCTTGACAGCATCAGTGTGCAGGGTGGCAGCACCCTGAGCATTTCCGGGAGCAGCATCCTGGTGACGTCCGCTGGCATGGACCCCACCGTTGGCTCGTCCTGGGGCGTAGATGTGTCTGCAGCCGGCGCAGGTGCTCAGGATCCCTCACATGCAGTCATCGATTCCACGCTGATCCAAGTGGATGACGCACCGGACACCAGCCGGGACTACCTGAGCGGCCTGGGAATCCGCGTGATGCGCGGCGAGATGGACATCATCAATGGCTCACGCATCCTCGCCGCCAACGTGGGCGCCATGCTCTGGGGAGAACGGCTCAACGCTGGCGCGGTGCGACTTAACATCGACAACTCCACGCTGCAATCTGGCCGGGGCGCGGCCATTCGCGTGATGCCTTTGTATGACAACACCTACGACATCACCGTGGCCAATGGATCGCAGCTGATCGGTGGCGATGGCAACGTGCTGCTGGTTGAGAACGCCCTCAACTTTGCATCTCCTGCCCGCACCGACGTGCGCTTCACCGTGGATGACTCCCGCCTGGTCGGCAACGTGACCTTCGACCCCACCACCGTCACCAACGGCACGCTGGACGTGATCCTGCGCAACGAGGCGCAGATCGATGGCCGCTTCATCAACGTTTCCAGCGCCAGCATCGACGGCGACAGCGCCTGGCTGCTGACCGGCGACAGCAACGTTGGCCAGATCAACCTCGGCGCTACCGGTACGGTAGCACTGGGCGATGGCAGCAGCTTCAACACGCTCAACGTGGACAGCTTCACCGGCAATGGCGGCACCCTTGGCTTCAACACCGTGCTGGGCGATGACAGCTCGGCCACCGACAGGCTGATCATCAGCGGCGACGCCAACGGCCAGGCCAACGTGCGCGTGCACAACGCTGGCGGCGCCGGCGCGCAGACCAGCAAGGGCATCGAGCTGATCCGCATCGGCGGCGCGTCCAACGCGCAGTTCGATCTGGTCGGCCGCGCGGTGGGCGGCTCCTACGAGTACTTCCTGTTCAAGGATGCGACCGACGGCGGCTGGTACCTGCGTTCGCAGCTGGCGACCGCGCCGGACCCGTGCGTGGTCAACCCGACGCTGCCGGAGTGCCAGCTGATTGTCGACCCGATTGATCCGGTCGACCCCATTGACCCGATCGACCCGGTGGACCCGATCACCCCGATTCCGGTGCTGCGCCCGGAGGCCGGCGCCTACCTGGCCAACCAGTTCGCGCTGGACCAGCTGCTGCGCCACCCGTGGCGCGACCGCCAGGGCGGCAGCCGCGCCGACGACGGCGTGCGCGGCTGGGCGCGCGTGGACGGCACGCAGAGCAAGCTGTCGGCGGTGGAAGATCAGCTCGACCTGCGCGTGGACCGCTCGCGCCTGCAACTGGGTGCTGACCTGGGCGTGTTCGACGACGGCCACGGCCGCGTGGGCGTGATGGGCACCGTGGCCCAGTCCAGCGCCACCTCGCGCTCGCTGCTGACCGGCTATAGCGCCAAGGGCAAGGTGGAAGGTGGCGCGCTGGGCGTGTATGGCAACTGGACGACCGATGCGCTGTACGTGGATGCCAGCGTGCAGCGCGGCCAGTTCCGCAACCGCGTACAGGGCGAAGGCCTGGCCGAGGAACGCTACGACTCGGACATCTGGCAGTCCTCGCTGGAAGCGGGCTACCGCTTCGGCATCGGCCAGATCGGCAGCACCGCGCTGAGCCTGCAGCCGGAGCTGCAGCTGGTCTACACCGATGCGAACATCGACCGTCATGAAGAAACCAATGGCACCGTGGTGCGCAGCCTGGGTGACAGCGGCCTGTCCGGTCGCGCTGGTCTGCGCCTGCAGGGTGAAGGCCATTCCGCTGCGGGTGCTTCGGTGAGCCCGTACGTGGTGGCCAACTGGTACCGCGACGGTGCCAGCAATGGCATGGCCTTCGACGATGAAGCGCTGAAGGCCAGCGTGCCGCGCAACCGTTACGAGTTGAACGCCGGTGCGCGTGTGGACTTCCAGTCCGGCCTGAGTGCCTGGGGCGGGCTGGGCGTGATGCGCGGCGACCACGGCTACCGCGAAGCGACGGCGAACGTGAGCGTTGCCTATAAGTGGTAAGGCAAGGGAGGCACCGGGTAGGCAATTGCCCGGTGCTTCTGCTCAACCACGGCTCGCCAGTTGTCGGTAGACAAACGGTGCAGCAAGCGCCTGCGCCTCTTCGTCATCAACGTGGGCATCAACGCATGCGCGGTACGCTGCAGTGTCGGTCACCGCAGAGAATTTTCCGAAGTGCGCCCTGACACGCTTCAGATCGTTGTCGGGAATCTTGCGAGTGGACTCATACGCCGAACGGTAGTTGGCATCGTAGGCAACCGCGCGCGAGCCCACCGGCTGCGTGGCACCATGGGGCCGCATGTACTCTGAATACACGACCTCGGCGAACTTCACGGCCACGCCCTCCTCGATGGCGGCTACAGGCGTGACCGCGACGTCAGCGATCGGATCAAGCAGATGCAGGCTCTCGTGGGCAAGCTCATAGATCACGTCAGACCAGATAACGGAGCCGCCGCCGATTCCGATCCCGTACAGATCATCTTCTCCGCAGTTGAAAACGCCGGAATTCAGCCGATTGCTGGACCCAGGCAATTGATCCATGAAGAACGGAAGTTCGCGGACGCGATGACGTCCTGCCGACCCGTAGAGCGCTTCGGCCCGCGCGACGAGGCAGCCCTGGAGCATCGCCAAGGCCGCCCAGTTCGCATCCCCACCATCGCGCGGCATTCCGGTCATGGCAGTTGTCTTCTTGTTCACCGCCGCAATGAAGCGATGTCTCTGCGCAGGATCCTTCTCCAGGCTTTCAATCAGCGAAGCAAGCACGTTCCGTACAAATTCCCGCTGTGATTCATCTGCCGTCATCGCACTGCCCACCCTCGCTACTGTTGTCCAGACACTATCCGCAACTTTCAGCACTCAGGGAAGTTCGGCAGAACATGACGCAATCAGCACCATCACGCTGATGCAGATGATCAATGTCCTGCATTCATGGGACTACCTGTTCTTCGAGATTTGAAACGATTCTCATTGGAATCGCTGATGCCCCATGTGAATCATGACTCGTCACCACAGGGCCAACAGATGGCTATGGCGCGCATCGACCTTGCCACTGCCGGGCTGACCTTCCTGCTGGAATTGCTGCACGCCAGCGCGCGCGTCCGTTTGGATGGCCAGGGCGGCCAACCGCTGGGTGACGACGCACGGGCAGGCCTGCTGCTGGCCTGCCGCGGGCTGGCCGAGCATGTGGATGTGCCGCTGCGGGCGGCGTAATGGCATGACCGCCGGGCCGCCGCTTGCACGGGCGTGTCGTGCCCGGCACTCTGTGCGCGGGCCCCTATCTGCAGGGTTGTGCCATGGCGTCACCGACCGACTCCGTGCTTGCCACCCTGCGACACCTGCAACGCAGGGTGCTGTTTGGCGGCGGCGCGATCCTGACCGTACTGCTGCTGGCTGCCGGCGCTGCGGCCCTGTGGCTGCGGCTGGAAACCGTGCACCAGGAAGAGCGTGATGCCCTGCGCCGCGGCCTGCAGACCGTGGACCGCTACATTGGCGAACGCAGGCGCGCCTACGTCGCCAGCCTGAACACCAATACCACCCTGTGGGCGACGCAGCAGCCCGTACTGGTGGCCCGCGGCATGCCCCTCGCCGAACGCCTGGCGGCGCAGCAGGGCCAGGTACAGGTGCTGGCGCCCGGCGCACTGTCGGTTCCCTGGCTGGCCGTGTCGCCACCGCAGCGCCGCCTTGCACCGCAGGCTCAGGCCGCTTTCCTGGGCATGGTGGAAACCTATTCGGCCTACATGGCCGCCACGGTGGCGGCGCAGGATTCGCCCACCTCGCTTATTTCCTACACCTACGAACCGGAAGGGCGCCTGTTCGCGGTGGCCGGGCTGCAGGACGAAGCCCAGCTGCTGCGCACCATGGGCATGCAGACCCGCGAACAGGCCCTGGCCGCACTGCGCCGTACCGCCGACGAAGGCTGGCAGGATGCGGGAACAGGCACCGAAATCGCCCTGCCCAGCGGGCGCCTGCGTGTGTACTACGGGCGCAATCCATTTACCGGTCAGGACGCACTGGTGACCCAGATGCGCCTGCGCAGCGAAGGCACGCCCTTTGCCCACCGCCTCACGTTCGAGCCGCTGCATGCGCTGCACGAACGGCTGACCGAAGCCGCTGCGGGGGGATGGCAGGTAGTGGACCGGCAGGGTCGCGACGTGCTGCATGCCACTGCCACAGAGGCACCGCCGGCCAGCCAACCGTTGAACGGCAACCACCGCTTCGAGGTATCAGCGCCGCTGCGCGGTGTGGACTGGGTGCTGGTACGGTCCTACCGCTGGACCGACGTCTGGGCCACGCAACGCGTCTATCTGCTGGCGGCTGCGCTGATGCTGGCCGTACTGCTGGGCGCGCTGTGGGCGGTGCTGCTGCGGGTGGACCGGCGCGTGCTGCGGCCGGCGCTGGAGCAGGCTGCACGCGTGCATGAAAGCGAGGCGTTGAGCCGGTCCCTGATCGAAACCTCGCCGGTGGGCCTGTGCCTGCTGGACCAGCAGAGCGGGCAGCTGATCCTGCACAACCAGGCGCTGGAACAGCTGGCGGCCAGCAGCGACCACGGCCTGACGGCGCTGGTGCAGCACCTGCTGCAGGACGTCGGCAGCAGGGACCAGGGGCAGCCCTTCCAGGCACCTGCCGACGATGGCGGCACGCCCCCTCGTTTCCTGCGATCCATCGTCGCCGCCTCGCGCTACCAGCAGCGGGCGATCTGGGTCTTTGCCGTGACCGATGTGACCGCGCAGGAAGAAACCCGGCAACGGCTGCTGGACGCGCGCCACCACGCCGAGCAGGCCCGCCACGATGCGGAAGCCGCCGACCACGCCAAGACCGCCTTCGTGGCGATGATCAGCCATGAGATACGCACGCCCCTCAGCGGTGTTCTGGGGCATCTGGAACTGCTTGCACGCCAGCCCATGGCAGCGGTGGCGCAGGAGCACGCCGCGCGCGCGCGCGCCGCCGCTGGCGTGCTGCAGTGGCTGGTGAATGACACGCTGGACCTGTCGCGCATCGAAGCGGGGCTGATGCAGCTGGAACCGGTGACCTTCGACCCGCGCGCCCTGCTGCGGCAGACCGCCACCCTGTTCGGGCCACAGGCAGCGGCCAAGGGGGTGCAGCTGGTGGTGCAGAGCGCCGATACGGTGGCAGCGGCGTACCACGCCGATGCCCATCGGCTGGCACAGATCATCAACAACTTCGTCGGCAATGCGCTGAAGTTCACCGATGCGGGAACAGTGACGATCCGCGTTGATGCCCGCGGTCGGCCCGACGGGACCGAAGGCCTGCGCTTCGAGGTCTGCGACACCGGGCCAGGCATCGCCGCCGAGGACCAGGCGACGTTGTTCACGCCCTTCGTGCAGGCCGATGCCGGCAGGCAGCACGGCGGTAGCGGACTGGGGCTGGCGCTGTGCCAGCGGTTTGCCGAGCTGATGGGGGGCACGGTGGGTGTAGACAGTACGCCCGGTTCGGGCAGTTGCTTCCACGTGGAGGTGCCGGCAACGCATGCCACCGCCGTGGCGTCGACCTCGCCCACGGTGAATCCCGCAGTGGGTGCGCAGTTGCCGGGTGGCCACGCACTGCTGGTGGATGACAGCGTGATCAGCCGAGATGTGACGCTGGCGCAACTGCAGGCGCTGGGCTGGCGAGTGACCACCGCCACAGACGGCATTGAAGCGTGGGAATGCTGGCGTGACGGCCGGTTCGACCTTGTCCTGACCGATCTGAACATGCCGCGCATGGATGGCTACGCACTTGCACGCAGGCTGTGCGCAGACAACGCCCGCGTTCCCATCGTGGCCCTGACCGCCAGTGCATTGCCCGACGACGCTGAGCGGGCACGTGCGGCCGGCGTGATGCGGTTGCTGCTGAAGCCGCTGGATCTGGATGCGCTGCAGGCCGCGCTGCATTCCATCGATCTGTGGCACGCGGTGCCCACCGCGGCAACGCCGCTGATGAGCGACGCCGTGCTGGCGCAGATGCGCGATGCCTTCCTGAAAACGGCACGCCGGGATCTGGATTCACTGCGCCAGGCCATGGACATGGGCGATTCCACTGCGATGACCGACCTGCTGCACAGCTTTGCCGGGGCCCTGGTCTTTCTTGGGCAGAAGGATGCCGCGCAGGCCTGCCAACGGGCCGAGCAGTCACTGCAGGCCACCGGCGCAGCGGATGCTGTGGCGATGGCCAGTGTTGTCGAGGCCATCGCATGGGTCACGACCAGCGTGGAAGGTTTCGAAACGCCGAAGTGATGAGGCGCTGGATCTTCAGTCGTAGGCGGCGGTGACGACAATCTCGGTGGAGATGTTGCCCGCATTGATGCCGCTGGTGGTGGCGATGTAGTAGCCCGCGCGCAGCGGGTAACTGGCCGTGGCGCCCGATACGGTCACCGGAATATCGGCATCGCCTTTCTTCAGATAGGTATTGCCGCTGGTACCGGACAACAGCGCGATGGACACGCCCGTAGCGGGCGTTGTACTGGCGGTGTTCTTCCAACGCTGTGCATCGCCATCGGCCGCGGTGCCGTCGAAGGACAGCCGCGCACGGGCCACGCCCACGCAGCCGGTGAAGTTCAGCGTGCCGGTCTTCAGCTTGCTGGGCGTGGCCGCTGTCATCTCGTCAGCCTTGACCGGGTCCAGGGTGATGGCCGGCGCGGCCAGGGTGCAGGTGCCGGGCAGCACTCGCCCGGTGATCGAAAGCGTGGCGGTATCGGCCAGCGCGGCTGCGGGTGTGGCCAGCAGCAACATCAGTACGGCAGTGCGGGACATATCGGTCTCCAGTAGTAACAAGGATCACGCGTCATTGCACCGGAGCAGGCAGGGCTCCGGGCATCGCGTGGATCAAGTGGGCCTGCACCTGCAACAGCGGCGGTGGCGGCGCCCAGGGCAGGCATTGGGCCTGGCTCCAGGACAGCCCGTAGGCGTCGGGTGCATCGGGCAGCCGGTATTCCAGGCGGCAACGGCCCCGCCCGTCCGGGTCGACGATCAGGGCGCCCTCAGCCTGCGCACCGCGCAGCTGGATGATGCCGCCCTGCCCGACCGCGCCGCGCGGCTGACCCGCGTCATCGACGACGCGGGCGGCAAAGGGCAGCGGCTGGCCCAGCGCATCGGTGGCGTCGATGAACAGCGTGCGCTCACGGCGCACCTCGAAAGCCACGCGCACGATGCTGCCAGCGGTGGGGGCCACCCGCTGCGAGGTCTGCAGCAACTCCACGTCAAGCGGCAACCCGGCCGGGTCCAGGTCGATGCGGTTCCAGCGATAGGGGCTGACATGGGGCAGCAGCGCATGGCCGTTGCGCGACACGCGCAGGTCCTGGCCAGTACCGATGCGCGCACCCTCGGCGCCCTTGGCCTGCACCACCGCGAAACCATTGCCGAGCGGCGCGCCACTATTGATGCCGCCGGGATGCAGGACCACGCTGCCGCTGGCGCCGAGGGTCTGGCTGTGCTGGTGGCCGCTGCGGCTGTACCCCGCATTGAAATGGCCGTGATTACCCTGGTAGGCGGCGTAGGCACTGAGGCTGCTGTCTTCGTTGCGGCCATGGCTGGATGACAGGCTGTAGGTCAGCGCGCGACGCTCGCCGAGCGCCCCGGTCACCCCCAGTTGTGCCTGTCCGCCACGCGCCGAGTGGCTGAGCTGGCTGCCCAGGCGCGGCGCCTGCGCGGTGCTGCCCAGCGGGACGCTGACGTTGAACGCGTAGCGGGTGTCCTGGCGGCCTTCGCCGGTGTGGTAGCGCTGTACGGACAGGGCAACGTTGGCGCGCCTCACGCGGGTCTGCAGCGCCAACTGCACGTCGTTCTGGCGTGAACCACCGCCCCAGTAAGCGATGCGGCCACCACTGAGGGTCAGCGCGCTCTGCGTGCCCAGCGCTTGGGTGACATTGAGCTGATAGCGCTGGCGCGCGCGGCCGGTGTCCACCCAGTCGTCGCTGCGTACCTGCGCCACCTCGCCCAGCGTGCGGTAGCCCTGCGTGCTGTAGCGGTACGCCGCCAGACCGACGTGGGTACCGCTGTCGGCCAGGTAGCGCTGGTAGTTCACCCGGTAGCTGTTGCCGTGGGCCTGCCCTTCCGGCAGGTGCGCACGCGCATGGGTGATGTCGGCACCGAAGGCGCCCACGGCGGTATTGACCACGGTGCCCAGCAGGAGCGCCTGATAGCCCTCGCCCCACTGCGCGCCACCCAACAGGGTCAGATGATTGTTGAGGCCGCGTGCGTAGGTGGCCTCGGAAAAGCGCAGCGCCTGCAGGTGCCCATCGCGGGTTCGCAACGTACCGGCCGCGGCGCTCATCCGCGAGGTGCCCGCGCGCAGCGCCTGCGGCACCGCCGAGAAATTCACGGTGAAGCGCTGGGTGCGTCCATCGGCTTCGGTGACGGTGACATCCAGATCGCCACCGAAGTGTGTGGGATAGAGGTCTTCGATCACGAACGGGCCGGGAGCCACATTGCTTTCGTGGATGACCACGCCGTTCTGGCGGATGCTGACCACCGCATTGCCTTCGGCGATGCCACGCACCACGGGCGCGTACCCGCGCACCGAGTCAGGCAGCATGCGTTCGTCGGTGGCGACGCGAACGCCGCTGAAGCCGACACTGTCGAACAGTTCGCCCCCGGTCGTACCCTGCCCCACCATCAGCTGGCTGTTCCACTGCGGCAGATCACGCTGCAGCTGGTTGCCGATGACGGTGTGGCGCGTGCCACTGCGCCCGTGCGTGATCGAGGCACGATGGCGCAGCCGCCAGTGGCCGAAGTTCACTCCGGCGCGCAGGCCCGCGTAGCTGCTGTCCGAGCCTTGGCTGCGATGATGGTTGACGTGGTAATCGACGAAGCCGGCGGTGATGCCGGGATCGCGCAGGTGCGCGGCGACATGGCCGCGCGCTTCGCGTGCCTGCGCGGCCTGCGGAACCGTCAGCAGAAGCTGCAGGGTGCTGCTGTCGAAGCTGACGGTCGCCGCCGCCACCGCCGCCGTCAGATCCAGGCACGGGCCCTCGCCGTCGGCCAGCACCGCGTTCAGCGCGGGCGTGAGCTGCAATGCCGGCAGCAGTCCGCGTGGCAGGCAGGGCTCGGCGACATGGGGATCATCGCGCAGGGCGAAGTGGATGTCGGCCCGCTGCAGGAACTGCCCGTTGAGCAGCACTTCCACGGCGTAATCGCCGGCGGGCAACGGGTTGCCGCGCGCATACCGGGTCATGTCGATGGCCTGCCCGCCCAGCAGGAAGCCGTCGCTGAACTCCACCGCCAGTGAAGGCGCTGCGTATGCGGACGCGCACGCCAGAACGCTGCCGATGGCAGTGAACAGGCGCAGCGGCACCGGCATTGAAGGCGTGGACACAGGCATGAACGGAGAATTGCGGGCCGGCAGGGACGGGGACGGGGAGGCTAGACGCTGCGGGCAGCAACGACCATGCAACGAATTGCAAAACGCCGTGCGAATGCACCGGCGATGCCGCCCGCGCTGCACGGGCAGGGCCCGACCGGTTGCCCGTGCAGGCCGCTGCGACCGCTCCGGACTGTGCCGATTTGCAATTTGTTGCATGTTCGTGCGCTGCGATGACATCGACACTTCCCCGGTTGCTGGCGGGCATTCGCCCGGCGGCCAACATCCCTGTTTCCCTGGAGAGCATTTCCATGTCACGCACATCGCACCTGCTGTACCTGTCCCTGATCGCCCTGGCCATCGCCCCGGCCGCCCACGCCGAACGCCTGGAAATCACCGGCGAACTCACCACCTCCACCTGCGCGGTGCAGTCCACCGGCGGTGCGATCACCGTACCGATGGGCAAGGTCGACCTGGTGTCGGTCAATGCCGCTACCCGAGCCGGCCAGAAGAACTTCAGCATCCAGCTGGACTGCAGTGGCTCGGGTGCCTCGCAGGATGTGGGCGTGCGCTTTGGCGGCATGCCGCATGCCAGTACCGGCAACCTTGCGCTGACCGCCGCGTCGACCGCCACCAACGTGGGTGTCGCGCTGTACGACGCCAGCGGTGCGCACCAGCGCCTGGGCGACGAGCCGACGCAGTGGCTGACCATTGCCGCCGGCGCCAGTGGCCAGCTGGATTACAGCGCCTGGTACGCCTCGCCGGGCCAGAACGCCACCGCCGGTTCGGCCAATGCATCGGGCGACTTCGTGGTGCTCTACAAGTAAGCCCTTCACCGGGGAATCGTCCTCAGGGCGATTCCTCGACTCTTCAAGGATTCCCCATGAACGTCCGCGCCAGAGCGTGGCTGGCCGCACCGCTGGCCCTCGCGCTATCAACACCCGCACCGGCTGCAGTGACCCTGCAGGGCACCCGCATCATCCATGACGCCCGCCACGGGCGCGATGTCACGGTGAAGGCCAGCAACATCGGCACCGCGCCAGCACTCACCCAGGTCTGGATCGACGATGGCGACAGCCACGCGCGGCCGGAGCATGTGCGCTCGCCCTTCCGGCTGACACCGGCCGAGCCGCGCCTGCTGCGCGCCGAACACAGCCAGGCGTATCGCATCACCCATGCGCCGCACCCCTCGGACACGCCGCTGCCCACCGATCGCGAATCGGTGTTCTATTTCAATCTGTTGGATATTCCGCCGAAGCCGACCGATGCAGATGGGCAGAACCTGCTGCAGTTCGCGGTGCGTACGCGGGTGAAGCTGTTTCATCGACCCGTGGACCTGCCAGGCCATGCGCGTGATGCGGCCGGGCAGTTGCAGTGGCAGGCCAGCGGCCAGTCGCTGCGCGTGTACAACCCGAGCGCCTACCACGTGACGCTCAGTACGCTGACGCTGGCCGATGGCCAGCGCGTGGAGGTGGACATGATCGCTCCTGGCGCGCAGGTGGATCTGCCGCTGCCGACCGGCACGGCGATACCAGCCACGGTCAGCTTCCAGTGGCTGGATGACTACGGCACCGCGCGCGATGCGCAGGCAGCCGTAGGTCGATGACCGACACCCGGATCGTGCTGCCGGCGGGCAGCACGGTTCAGCGATAGTCGGCCGTCAGCACCGCCTCACCGGTCAGCACGCCGGTGTTCAGGGCTCCGGAGATGCGCAGGTATTCTGCCGCCAGCGATATCCGGTTGAGGCCAGCCGTGCTGCTGCCGTGATTCCATTCGGTGCCCAGGCGGATGATCGTTCCTCCCCGCAGCAGGCGGATAGCAACACCGGTGGTGGTACTGCCTGCAGCAGGTACCAAGGCAGTAGTGACGTTGGCCGGGTTGCTGGCGTCGGTCATCGTCAGTTTCACCGGCGTGCCCGCGAACGGGCAGTTCATGTCCATCGTGAACGTCTTCCGCCCTCCACTGTCGCCGTCCGCACGCAACACATTGGCTGAAATGTCATCCAGCCGCACGGTCGCATCGGACAGCGTGCAGGTCGGCCCGCGCACGTTCACGCCCAGCGCCAGATGCTGGCGCACTACGTTGCTGGGCTGTTGGCGCACGGTGGTGGTGAAGGTCCCCAGCGTCGCGTGCGGCAGCGGCTGCAACGGGCCGCCCGGCGAGTACAGGACCACTTCCACCCGGAGCTGGACCTGGGGGGAGCTGTCATACCAAGCGAAGCTCTTCGGCCGATCCGGGGTCAGTGAATGCCAGTACTCCACACCCTCAAAGTCCGGATCGTCATTCGGACCGTGCGCTTCCATGGTGAAGCTCATCAACGGTGAACCCGGCGCAGAGACAATCTCGTAGGCCGGCTCGCCATTGATGTCGCGCACATAGCGCAGCCCGGCAAGCAGGCCGGAAACATCCATGTCGACACGGCCGGTACAGCGTCCGAACGAGACGAAAGCACCCGAGCGCGAGCCGAGCCGCACATTCGGCACATCGGTGTACTGCACGTCGAAGACGTGGTCCAGCAGGCCCTCAGGGACCACTACCGGACAGGCCACGGCCATCGACGGCAGCGCCAGGGCCATCAGCAGCGGGTAGGCGCGGATATGCGGACGGAAGGGGTGATTGCAGCGCATGGAATCTGGCGGCGATACGATCCACCGCGATGGGAGTGACGCTGCAGCGTAGGCAGCGTCGACCGTGCTTACCATGCAACTAATTGCAGAATGCGCGCGGCGCGCGCGTACCTCAGCGGAAGTGCTGGTATCCGCCGTCGGCGGCTTCACCATCCACCTGCACGCCCCGCCCTTCGACGATGCGACCGATGCGGGTGAGCGGAATCTCCAGCGATTCGGCCAGGTAGTGCAGCGCGTCACGCTGGCTGGCGGCGGCGGTGAAGCACAGTTCGTAATCATCGCCGCCGCGCAGCGCGCAGTCGCGGGCGCCGTCGCGGCCCAGCAGTTCACGCAGCGCGTGCGAGATGGGCAGCAGGTCGGCATCCACTTCGGCACCCACGCCACTGCGAGCGGTGATATGGCCCAGGTCGGCCAGCAGGCCATCGGATACATCCACCGCCGCATGGGCAAACGCACGCAGGCGCAGGCCCAGGGTCACCCGCGGTGTGGGCCGCAGCAGGCGCAGGCGCAGGCTTTCGTAGTCGGGCAGCAGCGTGGCGGCGGTCACGTTCAATGCACCCTGCTGCCACAGCTGCAGTGCACCAGCGGCGTCGCCCAGGGTGCCGCTGACCCAGATGTCATCGCCCACCTGCGCGCGGTCACGACGCAGTGCCTGGCCGCGCCCGACCTGGCCCATCGCGGTGACCGACAACGACAGCGGGCCACGCGTTGTGTCGCCGCCGATCAGCGCGATGTCGTGCTGGTCGGCCAGGGCGAAGAAGCCGTCGGCGAAGGCCTCGATCCAGTCTTCAGACGCTTCCGGCAGCGACAGCGCCAGCGTGCACCATGCCGGGCGCGCGCCCATCGCGGCGAGGTCGGACAGGTTGACGGCCAGCGTCTTCCAGCCGATGTCGAAGGCCGGGGTTTCGGTCGGGAAATGCACGCCGCTGTTGAGCGTGTCGGCGGTGACCACCAGTTGCTCGTTCGGGCGCGGCTGCAGCAGTGCAGCGTCATCGCCGATGCCGAGCACGATGTCGTCGCGCTCGAGGGTGCGGGCGCGGATGCGGTCGATGAGGGCGAATTCGGCCAGGGACATGGGGCGCTCCGGCGGGTTGCATGGATGGGCGGAGGGCGCGAATGCGGGCGGATCGTGCCGATGGGGTGACTTCGGCTGGGTGGAACCGATTGGGTGGAACTGATTGGGTCGAATCGATCGGGTGGTGCCGACTGGGTGGTGCCGACTGGGTAGAGTCGACTGGGTAGAGTCGACTGGGTAGAGTCGACTGTTAGTCGACTGCTCTTCCTGTTCGACATCATGACCGCTGATCGGAAAGCAGTCGACTAACAGTCGACTCTACCAAGCCAGGTTCCCGCACCATTCAATGATCACAGCAGGTTCCGCACCATTCAACGATCACAGCAGGTTCCCGCACCATTCAACGATCACAGCAGGTTCCCGCACCACTCAACGTTCAAGCGGGTCTTCAACCGTGCCAACCAGGGTTGGCACCCGTCCGAAGCAGAACCGGGTCAGTGACCCGATTCGACCTTGCGCCATTCCACGGCGGCACGATCCAGCACGCCGTTGACGTAGGTGTGGCCGTGTTCGGAACCGAAACGCTTGGCCGATTCGATGGCTTCGTTGATGACCACGCGGTACGGCACGTCCAGGCGGTAGCGCAGCTCGTATGCGGCCAGGCGCAGCACCGCGCGTTCGATGGCGTCCACTTCTTCGATGCCACGGTCCAGGTACGGGCCGAGCGCTTCATCGATGTCGCGACGGTTGTCGAGCACGCCATGCAGCAGCGCCTCGAAGTACGCCAGGTCGGCGATTTCACGGGCCTGCTCGTGGGCGAACTGGGCGATCAGCGACTGCGCGTTGCCGCCGGAGATCTGCCAGGCGTAAATGGCCTGCACGGCACGGCGGCGCGCGCGCGAGCGCAGCACCGGGTCGACGCCATCGCGGCGGACGGGTTTACCGGAGGGCTTGCCCTGGGTGTTCTTGTTCATGGCAGCTGCTCCAGAAGGTTGACCATTTCCAATGCGGCGAGTGCGACTTCCTCGCCCTTGTTGCCGTGGCTGCCGCCTGCGCGGGCCTCGGCGTCTTCAACGCGTTCCACCGCCAGCACGCCGTTCAGCACCGGCACGCCGAAGTCCAGCTGCACGCGCATCAGGCCCTCGGCGCAGCGGTCGGCCACGTGTTCGTAGTGGCGGGTGTCGCCACGGATCACGCAGCCCAGGGTGAGGATGGCGGCGTGTTCATGGGCGGCTGCCAGGCGCGCGGCGACCAGCGGCAGTTCCCAGGCACCCGGCACGCGGATCACGTCGATGTTGGCTTCGGTGATGCCGTTGCCGGCCAGGCTCTGGCGGGCGCCAGCGACCAGCGTGTCGGTGATGCGGGCGTTCCAGCGGCTGGCCAGGATGGCGAAGCGCGCCGACTCGGGAGTGCGAAGATCGCCTTCGAAGTGGCTCATATGCGGCTTGGGGGATTCGATTAGGGGGTAATTCTAGCGTGGATGGGCCCCGGGGCGCCCGTGGGTAGTGCCGGGC
>NZ_RAVT01000050.1 GCF_013464915.1 Stenotrophomonas maltophilia
GCCCGGCCCCCCCCCCCCCCCCCAACCCCCCCCCCCCCCCCCCCGGCTCTACCTTCACGCGGCGCGCAGCGCCGCCAGCGACTCGGCCTGCAGCCGCTCGTAGATCTCGAACTCGTCATTCACCGCCACGCCCAGCGCCTGTTCGAAGGCCTCGCGGTTGGCATGCGCGGCATAGGCGCGCTGTTCTTCACCGCCCAGGTTCGACTGGAAGATGCCCGCGGCGCTGACCGGCAGGAAATCCTCGTAGACGATCGGGTCGGCCGTGGCCAGGCCTGTGGCCACCAGCACTTCGGCCGGCAGATCAGCCACGCGCCCCGGGGCGGCGCGGCCGGCATCGGTCAGCTGGTAGCGGTAGTAGCCCAGGCCTTCCTGGCGCAGCGTGTCGTGGTCATCCGGGAAGCTGGCGAACACCGCCTGCAGGCGCTGGCCGTAGTCGCCGCCGGTACTGCCTTCACCACCGGCATCGCGGGCCTGCGACAGCAGCTGGTCGTACAGCGCGCGGCCCTTCGGAGTCAGCGCAAGGCCGCGCTGTTCGATCTCGCCGAAACGCGCGGTATGGGTGCCGGCATCGCCACCCTCGCTGTCCGGGAAATGCACCGCTTCTTCCAGTGCCTTGAAGCTGGTCTGGCGCAGCAGGATCGGGCAGGCGCGGCGCGGCGGGCCTTCGATCACCGCCTTGGCCGCCATGCCGTGCTCGATCATCGCCGCCTGCGCGGCGTCGATGTCCAGCGTGCGCGGGGTCAGGTGGTTGATGTGCGGGCCACGGAAGCTGACCACGTCGGCCACCAGCCGGTGCGCGTTGTGCAGCGCGTGGTAGGTCGGCAGGTCGACGGTGGCGTCGCCATGCCAGCGGAAGGTTTCCAGCGCTTCATCGACGAAGCGTTCGGCATCGGCCTGCGACAGGCCGCCGTCACGCTCGGCCTGGTCGATCAGCGCCAGCGCGCCATCGGTGAAGATGCGGCGGCGCGCAAGGATCTTCGCCGATTCGGCACGCAGCGCTTCGTCTTCGATCAGCTCCAGGCGCAGCAGCGAGGTGAACACGCGGAACGGGTTCTGCGCCAGCGCGGCGCCGGTCAGCGGGCGGAACGCGGTGGAGTGCACCGGCACGCCAGCCACCGACAGGTCGTAGTAGCCGACCGGATACATGCCCATCACCGCGAACAGGCGGCGCAGCGTAGCCAGTTCCTGCACGGTGCCGACGCGGATCGCGCCATGGCGCTCCTCGTCCAGGCGTGCGCGCTCGTCGTTGCGCTGCAGCTGCGCGGCCAGCGCCGGGTCCTGGGCAAGCACCTGCGCGTTGATCCGCTCCACCAGCTCCACCAGCGTGCCGTACAGCGGCACTTCGGTACGGTACATGCGGGACATGGCCTGCGCGAACAGGCGGCGGATCACATCAGGCGAAACGAAAGAGGCGCTCATCAGTCACTCGATTACGGGAACGGGGAACAGCTCGGACCCGTATTGTCGCCGGAGTGCGCGGCGGCGGCGATATGCATAGCAACATGACGGAAATCGGTAGTGCCGGCCGCTGGCCGGCAACCTCTGGATGCCTGGAATTGTGTAGTTGCCGGCCAGCGGCCGGCACTACCGGTTGAGCTGGCGCTTGAGGGTGGCATCCAGGGTGATCGGCCGGTCCCAGTGCCCGTAGCTGGCCACGATGGCGTGGCGCACGGCGCGGTAATGCAGGTTGTCCGGCTTGGCGGGCATGCGCTTCACCACCGCTTCCCAGCCGCCCTCCGGGTCCTGGCTGAAGGCGCGCACGCTGTCGCGGCAGGTCTGGCCGCTGGCCTTGGCCCAGAAACAGGCGAAGTAGATGTCCCCGGCCTGCCAGCCGTGGGTGGTGAACAGCGCACTGACGTAACCACGCGGCACGCCTGCATAGCGCGATACCTCATCGAGGAAGGCATCGGGGTAGCGTTCAGCGTAATGGTTGATGTCCTGCAGCTGGGCATCAACCCAGCTGTCGCCGGTTTCCACCTCATACGCAGCCGAACGCTCGGCGGTCTGCTGGGCCAGCACGGTGGCCGGCGCCAGCAGCAGGGACAACAGCAGCACGCGCAGTCGGTGGTTCATGCCCCGATTCTGCCGCAGCCGCCGCAGCCTGTCAGGCCGCCGCGGCGGCCTTGGCCTCGATCGCCGCCAGCGCGGCCGGCCAGTCGTGGGCCGTATCGGCGGTGACCATGCGCGGTTCGTCGTCGGCCACGCCGTGCTGGGTCTCGTGGGCCCAGGTCACTGCGTACGGCGTATGCACGCCCCAGCCACCGAGGGTGACCACCGGCTCGATGTCCGAACGCAGCGAGTTGCCGACCATCACGAAGCGCTGCATCGGCAGGTCGAATTCGGCCAGCACGCGGGCGTAGGTTTCCGGGTCCTTCTCGGAAACGATCTCGATGCGCGGGAACAGCTCGGCCAGGTTGGCGACCTTGATCTTCGCTTCCTGATGGAACAGGTCGCCCTTGGTGATCAGCACCACCGGGTAGTGCTCGGCGATGGCCGCCACCGCCTCGCGCACGCCGTCGATCAGCTCGACCGGATGGCGCAGGGTGTCGTGGCCGATATCCAGGATGCGCTGGATGTCCTTCGCGTCGATGCGCTGGCCGGTGATGTCGATGGCCGCTTCGATCATCGACAGGGTCATGCTCTTCACGCCGTAGCCGAAGGTGCCCAGGTGGCGTTGCTGCACTTCCAGCAGGTGGCGCGCGGTCTGGGTGTCATGTACGTCGACGTAGCGCGACAGCAGGTCAAGATAATCCTGCTCGGCCTTGCGGTAGTAGTCCTCGCTTTTCCACAGCGTGTCGTCACCGTCAAAACCGACCAGGCCGATGGCGCGCGACGGCGCAGGCGTGGGGGTGTTCATCGCGCAAGGATACAGGGGCCATGGTGACGAAAAAAACCCGGGCGGCCGAAGCCGCCCGGGTTCCCATACGCCCCGATGCAGGTCTTACCTGCCCTGCGCACCCTGCGCTGCGCCGCCGGCGCCGGCCTGCTGGGCGGCCACATAGGCCTTGTACTCGTCGGCACTGAGCTCGCCGTCCTTGTTGGTGTCGGCCTGGTCGAACACCTGGGCCAGGCCCGCGTTCACCTGTGCCTCGGACTTGCTGATGGTGCCGTTGCCATCGGTATCGATGCTGGCCCAGGTCTGGCCACCGCCATTGGCCTGCGCCGATGCCGCTGCGGCCGCATTGGTCGCCTGGTCAGCGGCCTGGCCTGCCTGTGCAGCCGCCTGCTGGGCCTGCGCGGCCTCGTTCTGCGCATGCGCCGCCTGCTGCTTGGCCGACTGCGCCATCGCCGGAATGGCCAGCACGCTGCCGGCGGCGACGATCAGGGCGATCAGGGGCTTGCGGTTGCGAATAGTCATCAGGGGTGTCTCCTACCGATTGGGTGGTGTTGCGCGGCGTGTTGTCTCCGCACGGCACCTACCCTGCCACCGCCTTTCTGAATCGATTTTGCGCCGCGACCGGCATCAACACACGCGATTAACCACTCGCCACCGCACATGCTTTAGCACGGTGGTTAGCGCGAAGTGAGTGGCTCATAAGCTGCGCATTCAGCGCGCCAGGATTTAACCGGCAGCGAACGAAAAACCTGCGTCAGTTCGCGGTCTGGGCCGATGACCGCGAACTGAACATCACCCACCCCAACGCTACACCGGCGAGTGCGCCGGCGATTTCCAGCACCACGCGGCTGCCGAGTTCGTTCGGATCATGGATGGTGGACAGGAAGATGCGCGCGTACAGCGGTGACTCCAGCCGCACGATGCCCATGTAGAACAGCTTCCACGCATCGATGCCCGCCGAAGCCACCACCGAGATGACACAGGCCCAGCCGATGGCATGCCCCATCGACCAGTGCAGCAGCCGGCACAACCGCGACCACAGGAAGTACACCAGCAGGCCGACCAGCAGGGCGATGGCGCCGGCTTCCAGGGTGCCGAGCAGGCCGAAGTGCAGGGGAAGGTTCATCGGGTGGGCAGGGATGAAGAGGCGGCCAGTGTAAGGGATCTGCCCCGGACCCAATCCGGTAGCCACGGTAGATCCACGCCATGCGTGGATGAATCTCCATCGAAATCGAATATCTCGACGATTGATCAAAGAGCAGCCGAGCATGGGCTCGGCTCTACAACGGACCACGCGGGAAACTGTCAGAGGCGGGGCTGTGCCGGAGTGCGGGGTGTCAGCCGCATGGATGCGGCTGCCAAGCCTCCATGGACGGATTTACGGCGTCCCCGCACTCCGGCACCGCCCCGCCAACCCACGGAATACACGCTGTTGCTGTTGCGTCTGATGTTGCCGGCCAGCGGCCGGCACTACCGCGGGTGCAGGGCGCAGCCCTGCCGATACCCCTACCGCACCGGGACGTCGTACGCGGTGCCCGGATCCGGTTCGGGTTGCAGGGTGTAGTGCCACCACTCCTGGGGGTAGTTCACGAAGCCACGGCGCGCCATCGCCTGCACCAGCTGCTGGCGGTTTGCCTGCTGCGCCTCGCTCAGTCCGCTCGCCTGCGTGTGCGCACGTGGCCCGAAGAAGTCGAAGTCGGTACCCATGTCCAACGGCATGCAGCTGCCACTGCGGCAATCCAGCAGGCCCAGATCCACCGTGGCACCACGGCTGTGGCCGGAACGCTCGGCGATGTAGCCATCGGCCAGCAGGCGCGGCTTGTCCAGGTCCGGGTACTGCAGCGCCTTGCGCGAGAGCTCGCCCGGATCGTTCACCCAGGCCATGAAGGCCTGCACCGAGCGCACCGGCCGGTAACAATCGTAGAGGCGCAGGCCAAGACCCTGCACGCGCAGATCCTGTTCCACCCGCGCCAGCGCTTTCGCCACCGGGGCCAGCAGGTAACAGGAAGGAGCCTCGTAGCCCGGAACACGTGCGCCGGTGAAGTTGTTGGCACCGGCATAGCGGATATCCATGTCGATACGCGGCGCCACCGACCGGATCTCAACCAGCCCGGCGTCGGCCGCGTCGGTGGCGGGCGAAACGCGCGGTGGTTCAGCGGCGTTGGCGGTCGCCGTCAGGGCAGTCGCCAGTACGAGTGAAATGCAGGTCCTGGAAGTCATAGCTGAAGTCGATGTCCGGATCGATGGCACGCAGGTCCAGTGTCGGTGCCGGGCCTTCACCTGGCTGCAGCCACGCCTGCGCCTCATCGCCCAGCGTATCCCAGCGCAGCAGCCAACGCTCCTGCAGTTGCAGCACGGCACCCTGCAGCCGCGGCGATCTGTCCACGCTGAAGCGCAGGCCGTCCTTGCCCGGGCACAGCGATGCAGGCCCCAGCCAGGGATCGCTGTAGCGGCCCTGCCAGTGCGGCAGATCGGAAGCCGACGCCTGCCGCGCATCTGACGTCGGCGGCCGCTGATGCCCGGTTGCCGCACGAGCGGCCTGGTCTGCCTTCAGTTCCGCCAGGTACTCCATCGCCGGGCGCGCATCACCAGGTGCAGTGAAGCGCTTCAGCATGGCCTGCATCAACACCGTGCGCGCATCCTCGCCTTCACCGTTGATCAGCATCACCACGCCCACCTTGCGGTCGGGCAGCAACGCCAGTGAAGAATACATGCCTGACAACGTGCCGGTATGCGCCACCTTCCACTGCCCGTCCATGTCCGACACCCGCCAGCCATAGCCGTAGCCGTAGAAATGCGCGTTGTCCCAGCGCCGCTGGCGCTCGCCCAGTGGCATCGGCATGTGCAGGGTCCACAGCGTGCGGCGTTGCGTGCTGTCCAGCCAGTCGGGTACCAGGGTGGGATCGAGCAGCACCTGCATCCAGCGTGTCATGTCGCGCAGCGAACAACGGATGCCGCCAGCCGCCATCGATGGCAGGTCCGGGCTGATCGCAGCATCGGCGTTCACCACCTCGTTGCGTTCACCACGCCAGGCATGCGGCTGCGCCACGTTGCCCACGCGCTTCACCGACCACGCGCCCACCTGGCAGCGCGTCATGCCCAGTGGTTCGAACACCTGCTCGCGCATCAACTGGTCGTACGGCTGGCCACCCGCCGCCGCCGCTACTTCGCCGGCCACCACATACATCAGGTTGTCGTACGCATAGCGGCTGCGGAAGCTGCTGACCGGCTCCAGGTGCGCCAGCCCGGCGATGATGTCGGCACGGGAGAACGTGTTCGGTTCCGGCCACAGCATCAGGTCACCGGCGCCCAGGCCGAGGCCGCTGTTGTGGATCAGCAGGTCGCGCACCTGCATCTGCTGGCCCACCCACGCATCGTGCATGCGGAAACCCGGCAGATGCCGCTGCACCGGATCATCCCAGCGCAGCCTGCCCTGCTGCACCAGTCGTGCCAGCAGCGCAGCGGTCATCGCCTTGCTGTTGGACGCGATCTTGAACAGCGTGTCCTCGTCGATGCGGCCGCCATCGCCGCGCGCGCCCTCTGCATGGCGATGGACCACCCGCCCATCCTCGACCACCGCCAGCGCCAGCCCGGGCAGATGCTCGGCCTGGACCACGGCCGCGATGTCGGCCTCGATGGCTGCGTTGTCGACCGACGAAGCGGACGGTGCGGCCAGTGCCGCCGCGAGGATCAGCAGGTGGTGCATGCGGGCAGCCCCTCCATTGCCCGCGCCGTCACCGTGGACGGCGCGGAGCGTGGCCTCAGAAGTTCCAGGTCACCACCAGCTGGGTGTAGCGCGGTGCCTGCCAGCGCGTGCCGGTAGCGAACGTCGCCTCGCGGTACTGGCCGGGCTGCGCCTCGTAGCGCTGGTGCACGTTGATGGTCTTCTGGTTGTTGGTGAGGTTGTACACCGACAACCGGGCGCTGAGGTCGATGCCCTCCACCGGCAGGCGCCAGGTCACGTTGGCGCCCATGGTCCAGGTCCACGGCAGGCGACCGAACGCCCCGCGCGGGCTGTACTCGAACTGGCGCTGGTTGTACGGGCCCGAACAGTTGGCCACGCACAGCCAGCCGGTGCCACCACCGCTGCCTTCACTGGAGGTGCTGCCACCGGCGATGGAGTCGTTCGGCCACATCACGCCGTAGGCGGTGATTGGGCCACCGGACTGCACCTGCAGCGTGGTGCCGAACGACCACTGCTTGTTCAGCGCATAGGCGGCACGCAGCTTGAACTGATGGCGGAAATCGTTGAACAGGACACCATAGCGTTCATTGGTGGCCGGGTGGTCCCAGAACTGCACCATGCCAGTGTCGCCGTAGTTGGTATCGGAGTTCACCGGGCCTTCGAAGTTGCCCTCGCTCTTCGACCACAGGTAGGACGCGTTGAACATCCACTTCTCGTCCCAGGCACGGTCGATCTGGAACTCCAGCGCCTTGTAGGTGCGCTTGGGCTTGGAGTAACCAATCACCTCGCCACTGCCGCCCTTTCGATAGCCGCTGTTGGCGGTATCGATGGTGATCCAGCCTTCGTTGGCGCAACCGATGCTCTTGTCGCCCCAGATCGTCAGGCTCTCGCCCGGGTTGGCGATCGGCCACAGCGTGCTGGGGGTCGGGCCGCACGGGGTGTAGTTGATGCGGATGTCATCCAGCGCGCGGGTCATGCGCCGGTAGGTGGCGTTGACGCCCCACGACCAGGCCTGGTTGATCATGTTCTGGAACCCTAGGATGTACTCGTCCTGGTAAACCGCCTTCAGGTCGCGGTCCACGCTCTGGCGTAGGTCGGCACCGCCGGTGTTCATGCGGGTGTCGGTCGGCCCGATCTGCTGGCCGACGATCGGTGCCATGTACGGCGAACCGGTCGGCGAGGTTTTCTGTTCCCAGCCGTTCAGCACGTAATAGCTGTATTCGTCGGTCAGGCCACCGGCGAAGTTCACGTTGATGTTGTTGGTGACCGGCAGGTAATAGCGGCCGGCGTTGCCGAACAGCTTGGTGCTGCCATCACCGCGCATGTCCCACGAGAAGCCGACGCGTGGCGCGATCAGGTCGTCCATCTTGATGAACGCCTTGCCGGCGGCGGTGCGGTTCTCGAAGCGATCCCAGCGCACGCCGAGGTTCAGCATCAGGTTCGGGGTGATGTTCCAGATGTCTTCCAGATAGAAGGCATTGGCTTCGGTCTCGAAGGTGCCGCCCGAGCGGCGGTTGCGTGCACGCAGCATCTCGGTGACGCCGGCCGGCACATAGGCGTTGGCGCCATCCCACACTTCGTCGCCGGGCCGCGCCACGTAGGCGGTGTAGCTCAGCTCGGTCGGCCCCGGATAACGGGTGGACTGCTTGGTGGTCATCAGTTCGCGGTCGACACCGAAGCGCAGCAGGTGATCGCCGAGCTGCCACTCGAAGTCCAGGCGCGCGACATCGCGGGTGTCATCACGCTCGGCCACCGCCGCGCCGGTCGGGTGGCAGCCGGCGCGCAGCCCCTGCAGCTTGCCCAGCCGCGGGCCATAGGTGCTGTCGGTGAACACCGGGCTGCAGGCCTGGTCCAGCGACGAGTTGGTGAAGGCACGCTGCTTGTTCTGCCCGACCATGGCGCGCGCGGTGAAGTTCTGCCCGAAGTGGCCGGTGTAGGTGGCCGACCAGTTGCGGCCGCCGGTCTCGGTGACCGAGTCGCCGCCCCAGGAACCGATCCGATCAGCATTCCAGTTGTAGCCGTACGACGCATTGGTGACATCGCCCTCGTCGGAGAACGCCAGCAGCGCCAGGCTGTGGTTGTCGTTGATGTTCCAGTCCAGCTTGGTGCCCCAGAAGCCGTTGCCGGAATCGTTCTTGAACCAGGTACTGCCATCGGACGAGGTGTTGTGGCCCTTGTCGCTGCGGTCCTCGTACATCGCGAACAGGAACAGCTTGTCCTTGATGATCGGCCCCGAGCCCCAGACGTTGGTCTTCAGGAAGGAGTTGTTGTCACGGCTGCCATAGGAATGCGGAGTGCCGTCGCGGTGGAAATGATCGCCGCCACTGGCGCGCCACGCACTGGGCTCGGCGGTGACTTCAACACCACCCTCGAATTCATTGCTGCCCGAACGGGTCACGGCATTGATCACGCCGCCGGTTGAGCGGCCGAACTCGACCGAGTAGCCACCGGTCTTGACCTGGAATTCGTTGAAGAACGCGAATGGCGCGGTGCTGAAGCCACGACGGGTATACATGTCGGTGACATTCAGGCCGTTGATGAAGACCGCATTCTCGGCCACCGATGAGCCGGCGAACGACAGGCCACCGAATGACGAGTTTCCACCGACCACGCCCGGCGCCATCAGCGCGACCGCAGACAGGTCCTGCGCCACCGGCAGCCGCGAGATCTCCTGGCGGTTGATGTTGAACGAGGTTTCGGTGGAGTAGACATCCACGCGGTTGATCACGCGGGTGCCAACTACCTGCAGTGCATCCAGGTTGGTGACACCGCCGCCGCTGGCCAGGTTGACCGTGGTGGTACCACCGACGGCAACGCTCACCGACACCTGATCGCCCAGCGTCTGGCCATCGCGGCTGAGCTGCAGCTGGTAGTCACCCACCGGCAACTGGCCGAGGCGGTAGCTGCCATCGGCGCCAACGGTGACGGTACGGGTCAGGCCGGTGCTGCTGCTGACCACGGTGACCTGGTCACCGGCGGTTGCACGGCCGGCGACTGCGCCGCTCACGTTCTGTGCCATCGCGATGCCGGGCAGCACTACGCCCAGACACGCCCCGAGGGCGACGCACAACGCCGCCCGCTTGATGCTGTAAGCCTTCATCCCCTGCTCTCTCCTGCAAGAATTGAATGGTGTGAGTTGCGATGTGTCGCGCTAGCGTTGCCCGGCTGGCAGTACCCGCCACTGGAAGTCGTAGCTCCATTGGTCGAAGTACAGGTTGCCGCCTGCCCACTCGGCCTCGCCGCGCTGCGAGTCGACCGTTTCCGAGCGGAAGTGCTGCTTGGCCGGCACGAAGGGCTGGCCGAAATCGTCGTTGAAGGCAATGCGGTAGCCATCGAGGCCACCCAGGTAGAAGTCGCGCAGCGCCGGCACGTCGCTGGCCAGCGCGCCGGTGGTCACGTCCATCGGCAGCCAGCCATACGGCGCCAGGTAGACCTGTCCCCAGTCATGCAGGTTGTTGTAGCCGCTGCCATCGTCTGAGAACACCATGCCCGACTGCCAGCGCGCGGGAATGCCGTTCATGCGCAGCAGTGCGATCAGCAGCAGGGTCTGCTGGCCGCAGTCGGCATGGCCAGCGCGCAAGGCGTAATCGCTGATGTTGCTGAGCGTGGAGTATTCGCGTGCACCGGCCCACGGAATGCGATCAACCGCGGCGAACAGCCTGCGCACCACTTCATGGGGGCGCGTTTCGCCCTGCAGCACCTGGTCGGAGAACAGCTTCAGCGCCGGGGTGAAGCGCACATGCGGCAGCTGCTCGGCCAGGTAGGGCTTCAGCGCAGGATCATCCGGCGTGGCCTGCACCTTCGCCGGATCGACCGCGGCATGCCGCGCGAAGATCGTCACCGCGTAGCGGATCTCGAAGCGGGTCGGCTTGCCGGCTACGGCTTTGGCTTCCAGGTAGGCGGTGCGCTGCAGGGTGCTGGCCGGTGCCACCCGCGCCTTGCCCGGGGTGCTGCCCAGCCACTGCACCTGTTCCTGCTGGCCGGGTATCTCGCGCGGGTAGGGAATCCAGGCGCGCACGGTTTCGCCGGCCGGCACTGCATCGGCTTTCACCGTGATTGACTGGGTGAACTCAATGCGCTGCGGCAGCACCGAGGCCCGGCCACTCTGTTCGGCCGCGGCAAGCACGCCAGCGTGGTGCGCGTTGAGTACCTCATTCGGGCCCGGCGCCGGCATCGGTGCATCCGCGCGGCGGCGTGCACGTGCCTCCTCGCTGAGCAGGAACAGGTTCGACGGTGCGCGCTTGAAGTACCAGCGCGTGCCATCGATGTCGAGATGCTCGATCAGGCCAAGCTCATCCCAGCGCGCGAATTCCTCGTCGGTCAGGTCCGGAATCCAGCGACGCACGGCAGACCTGGCGGCGGTTTCGTCGAGGGAAAAATCCAGGCGGATGCGGCGCATGCGTTCTTCCTGGAACGCGATGTCGTCGAAACTGACGCCAGGCTCCGCCGCGTCCGCAGCCGACCAGGTATTCAGTTCGCTGCCGGCTTCGGAGAACCGTCCCGCGTCGATCATCTGCACGACCCGCGCAAACTGGATGGCCGAGGGTGGCGGCTCCGCTCCCGCCGACCACGCCCACAGCAGCAGCGCGGCACACAGGCCGGCAGTGGCAGGCAGACGTGGTTTGCGAACGGCAGGATCCACAGCGACACTTCCCCAGCGCGGGTGGTAACGGCTGTGTAACACGGGCCGGGATGCCGGTCAATAATTTATTCTTGCTTTCGATGCCAAAAGGAATAAATATTCCAACAGGCATTCGAGGAGGGTGTGCAGCGCATGATCCTGGCTTCCCGCGAACGGCATCGGCATTGGCCACGCCGCTTGACCCTGGCCCTGTGCCTGCTGGCCGCACCGGCCTTCGCACAGGCTGCACCGCCACCCGACCCCGGCGCGCCGCTGCCCTACGTGGTCGGCCTGCACGAGGCCTACCTGACCCCGCAGTACTGGGCCGCGCGGCTGGACAACGCCGACGCGCCGATCCTGGACCGCGCGCAGATCGACGCGCAGAACGCGCGGATGCGGGCACAGGACAGCCACATCCAGGACATCGCCGCGCTGCCCGCTCAGCTCGATGCCGCGCAGGTACGCGCCAGCATCGGCGCGTTGTCGCGCTGGCCCGAGCGTGCACTGTTCAACGAGAAGGGCCAGGCCATCGCCCCCGCGCTGCGCAGCGGCATCGAAGCCAACCTCGGCCTCGATGCGATTCCTGCCCAGGTGGCACCGGCCTACGGGCTGGTGGTGAAGCGTGCCGCGCTGCGCACCTTCCCCACCCGCGAGCGCGTCTTCAGCACTGCCGGTGACACCGACATCGACCGCTTCCAGGAATCGGCACTGTTCCCCGGTGACAAGGTTGCCGTGGTCCATCGCAGTGCCGATGGCCGTTGGCTGTTCGTGCACAGCGAGCGCTACAGCGCGTGGATCGAAGCCGACGCCGTCGCCAGCGGCGACAAGGCCATGGTGCTCGGCTATGGCACCCAGGGCCCGTACCGCATCGTCACCGGCGCCACCGCACAGACCGCCTACACCCCGGAAGAGCCGCGCGTCTCGCGCCTGCAGCTGGACATGGGCGTGCGCCTGCCGGTGCTGGCCCACTGGCCCGCTGCCGAACCGGTGAATGGCCAGCAGGCGCATGCCTCATGGGTGGTGCAACTGCCGGTCCGGGAGGCCGATGGTCGGTTGAAGCTGATACCGGCGCTGCTGCCACGTTCGCAGGACACCGCCGCCGACTACCTGCCACTGACTCCGCGCCTGCTGCTGCAGCAGGCCTTCAAGTTCCTCGGCGAACGCTACGGCTGGGGCCACGACTACGACACCCGCGACTGCAGCGGGTTCGTATCCGAGATCTACCGTAGCTTCGGCGTGCTGCTGCCACGCAATACCAGTGCACAGGCGGTCAGCCCCGCACTGGACCGCCTGCCGTTCACCAGCAGGGACGGCAAGGCATTGCGCGACCGTGCCGTCGCCGACCTGCAGGTGGGTGATCTGGTCTACATCCCCGGCCACGTGATGATGGCCATCGGCCACGTCGACGGCCGCACCTGGGTCATCCACGATACGGCGGGCGGCAGCTGGTTCGGTGCCGACGGCAAGCGCGTACAGGCCCACCTCAATGGTGTTTCGGTCACCCCGCTGGAGCCGATGATGGCCAGCGACAGCGTCCGCTACATCGACCGCATCACCAACATCCAGCGCCTGCGGGCCAAGACTCCTGAATGAAGATCACCGCCATCGAACTGGGCATGCTGCGCGTGCCGCTGAAGACGCCGTTCAAGACCGCCCTGCGCACGGTGGAGACCGTGGAAGACGTGGTCGTGCTGATCCGCACCGATACCGGTCACACCGGTTACGGCGAAGCCCCCGCCACCGCAGTGATCACCGGTGATACGCACGGCTCGATCATCGAAGCGATCCGCCACTTCATTGCACCGCGCCTGATCGGCCAGGACGTGGTCAACCTCAACCGCCTGTGCGGGCTGGTGCAGACCGCGATGGAGCGCAACACCAGCGCCAAGGCCGCGGTGGAGATCGCGCTGTACGACCTGTGGGCGCAGCTGCACGGTGCGCCGCTGTACCAGATGCTCGGCGGCGGCGACCCGGTGATCACCACCGACATCACCATCAGCGTGGACTACATCGACAAGATGGTGGCCGACTCGCTGTCGGCCATCGAACGCGGCTTCGAGTCGCTGAAGATCAAGGTCGGCAAGGACATCGGCCTGGACATCGAGCGGGTCAAGGCGATCCATGCGGCGGTGGAAGGTCGCGCCCTGCTGCGGCTGGATGCCAACCAGGGCTGGACCGCAAAGCAGGCGGTGCATGCGATGCGCACACTGGAGGAAGCCGGCGTGGTACTGGAGCTGCTGGAGCAGCCGGTGAAAGCCGCCGACATCAGCGGCCTGAAGTACGTCACCGATCGCGTCAACACGCCGGTAATGGCCGACGAAAGCGTGTTCAGCCCGAGCCAGGTGATGGACCTGATCCAGCAGCGCGCAGCCGACATCATCAACATCAAGCTGATGAAGACCGGCGGCCTGTCCAACGCGATCCGCATTGCCGACATCGCCGGCATCTACGGCGTGCCGTGCATGATCGGCTGCATGATCGAATCGAGCATCAGCGTGGCTGCGGCCGTGCACCTGGCGGTGGCCAAGAGCGATGTGATCACCAAGGTCGACCTGGACGGCCCCTCGCTGGGCCAGTTCGACCCGGTCAGCGGCGGCGTGCACTTCAACGAATCGGAGATCAGCATCAGCGACGTGCCGGGGCTGGGCATCACCGAAGTGCGCGGGCTGGAGATGCTGGGTTGATCTCTGCCTTGCGGCTGGCCTGGCGTACAACTGACTCTTGGTCGGGCGTTACTTTTCTTTCTGCGGAAAGAAAAGTAACCAAAAGAAACGCTCCGCCGGCCGCGAGCCGCCGTGCTGCGCACGCCGGTGCCCTGCGCTCCTCGGCCCGTCGAGGGACGGCGCGGAACTCGCTGCGCTCAGACACCCGCGCCTCTTCGCCCTCGCCGGACCTGCGGTGCTCGGCTCGCTTGAAGGCGGACTCAACGTCAAAGGCAACAACTGCACCCCGTAGATCCACGCCATGCGTGGATGCACCTGCTCTTGCTTCTGCCGTACCCCGTAACCCCTTCGCGGCTGGCACCCGCCCGACCCACCCCATGACACGCTCTCAGCGGCCAACCGCAACGCGCCTACCCATGCCCGGACGCCCCGCATGCCGCCCCTGCTGAAGATCCGTTCCGAGCGTGGTCAGATGTCGGCCATCGAGCGCCGCATTGCCGACTTCATCCTCGACAACGCCCACCTGCTGCGTGACTACTCGTCACAGCAGCTGGCCAGTGCGCTCGGCATCAGCCAGTCCAGCGTGGTGAAGTTCAGCCAGAAGCTCGGCTTCAAGGGCTACCCGGACCTGAAGTACTCGATCGGCCAGGACGTGGCTCGCGCCGGTGCCGATCCACAGCAGGCCCCCAGCGAACCCGACAGCGGCGATGACTACCTGCGCCTGGGCGACGCCCTGCGCCGCAGCAAGGCGCAGGCCGAAGAGGAAACCCGCCAGGCCAACCCGCGCGAAGAGATCGAGCGCATCGTGCAGCTGCTCGACGGCGCACCCAAGCTGTTCGTCTATGGCCTGGGGGATGACGGCCTGTTCGCCCGCGAGTTCGCCATGCGGTTGTCGCTGCTCGGCCTGCTGGTGGTACCGCATACCGACCCGATCCTGATGCTGGCCAACCTGTCGGCCGCGCGCCCCGGTGATGCGCTGCTGATGTTCTCCGAGTTCGGCAACCTGCCCCAGCTTTCGCAGCTGTCACGGCAGTTCCAGGACATGGGTGGCAAGGTGATTTCCATCACCCGCCACACCGCCAACCCGCTGCGCGCGCATGCTGATGCGGCGCTGGTGGTGTGTGCGCACGACCGTACGCCGCAGGTCGCGCAGCTGCTGTACCGTAGCGCCATGCACGCCCTGCTCGATTTCCTGTTCGTGCTGCTCTGCCATGCCAATCCGGATCGCCAGCAGCAGCTGGCGGTGAACCTGGAGCGGATCGACCACCTGCTGGATTCCTGACCGGAGCACCTGTTGATGAAATCGCTGGTCCGCCTCGCTACCGCTGCGCTGCTGCTTGCTGCAACGCTGTCCGTCCACGCTGCGCCGCTGGAGGGTGCGCGCCAGCTGATCGTGGTCACCAGCGAAAGCTGGGACAGCACCGAGGGGCAACTGCAGGCCTATGTGCGCGATGGCAAGGGCTGGCATGCGCACGGGCAGGCGTTCCCGGTGGCGCTTGGCCGTACCGGCAGTGCCTGGGGCCTGGGCCTGCACCCGGCGCAGGCCGACGGCCCGCAGAAGCAGGAAGGCGATGGCCGCAGCCCGGCGGGCGTGTTCGCGCTCGGCAGCGCGTTCGGCTATGCCGTCACCCGCCCAGGCACGGCCATGACCTACCAGCCTATGCTCGAAAGCAGCTACTGCATGGATGTGCCGGCGTCGCCGTTCTACAACCGCATCGTCGACGCGAAAAAGGTGGGCAAGGCGGCCGTGGAAGGCTCCACCGAGCCGATGCGGCTGGACCTGCACAACAAGGGCGACGTGCGTTACCAGGAAGGCTTCGTGATTGCCCACAACCCGGACAACCAGCCCGGCAAGGGCAGCTGCATCTTCGCCCACCTGTGGCGCCAGCCCGGTGAGGCCACGGCCGGCTGCACCGCCATGCCGCAGGCGCGCATGCAGGCCCTGCTGGACTGGTTGCGGCCGCAGGATGCGCCGCGCTTCGTGCTGTTGCCGCGCGCCGAGTACACGCGCCTGCAGGCCCAGTGGCAGCTGCCTGCACTGAGCGGAGATGCCCGTTGAGCGCGCAGGACGAACCGCAGCTGCAGCGTGCGGTCAGCCGCTGGCAGATCGTCGGCCTGTCGATCAACGATGTGATCGGCAGCGGCATCTACCTGCTGCCGGCCGCCACCGTCGCCCTGCTCGGCCCCTTCAGCCTGTGGGGCGTGGTCGCCGCCGGCATCGTCGTCGCGCTGCTGGTGCTGTGCTACGCACAGGCCGCCAGCTACTTCGACGAGCCCGGCGGCAGCTACCTGTATGCACGCGAGGCATTCGGCCGCTTCGCCGGGTTCGAGATCGGCTGGATGATCTGGCTGACCCGCATCAGCTCGGCCGCCGCATTGAGCAATGCGCTGGCCGATGCGGTAGCGCGCTTCTGGCCGTGGGCCGGTGCCGGCATGGGGCGCATCGCGATCATCGTGGTGTCGCTGGGCTTCCTGACCGGCGTCAACATCATCGGCGTGCGCTCGGCCGCGCGCACCGGCGTGGTGCTGGTGATCGGCAAGATGTTGCCGCTGCTGCTGTTCGTGGCCATCGGTGCGTTCTACATCGACCCGCAGCTGGCCTTCTCCGGCCAGCGCCCGGACCCGCATGACCTGCAGCGCATGGGTGAAGCCGCGCTCCTGCTGCTGTACGCCTACGCCGGCTTCGAGAACATTCCGGCCGCGGCCGGCGAGTACCGCAATCCACGCCGCGATATCCCATTCGCGCTGATCACCATGATCATCACCGTCACCATCATCTACGGCGCGGTGCAGGTGGTGGCGCAGGGCACGCTGGCCGGCCTGGCCAGCTCGGCCACGCCGCTGGCCGATGCCGCCGCCGGCTTCGGTGGCGAGGCACTGGCGCTGATCCTGACCGTCGGCGCCACCATCTCCATCCTCGGCACCAACAGCAACACGATGATGATGGGCCCGCGCTTCCTGTTCGCGCTGGCCCGCGATGGCTACGGCCCGAAGATCCTGGCCCAGGTGCATCCACGCTTCCACACCCCGGCCGCATCGATCCTGTGCCAGGGCCTGATCGCGTTGGGCCTGGCCCTGTCCGGCTCGTTCGTGCAGCTGGCGCTGCTGTCGATGACCACGCGCCTGTTCGCCTACATCGGTACCGCCGCTGCGGTGCTGGTGCTGGCCAAGCGCTACGCGGACCGGCCGGGCGCACTGAAACTACCCGGTGGCCCGCTGATTCCGGTGCTGGCGCTGCTGCTGTGCCTGGCGCTGTTCGCCAGCGCCAGCTGGCAGAACATCGCCGCGGCGCTGGTGGCGTTTGCCATCGGCGCGGTGATCTACAAGTTGCCGCGCAAGGATGCCGACGCCGGGTGACCGGCAGCGCCGGGCCATGCCCGGCGGATTGATCTGGCGATCACACTGCCGGACCGGGCCGTTAACCGCCGCGCAGGCACGATCAGGCTTCGTCCACAACGGAGCCTTCCATGACCGAGTACCAGATCCCCGGCCGCGTACCGGACGACAGCACGCCGCGCGACGCGGTCAGCAACTACTGGCGCGAGCGCTACACCGCCGAGCAGTACTACGACGACCAGCTGTTCTTCGAGGACTATGAGCCGGCCTACCGCATCGGCCACGCCGCGCGCGCGCAGGACATGATCCGCGCCTACGAACAGGTCGAAGCCGAACTGGAATCGCGCTGGGCCAATGAACGTGGCCGCAGCCGGCTGGAATGGGCGCAGGCGCGCGGTGCCGTTCGCCGTGGCTGGGAGGATGCACAGCTGGCGGACCCGCAGTTGAAGCGATAACGCCAGGCTCCTGTAGAGCCGAGCCCATGCTCGGCTCAGAGTCGAGCACCGCTCGACTTTACAGAAAACCTGCTGGAGCCGAGCACGGGCTCGGCTCCACATGCTCACTCCTGTTCCGGCAGCGGTGGCACGACCACGCTGGGCTTGCTCTCACCACCACCTGCGGCGATCAGGTCGCGGGTGTTCTTCTGCACCGCCACCGCGCCGAACAGCGACAGCGCATACGCCATGCCGTAGAAGCCTTTCTCGCTCGATGCCAGGGTGGCATTCCACAGGCCAACCAGCAGCAGCATCAGCGCCGACAGCAGCGCGAACCAGCACAGCGCGTAGTACAGCGCGCTCACCGGAATGCCCTCGACGCGGTCACGCACGCTCTTCTGCAGCGACACCGCCGCGAACAGGCCGAACAGCAGCAGGGTCAGGTAGTAGCCCTTTTCGTTGAGCGCCATCGTGGCGGCGTTGAACAGGCCGATCAGGTAGGCCGCCGCGCCCAGCAGCAGGGCCACCCACGAGGCGGCAATGAAGGCGGTGGACGGCTTGTGGGGCATGGCAGTGTTCATTGCAGATCCTTGGCAGGCAGACGGGCACGCTTTGCCCGGGCGTGCCCACCCTAGACGATCCCGCCGCCCTCGCACAGGGGTTGCAGGACCTTCGGGCCACGACGGTCACCGCTCCAGTGGTATACAAGGGACAGCCCGGCCATCCGCATCCCCGCCCTGGAGATACCCATGACCCGCATGCCCCTGCTGCTCGCCCTCGGCCTGGTGCCGATCCTCGCCACCTCTGCCTGCAATGCCGCCGACCCGGCCGCCAACGGCGCCCAGGCCGCCGCCCCCACAGCTTCCACCGCGGCCGACCAGCGCCCGTTCACCGCTACCGAAATCAGCCGCTTCGACCAGCCGTGGGCGATGACTTTCCTGCCCGACGGCAGCCTGCTGGTCACCGAAAAGCGCGGCAAGCTGCAGCACCTGGACCTGGCCAGCGGCCAGAAGCACGAGATCACCGGTGTTCCGAAGGTCGCCTATGGTGGCCAGGGCGGTTTCGGCGACATCATCCTGCACCCGGACTTCGCCCGGAATCATGTCGTTTACCTCAGCTATGCCGAGGAAGGCACGCTGGACACGCGCGGCGCTGCCGTGGCCCGGGCCACGCTGGCGCTGGACGCCGGCGGTGCCGGCCAGCTGAAGGACCTGAAGGTGATCTGGCGGCAGAGCCCGAAGGTCAGTGGCGAGGGCCACTACGGGCATCGCCTCGCCTTCGGCCCGGACGGCAAGCTGTGGATCAGTTCCAGCGAGCGCCAGAAGTTCGATCCGGCTCAGGACATGGGCAGCAACCTCGGCAAGATCATCCGCCTCAACGACGACGGCAGCCTGCCCGCCGACAACCCGTTCGCTTCGCAAGGCGGCGTGGCCGCGCAGGTGTGGTCGCTGGGCCATCGCAACATCCTCGGCATGGCGTTCGATACCAGCGGCAAGCTGTGGGCGCATGAAATGGGCCCGGCCGGCGGCGACGAACTGAACCTGATCGTGCGCGGCGCCAACTACGGCTACCCGATCGTCTCCAACGGCGACCATTACGACGGGCGCCCGATTCCCGACCACAACACGCGCCCGGAATTCGCCGCGCCGAAGGTGACCTGGACGCCGGTGATCTCGCCGGCCGGCTTCGTGATCTACAGCGGCAGCCTGTTCCCGCAGTGGAAGGGTAGTGGCTTCATCGGCGGCCTGTCGTCGACCTCGCTGGTGCGCGTGGCCTTCGATGGCGACAGCGCGCGCGAAGCCGAGCGCTTCAACATGGGCGAGCGCATCCGCGAAGTGGAACAGGGCCCGGACGGCGCACTGTGGCTGCTGGAAGACGGCAGCAAGGCGCGCCTGCTGAAGCTGACGCCGAAAGCCTGAGGTAGCGCCGGCCGCTGGCCGGCACGTTTCTCCGCAACGGCCCCGCACGCGGGGCCGTCTGCATTCACTGGATGGTGATGACCTTCACCTCGGTCTTCGTGCAGGCCTGGTCCAGGCACTGCCCGTTCAACCACACCTGTCCATCGCCGATCATCACGCCCTGCTGGTTGACGAAGACCTTGCCGAAGTCCTGCTCGGCCACCGCCTTGACCACTGCCGGGGTGATGATCTTCTCGTAGTTGCGCTGGAACTCGCCGGGACCGGTGACCTTCTTTCCATCCGCGATGTTCAGCGGGAAGCGCACTTCTTCGACGGCGGCTGCACGATCGCCACCGACCACGGCGGTCCTGAACGCGTTGAACACCTTTTCGTACTGCGCCGCATCGCCAAGCAGCGTCTCGATGCGCGCGCGAGCGTCTTCGGCGGGCGCGGCCGGTGCGGCGGCGGTGGGTTCAGCGGCGGGTGCTGCAGGCGTTGCCGGGGCGCTGGCCTCCATCGGCGGCGGCGCATCCACCGCAGGCTCGGCCGGTGGTGCCGCCGGCTGCGAGCAGGCCGCCAGCAACAGGGCGGGGATCAAGTAGGCCATCCGGCGCATGCGCGCACTCCATCGAAACAGGAAGCCCGATGGTAGCGCCGGGCCGCGCCCGGCGTGTTCGTGCAATGTGAGCGCAGCAACGCCGGGCATGGCCCGGCGTTACCGCTTGCAGTAGATCCACGCCATGCGTGGATGAGGGTGCAATCAGCCCTTCAGCAGCTCGAACTGCACCGCTTCGCCAGCCGCCGACGAGGCACACACCCACACGTCGAACTGGCCCGGCTCGGCACGCAGCACGCCGTCACGGCCGGTGAACGCCAACTGCTCGCGGCTCAGGGTGAACACCACTTCGGTCGACTCGCCCGGCTGCAGTGCCACCTTGCGGAAGTCCTTCAGTTCGCGCACCGGACGCACGCGGCTGGCCACGCGGTCGTGGATGTACAGCTGCACCACTTCTTCACCGGCCACATCACCGCTGTTGGTCAGCGTGGTGGCGATGGTCAGGGTGTCGTCCCAGCCCAACTGCGCGGCGCTGAGCTGCGGCACGCCGTAGGCGAAGCTGGTGTAGCCGATGCCGTGGCCGAACGGGTACAGCGGCTCGTTCGGGATCTCGCGCCAGCGTGCCTTGAACTCCGACATGGTCGGCAGTTCCGGGCGGCCGGTACGCGGGTGGTTGTAGAAGTACGGCTGCTGGCCGGACACCTGCGGGAAGCTGACCGGCAGGCGACCGGACGGGCTGTAGTCGCCGAACAGCACATCAGCCACCGCATGGCCGGTCTGCGTGCCCAGGTACCAGGTCACCGCCACCGCCTGTGCATTGCGCACCGCGCCCTGCAGCGCCAGCGCGCGGCCGTTGCGCAGCAGCACGACCAGCGGCTTGCCGGTCATCGCCACGGCCTCGGCCAGCGCCTGCTGTGCGGGTGGCAGGGTGATCTCCACGCGCGACTGCGCTTCACCGCTGTAACGCTGCGGTTCGCCCAGCGCCAGCACCACCACGTCGGCGCGCAGTGCGGCGGCCACGGCCGCTTCGGTGCCACCGGGGATGGCCACTTCCAGTTCGCAGCCCGGCACGATCTCCAGCAGCGCTTCGTCGCCGATGGCGGCACGCACGCCGGTTTCCAGGTCCACGTAGCGCTGCTTGTCGCCAAACAGCGTCCAGCAGCCTTCGATGTTCTCGCGGTCCTGCACGAACGGGCCGATCAGCGCGATCTTCTGCCCGGTCTTCTGCAGCGGCAGCACGTTGTCGCGGTTGTCCAGCAGCACGATCGAACGGCGCGCGGCGTCGCGCGACAGTTCGTCATGGGCGGCAATGTGCGAGGTATCCGACTCGCGCGCCGGGTCCAGCGAACGGTACGGGTCGTCGAACAGGCCGATGGTTTCCTTCAGCCACAGGATGCGGCGCACGCCTTCATCCAGCACCGCCATCGGCACTTCGCCGCTCTCGACCAGCCCCGGCAGGTGCTCGGCGTAGAAGCCGCTCTGCATGCTCAGGTCCAGGCCGGCGGTGAACGCCTTGGCGGTCGCATCGCGGTCGTCGGCGGCGTAGCCGTGCGCCACCAGTTCCATGTCGGCGGTGTAATCGGAGATCACCACGCCCGGGAATTTCCACTCACCGCGCAGGATGTCGGTCAACAGTTCGGCATTGGCGCTGGCCGGCACGCCGTTGATGTCGTTGAACGAGGACATCACGGTGATCGCACCGGCGTCGAAAGCGGCCTTGAACGGCGGCAGGTGCACGTCGCGCAGGGTCTGCGGCGAGATGTCCACCATGTTGTATTCCATGCCGGCCATCACCGCGCCATAGGCAGCGAAGTGCTTGGGCGTGGCCAGCAGCGAGTCGGCCGCGCGCAGGTCGTTGCCCTGGAAGCCACGCACGCGGGCGGCGGCGAACGCACAGCCCAGCACCACGTCCTCACCGGCGCCTTCGGCACCACGGCCCCAGCGCTGGTCGCGGGCGATGTCCACGGCCGGTGCGTAGGTCCAGTGCAGGCCAGCGGCGGTGGCCTCGATGGCGGTGGCACGCGCGGTGCGCTCGGCCAGTTCCGGTTCGAAGCTGGCGGCCTCGCCCAGCGGGATCGGGAACACGGTGCGCATGCCGTGGATGACGTCGGCGGCCAGGATCACCGGGATGCCCAGGCGGCTCTCCTCGGTGGCGACCTGCTGGATGCGGCGGCCCAGCTCGGCGCCGACACCGTTGAACAGCGAGCCGACCTTGCCCTCGCGCACCTGCTGCAGCACCTGGTCGGCATTGCGCACGTTGGCTTCCGGGTTCACGTCCGGGGCGAACGGGCGGACCATGTCCGCGAAGACACCCAGCTGGCCGACCTTTTCCTCGACGGTCATCTGGGCAATGAGGGATTCGATGCGATCGGAGGCCACCAGCAGTCCTTGATGAAAACGTTTACAAGCCCGGCATTCTAGCGATCCCGAGCCATTTGGCGAGAGGTTTCGTCATTCAGTTTCAGGCTCCAGCCGGATCCGTACGGTCCGGCCGGAGGCATCGCAGCTTACTCCGAGCCGGCCAGCTGGCGCTGCCCGGCCATCAACATGGCGTCGCTGGAGGCCTGGAATACGCGCAGGCCGAAGGCCGGCAGGATCGCCAGCAGGTGGTCGAAGATGTCCGACTGCACCGCCTCGTACTCGCCCCAGGCGGTGCTGCGGGTGAAGCAGTACAGCTCCAGCGGCAGGCCCTCGGTGGTTGGCTGCAGCTGCCGTACCAGCAGGGTCATGTCGGTGTGGATGCCCGGATGGCTGCGCAGGTAGCGCTCGACGTACGCGCGGAAGGTGCCCAGGTTGGTCACCCGGCGGCTGTTGACCTCGGCCACGCCCTGCTCGCGCAGGCGCCCGTTCCACTGCCCCAGCTCCTGTTCCTTGTCCTGCAGGTAGTCGCGCAACAGCGCGAACTGGCCAAGGAAGGCCAGGTCGCCCTCGTCCAGGAAGCCGACGCTGTGCTGGTCCAGGTACAGCGCGCGCTTGATCCGGCGGCCACCGGCCTCCTGCATGCCGCGCCAGTTCTTGAACGACTCGGTCACCAGCTTCTTGGTCGGGATGGTGGTGATGGTCTTGTCGAAGTTCTGCACGGTGACGGTGTGCAGCGCGATGTCGATCACATCACCATCGGCGTTCTGGCTGGGCATCTCGATCCAGTCGCCGATGCGCACGCGGCCATCGCCGCTGATCTGCACGCTGGCCACCAGCGACAGGATGGTGTCCTGGAAGATCAGCATCAGCACCGCGGTGGCCGCACCAAGACCGGTGACCAGATAGCGCAGGTCGACGCCGGCCAGGGTGGCAACGATCGACAGGCCGGCGATCACGAAGATGACGATCTTGGCGACCTGCAGATAGCCCTTGATCGGCTTGTTGCGTGCTTCGGGGCGACGTTCGTACAGATCGTTGGCCGCATCCAGCGCATGCGAGATGGCCAGCACCACGGTCAGGATCGCCCAGGCCTGGCAGGCGCCGATGATGAAGCTGACCAGGCCCGGCGGCAGGTCCGGCACGATGCGGATGCCGGAAGCGATCACCTGGCTGGGCACCACATTGGACAGCCGCGAGATCACCCGCATCAGGTGGCTGCCACGGCCGGTGTCGGCGCCCGGCAGTCGGCTGAGCAGGCGCCGCAGCCCGCGCAGCAGGATGCGCTTGGTCACCCAGTTGGCCAGGCCGGCGGCGATCAGCAGCGCCGAAATCATCAACGCCAGGTAGGCGCCAGGATAGGGTTCCAGTGTGTTCTGCAGCTTCTCCAGCCACTGTACCGCCACCACCGCGTCCACCATCCGTTGTCTCCTTGTTGTTTCATTGCTGATGAGGTTGCCGGCCAGCGGCCGGCACTACCGGGTTTCCGGCCGGCGGCCGGGTTTACCGGGTCAGTCCCGCGAGCGCTCGATGATCACGCCCACCGCGCGCGCACCGCGCACCGCACCCGGCTTGCTCAGCTTCAGGCGCAGCCACTTCACCTCGAATTCGTCCAGCACGATCTGTGCACAACGCTCGGCCAGGGTCTCGACCAAGCCGAACTCCGACTCGCGCACGAACTGCTCCAGGCGCTTGCTGACCGCCTTGTAGTTCAGGGTGTCGGCGATGTCATCGGTGGCCGCAGGGCGACGGTTGTCGAAGCCCATTTCCAGGTCGAACACCAGGTCCTGGCGGATCCGTCGTTCCCAATCGTAGATACCGATCAGGGCGTCGATCGTCAGCCCCTCGATGAAAACCTTGTCCATTGCGCTTACCAGCCCGAATACAGGGGGCCATGGTAACGGCACGGCGGTGAGCCTGCCCGGAACGGCCGGTGGGTGCCCGGCAGGGGCGCGGCTCCAGAAAAGACAAAGGGCCCTGCTAGCGGGGCCCTTTGGTACTACCGTTTGTCCCCGGGGGGAGCTGTTGGACAGCCGCGGGTCCCGGTGGCGCAGGTACGCAGATTAGGCAAGGACCCGATCGCCGGTCAAGGCCAATTCCGACAGGGCAGGTCAGGTAGTCGTCCGAGGCCAAACGCAGAAAATCAGCCGCGCGGACAACGACGTTCCCTGATGGTGGTCGCCGCCCACTCTCGCGAACATCGATTCCTCCTTCACCACCGCACATGACGATGGCTCCATACGATGTACTGCGGCGCGCGTTGTCAGCGGAGCGTCTGTCTACTTACGAGAGAATCGCGTCGACCTGCAGCCCCGACGTCACAGCCGAATCCCTGTACCTGTGGAACATGCGGATGTGCAGTGCACTGATGATGCCGGTCCATCTGTGCGAAGTGGTCACCCGCAACGCCGCTGCAGCTGTGCTCGCCCGGCAGCATGGCCCGCGTTGGCCCTGGAATGATGCCTTCCGACGCAGGCTGCCAACCTCGTCCTGTACTTCCGCACGTGCAGCACTGGAACAGGTTGCTGGCCGCACGACCGATACACCCGAAATCGTCGCCAAGCTGCCGATGGTGTTCTGGCAGCAGCTTTTCACCTGTCGCTTCGACACCACGCTGTGGATACCCGCACTCAACGGAGTTCTGCGGCATGCACCCTCAGCTCATCCCAGCGTCATCAGAAAAGCCATCCACGCTGACATCGGACGCATTCGCCACCTGCGCAACCGCATCGCGCACCACGAGCCCATCCTCGAGCGCGACATCGGCGCCGACCTGGCGGCGATCGGGCGGCTGATCCATGCGCGCTGCCCGCATACGCTGGGCTGGTTGCAACGCCATGAGCGGGCGACGACGGTATTGGCGGCGTCGCCGTTGGCAATGCGCCCGTAATGCGTCCGCCGGGCAGGGCCCGGTGCTATCGGTTCCGGGGCTCACACCGCCGGCAGGGTCGCCATGTCCCAGCGCGGGGTCACGTCCACCTTCGGCGGGCTGTGCTGGCCGGCCTGCAGGCGCAGCGCGCCGGCGAAGGCGATCATCGCGCCGTTGTCGGTGCACAGCGCCGGGCGCGGGAAACAGGCACGGCCGCCCAGGCGCTCGGCCATCTGCTGCAGGCGCGCGCGCAGGCGCGTGTTGGCGCCGACGCCGCCGGCCACCACGATCACGTTGGTGCCGGCCGCTTCCAGCGCGCGCTCGCACTTGATCGACAGGGTCTCGACCACCGCATCCTCAAAGCCCCGGGCGATGTCAGCGCGGGTCTGCTCGCTCTGGTCGCTGTCGCGCCAGGCCATCAGGACCTGGGTCTTCAGGCCGGAGAAGCTGAAATCCAACCCCGGGCGGTCGGTCATCGGCCGCGCGAAACGGTACGCGCCCGGCGTGCCCTGCTCAGCCAGCCTGGCCAGCTGAGGGCCACCCGGGTACGGCAGGCCCATCAGCTTGGCGGTCTTGTCGAAGGCCTCGCCGGCCGCATCGTCCAGGGTCTCGCCCAGCAGGCGGTACTGGCCGATCGCGTCCACGGCCACCAGCTGGGTATGGCCACCGGACACCAGCAGCGCCACGAACGGCGCTTCAGGCGGGTCGTCTTCCATCAGCGGAGCCAGCAGGTGGCCTTCCATATGGTGTACGCCCACCGCCGGCACCTCCAGCGCCCAGGCCAGCGATCGGGCCACGCCGGCGCCCACCAGCAGCGCGCCAACCAGGCCAGGACCGGCCGTATAGGCCACGCCGTCGATGTCGTCCACGCCAAGGCCGGCGTCGGCCAGGGTCTGGCGCACCAGCGGCAGCAGCTTGCGGACGTGGTCGCGGCTGGCCAGCTCGGGCACCACACCGCCGTACTCGGCATGCAGGGCGATCTGGCTGTAGACCGCATGGGCGCGCAGGGCCGCGCTGCCGGACAGGTCGGTGTCATACACCGCCACGCCGGTCTCATCACAGGAAGATTCGATGCCAAGGACTCGCATGCCTGCTATTATGACGCCCCTGCCGCCCCCTCGGGGGACGTGCAGATCTCACTGCTTTCGAACTTCCGGCCCGTATTCAGGGTTGGCCGCTTGCAGTTTGTCTATTCGCCGCTATAATGTGCGGCTCGCCGGGCGTGACCCGGTTCTACTGTGTCCCGGAGATTCCATGCCCAGCGTCAAAGTCCGCGAGAACGAGCCCTTCGAGTTTGCTCTTCGCCGCTTCAAGCGCACTTGCGAAAAGGCCGGTGTGCTGGCCGAAACCCGCAAGCGCGAGTTCTACGAAAAGCCGACCCAGGAGCGCAAGCGCAAGGCCGCCGCTGCTGTGAAGCGTCAGCTGCGCCGCTCGTCGCGCGACGTCACCAAGCGTCAGCGCCTGTACTGATCGGACGCATCTTCATTGCGGCAGGCTTGCCTGTCGCGATGGAGCCGAAGCCGGCACGCGCGAGCGTCGCCGGCTTTTTGCGTTTCCGGGTTCGGGCATCCGCCCCGCCCCACCTACCACCACGAGGTTCCTCATGAGCATGAAGCAGCAGCTCACCGACGACATGAAGGCCGCCATGAAGGCGGGCGAGAAGCACAAGCTGGGCGTGATCCGCCTGATCAACGCCGCCATCAAGCAGCGCGAAGTGGACGAGCGCATCGAGCTGGACGACACCGCCGTGATCGCCGTGCTCGACAAGATGGTCAAGCAGCGCAAGGACTCGGTCAGCCAGTTCGAAGCTGCCAACCGTGAAGACCTGGCCGAGATCGAGCGCGCCGAGATCGTGGTCATCGAAGCCTACCTGCCGGCCAAGATGGGCGAAGCCGAGATCGTGGCCGCCATCCAGGCCGCCATCGCCGAGACCGGTGCTTCCGGCCCGGCCGACATGGGCAAGCTGATGGGCGCACTGAAGCCCAAGCTCGCCGGCCAGGCCGACATGGGCCTGGTGTCCAAGCTGGTCAAGCAGCTGCTGGCGTAAGCCGGCGCCCGGGGTCAGAGCCCTTTCGCGAGCGAAATGGGTCTTACCCCAATGTGGAACTGGCAGGGTCAGAGCCCTTTCGCTCGCGAAAGGGCTCTGACCCCATCGATGCCCCCGCTTCACCGCACCTTCGACCCCCGGCTGCTACAACATCCCCATGGTCGAGCAATCGCACTCCCCCGCCGACACGCGTCCCCACGGCATCCCCGCACGGCTTCGCCACTACGCTGACCGGCTGCAGGACAGCTTCCCGATGGCCGTCGCCAAGCGCTTCGTCGAAATCGATGTGCTGACCCAGGCCGCTTCGGTCTCCTTCTACGCCCTGCTGTCGATGGCACCGCTGCTGGTGCTGCTGCTGTGGCTGACCGCCTCGCTGTACCCGCCAGCACAACAGACATTGATCAGCCAGATCGGTTCGGTGGCCGGCAGCAGCGTGGCCAGCGTCGCCGACACCGTGCTGCACAACGCCAACAGCCAACCCAGCGTCGGTTCGCTGGCCGGGCTGTGGAGCACGCTGCTGCTGTTCGTCGGTGCCACTGCCGTGTTCGCCCAGCTGCAGAACGCGCTGAACCGCATCTTCCACACCAGCGGCCAGCGCCTGGAAGGCGTCAAGGCCTGGCTGCGCAAGCGCGTGTTCTCGTTCGGCGTGGTGCTGGCACTGGGCTTCCTGCTGATCCTCTCGATGACCGCCACCACTGCACTGCAGGTGGTGTTCGCGCAGCTGCCCTCGGTGCTGCCGGCGATCGGCTACCTGACCTCGCTGCTGCTCTACACGCTGGCCTTCGCCTTCCTCTACCACTACCTGCCCGACCGCCGCGTGGCCTGGCGCCAGGCCTTCATCGGCGGCGCCATCACCTCGGTGCTGTTCACCCTGGGCCGCTACGGCATCGGCGTCTACATCGCCACCGTGGCCCCGGGCAGCGCTTACGGCTCGATGGGCGCGCTGGTGATCGCACTGGTGTGGATCTACTACGCCACCGCCGTGTTCTTCGTCGGTGCGTTGATGACCGCAGTGATCGACGAGCGCCTGCATGCGCGGGCGCAGCTGGCCAGGGCCGGGGTCGATGCGGAACAGGCCGGCCCGGACGTCGCCAGCGAGTAAACTAGGGGGAATCCGCCGCCCCCTGCTGCGCGCCCTGGCGGCCGCGCCCTGCCCTGTTGCCCATGGCCCGTATCCCCGACGCATTCATCGACGACCTGCTGGCCCGCACCGACATTGTCGAGGTGGTGGGCAGCCGCGTGCCGCTGAAGCGCCAGGGCAAGGAGTACGCAGCGCGCTGCCCGTTCCATGACGAGCGCTCGGCCTCGTTCACGGTCTCGCCCACCAAGCAGTTCTATCACTGCTTCGGCTGCGGCGCGCACGGCACCGCGATCAGCTTCCTGATGAACTACGACCGCCTCGAGTTCCTCGACGCGGTGGATGAACTGGCCAAGCGTGCCGGCATGGAAGTGCCGCGCAACGAGAACCCGCGCAGCCCGCAGCAGCAGGACGACAGCCGCGAGCTGTATTCGGCGCTGGATGCGGCCACCAAGTTCTTCCAGAAAAACCTGGAAGGCAGCGACAAGGCTCGCAACTACCTCGATGGCCGCGGCGTGGACGAAGAGAACCGCGCGCGCTTCCAGATCGGCTATGCGCCGGATGGCTACAGCGGCCTGCGCGATGCGCTGGGCAAGGACGAGCGGCGGATGAAGCTGCTCGACCGCGCCGGCCTGTTCTCCAAGAACGACCGCGGCCACGTCTACGACAAGTTCCGCGACCGGGTGATGTTCCCGATCTTCGACCGCCGTGGCCGGGTGATCGCCTTCGGCGGCCGCGTGTTCGAGAAGGACGACGGCCCCAAGTACCTCAACTCGCCCGAGACCGCGCTGTTCCACAAGGGCCGCGAACTGTACGGCCTGTGGCAGGTGCGCCAGGCCAACCAGAAGATCGAGCGGCTGATCGTGGTCGAGGGCTACATGGACGTGGTCTCGCTGTTCCAGTTCGGCGTCACCCAGGCGGTGGCCACGCTGGGCACGGCGACCACGCCGGACCATGCCGAGCTGCTGTTCCGCAACGCGCCGGACGTGTTCTTCTGCTTCGACGGCGACGCCGCCGGCCGCCGTGCCGGCTGGAAGGCGCTGGAGTCGGTGCTGCCGCGCATGAAGGATGGCCGCCAGGCCTTCTTCCTGTTCCTGCCCGATGGCGAGGACCCGGACACCATCGTGCGCAAGGAAGGCGCCGAGGCCTTCAACGAACGCCTGAAGCAGGCCACGCCGCTGTCGCAGTTCTTCTTCGATGAACTCACCCGCGAGATCAACCTGGGCACGCTGGACGGCAAGGCCCGCCTGGCCGAGCGTGCCAAGCCGATGCTGGCGCAGATTCCCGACGGCGCCTTCGGCGACCTGATGAAGCAGCAGCTGGCGCAGCTGACCGGCCTGGGTGGTGGCAACGCTTCCGCCACGCGCGCGCCAATGCCACAGCGCCAGCCCTCGCGCACGATCCAGCCAGTGGCCAAGCGCAGCCTGGTGCGCGGCGCGATCGCCGTGCTGCTGCAACAGCCCTCCCTTGCCCTGACCCTGGGCGGCAAGCATCACTTCCAGGGCCTGCGCCTGCCCGGCGTGGAACTGCTGCTGGAGCTGCTGGGGCTGGTCGAACAGCGCCCGGACATCAGCACCGGCGCCCTGCTGGAACACTTCGATGGCCGCGAGGAACAGGCCTCGCTGCATACACTGGCCGCACAGACGCTGCCCGGCACCGAGGCCAGCTGGACCCAGGAACTGCACGACGCGGTGGCACAGCTGGAAAAACAGCTGCTGGTGCAACGTCTGGAAGAGTTGTTGGCAAAGCAGCGCCAGCAGGGTCTGGACGATACTGACAAATACGAACTGCGCGAGCTGCTGAAGGCCCGCGCCGGGCTGCGCCTGTAGAGGGGCAGAACGCTTTCACGGAGAGGACCATGCTGCTGCGCCTGACCTGCCTGCTGTTGTTGTCGCTCTGCCTGCCGCTGGCCGCCCTGGCCGCGGATACCCCGCTCGATGAAGTCCGCCCCGGCCTGCATGCCGGTGGCCAGCCCAGTGCCGCACAACTGCGCGAACTGGCTGCACAGGGCGTGCGCACGGTGATCGACCTGCGCCAGCCCGGCGAGGACCGCGGTTTCGATGAAGCCCGCGTGGCCGAATCGCTGGGCCTGCGCTACGTACGCATTCCAGTGGCCGGCGCCGACGGGCTCGATGCCGCCAACGTACGCGCGGTGCACCAGGCCCTGCAGCAGAGCCAGGGGCCGGTGCTGCTGCACTGTGCGTCCGGCAACCGCGCCGGTGCCGTGCTCGGCCTGGTCAATGCACGCTACGAACATGCCAGCCCCGAACAGGCCCTGCAGCTGGGTCAGCGTGCTGGCCTGAAGTCGCTGGAAGCCGCCACCCGCCAGCGCCTGGCCACGCCGGTCACCTCGCCCTGAACCCTCCGCACCAAGGACTCTGCCCACCATGACACGCTGGTGGTCGCGCCTGCGACCGGACAACTTCACCCTCGCCCTGCTGTGCACCGTCGGCCTGGCCTCGCTGCTGCCGATGAAGGGCGCCGCCGCCATCGTCCTCGACGATGTCACCACGGTCGCCATCGCGGCGTTGTTCTTCCTGCATGGCGCGCGCCTGCCACGCGAGTCGATCATCGGCGGCATGCTGCACTGGCGGCTGCACCTGACCATCCTGGCCTGCACCTTCATCCTGTTCCCGCTGCTGGGGCTGATGTTCAAGCCACTGTCGGGCTGGCTGCTGACGCCGGAGCTGTACCTGGGCGTGCTGTTCCTGTGCACGCTGCCCTCCACCGTGCAGTCGTCCATCGCGTTCACCTCGATGGCCCGCGGAAATGTGCCCGCAGCGGTGTGCAGTGCTTCGCTGTCGAGCATCCTCGGCGTGTTCCTCACCCCGCTGCTGCTGACCGCGTTGGCCGGCACCTCCGGCGGCATCCACGATCCGCTGCATGCGATCGGCGGCATCATGCTGCAGCTGCTGGTGCCGTTCGTGGCCGGCCATCTGCTGCGGCCGTGGATTGCCGGCTGGGTGGAAAAGCAGCGCGCGCTGCTGCGCTACACCGACCAGGCCACCATCCTGCTGGTGGTGTATTCGGCGTTCGGCGAGGCGGTCACCGAGGGCTTGTGGAGCAAGACGCCGCTGCTCTCGTTGCTGGCCGTGGCGGTGGTGGCGGCCGTGCTGCTGGGCATCGCCATGCCGCTGATCACCTTCATCGCCCGCCGCCTGCGCTTCAATCGCGAAGATGAAATCGCCATCGTGTTCTGCGGCTCGAAGAAGAGCCTGGCCACCGGCGTGCCAATCGCCAAGGTGCTGTTCGCCGGTGGCAGCCTCGGCGCGATCGTGCTGCCGGTGATGATCTACCACCAGATCCAGCTGATCGTCTGCGGCGTGATCGCGCAGCGGTATGCGAGGCGCAAGCCCTGACAGGGCGCGCGGGTTGTTGCGGGTAAATCATCCACGCATGGCGTGGATCTACTCAAAACCACGGATGGCGTGAACCCACAGTAGATCCACGCCATGCGTGGATTCACGGGCCCACCAGCGTGCCGACGCTCAACTGCGGCATCCACACCCACAGGTCGTACTCGCGGCCGGCATGGGTGTTGACCTCCGGCGCACGCGCTGGCCGTTCGAGCAGGGACAGTGCCTTGCAGCGGTCCATGCATCCCCAGAAGTGGCCGCGCAACGCTTCCAGCCGCACGCTGTAGATATCCAGGTCGCGCAGTGCCGATGCCATCGGCTGGGTCTGCATGTCCGGCGGGGCATCGGCGGGGCGCTGCAGCATGGCGTGCACATTGCCGGTCAGCACGACCATGCGTGCGCCTTCGGGCAGGCGCCGGTACAGGCGCCGTAGTTCGGCGGCCATGCGGTCATCGCGGGCCTGGCTGCCGCCGTCACTGTGATTGACGTCATAGCCAACGACGTCGATCACACGTCCCTGCGCCTTCAACGCGCGCAGGCCTTCGATCATCGCCAGCATGTCGCGGCTGCGGCGACCATCATGCTGGTCGTCGCGCACGGTCCAGAACGCACGGCCGTGCAGGTGCTGGCGCGACGCGGCCCCGCCATCGGATTCCAGATAGTCGCGCAGCACAGGATTCTCGGCACGTGGCAGTTCCAGCGCCAGCACGACCGGGCCGTTGCGGCTGTAGTCCTCCACCAGCTGGCGCACCAGCAACGGGGTCTCGCGAGTGCCGTGGAATTCGCCCAGCACCAGCAGGCGGTGGTCGCCGGCGTGCTGGCGGATCTGCGCGGCGGTGTCGTCGGCATGCGCATTGAGGCCCATGCCCAGCGCCAGCAGCAGCGCGCTGGTCCAGCGGAAGATCGAATGCATCCCTGCTCCTTCCTTTCCTTGGGGTCAGGAACAGCAATGGCGACGCAGCTGGCGCAGATCAAGTGTAGAGCTGAGCCCGTGCTCGGCTGCTTCTCCGATCAACCCTCAGCCCAGCATGGGCTCGGCTCTACAGTAGATCCACGCCATGCGTGGATGCCTCAGCCCCTTACAGCCAGGGCAGGATCCAGTGGTCGACCAGCAGGAAGGCGAACAGCGCCATCAGGTACACGATGGAGTAATAGAACATCTTCATCGAGAACAGCTCGTCCGGCGGGTTGAGCATGCGCCAGGCGTACCAGAGGAACACGGCGTTGAGCACGATCGCGCCGCCCAGGTAGAACGCACCGCTCATGCCCACCAGGTACGGCAGCAGGCAGACCAGCGCCAGCACCACCGAATACACCAGGATCTGCTTGCGGGTATGCACCACGCCGTGGGTCACCGGCAGCATCGGAATTTCGGCCTTGGCGTAGTCCTCGCGGCGGAAGATCGCCAGCGCCCAGAAGTGCGGCGGGGTCCAGATGAAGATGATCAGCACCAGCAGCGACGAGTACGCCCAGTCCGACGAACCCTGCATGCCGGTCACCGCGGCCCAGCCCAGCATCGGCGGCATCGCGCCAGCCAGGCCACCGATGACGATGTTCTGCGAGGTCGCACGCTTCAGGTACACGGTGTAGATCACCGCGTAGCCGATCAGCGAGGCGAAGGTCAGCACCGCGGTGATCAGGTTCACCCACAGCACCAGGATGGTCATCGACAGCACGATCAGCACGCCGGCGAACACCAGCACCTGCCACGGCTTGACCTTGCCCACCACCAGCGGACGCCACGAGGTGCGCGCCATCTGTGCATCGATGTGCGCATCCAGCAGCTGGTTGATGGCGGCGGCGGCCGAAGCAGCCAGCCAGATGCCGAGGAAACCGAGCACGCCGGCGCGCACCTGCTCCCAGCTGGGCACGCCGGGGATGGCCAGGACCATGCCGACCAGGGCGGTGAAGACAATGAGGGCGACGACCTTGGGCTTGGTCAGGTCCCAGTACTGGCGGTAATTGGAAAACATGGAATCAGTCCGGGGCACGCAGGCGGGCCAGCAGGCTGACCAGCACGAACAACAGGGCAACGGCCACGCCGTTGTGGGCCACCGCCACTTCCAGCGGCAGCGCCAGCTTCACATTGAGGATGCCGAGGGTGACCTGCAGCACCAGCAGCACGATCAGCGCGCTGGCCCAGCCACGCATGCTCGGCAACCGGAACAGGCGCGCGCCCAGCCACAGCAGGTAGACCGCCACCACCACCGCGAACAGGCGGTGTGCCATCTGGATGGCGATACGCGAGGCGCCATCCAGCACGCCGCCTTCGTAGTCCACGCCGATGCCACGCCACAGGGTGAAGCCTTCGACGAAGTTGTGCTGCGGCCACCACTGGTTGGCACAGCGCGGGAAGTTGTCCAGCGAGGCGCTGCCGCCGCCGCAGGCCAGCGCCGCGTAGTTGGCACTGACCCAACCGCCCAGCGCGATCTGGGTGACCAGCACCGCCACGCCGATGCGCAGCAGCCACTTCAGCTTCGGCGCCTCGGCCAGGGTGATCGGCATGTGCGTGGCACGCCAGGCCATCCACACAAGCAGCGCGAACATCAGCATGCCACCCAGCAGGTGGCCCATCACCACGATGGGTTTCAGCAGCAGGGTGACCGTCCACATGCCCAGCAGGGCCTGGAAGATCACCACCGCCAGGGTCAGCAGTGCAGCGCGCGCCAGGTCGATGTTGCTCCAGCGCAGCGCGGCGATCAGCAGGATCGCCTCGCCTATCAGGGCCAAGGCGCTGGCGGTGCCATGCCAGCCCATCATGTACAGCGGTATGCCGGCGGCCACCAGCACGCAGGCGGTCACCACCGCCGTGCTGCCGAATCGCCGCTTGCGCGTGGCCAACAGGGCCAGAGTCAGGATCTCGATGCCCAGCGCGCCGGCCAGGAAGCGATGCACCTGTTCACGCCAGGCCTTGTGCGTTTCCAGCGGGCGGATCTCCGCCGCCGGGTGGCCAATGGTCTCTTCCACGTGCTGCGGCCAGGTGGCCTGGCCATAGCAGGTCGGCCAGTCCGGGCAGCTCAGGCCGGCATCGGACAGGCGCACGAACGCGCCGAACATGATCGTGCTCGCGGTCATGATCATGGCGAACCACGCCAGGCGGTGGAAATTGCGGTGCAGCGCCGGACGCGCGGAAAGGCTCATCAAACGGGACTCACTTCAGTTTCAGCAACGTGGCCATGTCCTTGCGCAGGCCACCCAGGTCACTGCCGGGGGCATGGCGCATGATCACGAAGCCGTTCGGATCGATCACGTAGACCGGCAGTCCCGCCGGATCATCAACGCCCGGCAACGCCGCGCGCAGGGCTGGCGACGGAGCCAGCGGCCGCAGCGCGGGCAGCGAGGCGATCGACGCCGGTGGCGTACCCAGCCACAGAATCTCGACATTATCGGCGTTATGGCCGAACAGCTGCCACACCTTGCCCAGTCCCTGCGACAAAGTGACGCACTGTGCGTCGCAGGCACCGGCCGGCGCCACCAGCAGGCGCCAGGTACGGGCCTCGGGGTTCCATGGGTAGGCCTGGCCATTGGCCAGGGTCGGGCTCTGCTGGCGCAGGTCCACCGGCGGCTTCAGCAGCTGGCCGGCATTGCGGTGGCCGGTGGGCTGCCAGCCAGAGAAGCGCAGTACGGCAGCCAGCGCCATCGCCCCGAAGAACACGGCAAACAGCAGCACCAGGGTCCGGCGGCCGGAGCCGCGCGCCTGCGGGGACGTAGCAGTGTTCATGCGGGGCATTTTCTCACGGTTGGGTAAGGGATGCCGGTAGTGSCGGCCGCKGGCAGGCACCCAGGAAACCGAGGGATTGCCGGCCAGCGGCCGGCACTACCGGGGGATGGAGCGCCTCCTGCGCCATTCCAGCACCAGCGCGACCACCAGCACGGTCAGGGCCAGGCCGAACCACTGCACGGCGTAGCCCAGGTGACGCTGCGGCGGCAGCGTGTTCGGCAGCAGGTCGAGGTCGCGCTCGTCACCGAATGGCAGTGCAGGGTCCAGGCGAAGTACACGATCGGGAAGTGCCTGCACCCCCAGCGCGCGGGCCAGGCCTTCGGCCGGCAACCGGCTGGCCAGCCAGCGGCCCGCTTCACCCGTGGCGGAGAATGCGGGGCCAAGTGCCAATCCGGCCGACGGCAGCGGCGCCAGCAGCCCACGCACCGCCACCGGCGAAGGCGGTGCCGGCAGCTCCGGCAGGGTGCGATCCGGCGGCAGCGCGCGCCATCCCAGATCGACCAGCAGCACGCTGCCCTCGTCACTGCGGAACGGGCGGTAGATCTTCACGCCCGCGCGGCCGTGCCGGGTCTGGTTGTCCAGCAGCACCACGCCGGGAAGGAAGCGACCGTGATCGGCCACGCCATGCAACGCACCGGGCGCTGCCAGCGCCTGTGCCAACGACAGTACCTGCGCTGCGGCTGGACCTTGTGCATCCAACATTGCCTGTTTGGCATGCATGCGCTGCAGCTGCCACAGCCCCAATGCGGTGAAACCGGCCATGGCCAGCACGGCCAGCAGCCATCCGATCACGCGCGTGTGCTGGCGCATCATGACAAGTCCGCGCAAACGCGGTCAGATAGGCACATCCACCCTGCCCTCGAGCCGCGCATGAGTGATTCGCTGAAGACCCTGCTGGTAATCGCGTTTCTGATCGTCATCGTCTGGAACCTGGGCGCCGGCCTGTATTACCTGGTGGTCGACCGCGGCCAGACCAAGCGCACGGTCAACGCACTGACGCGCCGCATCGCGGTGTCGGTGGCCTTGATCGTACTGGTGATCGTGAGCATCTACATGGGCTGGATCAAACCGCACGGCATCGGCGGCTGAGGCCACCGAAGCGTGCGCGGTCAAAGCACGTAGACGAACAGGAACAGCATCAGCCACACCACGTCGACGAAGTGCCAGTACCACGCGGCGGCTTCGAAACCGAAATGGTTGTCGCGGGTGAAGTGTCCCTTGGCCGAGCGCAGCCACATCACGATCAGCATGATCGTGCCCAGCAGCACGTGCGCGCCGTGGAAGCCGGTCAGCATGAAGAACGTCGAACCGTAGATGCCCGAGCCGAGCGTCAGGTTCAGTTCCTTGTAGGCGTGGATGTACTCCTCCGCCTGCAGGGTCAGGAAGCCCAGGCCGAGCACCACGGTCAGGCCCAGCCAGATCAGCAGCTGGCGGCGGTTACCAGCCTTCAGTGCATGGTGGGCGATGGTCAAGGTCACGCCGGAGGTGAGCAGGATCAACGTGTTGATCAGCGGCAGGCCCCAGGCCGGGATGGTCTGGAACGCGCCACCGATCGCCGCCGGGCCGTTGGTCGGCCAACCGGCGGAATAGCCCTGCCAGAGCAGCTCGTTGGTCATCACCCCGCGGCCTTCGCCACTGAGCCACGACAGGCCCAGGTTGCGGGTGTAGAACAGCGCGCCGAAGAACGCACCGAAGAACATCACCTCGGAGAAGATGAACCAGATCATCCCCATCCGGAACGAACCATCGACCTGGTGGTTGTAGTTGCCCGCCTGCGATTCACGCACCACGTCGCTGAACCACCAGAACAGGGTCAGCACCAGCATCGCGATGCCGATGTAGAACGTCCAGCGCCCCCAGCTGGCATCGTTGAGCCAGCTGGCCACGCCCACCATGGTCACCATCATCGCGATGGAACCCACGAACGGCCATTTGCTCTGGGCCGGGACGAAGTACACGTTGGCGTCGGTCGGTGTCTGGGCCATGTCGGTATCCGGGTCAGGGTGCGGCGTGCGCGCCTTCCGAGGTGGCGGCCGGGGCCAGCCGATCGGACAGCGCGTCGTTGCGGTAGAAGGTGTAGGACAAGGTGATCGTCCTGATCTCCGGCGGCAGGTCCGGATCGACGATGAAACGCACCGGCATGTCGCGCTTCTCGCCGGCCTGCAGCGTCTGCGCGGTGAAACAGAAGCACTCGGTCTTGCTGAAGAAACCCGACGCGCGCGCCGGTGCCACCGAAGGCACCGCACTGCCGACCACTGCCTGCTGGCTGTCGTTGCGGGCGAAGTACAACGCTTCGTTGAGTTCGCCCGGCACCACGTCCATGGTCAGCTGCTCGGGGTGGAACGACCACGGCAGGCGCGAATTGACGCCGCCATCGAATTCCACGCGCACAGTGCGCTTGCCGGCCGCCGCACCCGCACTGGCTTCGCCACCGGGGCCGCGCTCCAGGCGCACGCCGAACACCTTCTCGCAGGCGATGCGGTACAGCGGCACCAGCGAGAACGTCAGCAGGAACACCGCCACCGCCACACCGATCAGGCGCGGCAGCCCTGCACTGCGTGAGGTCGCGGTGGCCGGTGCGTCGCTCATCGGCCGATCACCCCACTGAGGATGAAGCCGACGTAGACCAGCACGGCGATGGCGCCGACCCACATCGCCGTGCGCCTGGCGCGCTGGCGTTGCTGCTCGATGCTTCCGCCCTGGTAGAGCCGACCGCTGGCCGGCTGCTCTTCGTTGTCGTAGAGCCGAGCCATGCTCGGCTGCTTCTCGTCAGCCGAGCWTGGCTCGGCTCTACCGATCGGGAGCGGGCTCTCGTTATGCATGCCCCACCTCAATGCGTGATGTCGTCATGCGCCAGATCCCCCGGGCGGATGGTCGGCGGCGTGGTGAAGGTATGCGCCGGTGCCGGCGACGGCAGCGTCCATTCCAGGCCGCGCGCACCTTCCCAGCTGCGCGCTTCGGCCTTCTCGCCGTTGCGCAGCGAGGACAGCAGGATCGCGGCCATCATGAACGGGGTGACGAACATGCCGAACGCACCGATCGAGCTGATCAGGTTCCAGTCGGCAAACGCCACGCTGTAATCGGGAATGCGGCGCGGCATGCCGGCCAGGCCGAGGAAATGCTGCGGGAAGAACAGCAGGTTGACGAATACGATCGACCACCAGAAGTGCACCTTGGCCCACTTCTCGCTGTACATGCGCCCGGTCCACTTCGGCCACCAGTAGTACACCGCCGCGATCAGCGCGAACACCGCGCCGGTCACCAGCACGTAGTGGAAGTGGGCCACCACGAAGTAGGTGTCGTGGTACTGGAAGTCGGCCGCCACGATCGCCAGCATCAGGCCGGAGAAACCACCGATGGTGAACAGGATGACGAAGGCCACCGACCACAGCATCGGCGCCTCGAACGTCAGCGAGCCGCGCCACATGGTGCTGACCCAGTTGAACACTTTCACGCCGGTCGGGATCGAGATCAGCATGGTGGCGAACATGAAGTAGATCTCGCCACCCAGCGGCATGCCCACGGTGAACATGTGATGGGCCCAGACGATGAACGACAGGAACGCGATCGCGGCGGTGGCGTACACCATCGCCTGGTAGCCGAACAGCGGCTTGCGGCTGAAGGTCGGGATGATCTCGCTGACCACGCCGAAGGCGGGCAGGATCATGATGTAGACCTCGGGGTGGCCGAAGAACCAGAAGATGTGCTGGTACATCACCGGGTCACCGCCACCGGCGGCATTGAAGAAGCTGGTGCCGAAGAACTTGTCGGTCAGCAGCATGGTCACCGCGCCGGCCAGCACCGGCATCACCGCGATCAGCAGGAAGGCGGTGATCAGCCAGGCCCAGCAGAAGATCGGCATCTTCAGCAGGTCGATGCCCGGCGCGCGCATGTTGAGCACGGTGGCGATGATGTTGATCGCACCCATGATCGAGCTGATGCCGGCCACGTGGATGGCGAACACGCTGAAGGCGACGTTGTAGCCGCCCTGCAGCGACAGCGGCGGGTACAGCGTCCAGCCACCGGCGGGTGCACCACCGGGCAGGAACAGGGTCAGCAGCAGCAGGCTGAAGGCCACCGGCAGCAGCCAGAACGACCAGTTGTTCATGCGCGGCAGCGCCATGTCCGGCGCGCCGATCTGCAGCGGGATCATCCAGTTGGCCAGGCCGACGAAGGCCGGCATCACGCCTCCGAAGATCATCACCAGCGCATGCACGGTGGTCATCTGGTTGAAGAACTCGGGCTTGACGAACTGCAGGCCCGGCTGCGCCAGCTCGGCGCGGATCACCACGCTCATCGCCGCACCGATGATGAACATGATGAAGCTGAAACCCAGGTACAGCGTGCCGATGTCCTTGTGGTTGGTCGAGAAGAACCAACGCTCGAAGAAGCTCTGGTGGTGATGGTGATCGTCGTGCCCAACTGCCGAGTGCGCCATTGCAAAACACCTCTCAGAATCGGTTGTCACCGCGGCCGCAGCAGGCGGCCACGGGCGTTACATCACGCTCCGCTGGCTGCGGTGGCAGGTGCGCTGCCGGCTTCAGCGGCGGCAGGGGCAGCCGGTGCTTCGCTCGCAGGTGCAGCCGGTTCGGCAGGTGCCGCAGGCGTTGTCGGCGCAGCCGGCGGTGCAGGCTTGCGCTGCGCCAGCCACTGCTTGAATTCCTCCTTGGACACCGCCTCGACCACGATCGGCATGAAGCCGTGGTCCTTGCCGCACAGCTCGGCGCACTGGCCCCGGTACACGCCGGGCTGCTCGATGCTGGTCCAGGCTTCATTGATGAAACCGGGGATGGCGTCCTGCTTCCAGCCCAGCGCGGGCACCCACCAGGCGTGGATCACGTCGTCGGAGGTGATGACGAAACGCACCTTGGTATCGACCGGCAGCACCAGGCGGTTGTCGACATCCAGCAGGTAGTGCGGATGGCTCTCGCGGGTCGGCACGATGCCACTCTGCCGCACCCGGTCGGACTCGCGGTCCAGGCGGCTGGTGAAGGTGACGTTCTCGCCGAGGTATTCGTACTTCCACATCCACTGGTAGCCGGTGACCTTCACCGTCATCTCGGCATCGCGGGTGTCGTACATCTTGATCAGGTTGGCCGTGGCCGGCCATGCCATCACGATCAGGATGATCACCGGGATCACCGTCCAGATGATCTCGGCCTTGGTGTTGTGGCTGAAGGTGGCCGCGACCGCGCCCTTGGATTTGCGGAACTTGAAGATGGCGTAGGCCATCGCCCCGAACACGATGACGCCGATCACCGTGCAGATGATCAACGAGAGGTTGTTCGATTCCCAGGCCAGGCGCGAGGTCTGGGTCACCCCCTTGCCCATGTTCAGCTGCCACGGCTTGGGATCGGCCGCCTGGGCCCAGGCCAACGCCGGCATCAGTCCCCCGGTCGCCAGCACTGCGGCAACCGCGTTCACGCACTTCGTGCCCCACCTGCTGCTTTGCTTCATTGCCTAGACCCTTAGCGTCGTCGGTTGCCGCCATCGCTGGCGGCGAGCAAGCTTTCAAGTGTCTCTGCGAGCGTCTGACGTTCGGCCGGCGCGAGGAAACTCCCCACCTCCACCTGCCGGCCGCTGGATGCCAGCCGGACCCTCTCGTCGTCGGTGAGCAGGCGCACCCAGTGGGGGTGAGCCCGGAACACCGGCGATCCACCGGGTACGGGAATGACCTCCACGTACGCCGGCACTACCCGGATCTCCTCCTGCCGTTCACCGCTGCGCCACAAGGCACGCAGCGCCGCCGCCAGCACCAGGCTGTACAGCAGCGCGAACAGGGGGGCGAATGCATTGCCGGCCAACCACCCGAAGGCGGACACCAGCCACATCGCACCCGACAACACGGTGAACAACAGGACGAACTGCCGGGCATCGAGCGCCCGTGGGGGACGCAGCCGCAGCTGCGTACCTGACCCATCCGGAGCTGGAAGCACCTCGATCATGTCGCAACCGCGTTCCTGCCGCGGGAAACGTCTCGATGGTAGCCCCGCCCTCTCGCCGGTAGCAAGGGTGCATTCACACTTTTTCCGATGCTGCAACACAGCATGAGGTCGGCGGCACGAATGACGAATTCAGCACAAATATTGGAAGGTTTCATGAACACGCCAAATCCACCACCGTTAGGGGCTATCAGCCCTTCATGAAGGTGTCTGCGCGGCACTTCCGAAGGCCGCAAAAATGTTTAAAATCGCCAAGTTTTCCACTGGCCGGACCGGCATGAACGCACCTTCCTCCTCCCCTGCCGCCCACGACGCCCCGCGTCCCGGCGCGCTGCTGTCGCCGGAACTGCCGGCGCCCCCCAACCCGTTCCGCCAGGCCATCACCGATGCCTGGTTGAAGGACGAGGCCAGCCATGTGCGCGAGCTGCTGGCGCAGGCCCGCCTGCCCGCCGACGAGCAGGCCAAGGTGCAGGCACTGGCGGCCGACCTGGTCGGCCGCGTGCGCGTGCGTGCCAAGGACCAGGGCGCCATCGAAGCCTTCATGCGCCAGTACGACCTGGGCAGCGAGGAAGGCGTGCTGCTGATGTGCGTGGCCGAGGCGCTGCTGCGCATTCCGGACCAGGACACCGCCGACAAGCTGATCCGCGACAAGCTGGCCGACGCCGACTGGGAAAAGCACCTGGGCGGCAGCGACTCGGTGCTGGTCAACGCCTCCACCTGGGGCCTGATGCTGACCGGCAAGCTGGTGCAGATGAACGACGCCACCCGCGCCGATGCCCCCAGCGCTTTCAAGCGCCTGGTCGGCCGCGTGGGTGAGCCGGTGGTGCGCCTGGCCGTGCGCCAGGCGATGAAGATCATGGGCCACCAGTTCGTCATGGGCCGCACCATCAGCGAAGCGCTGTCGCGTTCGCACAAGGGTGAAAACGCCAGCTACCGCTACTCGTTCGACATGCTGGGCGAAGGCGCGCTGACCATGAAGGACGCGCTGCGCTACCTGGAAGACTACCGACGTGCGATCCACGCCATCGGCGGTGATCACAAGGCCCGCGGTGGCCGCCCGGACGGCGACGTCAACAACGCCCCGGGCATTTCGATCAAGCTGTCGGCGCTGTACCCGCGCTACGAGCACGCCAAGCGCGAGCGCGTACTGAAGGACCTGGTGCCGGGCGTGCTGGAACTGGCGCAGCTGGCCAAGAGCTACGGCATCGGCTGCACGGTCGACGCCGAAGAATCCGACCGCCTGGAACTGTCGCTGGACATCATCGAGCAGGTGTTCTCCGACGCCTCGCTGTCCGGCTGGGATGGCTTCGGCGTGGTCGTGCAGGCCTACCAGAAGCGTACGCCGTACACGATCGACCACCTGGCCGACATGGCGCGCCGCGCCGGTCGCCGCCTGCAGGTGCGCCTGGTCAAGGGCGCCTACTGGGATGCCGAGATCAAGCGTGCGCAGATCGAAGGCTACCCGGGCTACCCGGTGTTCACCCGCAAGCAGAACACCGACGTGTCCTACCTGGCCTGCGCCAAGCGCCTGTTCACCCATGCCGACGCGATCTACCCGATGTTCGCCACGCACAACGCACACACCATCGCCGCGGTGCGCAGCATCGCCAACGGTGGCGTGTACGAACACCAGAAGCTGCACGGCATGGGCGACGACCTGTACGCCGAAGTGGTGCCGGCCGATCGCCTGGGCCTGCCGTGCCGCGTGTATGCGCCGGTCGGTTCACATGAAGACCTGCTGCCGTACCTGGTGCGCCGCCTGCTGGAAAACGGCGCCAACTCCAGCTTCGTCAACCGCATCACCGACGAACGCGTGCCGATCGCCGACCTGATCCGCGATCCGGTCGAGATGGTGTCCTCGTTCGCTTCGATTCCGCATCCCAAGATCCCGCTGCCGGTTGACCTGCTGCGCAGCCAGAACCACGACAGGAAGAACTCCATGGGCGCCAACCTCGCCAACGACAACGAACTGCGCGCCCTGGCCGAGCAGCTCAACGCTGCAGTGAAGCCCTGGTCGGCTGCGCCGCTGGTGCCGGGTGCCACCCCGGCCGGCACCGCGCTGCCGGTGACCAACCCGGCCGACACCCGCGAAGTGGTCGGCCAGTGGCTGGCCGCCGATGCCGCCACCGTGCAGAAGGCGCTGGCCAATGCCGTGGCCGCGCAGCCGGCCTGGAACCGCACCCCGGCCGCCAGCCGCGCCGCCATCCTCGAGCACGCCGCCGACCAGCTGGAAGCGCGCATGCCGGAGTTCATGGCGCTGTGTGTGAAGGAAGCCGGCAAGAGCCTGCCCGACAGCATCGCCGAAGTGCGCGAAGCCGTGGATTTCCTGCGCTACTACGCCAAGCAGGCACGCGAGCAGTTCAGCCACGCCGAGAAGCTGCCGAGCCCGACCGGTGAATCGAACGAGCTGCAGCTGCACGGCCGCGGCGTGTTCGTCTGCATCAGCCCGTGGAACTTCCCGCTGGCGATCTTCCTGGGCCAGGTGGCTGCGGCACTGGCAGCTGGCAACAGCGTGATCGCCAAGCCGGCCGAGCAGACCAACCTGATCGGCTACTACGCGGTGAAGCTGCTGCACGACGCCGGCGTGCCGGCCGAGGTGGTGCAGTACCTGCCGGGTGACGGTGCCACCGTCGGTGCCGCGCTGACCGCCGACCCGCGCGTGGCCGGCGTGGCCTTCACCGGCTCCACCGAGACCGCCCGTGCGATCAACCGCGCGATGGCCGCGCGTGATGCCGCCATTGGCGTGCTGATCGCCGAGACCGGTGGCCAGAACGCCTTCATCGCCGACTCCTCGGCATTGCCGGAACAGCTGGTCAAGGACGCGATCGGTTCGGCCTTCACCTCCGCCGGCCAGCGCTGCTCGGCTGCGCGCGTGCTGTTCGTGCAGGACGACATCGCCGACAAGGTGATGACCATGCTGGCCGGCGCAATGAAGGAACTGAAGGTCGGCAACCCCGGCCTGCTGTCCACCGACGTCGGCCCGGTGATCGACGCCGATGCACTGAAGATCCTGCAGGACCACGGCGAACGCATGGACCGCGAAGCACGCCTGATCGCCGCCGCCGAGCTGTCCGCCGAAGCCGCCAACGGCACCTTCTTCGCGCCGCGCGCGTATGAACTGAAGGACCTGGGCCAGCTGCACAAGGAAATCTTCGGGCCGGTCCTGCACGTGATCCGCTGGAAGGGCGACCAGCTCGATGCGGTGATCGACCAGATCAACGCCACCGGCTACGGCCTGACCCTGGGCGTGCATTCGCGCATCGACGAAACCGTTGATCGCATCAGCAACGGCGTCCACGTCGGCAACGTCTACGTCAACCGCAACCAGATCGGCGCAGTGGTCGGCGTGCAGCCGTTCGGCGGCCAGGGCCTGTCCGGCACCGGCCCGAAGGCGGGCGGCCCGCACTACCTGCTGCGCTTCGCCACCGAGAAGACGGTGACGGTGAACACCACCGCCGCCGGCGGCAACGCCTCGCTGCTGACCCTGGGCGACTGATCGCCCGGTTGATGCTGCAAACGAAAAACCCCGCGAAAGCGGGGTTTTTTGTGCTTCTACTTCCTGTAGAGCCGAGCCCATGCTCGGCTTTCCTGGCGTAGCGGAGCACGGGCTCGGCGCTACACGGTTTCCGGGGCTGCCTTGGTCTCAGTCCGCATCAGATGGCGCCAATGGCGCAAGGCCACCAGCGCATTGATCCAGAAGCCCACATACAGGATCGAAGTCAGGTGCAGGCCACGGCTGTAGTACAGCGGTACCGCAACGGTGTTGACCAGCAGCCACACCCACCACGATTCCAGCTTGCGCCGCATCATCAGGATCTGCGCGATCACGCTCAGTACCAGCACCGCTGAATCGATATACGGCGCATAGGCGTTGGTCAGCCGGGTCAGCATCCAGCCGTAGCCGAACGTGGCCACCACCGCCAGCGGCGCCAGCCAGGCCCAGGCGCGCGGCCGCAATGAAGTGATCGGCAGCGGTGCACCATGGTCACCACGCAGCCACTGCCACCAGCCCAGCACACTGATGGCGATGAAGAAGAACTGCAGCACCATGTCCGCATACAGGTGCGAACGCTCGAACACCGCCGCGAACAGTGCACAGCCCACGATGCCCAGCCACCAGGTGTGCACGTTGTTGCGGCCGGCCAGCAGGATCGAACCGGCGACGGCAATGTTTGCAGCAAGCTCAAGCTGGAAGTTCGGGTCGGACAGGTTCATGGCGCTATTGTCGTGGATCCGTGCGCTGCGTGGACAAACCGGTAGATCCACGCCATGCGTGGATGCCCCCAACCATCCGCACACAAAAAAAAGGCCCCGCTTGCGCGGGGCCTCCTTCGAACTGCTTCAGGCAATCACCCGAATCAGAACTTGTACTGGAACGAAGCAGCCAGCACGTCTCCACGGACCTTGTACTTGCCAGCCAGCGAGTTGCCCTGGTTGTTGGTGGTCGGCTGGATGTTCACGCTCGGATCGCTGGTGAACAGGTGGGTGTAGCCGAAGTTGTATTCAGTGTTCGCCGACGGGGTCCAGCCCACGCCCAGCGACAGCCACTTGCGGCTGGTATCCGGCACGCGGACGTCGCGATGAGCGTCGGTGGTCGGGGTCTGGTCCAGCGCAACACCACCACGCAGGGTGACGGTATCGCTCAGCTTGTAGTCCGCACCCAGCGACACGAAGGTGGTATCGCGATAACCGAAGTCCAGCACAGAGTCCTTCTGGGCCGAAGCATAGTCGATGGTGACAGCGTCGAATGCGGTCGACCAGGCTGTGCGGGTGACGTCACCCATCACGGTCCAGCGATCGTTGACCTTGTGCGTCACGCTCAGGGTCGCCGACGCCGGCAGCTTCACGGTTGCCTTGCCACTGGTGCTGACGAACTGGCCCGGCTGGGTCTGACCCAGGATGGTCGCAGTGCGGCCATTGTCGTTCGGCATCAGGAAGGTGGCATCGCCGCCGGTGATCTTGTGCGTGACCTTGGAGCGGTAGCTCAGGCCGATGTGGGTGTTCTCATCGATCGAGAAAAGGCCACCGACCGTCCAGCCCACCGCATTGTTGTCGCCTTCAACGGTCAGCTTGCCATCGGCGCTGCCCGGGGCGTAGCCCGGTACGCGGGCCTGGGCCAACGCAGTACCGAAGTCGATGTTGTTGCTGAGCTCGATGGTCAGATGTTCAACGAACACCGACGCGCCGAACGAGACGTACGGATTGACGTCATAGGATGCGGCAAAGCCAAGATCGATGGCCTTCAGGTCGGTCTTCAGGCCGCTGTAGCGACCCACCCAGCCATTGTCATACTGGGTCTTGAAACCAAACGGAGCAGTCAGCGACACACCGAAGTGGGCCTTCTCGCCGATCGGCATGTGGAAGTACGCGGCCGGAACCGGGGCGATCATGCCAGCGTCGCCGCCGTCACCGCCGGTCTGCGCGGCGCCGGTCGGCTTACGACCCTGGCCTTTGAACTCGGCCTTGAAGCTGATTGCGCTCAGGTCACCCTGGATCAGGGTGCCGTCCAGCTGGCGCATGCCGGCCGGGTTGACGGCGATGATGGAGGCGTCGCCCTCGGCGCTGCCGGAGCCGGCGAACGCGCGGCCGAGGCCCTTGGCGCTGTTTTCCTTCAGCTGGAAGGCGGCGGCGTTGGCGTCGGCGGCGGCCAGCGCACCGGCAACGCCGACGGCCAGCAGGGTCAGACGGGCAATGGTGGAAGCGGTTTGCATCGTAGTTCTCTCTCCGGTAAGCGGTGATGGTGCTCTGAGTGCGCCTGCGCCCGGCAGGCCCGGGGGCCCGTCGAAGCGCGCCGGATTCCCCTCCCGACATACGACGCCGTATGCGAGTATTACCCAGAGCCGTTAATGAAACAATAACGGGGCAGGCGGTTTTTTCGTCTCAAAAGCTGAACAGGACAATCCCCGTCGCAAGCGCCCGCACGCTAGGCTAGTGCCATGTTCGTCTCCCTCCCGTCGCGCAAGAAGGCGGCCCTGCGCTGGGCCACGCCCGTGCTGTTTGCGGCACTGTGGCTGGCGTTCCTGTGGTCGATCTCGCGCCCGGACGATGCCCGCGGCAGCCTCTGGCTGGACTGGGGCGCCCTGTCCACCGGGCTGACCCACCCGCTCGACTGGTGGGCGACGCTGCAGGACGGCAGCGTGCTGCGCCTGTTCACCGCCCTGTTCCTGCACGCGGACTGGTCGCATCTGCTGGGCAACCTGGTCTTCCTGCTGATCTTCGGCCTGCCCGCCGAGCGGGTGCTGGGCCCGTGGCGATTGCTGCTGCTGTTCCTGGTCGGCGGCGCGGTGTCCAACCTGGTGGCCATCTACACCATGGGCAGCCCGGACCAGATCATCATCGGTGCCAGCGGCGCGGTGTCGGCGCTGATCGGCGCCTATCTGGCCCTGTTCCCGGGCGCCCGGCTGGGCGTGGTCATTCCGCTCGGCCTGTTCCTGGAGTTCGTGCGCGCCCCGGCCTACCTGCTCATCGGCGTCTGGGCCGCACTGCAGGTGGTGTTCGCCCACATCGGCCCGAGCTTCGGCATGGTGGCCTGGTGGGCGCACATCGGCGGCTTCGTGTTCGGCCTGGTGTATGGCGTGTACGTGCGCGCCGCGATCGCACGCCGGCTGCGCAAGCGGCACGGGTTCTGATCACCGGGTAGTGCCGGCCGCTGGCCGGCTCCACGCTCACCCGCTCGTTCGTAGATCCAGTCGAGCGTGGCTCGACTCTACAGAATCAAGGCTTGGCCGGGACCGGAGCGGGCTTGGTTTCCGGCGTGCTGTCCGCCTTCGGTTCGACCTTCGGCTCCGGCTTCGCTTCCGGCTTCGCCGCGGCAGCCTTCGCGGCCTTGGCCGCATCTGCCTTCGCCGCTTCGGCCTTCAACCGCGCAGCCACCGAGCCGGGATTCTTCAGTTCGGCCAGCGCATCGTTGATCGGGCCGTCGCCCGGCAGCACCGCACCGGCGTGGTAGCCCTCGGTGCCTTCGTCGTCGCCGCGCAGATGGCCCGGCAGGGTCGCTTCGCTGTAATCGCTCAGGCTGGCCGGCAACGCATCATCTTCCGGACGCGCGGCAGGCTTGAATTCGACCTCCGGCACGATGCCGGTGGCCTGGATCGACTTGCCGCTGGGCGTGTAATAACGCGCGGTGGTCAGCTTCACCGAGTCACCGTTGTCCAGCGGCAGCACGGTCTGCACCGAGCCCTTGCCGAAGGTGCGGCTGCCGACCACGCGCGCGCGCTTGTTGTCGCGCAGCGCGCCGGCCAGCACTTCCGAGGCACTGGCCGAACCGGCGTCGACCAGCACCACCACCGGTGCGCCCTTCAGCAGGTCGCCCGGGGTCGCATCGAAGCGTGCATCGCTGATGCTGATGCGGCCACGGGTGCTGACGATGTTGCCCTTGTCGAGAAGATCGTCGGCCACCTGCACGGCGGCAGTCAGCAGTCCACCCGGGTTGCTGCGCAGATCCAGCACCAGGCCCTTGAGCTGGCCACCAGACTGCTTCTGCAGCTGCTGCACGTGCTTCTGGAAGTCCGACCCGGTGTCGGCCTGGAAGGTGCTCAGGCGGATGTAGCCATAGCCCGGCTCCAGCAGGCGGCTGCGCACGCTGGTCACACGGATGGTCTGGCGGGTGAGGCTGACGTCGAACGGCTTCGGCTTGCCCGCACGCACGATGGTCAACACCACCTTGCTGCCGGCCGGGCCACGCAACGGTTCACTCGCATCAATGGCGCTGATCGGCTTGCCGTCGATGGCGATGATCAGGTCACCGGCGAGGATGCCGGCCTTGGCCGCCGGCGTGTCGTCGATCGGCGAGATCACCTTCATGCTGGCGTTGTCGGGCTGCTGCTGCAGCTCCACGCCGATGCCTTCATAGGCGCCGTTGGCCTGCTCATCGAAGGCCTGCGCGTCTTCCTTGTTGAAGTAGGTGCTGTGCGGGTCGAGGTCGAGCAGCAGGCCGCGCACCGCCGACTGCATCAGCTTCTTGTCATCGACCGGGTCGACATAAGCGGCACGCACCGCGTTGTACACGGCCACGAAGCGGCGGATGTCCTCCAGCGGCACCTTCGAGGTGACCGCCTCCTCGCTGTTCGCTGCCTGCCCGCTGGTTTCCTGGCTCGGGGCGGGCGCGGTCTGCTGCGCCCAGGACAGCGCCGGCAACAGGGCCAGCAAGAGGGTGGCGGTACGGGCTGCGCGCATGGATCACTCCTGTCGACGTTGGCATCGTGCCCAAGGCACATGCACCGATTATGCGCGAAGCACAGCTAAATTCCCGTTGAATCCGGCCCGCACGTGGCGATGCCGGATTCAGCGCCGCTGCAGCCAGCTGTCCGGATTGACCGGCTGCCCACCACGACGCAGCTCGAAGTACAGCGCGGTGACGCCCTGCCCACCGGAGTTGCCGACCTTGGCCACCGCATCGCCGCGGCTGACCCGGGCACCCGCATCCTTCAGCAGGGTGTCGTTGTGCGCGTACAGGCTCATGTAGCCGTTGCCGTGGTCGACGATCAGGATCATGCCGTAACCGGTCATCCAGTCGGAGAACACCACGGTGCCGTCGGCCACGGCGGTGACGGTGCTGCCGGCGGGCGCGCCGATCAACACACCACTGCTGGTGCGGCCGTCGGGCAGCTTGCCGCCGTAGCGGGCCAACAGGTTGCCCGACAATGGCCAGCCCAGGCCACCCACCTTCGGCGCCGGCGCAGAGGCGACGGCAGGCGGAACCTTGGTGGGCGGCGGTGGCGGACGGCCCTGCGCGGCGGCCTGGCGTGCGGCACGCTCGGCAGCGGCCTTTTCAGCGGCTGCTCGCCGCGCCGCGGCGCGGCGCTCGGCTTCTGCCCGGGCCGCGGCGGCACGCAGGTTGGCCAGCAGCGTTTCCAGTGCCTTGGCGTCCTGGCCCAGTGCCTGTTCCTTCTCGCGCCGGTCCTTGAAGCGTTCGTCCAGCGAGGCCACGGTCTGTGCGCGGTCGCGGCGGTCGGCGGCCAACGTGGCCGCCTGCTGTTTMTGGTCGCGCTGTGCGCCCTGCAGCTTCTGCTGGCGTTCGGCGATCTGCGCCTGCAGCACTTCCAGTTCCTTCAGGTCCGCGGTCAGCGTGGTGATGCGCTGCGCACGTTCGCGCTGCAGGTAGCGGTGGTAGGCCAGGGCACGGTTGGCGTCGGCCACCGTGTCCTGCGACAGCAGCAGCTTCAACGGTGCATGGTTGCCCAGCTGATAGGCCGCGCGCAGCAGGCCGGCCAGCTCGCGGTGCTGCTGGGCCAGGTTGGCCTGCAGGGTGCTGCGGCGCTGCTCGGCTTCGGCCAGCGACCGGCTCTGCTCGCGCAGCGCGGTTTCGGTCTGCGCAAGCGCGCGGCCACTGCGGGCCACCTTCTCGTCGGCCTCGCGCAGTTGCTGTGATGCCTGGCCGCGCTGGCCCTCGATCTGCCGGCGCTCCTGCGCCACGCCCTTCAACTCGGTACGCAGCTTCTGCAGCTTGCGCTCGGTTTCGCGGGTGGTCTGTGCGGCGCCCGGCAACGGCAGCGCCAAGGCGATGGCCAGCCCCAACAGCAGGCAGCGCCCGCCGCGGGCGGCGGCGATGTGATGTCGGCGTGATGGGAAGGCGTTGTCGCGCAAGGGCTTTCCAGTGACTTCAGGCAGTTGCAGGGGGTACCCGGGAATGGTGACATCTCCGCACGCGGCCTGCCAGCCGCACATCCATCGAGGCCCCATGAAAACTCTTTCCATTCCGCTGTTGTTGGGCGTCCTGCTCGTTGCCGGCCCGGCCGGTGCCCAGGACAACATCAGCAAGGTCAACGGCAGCATCAGCGCCGAACCTGGCCAGCGCTACGGCAAGCTGGATACCGTCAACGGCGGTATCCGGGTTGGTGAAGGCGTCGAGACCGGCAGCATCGACACCGTCAACGGCGGGGTCAAGGTGGCCGACCGTGCACGTACCGGCAAGATTGAAACGGTCAACGGCGGCGTACGCCTGGGCCGCGAGGTGATTGCACGCGGCAGCGTCAGCACCGTCAACGGCAGCATCTTCACCGATCGCGGCAGCCAGATCGAAGGCGGCGTCGAAACCGTGAACGGTGGCATCGGCCTGGTCGAAAGCCGCGTCGGCAAGGACGTGGAGACCGTCAACGGCGATATCACCGTCGGCATCGGTTCCCAGGTCAACGGCGGTGTGCACGTGCGCAAGCCGAACTTCAGCGTCTCGCTCACCGCCAGCCGCAAGCCACGCGTGATCATCGGCCCGAATGCCGTGGTCAACGGCCCCCTGCAGTTCGAACGCGAGGTGGTGCTGTACGTGCATCGCACCGCCCGCATCGGGCCGGTCAACGGCGCCGAGCCGATCCCGTTCGACACCGAAACCGCCCCGGCGGACTGAGCGCACCGGACCGCCCGGTTCGGTGATACTCGCTGATACCGGCCGCGCACGACGTGCGGCCGCCCTTTGTTTTCCAGGAATCGACGATGCCCCGCAAACTCCTCCTGTGCCTGGCCGCCGCGGCCGCGCTCAGTGCCTGCAAAGGCGAAGACACGCCGGCCACCGCGCCGGCCACCGACACCGCTGCCGCGAAGCCGGCGGCTCATCAGTTCTCCCCGGAGATCAACGCCGGCGACTTCGCCGAGATGGTCAAGACCCTGGCTTCGGATGAATTCGAAGGCCGCGCCCCGGGCAGCAAGGGCGAGGAACTGACGGTCAACTACATCCGCGACCAGATGCAGCGCATCGGCCTGCAGCCCGGCAACGGTGACAGCTGGTTCCAGGACGTGCCGATGACCGAGACCACGGCCGACGCATCGACGGTGTTGAAGATCACCCAGGGTGGCAAGACCACCGAGCTGAAGTTCGGCACCGACATGGTGGTCGGCACCCGTACCGGCCAGGCCGAGGTGAAGGTCGATGCCAGCGACCTGGTGTTCGTCGGCTACGGCGTCGATGCGCCGGAGCAGAAGTGGAACGACTATGCCGGCCAGGACTGGAAAGGCAAGACGGTCGTGATGTTCGTCAACGATCCGGGCTTCCACGTCGACGACGCCAAGCTGTTCGATGGCAAGCGCATGACCTACTACGGCCGCTGGACGTACAAGTTCGAGGAGGCCGCCCGCAAGGGCGCCGCCGCGGCGCTGATCGTGCATGACACCGCCGGTGCCTCCTATGGCTGGGACGTGGTGAAGAACTCCTGGGCCGGCCCGCAGTACGACCTGCCGGCCAAGGATGACCCGGAAGCCCGTATTCCGGTGCAGGGCTGGCTGAGTGCCGACGCCGCCAAGGCGCTGTTTGCCGGTGCCGGCCTGGACCTGGCGCAGGCTTACAAGGATGCGAGCAAGCGCGGCTTCAAGCCGGTGCCGCTGAAGGCCACCGCAGCGGTCGACCTGAAGAGCCAGATCGCGCAGAAGCAGTCGCGCAACGTGGTGGGCGTGCTGCCGGGCAGCAAGCGTGCCGACGAAGCAGTGCTGTACATGGCGCACTGGGACCACCTGGGCAAGCACGAGGGTGAAACCGGCGACAACATCTACAACGGTGCGGTCGACAACGCGACCGGCGTGGCCGGCATTCTTGAGGTGGCCGAAGCAATGGCCCACCAGGATCCAAAGCCGGAACGTTCGGTGGTGTTCCTGGCGGTGACCCTGGAAGAATCCGGCCTGCTGGGTTCGAAATACTACGTCTCCCACCCGACCTTCCCACTGGACAAGATCGCCGGTGTGATCAACATCGACGCGATGTCCGTGGCCGGCCGTGCCAAGGACGTGACCGTCACCGGCTTCGGCAGCTCGGAGCTGGAAGACATCCTCAAGCCACTGGCTGCGGCCCAGGACCGTACGCTGCACGGTGAGACCTCGGTGCAGAGCGGCTTCTACTTCCGTTCGGACCACTTCAACTTCGCCAAGGCCGGCGTACCGGCCCTGTACGCCGATGGTGGCGAGGATCTGCGCGAGGGTGGCGTGGACGCCGGCCGCAAGGCGGCTGCGGACTACGGTGCCAACCGTTACCACGGCCCAAAGGACGAGTTCGACGCGTCCACCTGGAAGCTGGACGGTACCGTCGAAGACCTGCAGTTGATGTATGGCGTCGGCAAGGAACTGGCCGGTGGTGATCGTTGGCCGAACTGGTATGAGGGCAACCCGTTCAAGGCGGCCCGCGACGCGATGATGAAGGACAAGGCTTCGGCGAAGTAAGCCGGGCCATTCTAGACTGAACATCGTTGAGAGCAGAGCGGCGCCCCACGGGGCGCCGTTTTTTTTGTGCGCTCCGTCATTGGTGGGTGCCAACCTTGGTTGGCGCCTCTCTACATGGCGAGCGCCCCATCCACGCATGGCGTGGATCTTATCTCTTGCCGATCTGGCACTTTGGGTGCCGAGAGCCCGGCGTGGGCGACCGTGTGGATCTAGGTCTTTCGACCGTGAAGTAGCTTGGGTCCCCACGCCGG
>NZ_RAVT01000051.1 GCF_013464915.1 Stenotrophomonas maltophilia
TGTGCCGCAGGATGTTGGGGGCCGAGGTTCATCACGTAGTTCCGGATCTCGGTATCCCGCCGATCACCGCGCATGGGGCCGGGGCCGCCCGCCGTCGTCCGCTTCATGTTCATCCAATAGCTTCCGTAGACCGAACGCATTCAGCGGAAGTGCTCAATGCTCCAAGCGTCGATGCTACTTCGACGTGGAAGGCCGGTTATGGACTGCTTGGTCTGGAATCTGGGCAGAAGTCCAGAGTCAAGCCAATGCACTCCGCGGCCTTGGACCACAGTTCACTTCAGCCGGAGAAGACAACGTTCTTCGGCCACGGCAAGGAAGCAGCGAAGAAGGCGTAGTTCCACAGGCTATGTATTTCCGCGATGCAGCGGGAAAAGGTTCCACCCGAAATTCATCCCCGCCACGGCAACGAGAATGGCAACGGCCCCTCCGACCTGCGTCGCACCCAGCAGGTGCCCGAAAGCCCATGCATCGACCAGGATGGCGACGATCGGATAGATGAACGAGAGCACGCCCACCAGCGAGGTCGATATCTTCTGGATCGCACCGTACAGCAAGGTGGACATTAGGCCGGTATGGATGAAGCCGATGGCCAGCAGCAGGCCCCAAGCATGCCGCGAGGATGCGTCACAGGGCCAGGTGGCGAACGGCACCAGCAGCACGCTGCCTACGATCATCTGGATCGCGACGATCACGTGCGGCGGAACTCCCTTGAGGCTCTTGGTGATGGCTGCGGCTATGGCATAGAAGAACGCGGCTGCCAGTGCTAGGCCGATGCCGGCCAGGTAGTCCGGTGTGTGGAAGCCGGCCTGCAGGCCACCGATGACGATCAGCATTACGCCACCAAAGGCCACCCCCAGCCATCCGAGCTTGTTTGCCGTCAGCCCTTCGTTGAAAAACAGCGCCCCCAAGGCCACCAGCATGAAGGGCTGAGTATGGTAGGTCACGGTGGCGACGGCGATAGACGCATGAGAATAGGCTGCAAACAGCAAGCTCCAGTTTACGATCAAGGCCACGCCGCCCAGCGCAGCCATCCCCGCCTGCCGAGCATTGAGGACATCCCGGCGCAGCAGGCCCAGGCAGGCGCAGGCCAGCAGCATAGCGACTGCTCCGAACGCGCAGCGCCAGAACACGACGGAGGCGGCCGGCATCCGTGTTTCGAGCACGAACCAGCCGACCGTGCCAGAGATGACCATCGCCGTGGTCATCTCCATGATTCCCCGAGTCCTAGTGTTCAAGTGACGCGGCCTTTATCAGAAAAAGATGAAACGGTTCGACAGGACGAACAATCGACCGACATAATGATCACCATGACTCCGTTCGTCAAGTCGAACGATCGTTTTTTATGGTGAACAGTATGGCGTCAACCTCACAAGCCGCGCAGCCTTCGCCAATCGGTTTGCTATCGGCGTCACTTAAGCGTGAGCGGGAGCGCCAGGGCCTGTCCGTTTCCGAGTTAGCCAAGCGAGCCGGCATTGCCAAGTCCACGCTCTCGCAGTTGGAGGCGGGCACCGGCAACCCGAGTTTGGAAACGCTCTGGGCCTTGGCTATGGCGCTGGATGTCCAAGTGACCCGGCTAATCGGCCAGCAGAGAAGCCACCTCAAAGTCATCCGCGCCGATGAAGGCCCCACCGTGGCTTCGGAGCAGGCCCACTACACCGCCACCCTGCTGGCCGTCTGTCCTGCTGGTGTTCAGCGCGACCTCTATCGGCTCGCGGTCGAGCCAGGCGCGCCACGGCTGTCCGAGCCGCATCCACCGGGAACGATTGAACATGTCGTCCTCTGTCGCGGACGTGCCCGACTGGGGCCGGCCGGGCATCTCGTCGAACTGTCCGCAGGCGACTATGCGACCTATTCGGCCGACGAAGCCCACATGTTCGAAGCACTCGAAGCTGGAACCACTGCCGTCATGTTGATCGAGCACACGTGATGCACGACAACCGATGCAGGGCGATCAACTAAACGGAGTCAGGAAATCGCCGGCCCTGTGTGTCGCCCCAATCTCCCACGAGGCCAGCGAGTAGTCCCGCTGGCTGCGCCTGATTGTTGATTTCATTGAGCATTCCTTTTCCTGAGGGAACAGGACGGGTGAGTGAAACAAAAAAAGCCCCCTCGCGGGGGCCCAAAGGACATGGTCCGATCTCACAGGCTGGTAGAGCGCCAAAGATTGCCTAAGACGCCACCTGCGATCAGCGCCACGGGCAGGAGTGCCATCAGAGCCATTGGGGGCACGAACGTGAAAAAGTTTCGCTCCCCCTCCCCCAAGCCCGGATAGAACAGGCCCACGGCAACGCTAGCCAACTGCAGGGCGACGACGAAGAGCAAGCCTACCAAGGCGCCCTTTCCAAAGCCTCCCTTGCGTGGCGACACCAGGAGCCCGCTGGCCCTTGCGGCACGCACACGGGCCGCTCGCCAGTTCAACACGTAGAGCAAGGCCAACAGGAGCAGCACGGCTGCCCCGCCCGCAGCAGACACGCCGGCTTGCCAGCCGTAACCCAGGTTCTGGCCGATCTCCTGAGCACCGGCAAGAAACAGCAAGCCCGCGCCACCGAGGATGACGGTGGCCGGTGCCAGCAAGCCCCACTGCATGTGACCGCCGGGGCTGTGATGAGCGTTGTAAGACATGGGACCTCCTTGAAGTGGTGTTCCCTTCATGCATAGCGCGATTTGGCGCCCTGGCAAGGTCAACCCTTTTTCTGGGCTCCGACCGGCACCCAGCCGGTGGGTTGCTTCTCAAAGACGAAGTCGTAGGCCGACGGCACGGGGACGGGGTCGGGCTTCAACTGCTGCTCGCCCTGGAACCCGACCACGTCCAACGTTCCACCGGTCACGCACGTGGCCCTTTGAGGACCACTGGACGTGCAATCCGCGGTGAGGTCTTTCCAACCCCGAACCTCGATTCGTTGGCCCATTTCGCTGGAGAGGTTGGCATTGGCATGCGCCTCGTAAGCGTGGGCGACCTGTTCGATGTTGGGCAAATCCGCCTTGCTGCTGCAGGCGGCCAAGCCCACGGTGATCAGAGCGAGGGAAACGAGGGTTGCTTTCATGCCGGTGCTCCTTGCGTTTTGGTCAAATCAACGTCGATGGTTTCGTCGCGGTAACCCAGTCTGACTTTCTCTATCGTCACGTCCATCTTCGGCACCGTGCCGTCCACCCAAACCCGGTTGACGGAGAACACCACCAGATCGTCTCGGTAGCTGCGACCTTGTCGTGCGAGATTGGCGGCCTCTTGGGTGTCCATTCGGACCAGCAGGTGGAAGCGGCCGGCGTTGGGTGGGCTGGACACACCACCGGTGGTGCGGTGGCCCCACGGCACAAAGCCCTTGCCGGTGACGCTTTGTCCCGCCGCGGACACCTGCGGCATCGGGATGAATCCTTCCAGCACCCCACGGTCGGCTCGGTAGGCGACGTCCCCCATGGATTGGAACGTGGGACGAAGGGCGAACCGCCGGATGCCCTTGAAGCGCTGCAGGCGCGCGTCGAAAGCCGGCCCATAACGGCGCTCGATGGCGGCCGGATCATTGCCCGAGATGCCGTTGGCGCCCTGGGCCTTCGTGTCCATCAGCCACCACTGCCTCAGGCACCATTGGCGTTTGTCGGCGTCGATGCGATAGGTCGAATGGGCCATGGCGAGCAACTGCATGTCGCAGGTGTCCACGCCCCCACCCCCGACAGCCGTCACCCCGGCCCGCAGGTGCTGAATCCCTTCCAAGACATCCTGGTCCAGATCCCAGTAAGTCCCGGCCGGCTCGAGGTAAGGGCTCCGCGTCCTATCGCCGACCACTTTGGGCGTGCCTTGGATGGCTCGGCCGATGTGGCGAAGCAGGTCCGATCCGGCCCCCGATTGTGCCTGCGCTCCAGCCGCCGCAGTCAGGGCAAACGCCCCGGTCAGCACGGCCCTTCTAACTCCCTTCATGGAACCCCCTGTTCCCACCGATTGATTTGGGACCTTGCAGCCAACTTACGTGCCACGTAGAGTCTACCCGGGGCGTAGCCTCTGGGTCATCCTGTCCGCATGCCTGCATTGCATCCGTTCAGCCAGTGACCTCTGCCCCGCCCGCTCCCCGAGCCGTGGTGGCCGCGCGTTTGCGCCAAGCCCGCGTCCTGCGGGGCTTTAGCCAACGCGAGGTCGGAGTGCGGATGGGGATGGACAAGGACGCAGCGTCGGCCCGCATCTCTCGGTATGAATCCGAGGGCATGTCGATCAGCCTGGAAGCCCTCTTCGAGCTGGCCCAGGCCTTGGAAGTGCCCCCGGCCTATCTCTTGGCGACCAGCCCGGCGATGGCCGATGCGATCTTGGCTTTGGGGGAGCAGAGCGCGGCTCAGCAGGAACGTTTTGCCGAACTGCTGGGCGTTTTGGGTGAGCTGCCGGCGAAGAAGCGCAACGCACTCATCGAACAAGTGTTGTCGCCCACCAAGGACTAGGACATCGGCGAACAAGGACGAATCGACCCGATGTGGACATGGATCACCCACCTCTGCCGCCGCAATAGGACGGAGCCCACCCGGTCCGCCATTGCCATGGCCACGCTGATCGAACTGAACATGCTGGAGCTCAACGCAGCGGAGGCCCGCAACCGCGTTGAACTGGACCCACCGGGGCATGAAGCAGCACTTCTTGAGAGATTCAAGGCATCGGCCCAGCTGATCCTCAACGAAAAGCCTCCATCCGACGCCGCAGACTCGACCTGGGAATCCCTTGGCCAGAAGGCACGCCGCCTAAACCGAGGATTCGCAGACCTCCGATTGCAACTCTCCCCGCCAGCGATCGTTGGTGGGGATACAGAGCGGCGCGACAATACGCGTCCGGTCCTTTAAGACGGCCAGGCCAGCTCTTCCATGCGGGCTTTCCTCCGTTGCATGTAGTGCAACATCCCGCTGGCGCACTGCTCAACAACGGGGCTTTCCTCAAAGGCCCCAACCCCAACCGCCGTCAGTGCTGCAATGACGCACAAGTTGGTGGTGGCCACCGCGTTGACGGTGGTCTGAAACAGAATGGCCGCCGGCACGTGCGCTCCGATCTGTCCATTGGGATCTTGATACATCACCCGAATGGCCTTCCCGCCATGGACCAGCCCGCAAAGAGGGTCCCACGAATTGGTCACCGTCCGAGCCAGCTTCTGAGGCTCATCGTCCTGCCCGATGCGTGCAATGGCCTGCTCCACGTCCGCGGCAAGGTCTTTGAGGGCAATAGCCACCCACTTTCCTTTCTCGTTCTTCTTTCGGGGGCCGCGATCTTCCTGGAGAAAGTCCGCCAGCTGTTCGTCGTCGGCAAGGAACTGGACAAACACCGCCCGCAGGAATTGCTCAATCTGGGAGCGGTGCATCGCCAAGGCCACCGCTGGAAGATCGACGGGATGGGTCTCCAGGAGGAACAGCAACGCACGCCCGTAGTCCATCGAGGCCCTCAACAGCTGGAACGTCACCCGGTGCCGCTCACTGCTGGCGGGAACAGTGATGCGGGCCATGCAGGACATGTTCAATTCCAGACTGGCCTTGGCCTCTCTGGCCTCCTGTGCGATGTCCAACGCCGTGGGCAGGCGCTTTGCGGTCTGCGACTCCCGCGCATCACGGTTCGCATCCTTCAACGATTTTTGCGTCATGTCCTTTGCCTTTCACTCCCGCATTTCAAAAGATGCCTCAGAGCTGCGGCACGATCCTCCCAGCGGTCTACGTTCCAAGATGGATGGTAGACCCAAGTCATCCACGCCCATCCATTGCCGTAATCGAGAGACCACACGTGGCGCTCCTCCAGATAGCGCCGCCTCCTGCCCTGTGAGTTTGCATGGCGAGCCTGGAAGGTAGGCTGGTCCGACCGCTTCCCGTGCTCGAACATTCGCCAAGCGGTGCGGCCAAGCACAAGAATCACCTCTGGCCGAAGCAGAGGGAGGATCACCTCTACCAACAACTTCCCGCCTTGACTGAAGTCGGTTCCAAACGGACGGTGCCCAGCTCTCGTGCCGGCGAAGCGTTGGGACAAGTTGCAAAATGCAACGTGCTGCCAGGCATTGGCGGCATCCACAACCTTTGGGCTGCTTTGACCAGTCAGCAGGCGATCCAGCTCATCAAAGAACTTCCCACCACCTTTCCTGTTGCAAGTCTCCATGTCGCCGAACGTTTCGCGGGTGAAAGGACGAGTGATAACGGGGTCGTCGGTCCACCCAGCCTCCCGGTAGTGGGACTCGCCAAGTAGCAAGACGCGGCGCCCTTCAACTCCCTTCCAGTAGCCGCGGCCGACGTAGGGCACGAAGGCCACCTCTGACGGCCACGCTTCCATGTTCAATTCAGCCGAATCATCCATGCCATTGACCTTCGTATGATGGTGTCAGGCTACTCCACACCGTGCTGCCACGCACTATTGCACACCATCCCATGCCATCCGATTTTTCGCCACATCTAGCCGACAAAAATCTCTTGCATACCGTTCGCACGTGCATTAACTGTATGGGCCTTCAAGGATCATGCGGGGGGGGCCCGATGACAACTCACCACGGCTGGCAGGCGTGCCGCGCATGCCATGCACCAGGGCTTGATGTGCGTGTAGAGGGAGGCTGGCACCTCCGTGCCAATCCCGGCTACTGGGGAACCAGCGCCCCCAAAACCTTGGTCCTGGGCTTTTCCAAAGGGGCCACCCAAATTGCCGCCGCCCAACAGGGGAGCTTCGATGGGGTCGCCTTTGCAGGTGCCATGCGCCCTCGCCTCGCAGCCGTGTTGCACGAGCTTGGGGTTGATCTGGGTGGGCAGACGATCGACGACGCCCTGACCGCCGAAAGCCGCCACATGGGCGCCGCCTCCTTGGTGCGCTGTGGGTTGTCGTTGATGGAGAACGGCAAGTTGGTGAGCAGTGGCACCATCATGCCCAAGGCCATGCGTTCGTCGTTGCCTTTGGAAACCATGAAAACATGCGTGGCACGCCACTTGGATCCGCTTCCTGACAGCGTGGAGCGCGTGGTCTTGTTGGGGACCACCGATGCCTACGTGAAGGGGGTCAAGGCGCTCATGCGCCAACAGTTCAACGACTTCCAAGACCTCAACGAGGTGGCCTTTCGCGCCCAGGGCCGGACGTGGGTATTTGCCTCACATCCCAGCCCGGCCAACGGCACTTTTCAAGCGTGGATCGACGGCGACGTCACCACCGAACCCGGCCGCAAGAAACAGCTGGCGCTCCAAGCATTGGGCCACAAGGCCCCAGCGCAGCCCTCGCCAACTCCGTCTTGCCTCGCACCGGCACCGATCCAGCGTGCCGCGCCGCCTGACCCGATTTCACCAGCTAGGGCGTCCAACGGCGACCGCTTTGCCCGAGCCTTCCACCTGGTTCGCCACGATGGAAGGGTGATCGTCCCGGTGCGGATGAGGGACCGAGACACGGGAAACGTGGCGTTCCGGGTAGCCAAGATGGGCAACACCAAGGATGGCCAGCGCGAGATCCACGACGAAGCTGAGTTGTTGCGCTTGTGCGAGAGCGGGCAATACCAGGTGCGCGCCCAACCGTTGGACAAGTCCACCCCGGCCAACTTTGTTCGGCCGCTGCTCAACCACCGGATCGTGAGGACCCCTGCCCATTGATCGCCGCACGGAGTGCCAAGCCCTCGCAAAGCAACAAGCGAACCATTTCGCTGGCATGCAGCCCCTCTCGGGCTGCCGCCTGCTCCAGCCGGTCTTTCAACTCCTGCGGCACACGAACGGCCATCTGCACGTAGGGTGGACGGCTCACGTGGACAGCCTCGCCAGGGTCAGCACCCACGCCAACGCCAAACCGGCCAGGATTTGGGCACGCAAACGGTAACGCACACGAAGCGCCCCGCTGGCGTGGCGGGCATTGACCCAATGGATACCGGCCAGGCCCAGGACAGCGGCCAGGAGCGCTGCAGCCAACATGGCGGCCAGCACCGCGCCCACGGTGGTCATGCCAGCGCTCCGGCCATGGTGGCCAGGACGAACCACTGTCCAGCGATGAGGCCGTAGCCGACGAGCAATCCCTCCAAGCCCGCCCAGCGTTGGCCGGGGGTGCGCAGCAGCGCCGCGCTGTCGTTGAGCAAGGACCACCCGGAGAGAATGGACAGCCACTCAAAGTCAATGGTCGTAGCGGTCATAGATCGAGCCCTCCCCTCCAGCGGAATTGATGGTGGAGGGCAACATGATCTCCTCGTTTTTCGCGCGCCCGAACACGCTGGCAAACACGTCCTTGAGCGAGGTGCTTTGGGCCGCGTCCAGTTCGGCTTGGCGCGCATACTCGTCCAGCCCCGACGGGAACACCTGGCGTGCGCCGTTGACGGCGCCGCGCAACCCGCTGGCGTTGGGCATGCTCGCCCCAAAGGTGCGGTTCCACGTATCGGAAAACCGGTCCAAGCCGTCCATGCCCATGAAAAACAATCGCCCCAGCACCAGGGCAACCACGATGTTGACGACAAGCCGCTTCGTCAGTCTGAATCCAATGAACATCTCTCCCCCTTTGTATTTCGTTGGTCGGTGTCAGACGAACGCATCGCGAACGTCATACGTTTGGGATACACCTGCACGAAAAACCCGCAAGGGGATCGCTTTGACTAAAGAGAAGAACCGGGAGAAAAGCCCGGTTTTGAGGGAGTGAAACGAAGGGGCTCAATGCCCCTTCAGGTGAACCACCCGAGATCGACGCGGTCCAGATCGTGGTCTTCGCCGAACGTGAGGGCAGCCTCTCGGGGCTGCAGGTCGGCGTAGCGGGCCAGCTCGGTATCGGTCAACCCGGCGTCCTGGATGGTGAGGGCGAAGTGCGCTTGCAGAGCGGCGTTGAAGGCGGTGCACCACTGGGCGTTGATGGTCGTCATGGGTGTTCTCCCTGAGGAAATGAAAGGGGCCCCGAAGGGCCCCGTGGGGTTCACGCGTCTTTGGGCTCAGGGAGGCGGAGCACGACCACCCCGCTGAACGGCAGGGCGTTGAGGACGAGGCGGTAGCCCTTGCCGTCCTGGTGCGGCCAGGCCGCGCCGATCTTCGACCAGTTGCTGTGCTTCTCGCCCTGGACTTCGTATTCCTCCACCAGAAAGGCGTCGAGGCGGTCGGTGGCGGGCTGGGAGTTCTTCTTGGCCATGGTGTTGCTCCGTTGGGTTCGAGCGGATTGCTCGCGAACCGATCCGGGGAGACGAAAGGCCGTGCAGCACCTCGGCAGCGACGAAGCGGCAGCGCAGGAGGCCAGAGAGGCCGAAACACCGTGGAGGAGTGCAACGCACTTGCGCTCGGACGCGTGGACCCAAGGTTTCGCACCCGGCAATCGCGCCCACCGGGGACGTGGCCCGGTTTCAGAACGCCCTCCCCTCGTGGGCTTGGTGGAAGACGGTCCAAGCGCTCGCATCCCAAGGGTGGAGTGACCCGGTCCGTTGCAAAGGACCCACAACGCGTCGTATAACCACCGTGCCGGTCGCTTGAAGCGTCGGTGCTGTGCTCGGCCGCCTTAGGGGCCGGGTGCCCGAGGTCCACCCAATGGGGGCGCGGGAATCCTTTTCGATTCCGGAGCCCACCGTTGAGCACGAAGACCCTCAAAACCCTGCGCACCCGTTCTTTTCACGCCCAGCAAGGCCGTTGCTACTACTGCAGCGGCCCGATGTGGCTGTGCTCGCCCGACGAGTTGGGCCTGCGCCCCCGTTCGGCCGCCCCTTTCCGATGCACGGCAGAACACCTGCTGGCCCGCCAGGACGGTGGGAAGGACGTGGCGGGCAATGTCGTGGCCGCGTGCCACCTGTGCAACCTGCGGCGCCACAAACGCCCCACTCCAGCTCCCTCACCGCAGGTGTATCGCGACCGGGTCCAACGGCGCGTGGCCCAAGGAAAGTGGCACGTGCCCTGCCCCCGATTGGCCATCTCCAGCCGCGCCCAAGCGATTACCATGGAACCGTCGGTGCGGTGACGTCTCCCCACCGGCGTTTCCAGGGGACATGTGGGACAAGGAATGGCAAAGGAATGGGGCCCATCGTGGGTGGGCCAACACGTAACGGGATCATCGGATTGGCGTTTGCGCCTAGAGGGCCTGGAGCTCGCCCTGGCGCTGGACGGTCGCACCTATCGGGTCAACGTCGAGGACGAGGCCACTTACCGCGTTAACGCCGGCACCTTCTGGACCGACATCACGTTCCATCCTGGACAGGGCCGGGAAGTAAGGGCCGACGGGTTGCCCAACGCCCAAGGCGCCGCCTTGGTTCAAGCTTTGAACGTGGCGTTGACGGAGAAGCGCCTGCGCGAGGACGTGGCGTTCCTCAAGGGCCAGCAGCGCACGATCGACGCGTGGCTGGCCCACAAGGCAGAACAAGAGCGGGGTTGCTTCGAGCAACGCCGCTGGTTCACCCACGAGCAGCAGGAGGATGTCCTCGCTGCCCGCCCCACGGTTGACCCGGCCGTCCTCCGATCGCGCCTGAAGAAGCCCGGCGTGGCGGTTCGGTTGGGACCGGCTGCCCAGGCGATCGAACGCTCGCTGGCCGCGTGGGAAGCCGACCACCGCCCGGCTTGGGCCGCGCTCAACGCTGCCCACGTGGAACGCGAGCTGGTGGCCTGCAAAGACTTGCTGGACCGGGTGGAGAGCAAACCGCTCACCCCGGAACAGGCAAGGGCCGTGGTGTGCTTCGACAACCGCGTGCAGGTGGTGGCCTCGGCCGGCTCAGGCAAAACCTCGACCATGGTGGCCAAGGCGGCCTACGCCATCCACCGCGGATTCGTTGACCCCAAGCGGATCGTCTTGTTGGCGTTCAACAAGCAGGCCGCCGAAGAGCTCAAGGAGCGCGCGGCCTTGGCATTTGAGCGTTTGGGCATGGCGGAGGTGACGGTGGAGGCATCCACCTTCCACGCGCTGGGTTTGCGCCTCATCGGCAAGGCCACCGGGGAAAAGCCCGACATTCCCGATTGGGCCACCGACGCGGCCGGCGGGGTGCGAAAGCTCACCGACATCGTGGACCAGCTCAAAGACCGGTCGCTCGCGTTCCGCCGCCAGTGGGACCTGTTCCGCTTCGTCTTTGGCAAGGACCTTCCGGCGTTTGGTGCACCGGAGCCGTCGGACGTGTGGGACGCCCAGGGCAAGGGCGCGCTGGTCACCAACCGCGGCGAGCGGGTGAAGAGCGTGGAAGAGTTGATGATCGCCAACTTGCTCTTCTTGAACGGGGTCAACTACCGCTACGAGGCCCCATACCCCCACCGCACCGCCGACGAAACGCACCGTCAATACAAGCCCGATTTCTACTACCCCGACTTGAACCTGTTCCATGAACACTTCGCGCTCGACGCCAACGGCGTGCCACCAGCGCACTTCGAAGGCTACATGGATGGGGTGATCTGGAAGCGACAGCTTCACGCGGAGAAAGGCACCGAGCTGTTTGAAACCACCAGCCACGGGTTGCGCCACGGCGACGACTTCGATCGGCTGGAGCGCGAACTGACCGACCGGGGGTTGGTGCTCGATCCCAACCCTGACCGGGAGATTCCCAAGGAAGGCCAGCAGCCCATGGCATCGGTCGAGCTCGTTGGGCTGGTGCGCACGTTTATGAGCCACGCCAAGAGCAACGGCTTGAGCGCATCGGATCTGCATCAGCGGTTGGACGCGATGCCCGCCGACACCTTCAAGCTGCGCTACCAGATGTTCCTGGACATCGCCGTTCCGGTGATGGCGGCGTGGGACGAAGCCCTGGCAGCAGAGGATGGCATCGACTTTGAGGATATGCTCAACCTCGCCGCCAGCCATTTGGAAGGCGGGCGCGTGGAATCGCCTTACGACCTGGTGATGGCCGACGAGTTCCAAGACGCCTCGCGCGCCCGGGCCCGGTTGTGCCGCGCACTGGTCCAAGGCAAGGGCCGCTTCCTCTTCGCTGTGGGCGACGATTGGCAGTCGATCAACCGATTTGCCGGCGCGGACGTGTCGGTGATGACCGGCTTTCGCCAGTGGTTCGGCCACGGCCAGGTGCTCAAGCTGGAGCAAACGTTCCGCTGCCCCCAGGCGCTGTGCGACGTATCCAGTGCGTTTGTCTCCAAGAACCCGGGGCAGATCGCCAAGCGCGTGCATTCGGCCACCCCCGCCCACGGCCCAGTGCTCCAAGCGTTCCAGGTGGACACCAAGGACCAGCTGGCCGATGCAATCGACTGCTTCGTGGTGAAGCTGGCCGAGGGCGTGCGCGATGGCACGATCCCGCCGGGGCGTAACGGCAAGGTGTCGGTTTACGTCTTGGGCCGCTACAACGCTGATCGGCAGTATGTGCCCACGAAGCAGAGCCGGTTCAACCGCTGGGTGGAGGTGTCGTTCCTGACGATCCACCGCTCCAAAGGCAGCGAAGCAGACTACGTCATCCTCCCGGAAATGATCAGCGCCCCGCGTCGGCGCAGCTTCCCCAACACCCGCACCGACGATCCGGTGTTGGCCCTTGCCATGCCCGAAGGAGAAACCTTCCCGCTGGGCGAAGAGCGCCGGCTGTTCTACGTGGCCCTGACCCGGGCTCGGCGCACCGTGGCGATGTTCACCGCCCAGGGGCAATGCTCGACGTTCCTTCGCGAACTGGAAGAAGACGGGGCCGTGGTGCTCACCAACACCGATGGCGAGGCCGTCGAGGAAACGCCCTGCCCGGCCTGCAAGCAAGGAGTCTTGGTGCTGCGCACGGGCCCTTACGGGGAGTTTCGCGCCTGTTCCAACTTCCCCGTTTGCAGCTACAAGCCGACGCGGCGCGGTGCAGCCCGCTCCCTCCCCACCACTCCACCGTCGCCCCACAAACGCGCGTCGGTGGTGCCTCCGAGCCGGCCAGTCCGCCCCGCCTCCGTTCCCCAGCCTGCATCTCCCAGGCGAACGCTTTTCTCCATGCTCGAATCCTTCAACAATGGGCTGGCGGAAATCAACCGCAACGTTGCCCGCGCCAGCGCTGTGCAAAGCGCGACGTCCGACTTGAAGCACCGAATCTTCGTTGAAAGAAGCGCGATAGAAAGCGCGTTGGATCTCGCGCGATCCGCAATCTCTCTGGAAGAAGAACTGAAAGACCCTCGCTTCAGAGAAGCTTACGAATCGCTGTCGGAAGCAATTGAGGCACACCGGGACGCCCCCGAAGACGCTCGGCCGCCGTTCAACACCCCACTGCCAACGTTCTCGCGCAGCCAGCAGCATCCAGACGAAGACTTTGAAGCCGCGATCCAGCGGTCGTTTGACGGGCTGAGGGAGGACCGGGAAGCATTCCTTTCTGCAATCCATGGCCAGCTCGCGACGGACCCCGTCCTGCGCAGGCACTTTCTTACTTCGATCGAAAAGCTGTCCGCAGGCCACTACCTCGCAGTCCTAGACCCTACATCCTCTTGGAAACCAATCTAAGGAACTCAGCATGCGAATCACAGAGGCGTTCCGCCAGTATGGCGTGGAACTGAAGAACCCTCAGTTCACTTCCTCTGCCGTTGGGGCGATCCACGTCAAGTGGTGGTAAGTCTCTGGGCGCACAACTTCCAGCCGGACCGATCGCGCTACGTTGGTGATACGTCTCAGTGGAAGGGACAGGGAAAGCATTTCTTCCGACGCCATCTCCAACAAGCCCTGGATGAGGGGCTGCCCATCCGTGTCGTGGTGGCTACGTCTGAAAGGCCCGATGAAGTCACCGCGGGCAATGCAGCCCGTGTGCGCAACGATTTTGAGCCCGATTTCAGCTTGGTAGGCCAGGTGGCCTCACTTAGCTCGAACGGATTTGAGTTGACGTTCGACCGGATGGGCGTGGCGCCCAATAGCGACGGAAACAGAAGTGACCGAGCACCGGTCAAATACTGGCACGTGGCCGAAGCTGTCACAGCGCTTGGAGGCCCGTCCTCGATCGCGGACATCCGCGCTTGGTTGAAAGAGCGCTACCCCACCGAAAATCACTCTGACGCCGGCGATAACCTCACGCTGCTGACCGTGAACGATGCCAATCGCAGGCATTACAACAAGGCTCGAACAGACTGGCGCTCCACTTCAAGCCATCCCCAGGATCTGGTGTTCCGCCAAGGGCGGTTACGTGAGGTGACGTATGAACCCTTCAACGCCAACGTGCATGGTCATTGGAGCCTGCAGCAGAACGGTGACGGCACATGGGTTGCGGTCAAGATTGCATCGACTCCCGAGTTGATGGTCGAGGCGCAGGCGCTACAAGAAGCCTTTGAACATCAGCCCCCCCTTGACTCAGAACACGATGCACGCGTCTGGAGCATGAGGGCCGTTGCCCAGCGCAGGGGCCAGCCGCTGTTCCGCGCCAGGCTGCTGGACGCCTACGGTGGCCGTTGCGCCATCACTGGCTGCTCAGCCGTGGAGGTGTTGGAAGCAGCCCATGTGCTGCCCTACCGCGGTGACCACACTGACCGAATCGACAACGGCTTACTGCTGCGTGCAGACCTTCACACGCTATTCGATTGCGGGTTGCTCTGGGTTACCGAGGAACAAACCGTTGCTTTGGCTCCATCGCTGTTGCAGACGGACTACGCCCACCTGCAGGGCGTTTCCTTGCGGCTCCCCCAGCTGGCCACGAATCGACCTAACCCTGCACATCTGAAGGAACATGGCGACCGCTGTCGGGCTCGTTTGGCGAACTAAAAACGTAGAACCTAAAGATTCCCGATGTCCTTCCGATAAACCAAAGTGCCAGACAATTGGCTCGTAATGCTTGGACCCCAAGCGAACTGACAACTTCTCAAGGACTCGGGATGAAGCTCTCTTATCGCACCTCCACCCTCGCTCTCGCCGCCGCCCTGGCCCTGCCAGCGCTTGCCCATGCGGAAATCCTGAAGGGTGAGCGCATCGTCGGCCACTATGGATGCGGGACGATGATCTGCAACTTTGAAACGCCGGATGCAGGCACCTTCGATTTCGAGATGGAAGACAAGAACGTTGCACCCAAGATCTTTGCTGCTTGCAAGATCGACGATATTTGCGCCATCACCGGAGACTTTGACATCGACAATGCGACCATCGTCAAAGTGACCACGGTGGAGAACAGCGGCCAGAAGCACCAGGACTGACACCGCGCCGCAGAGATGCCAACCGGGCAAAAAAAGACCCAGCGCCTGATCAGGCGCTGGGTCTTTTCTTAGGGGACGCTCGATGAGACTTTCAGCAATCCCAACCTAGTGGCCCGGCGACAACTCACCGGGCCACGGCCAGCCGCGTCACTCAACCTGGTTCAGCACCTCTTCCTCGATCTCGTCGAGGGAAGCCTGGACGACGGTCTCCTTCGGCAGCGTGATCGTTGGTCGGGCCTTGGCCATCTTCTCGCAATCCGGCTCAAAGGCTTGGTAGACGAACCGAGCTTTGTCCTTGCTCGCATACATGTCCCTCAAGAATGCCGCATTGAGCCGAGACTTGATGATCTCAACCAACGCGTTGGTCTCCGATTCGGACAGCAAGTAGTCGTTCGCCACGGCTTCTACATAGCCAGGAAGCAGGCGGAGCATCTCCTTGGCATCGTCCTCCACCAGCCCATCAAGCAGGTATTTGGACGCCACACTCGACGCAGTGCCACCTGCCAGCGCCCCCAGAATGCCACCGATCACCCCACCAGCAGCGGTGCCAATGACCGGAACCACCGAACCAACGGCAGCCCCACCCGCAGCGCCAGCCATCCAGCCGCCAGCACCACCGGCTACGCTTGCGCCGTTGACCGCCAGATTCTTACCGAACTGCGCCCAAGAAATGTTGCGACTGAACGCAGCCCGGTAGAAGTCCGGGCCAGAAATCACGGCAGTGGTCACAGCCCCTGTGACAGCATTGGTCCGCAACAGCTTGGCGACGTGGTTGACTGCAGCGGCCCCGTAGACAGCCTTGCCCAAGGACACCTGAGCGACCTTCTGAATTGCACTGCGGCCAAGGGCGCTCTGGGACACGAACTTGACTCCATCCCGGGCCGCCACCACTCCAATGGCCGCGGCCTTGGTTCGCAGGATCTGGGCGGTGGCAATCCCAGAAACAAAGGAAGTTGCACCGGATTCCAGTGCCATGGTCAGCGCACCATTGAGCGCCTCCATGTTGGTCCGTCCATCCCACTTTTGCCGAGCGAAGTTGATGGAGAAGGAGATCGCAAACGCATAGCTGGAGGCGATGCTCTGCGTCTTCATGTCGTAGGTCAGGCTATCGATGTTGCCGGCCCGGGCGATGTTCCTCGCCTGGCGATAAGTCGTGCTGCCTTTCTTGATGATGCGCTCGGCTTCCGCCGGATCGCTGATCCCCGGCACCTGACCGCTGCTGATGCGCTTGCGCATCAGCTCGATTGCGTCCTCATACTGATCGGAGGGCACTTCGAGCAACTGCCCTTCGTATCGATACCCATCCGCTCCAAACGCCGATCCAACCGTTTCCCTCGCGGTCGCGAAATACTTGGTCTGAATCCGAACGCCATCGACGATTCGATCCGGGCCATTGAGCGAATTGTCCGCGCCAACCTGCTCAACCTTACGGCCAGCAAGGATGTCGGCAAACGCGTTTGCCTCTTCGGCGGCGAAGCCCGTTCCACCTTTGGTGTGGAACTTGTTGATCTGGGTGCGTTCCAAGGCGACGGCTACCGCCGACGTTGACAACATTTCATACAGGTTGCCGATACCGGGCGGATCGGACAACGCCACCGTTCCCATGACCACGGACGCAGCAGTCTCATCCCAACGGATCATCAGAATCGGGGATTCGCCCCCCCCTGCGACGTTGGAGACCACAAAACCCTGAGCATCGAGTGATTTCAACACCCGCTCCAGCCCGCCAACGATTGCCGGGGTATCGATCACAAAACGCAGACCGCCATGACCGCCACGGGACGCCGCGTCGATGTGGGAAGTCAACGTGGAGAGGACTTTATCCGCCCAGGCGTCGGAACGCTGTTGCGCCGTCCGGCGGAGGTCTGCAGCCGAAACAATCGTGTTCAAAACGAGCTCCTTTCGCTTGGCGAGGTGATCAGATCAACGGCGCCGGGGTCAGCGGCAGGCTGAAATCACTTGCGTCTTCGGACACTTCCTCCTCCTCGGCCCAGCTGATATCCAACACCACATCTTCCTTGTGACCCGTCTCGCCCTCCGGCACCGGATTGCCGGCAGCGAGGTCAGCAAGGCTGCGTCGCACAGCCGACTTCTTAACAACAGTGCGCTTACCACGCCGAACTACAGAGAATCCTTGGACCGTCAAGGCCTCCATGACTCGCTCAAGCCCAGCCTCCTCGCTCACGCCCACCTGTAGCTCATACGAAGCTGCCATCTCGCCGCTATCGGAGGCGGCCGAAATCACCGCAGTGATCTGCTCCAAGTGTGCCGTCACCCACTGTTCGCGCACCGCGGACATGTTGTCGCGCGCCTGGGCGGCCGAAATATCCAATGCCATCTTGAAGCTCCTTGTGTTGGTTGGGACGCCAGTGGAACCGAATCTTGTCGCACGCATTGAGAAAGCGGAGAACATGGTTTGTGCCCCCGCCCCTTGCGCAACTGGCACCACAAGCCTGGTCGTCCGTGAGGTTAGCGGCCGACAAGCGCCCAGCTTGAGATCCCGATTACTGCAACCACTGGGTGAAGCGCGGCCTCGATCGAAGGAGCTAACGATCTGAAAATAGAGGGGCTTCTCGAACACGGCATTGCCGGCCCAAAGAATGCCAACAAGACAAAGCATCTGGAGCCAAACATGCTCTATCCACAATCGGCGACCAGGGGCAAGATCGAGGTCAAAGCATGCCTAGAGGCGCTAGGGGTGGTGGCGCCTCCGATCACAGACGGAGATTGAGCTGACGGATCCGCTGCCAACGGCCCGATGCCATTTTGTTAGACGCTTGGCCCCGCGCCGCTCGCCGCACCGTTAGAAGCCTCAGCCAACCACTGCTCGACTGTCTTTCCTTTGAATTGGTGAGCAAAGTCGCTGGCGCACAGCATTCTCCCGTCTTGCCTCATGTTTGCGACGGCATGGGCGGCCAGGATGGAAGCAGCTTGGAGGTGCTGCTTGGTGCGACCGCGCTCCGACCAGTCGTTTGGCAGCGCCTTTAGCGCAGCGAGGGCTTCCTTTCCGGAGAGGTATTGAAGGCAGGTCAGCATTGACCACTGAAGCCCGACTTCCTCTCGCAACCAACGCCCAGCCGCCTTCTCGTCAAGATGGCCCTCCATGGTGTCCAGGAGTGCGTGGGCGGCCGCAATGGCCTTGCCTTGGGGCGAGAGCCGGCTCTTCTTCTTGGGGAACAGGCCGCGCATGGTCAGGCCTTCTTGCTCGCCTTTTTGGCAACGGGCTTTTTAGTAGGTTTCTTGACGGCCTTCCGTGCGGCTTTCTTCACCGGCTTGCCCGCCGTCTTGGCCGCCTTGGCCGGAGCTTTCTTGACCGTCCCATCGGCCGACGGGAACTTGCTGCCCGGGTTGGCCTGCACCCACGCCTTGCCCTCGGCGGACTTGGCCCACACGGTGAAGGCCTTGGGGGCCAAGCCACGGCCCGCCCACGTCTCACCGGTTGGGAGGCGATACTTCGGCGCCACCTTGCCAAGTTTGCGTCCCTTGAGGGGCCCCGCGGCAGCCTTGGCGGCACGCACCGGCTTGGCGTCGATCGTTTCCCCGATGAGCTTGGCCACCTGCCGCCGCTGGGCCGGACTGAGGACCTTCGCATACTTCTGGAGGACCGCCAGGGCTTTGGGCACCTCACCGTCGCGCTTCTCCACCAGCTTTTTCTGGGCTTCGAGCTGTTTGATCTTAGCGTTGAGGGACTTCAAGGTGGTCAGGGCCAAGGGGCACCTCCGTTCAAGGGAGCCATGGGTTATAGCCCATAGGTTGGGTAGAGGCCAAATAGTGGCCAGAAGATAGATTTAGAGCGCCCAGCATGGCGCTCTTCCTATCCGGCGACCTTGCTGGCTTCAGGCCAAACCTGGAGCAACAACTTGAACAAGTGCTCGGTGCGCTTTCGAATAGCAGCCTCGTTCCACACGTCCGCCTCCGGGCCGTGAAAATACTGGGTGAGATTGATCTTCGAATACTTCAACAACTCGGGCCGTTTTCCGGTCCAAGCTGCATTTTGGAGTGAAGAGTTGAACGATCCGGTGATGAGCGTGAGGTTACCCAGCGTGTTGAGGATTACTTCTCGCTTCGCGATTGTCTCTCGTTCGGCCACCGGATCTGACTTCAATTCAGCCGGCAAAGGCCAGTGCGTCTGCCAGGTTTGCGGCAAAACATGCTCAATCGTAAGGTTAGTCGGGATTGAGAGCACAGGGCTCTTGGTGGATTGAGAGGCCGCGTCCAATGCCTCCAGCACTGCTCGAACCTTGTATTGAGCGATCCGCCCATACAGAGGCCACTCGAATACGGCCATGAGCATTTCCACGTCCGTGGGAAACTTGGTGCTGTCGCCCGTTCCCTTCCCTAGGTGCTCGGCCACTGCCTTGGCAGACAGAGAACCACCGCGTTCCACAGCCTTGATCAGATCCACGAATAGGCGGTTGTAGTTCTTGCTGGTGTAGTTGGTGATGAGCCGGCGCATGAGGAACGAGTCGAGCACCGCCAACACCTTGTCGAACTCGGCGAGGTCATCTGGCATCAGCTCTGCGTAAGCGTGCAGGATGAATGGATACACCGTGCTGGTGTCCACTGCCTCTAGGTTGCGCAGGAACCGGGCCAATGCAGCGTGCCCGTCGGGGTGGTGGAAAGCCTCGAACACGTCGGCATAGCGGGTCAACTGCCGGATATGCCCCGCCGCGTCCGTGGGCACCGGAATCTTGGATACCGTGGTCGGTTCATCGCCTTCCACGAATGCCTTGAAGGCGTTGAACAGGTGAGTGGTTTTCACCTCATCCCGCGTCATGAGCGTGAGGTAGTGATTGATGAACAGGTCGATCCGAGGCCGCTTGATTCGGCCCTGCTGGACTTCCTCGCGCCAGAACTCGGTTTCGAAGCGGCTCCAGTTGTCCTCGTAGAGCGCTTCCACGTCCGCGCCTTGGACCAAGGCCTTGCGGAACAGGTAGTTCTTGATGAGGTCTGCTGGTAGCAGTTCCGTGCCGCGCGCGTTGAGCGTCTCGAAGATGACCTGGGTTTCATCATCGCGGTCGAGGTTGATCACGACCAACTGGAGGCCTCCCTTGACCACCTGCCACAATGCTTCGATGCGGTCTTCGACGGCTTTGTCGGCCAGGTCCCCCTGGTCGTCGACGTCGTCGTCCTTGCCCGCCACCCACGCGTCGAGCTTGCCGTGAAAGTAGCGGTAGGCACCCACGAGGTTGCTACCCGCCAGCGCGGGCTTGCCCTTGACAGCCTGGTCTAGGTCTTTCAACGAGGCACAACCGTGGATGGTCTTGAAAGGCGCGCGATCGCTATTGGTGGGCCAAAGCTTGAACTTCTCGACAGGGTCCTCCACCCGCGATGGGTTGTTCTCCACGAGCGCCGAGAATCGCTCGGCATATTTTTCAGCGCCGTGCCCAGCCGCAAGATTGCGAGCGGCGATGAGAAACAGCTGCAACGTGGTGAAGCGCTGTTGCCCGTCGATGACTTGGCGCGTCTCAATGGACCCCGCCGAATGCGGCAACTGCTCTAGCACGATGGCACCGAGAAAGTGCGCACGTGTCTTTCCGGTGCGCAGCTGTTTGTCGAGCAGCGCACGAATGTCTTCCCAGAGGTATTCCCAATTCTCCGCTTCGTTCCAGACGTAAGGCCGCTGGAAGAGCGGCACCTGAAAGAATACGTTCGGATCGAAGATAGCTTCCAGCTGACGGGTATTCGCGTCCAAGTTTCCCTCTGATCAGTCATGGCTGGTCCCAGAAGCTAGCTTAACGCGGATCCATTTCCATCTCACGGGTTGCTTCTGGTTTGGCGTCCCGCCCCTCCGTCTGGCATTGCCCCCAGTGCCCTCTTGCCCCCCCCCCAGTCCTGCGAGATAAATCCGCTGCCGCGCGGGCCTTAGCCCCCGGCGTATTGCCTGCTTAGCTCAAGGCAACAGGTTCCCGATTCGATCGCACAAGCGACGACGGGATGGTTTTTTCCTGTCTTTTGAGATCTAAGCATGCCCAAACTCCAACGGTTGAGAACCGAGGCTTTCCTCGCCCAGAAGGGCCGGTGCTGCTATTGCAGCGTGCCGATGTGGAACGCCTCTCCCGATGAACTAAAGCCGTTCGGCCTGCGCGCCAAAACGACCACGCCGCTCCGTTGCACCGCTGAGCACCTGGTGGCCCAGCAAGAGGGCGGCAAGGACGTGTTAGGCAACATCGCTGCCGCCTGCTGGCTCTGCAACACACGTCGGCACAAACGCAAATCGCCGCCCTCCCCCGAGGCTTACCGCGCGTTCGTGCAGAAACGCTTGGCGAAGGGCAAGTGGCACCCGCCGAGCGTGGCCAAGTTGCGCCTCAGAACGCGTGGAACGCAACCACCCGACGGATGAGTTCCGCCACGCTCACGTGCTGCCGCTGCGCCTCGCGGCGGACGCGGTCGGCCAGGTCTCGGGAAGCCCGGATAGGCGGCAAGCGGTCGTCCCTGGGACCGGCAACGGAAAAGCGCAGCAGCTGGGGGCGCGCCAGGTAGGCGGTGAGCCATTGGCGCACGGCTTCGCTCTCGCTCACCCCGGCTGCTCTAGCGCGTGCGGCCAATGCCTGGCGCAAGGTTGAAGAAAGGGACACTTTCGGCAGCACGGCCGTCAAGGGAGGCTTGGACGTCAGCGTCACAGCCTCTGCCTCAGTCGGCCCACGGGGGCTGGGCGGAAGAAGCGCTCCAATCGTTTGGTCTCCAGCAACGCTTCCATGAAGGCACCCATGGCGTGGGTGTAAGCGTCCTCGCTGGCCGCCAACCACAAGCTCAGCGCAAGCCGTTCCCACTTTCCGTTCGGTGCGCATGCGATGGCGAACAACCAGTGGTGCGTCCAGTCATCCTCCAACCGATCGGATGCAACGAAGAGCACCCGGTGATCACGCTGGAACGGCAGGGACGACAGCGCATGGTCAACGGCGTGGCGGTGGGCAGCCTGTAGCCGTGCCCTCTCCTCGCCGTCGGTGTCCAGTAACGCCGCGAACCCTTTGGGCAGGCGCAACGAGACTCGGTAGCCCGCCGCACAGGTGTGGTGGTCTTCGCCTTCCCACAACCGCTGTTGCCCATCGAGCTCCTGGCCCATAGCAAAGCGCCGCATGGCGTCCTCGGTCACCGGCCCACCGGGCTTCAACTGGGTCAACCACGCACCACCCCAGCGCAACGCGGCCAAGGGCGCGTCCAGCAGTTCTGCGAAGGAAAACCCATCGGCGAACACGTCCTCCCGGCAGAGGCAGGTGAGTTGCAGGTTCATGGGATCACCCTCATAGCCGTGCCCTACTATTCGGAGCGGCTTTCGTTGCGCCAGAGAGAGTCGCATCCAAACGCAGGGCCTCTTGTTCCGTTTCCCATCTGCATAGGCGATCGCGTATTTCCGGACGTTGCTGTTCGAGCCACGCATCGGGACGTGGCTCTGCATTGACAAACTGCAACCAAGCCTTCGAACGCGGATTGGCCCCTGCCTGCAACAACAGGTCGAGCAGCTCCACGTTGCCCGCCAGATAGGCGAAATAGATAGGTGACCGCCTTATCTCGCCACAGTCGTAATCCGCGTCCGGATCTGCGCCAGCTTCGAGCAGCACGCGACAAACCTCGAGCCACCTTCGCCCATTTTCTTCCCATGGACTGTCCTGCATAACAGCAAAAATAAGTGGCGTTTTTCCATCTTTTCGCTCCCGAGCGTTCACATCAGCGCCATTTGCAATCAACTGCTCAAGCTCCCTCAGCTGGAACCCTCCTTCGCGGTCGAATAGCTGAAAGATGGGTGGCATCCGGCGATGCATCCTCCATTTACCCATGCGTTTCTCAATGACATAGCGGGGGATCAGGATTGGAGACAGCAGCGTCAATACAAGGAACTCCACGCGAACCTTCCAGATCGGCTCTTGAAATATATTTGGTGGGTCGCGCAAATCCTTTAACCATCCCCGCACACCCTTTTTGATACTTGCCACGAAACTCATGTCAGCCCCCATGGAATACATTTGTATCCCTTCAGATCCATGCAAGCAGAAAGGGACATCCTGTCCAGAGGGCTTTACTGACTAAAGCGAAAAAATGCTGGGGTTGCACGACAGTTTGCCAAACTGTCACCCTCCCCTTGCGCGTTTCCGCTACAGCGGAAAATCAGTGGGTCAGGAGGACGCATGGCCAACACCGACTTACTCGCTGCAATTCAACAGCGCAACCCCGCCCAGGTGGCCCTGGCGATCGGGCGCGGGACCCAACCCAACGCGCACGACGCCCGGGGCTACACGCCGTTCCACGTTGCGTTGCTCACGGCCGACGCTTCCACGGCTCAGGCCCTGCTGGACGGAGGCGCCGATCAGCGGGTGATCACGAAGCTGGCCCAGGGGAGGAGCATGGGCGCCAAGACCCTGGTGGCGTATCGCCACGGTCGGGCACACGCGCACTCACCGGGCAGCCGGGAGCGGGAGGCCGAGTTCGCCACGTGCGAAGCATTGAATCGCCTGCTGAATGAGCGGGGTGTAGAAGCCACCCTGGACGACACCCATTGGTGGATGAAAGGGGTGGAGGATGCCGCGGACTTGGCCGCACGGCAGGGGCGCCCGTGGAAGGCTGCGGGGTAACGGCAGTCGGACTAAGATGGGCCATGCCCGTCTCCGATCACCTCGCCGTTCCCCTCTTCCGCGCATTCGGCCTGCTCGAATACCAGCTCAAGCGCCGACCTGCCTTCTTGAAGGCGGATCGGTTCGGCAACGCGATGGTGGACTGGTCCGAAGTGAAGGCAGCGGTGGACGGTTTTCCAGCCGCTGACTTCGCCCTGCAGCTCGAAGCCTTCACCCGACAGAAGGTGCTCGACGGCGCACGTGAGCGACCGAAAGTTCAAGTGGTCATCGAGGTGGGTGGTCAGCGGCAGGCCACCTTTGCACCACGCCCGCTCCAGCCACCGAACGAAGTTCCGTCCGACGCCCGCGCCTTGGTGGAAGCGGCCAAGCGGGTGCGCAACAACCTGTTTCACGGCGGCAAGGAAGATGATGGCGAGCAGCCATTCGATGGTGACGACGACGAATGGGCGCGCGTCGCGCTCGACATAGCCCAGCGGTTGCTGACGTTGGTGGACCGGAACGCTTTCGGGCCGCCCGTGCCTTGAGATCGCATCTGCGCGTGGAACCGACTAGGCGCAACAACTGATCGGTTTCACGCCCGTATCCCCCTCGCTGGGACAAGGGGTTGGTCCCGTTCAGCGAAATACTAATTGGCGGCTTCCGCCGGACCGGTCTAGCCTGTCTCCCCGGTGCGTCTCACCGGGTGATTCTGACTTGTAGAGCCTTCCGCCATGCTCGACGCCACGCTCCCGCCCGGTTACCTGGGCGCCGCCCATCTCCATCCCCTGCCGCTGCACCTGCCCTTGCTGCCGGTGCGGGCCACCTGCGGCGTCCCCTCGCCCGCCGAGGACTTCTACGGCTCCCAGGACGTGCTGGACATCAACCAGCGGGTCGTTCGAAACCCCGTGGCCACGTTCTACGTCGAAGCCGACACGGGCACGTCGATGGTCGAGTTGGGGATCTTCCCCGGGGACACGTTGGTGGTCGATCGCTCGCTCACCGCCCGCCATGGGGACATCGTCATGGTGTGCTGGGAGGGTGGCTTCACCGTGAAGCAGCTGCGCCTGCGCGCGGGCCGATACGAGCTCCATTCGGGCAACCCCACCCATGCGCCGATTCTCGTCCCGGAGGACGTGGAGCTGGACGTGTGGGGCGTGGTGACCTGGTCCTTCCGCGAACAGTTGAGGCGCTGACATGGACGACGCAAGCCGCTGGAGCAAGCTCAAACCAATGGAAGGCCCGCGCTGGCCCATCCGATGCGGGCACGTGTTCACCGCCGAGGATCTGGTGCGCCTGCGCGAGGGCCTCTGGCCGCGCGACATGGACGACCGGTGGGCGGTCCATCTGGAGGGCAACACGCTGCGCTGCTGGCGCTCGTGGACCGGCACCTGCATCTACGAAAGCCTGGTGACCTTGTCCGACGACGGCACAGGGGTGGCCGTGGTGGTGGACGTGCTCGACGACGGGGAGACCTACCGGCGTGCGGCCACCGACGAAGGCGAACTCGAACGGTTCGAGGGCGTACTTTCCCAGGTGCGGCGGCGCGACAGCGAAGCTGACGTGCATAACCAGATGCTGCTCATGGGGACAGCAGTCAGATGATTGAGTCATCCTCGTCAGGAGCCTCAGCCAATCGCTCTGCTAAACCCTCTTCGAGACGTTTCTTGGAGCACGCCGATACCTCCTGCTCTTCAATCTGAGGCCAGCTCTTTCCAGGCACCCTGCCAGAGTAAATCTCAAAGTCCTCAGGTGTAGTGATCGGCTTCCTGGTAAGTCCCTCACATCGGTAGCACATACACACTCCATGTTCGGCCTCGTTGACGGAAACAATTTCTACGCCAGTTGCGAGCGGGTTTTCAATCCCTCGCTGCTCGGCCAGCCAGTGTGCATCTTGTCGAACAACGACGGCTGCGCGATCGCCCGCAGTCAGGAGTGCAAGGACCTCGGCGTGAAGATGGGCCAGCCCATCCACGAGGTGCCGCCCCACATCCGCCGGCAGCTGCGGATCTTCTCGGCCAATTTCGGGTTGTATGGCGACCTGTCCGGGCGCGTGGTGTCGGTGCTGCGGGAGTGGTTCCCGCGGGTGGAGGTTTACTCCATCGACGAATCGTTCGTGACGTTCGACGGTGTGCCGGCGGATCAACGCGAAGCCATGGCCCGCCAGGCGCGCGCGCAGATTCTGCAACGGGTCGGCATCCCGTGTTGCGTAGGCATCGGCCCCACGAAGACCCTGACCAAGCTCGCGAACAAGCTGGCGAAGAAGATCCCGCAAGGGGTGGTCACCGCCCTGTCTGGTTCGCCCGAACTGGAAACCTTTCCGGTGGAAGACGTGTGGGGCGTGGTGCGCAAGCTCACGGCCAAGCTGGGCGCCGAAGGCATCCTGACGGCGGCCGACTTGGCCCGCGCCGATCCCGACACACTGCGCGCCCGTTACGGGGTGACGCTGGCCCGCACCCAGCGGGAGCTCCAGGGCGTGGTGTGCAGCGACTTGGAGGAGGTGGAACCAGAGCGCCAGCAGATCGTGGTGAGCCGCTCGTTCGGCCAAGAGATCACTTCCCTGAACGATCTCCAGCAGGCGGTGTCCACGTTCGCCCAGCGGGCGTGCGAGAAGCTGCGATCACGCTCGCTGCAGGCCGGCGGGGTGTGGGTGTGGCTCAACACCAATCCGTTCAAACCCGGCGCGGCGCAGTATCACCCCAGCAAGGCGTTCAACTTCATCGGGCCGACGAGCGACACGCGCGAAGTGCTGCTGGTGGCGCAAGGCCTGGCCAAGGCCATGTGGAAAACCGGCTACCGCTACAAGAAAGCCGGGGTGGGCCTGCTGGGTCTGACGCACGGGGACGTCCAGCAAGGCGACCTCTTCGCCGGCATCGATCCACGATCGCAAGCGCTCATGAAGGTCATGGACCAGGCCAACGCGAAGTTCGGCCGAGGCACCATGGGTATGGCGTCTTCGGCCTGGCGGTCGAAAGGGCCGGCGCTCGCCAAGCCGGTGTGGGCCATGAACGAGAAAAACTTGTCGCCGGCCTACACGACCCGGTGGGACCAGCTGGTGCGGGTCAGATGACCTGTCGTCGCGCGGACTCGAAGCTAAGCCGCCACGGCGGGGAAGCGCTCTGCGTGGTCGGGATACAGATCTACCATGAAGAACTCTCGGCGAAATCCTTCAAAGATTCCGGGATCGCGGATCATTGCCTCAACCTGAGCTTGTGACCACATCGCGCCATGCGCGGCAGCGCGAGCTCGCAGACGTTCTGCGTCCTTCTGCACAGCATCTTCCGTAAGGCGGCGTTCTGCGTAGCCCTCAACTATCAATCGATAAATGGTTTGTGCGCTCAGCTGCCAGAATTCCTGCCCCGCATGGGTTGCGCGGAGGGCGTCCATCGCGCGCTCTGACGATCGTGTCATGAGCAGCGCCTGATAGAACGCAGACAGAGCCGCCTCCAGATCACCTGCAGATATCTGTCGCTTTGGAGCCAGGAAAGCCCAAAATGGCGCACGTTGCTCGGCACGAACAAAACCAGCGATCGCGCCGCCATGGCACGCGGCCACCACCACGATGAGGTTCAAGCGGGTGGCCACATTGAGGGCTACGAAAGCCGGCTTCATCTCGTCCCACGTCAATCCGGATCCATCTGCGAACTCCAGCCCTTCTTCCCGGCCGTGGCACTCGATGTGCAGCAACGGAACGTAGTTATCCCTAGCCGATTGATGAGCCAGCTGGGCCAACAGATCGAGAAAAGCCCCGCTGGAAGGAACACGAACGCTGGCGATGTGAGGAACGTCGCCGATCACCCGCGCCCAGTCTTGGGCATCCGCGAACAGGCGGGCTGCGGTGTTGAGTTGGCCTTCCGGGAGGGAATCCACGATCAGAATTTGGTTGAAATTGGCTGCCATCTTCATCTTTCAGATATGCATTGAGGCGGAAAAAAGCACCGCATCCCGATTCGCCCCATCCAGTCGCCACAGCCACAAAACGGCCGCATGAAGGGTCTACATTTTTCGACGAGGCTTCATTTTTGGATTCGCTTCGGCACCGCCGATCATGTCCGAGATGCGCCTGCGCTGTCGTTCGGCAATGATCGGGCGCAGGACCTTCAAAACGTGAGCCCACTCGGTCTCAGACATTTCCGGATCCCAAAGCTTGGCAATGGCCCACTCCCGCTCAGTAGGGCACTTGAGCCACGGACGTTCTCGCTTTTGCTTACCCATAAGGTCACGCAGTTCGCGCCTCACCCACTCGACGCTTTCGTATACGAGTTCCGCTTCACTCATCCAACATTCTCCAATGTGAGACAGCATTCCTTAGTCATGGGACATGCCTAGGGTCAGTCTGTTAAGCCTTCAAACATTCCTTCACGGCTTGATCGAGGTTAGACACATGGATCGGAGTGGGCGACCCGTTCTTCATCTTCCATACGGTGTAGCCATCATTTGTTGCCTTGCCACCGATCACGGTTTGCTTGCCCTCGGAAATGAAGCGGGTCCACAGTTTGGTCGCCCCCTCGTCTTGGATATCGAAAAGCTTGCGAGCCACGGCATCGGTGAGCAGGTGCGAGCCCTTGGTGTCCAGGCAGAACACATACTTGCCCTTCCAGACCAGGAAGTCCGGCGAGAAGGAGGCACTGTCCCCCTCCGACAACAGCGGAATACGGAAACCGCCATTGCTTGGGTTCCGGTGCCATGTGTGTCCGGCATTGTCCAAGGCGGCAGCGAACGGAGCTTCAAACTTGTTGAGGCCTGCGTATCGCGGATAGAGGCCGTTTTCGAAGGCCTGCGCCTTCTTCGGCACGCGCATGGTCGAGAACGTGAACTCCAACTCGGATTCATACACCAGCGAGGTCAGCTGGTAGTAGGTGGACACGATCTCCCTAGCCAGGGTGTCAGCTGCAGCTGCAGCGTTGCTACCGGCTTCCACCCTCACGTCAAACTTGGAAGCCTTTAGGTCTACCACGGCCAATGCGGCCCTAGAGCGCCCACGGATGGCGTTGCTCACCAGCCAACGCAGGCGCACCCGGTTCGCGTGCCCACTGGCCGTCCAGTCGTGGCCGATCTCCTTGGCCAAGTCAGAGATGTCCACCGTCTCGGTCTTGCTGTGCGCGTCCCCCTGAGTATCGATCTCTCCTTCCTTAAAGGTGGGGAACTGCGCTACCAACTGGGCAATGGCACCCACTGCGTCGTCGGCGTCCGCATGGACCTGGTGAAGGAGCACTGAAACCCCCTCTTTGGGGGCGATATCTTCTGAACCGCCATCCCCACCGCCATAGGTATGAACGATCTCAATGGCTGCTCCAGATTCTTGGAGCTTGGCCCGCACGGCCTCGATCGATTCGGTGAACACGTTCTTCTTGTCCACACGCAAGAAGAAATGGGCGCTGTTGAGCAACGGTGAATCGTAATGCTTGGCGTCGTATTGGCGCAGAACGCGGCCAATGATCTGCTCAACCTTGATCTGAGAACCCATCGACTTATCGATGTAGCCAAGGTAGCACGCGGGATCGTCCCAACCTTCCTGCAAGCCTTGGTTGAAAATGATGTGCTGAAAGTCGCCGGCCTGAAATTCGTCAAAATCGCTCTCGCCCTTCGAGAACAAATTCACTGCGTCGGGCTTGTTGCCATCGGCGAATTTCAGGTCAGCGTAAATGGCCACTTTGGCCGGGTCCACCTTCTTCTGCTCAACCAGATAGCGCCAGATGCGGATCGGCGGCGCATTGCGGTGTTCAAAGGGCTTGGTGTGATCGTCCTTATCACCGTCGTCTGTGATGTTGGTCTTGCACACATAGATGGCCTTCGGTGTGAACCCCAGCGCCCGACCCTGAATTTCGTGCTCAATCAGTTGGAGCCGATCATGGAGATCATCCAAGCAACGTTCCATCGGCGCGGTGGTGCCGTCGAACTGAATGGAAGTCTTGATCAGCTCAGCCTTGATGACCGCGTTGCTGTCCACCGCGGTGATGGCAAATGCAGTGGCGTCGGCAGCACCCTTCCCGTCGACCGCTGCCACCAGGGCAAAACGCTCAAGACTGGCCTCATCCTCGCCCGCCTCTTCAACCCAGCTTTCCTGGGGAGCCAGCACGGTTTTGGCAAAGTTCAAGGGCAGCTTGAGCGTCGCGCTGGCCAAGAGGTAGGCCTCCGGCTCCAACTCTGCCAAGATCTGGGTCTGCTGTTCGGACAGGTTGTGGCCTTCATCGTAGACGACGATCAACGGCCGCCGAACCCCACCGGCGTCACGGGCGATCAATCGCTCCCAGGGCGATTGGTCACCGAACAGGTCTTGATCCTTCTTGTAGATGTTCAGCGCGCCGTCGGCTTGCTCTTTGTTGTTAAATAGCCCGGTCGTGGCCATCACGATGAGGGGGGAGCTCCCATCCGAGATCAGGTTGGGTTCCAGTTGCGCCGCCCGGATGACACGGAAATCGTCAACGATCTCGGCATACTTTCCGCCACCGGAAAAATTTGTATACGTCTGCTGGACAACCGACTTGGCTTTGCTCATCCAAAACACGATGGGCTCAACGGCCATGTGCATGCGCATCAACGTGACGGCCTCGGCCAGCACCGGCGTTTTACCAGCGCCCGTGATGGCCGACAGCGCCTGATAGAACGGACGCGGGAGCTTGCCCTTGTAGGTCGGCCTGTAGGGGTGTCCAGCAAAAAAAGCGTATCGCCCAGCGATCTGCTGGGCTGCACGCACCTGGAAGGGTTTCAGCTCAATCTGCATCCATGCCACCATCGTTGTTGTAAGCGTCTGCACGGGCGTTGAAGCCAATGTGCTCCAACACCTTGTCCGGAATTTGATAGAACTCAATGTCGCTGCCGGTGTAAGGCGCCAGTGCAGCGTAGACGTGATAACGCCCCGCCAAGCCAGCTCCCTTTGCTTCCTGCGCGATTTCCTTGAATACGGCCCGCGTCAGCGCCGAAGGTTGGTCAGGAGCGCTCCACACCAAGAAGAAGCCCTCGTTGCGGCTGTTCACAGCAAACAGGTGCTTATGATCCCCGGCAGCCAATCTCCGAAGATAGGACTTGGCCTTGTCATTGCGATCCCAGTAGCTGACCAACAGCAGGTCCATCATCTCTTCGCGAGCGAGAGCATTCACTGCGTTGGCATCCACTTTCTCTCGTTTGAGAGAGAAGTATCGAAAGCCTCCGCCCAAGCCCTCCCGCTCACCTGACTTCCACTTCCCCGTGATGGCGCGCTTAATGCGGTCAGCCGTCAAGGTCTTGGCGTAGTGATCCCCTTTCTCGTCGTTCCCCTGCTCAATCATGATGAAGCGACGAGTGGCAGCCACCTCATTATTCAGCTCCAAAACCGCGTGCCCCGTTGTCCCGGACCCAGCGAACGGATCCAATACGATTCCATCCTTTCGACACCAGATTTGAATAATTTTTTTGAACAGTTTGAGCGGCTTTACGGTCGTGAATCCGTGATCTTTCCCAACGACAGCACCGAGCTCCTTCAGCCCGCTCTGGCTATGCCCGCTCTGCTCATGATCCCAAGACGTGCTACCCAGATCATCGATGGAGTCGAATGACTCATCTGCCCAGTAGGTCATTGGCACAACGCCCTTCTTGACCTCATTGAGGTAGACCTTCGCACGGAAATGGCCCTTTCCTTGGTCGCGCCAGTATCCGCGGGGCCAGTTCCCAGCCTTGAGCACTTTTTCAGCGGCTTTCTTTGCTGCGCTCAAAGACCCTTTGATGACCAGAGCTGGAGCTCGGCCATCGTGTTGGTCCTCGTTCCGGTATTCACAACCCCATTGCTCAAGCAGCGCCTTAAGCTTCGACCTTTCGAGCGCCCAGCACCGCCCCTCCGATGGAGACATCAATTCGCCTGTAAAAGGCGATTGAACTGCATACACCTGCCCCCAGTGAGTGTCCGCTCCACGCCCCGTCAGGTCACCAGGTGTCCACAACTCGGGGTCCCCGTCGGGGGAACCATAGCGCGAGTTCATTGATTCGCTGCGCTCCATCAAGGTGGTCTTAGCGCGATCAATATCCTTGGCATACACCAACACATACTCTGTGGAAGTGGACACATGGGACTTCTTGCCAACATTATTCTTTGGAGAGTAGCTCTTCTGCCAATTGATGATGCCAATGCGATTCTCCTCGTGGAAAATCTCATCCATCAGCATCCCCAGCCTGTAGAGTTCTCGATGATCGATACAGATGGCGATGACGCCACCAGGCTTGAGCATTTCTCGCATCATCCAAAGGCGAGGCGTCATGAATCGCAGCCACTTGCTGTGGCGCGAACCATCGTCTTTGGCCACCAAATCGCCCATATCCGGGTCGTTGGGATCTTTGTCCCACTTGTCGTTGTAACGGAAGTCCTCGCCGGTGTTGTATGGCGGGTCCGTCAGCACGAGATCCACTTGGCCACGATACTTGTAAAGCGTGACCATGGTGGCGAGATTCTCGCCATCCCAGAGTTCGTTAACGCACTCCTCGTCAGCGCTGCCCACGGAAGCGCGCTTGTTGAAGTCAAACATCCGAGGCTTGACCTGACGAACGATCTGCCAAGGAGCTGTGCGCCCACTGTAGTTCAAGACGATGCCATCTCTCCCTGCTTCAGCGCGTTCGGCATCGTGCTCTTGCAGCAGCTTGATGAGCGCTGCCCTGGACAGCTCTTCGTATTTCATCTGATTACCTTGTGTTCTTCGATCGCGGACCAGCCGCAAAAATGGCCCCTTAGGGCCATGGGAAGCCTGTGCGCTGAAAAAGCCCTAGGACGACGCTTCGGAACATACCCGAACTCCGTCTCATGGGCTGCGCCGCCGCACAGCCGTTGCGCCTCCGAATGGTCGCAACTCATCCCCTTCGCCATTTTCGCCTCGACCAATACAATCAGCAAGTTAGCCCCTCCGCGCATGGATGTAGGACCCGCAAACCGTTGAGCTGCAACGAAGGCGCTAGGGGACCATCTATGCCATCCAACTCGCACTGCGCAGACAGCGCTTTTCCCACTCACCGGCAAGCCACCTCGGCCACCGTTTGCGCAGCCCCAAGGTCCGCAGGCAGCTGGGCCTTGCAGACCCCTTCCACGTCCACCGTCTGGCCGGGGCGCGGCTGCTCCAGGTAGAGCACCCCGTCGTAGCCCACCTGGGCCACGCCCGTGAGGCGGAAGGTTCGCGCGGTCTCGGTCAGGACCGGGAACGTGAGGTGCATGCCGGCTTGGCGGCCAGCGGTGGCGGTTTGCTCGATCTCGGCCAGTTGAGTGCCCAGCGGCAAGGCCCGATCGTCCACTCGGACTTCGGTGGGCACCATCGGGGTCACCTCGCCCACCACCAGGCGGCCCTGGGCGTTGGTCTTCCCCACCAATCTGCCGCCCCGCCTCACCGGCACCCCGGCTTGGCGGGGCACGTCCACCACGGCGAAGGATTCGGCCGGCCCTAGGAACGTCACGCCCTGGCCGTCCAGGTGGACGGCACCGGCCATCGAACCGGAAGCCCACGTGCCGCTGGGCCCGTGCTCGGCGTTGATCTGCGCCCACCCTGCCCGGGTGGTCCGGTTGGCGTTGGCCCGGGCCGTCTGGCCGGCCGCTCCCTCGTCCACCGAAGCGGACAAGGCGACCGGGGTTCCCAACAGCGTGGGACGGACGCGTCCTTGAACAGCCGAGGCGGTGGCATCGGTGGCTTGCCGGGCCCTAACGCTCACGCCCTTGCCCCGGCCGAAATCGTAGCTGTAGCCCAGCTCCACCGAGGTTTCCTTGCGCTCCAGATGCCGCAAGGCGGAGACGGCCACGGTGTGCCCTTTGCCACGCCAGCTCAGCTCAGCGCGGCGTCGGCGTAAGCGGTGCGAAAGCGTGGCGTGCGCACGTCGGAGAACCCTGCTCGGAGGGGCCGCTGGGGCGTGGGCCGCCAGAACACCGAACCCCGGGTGCGCTGCTACAACTCCACCGCACCGGGGGCGCGCAGGCGCCAGTAGTCCTGTTGGCGCTCGTGCTCCAGGCGCACGCCAAACCTTCTGTCCCTGTCCTGGGGAAATGGAGTAAGTGGTTCCCTGGTTGCACACGATGCTCAACGCAGAGGTTCGGGTGGAGTTGTCAGAAGTGCCCGACCAATCCATGTCCGTGACCGGAGAAACGGACAAATTGCAGGTGTTGGTCAGGGTGCCCTGAATCGTCAGATCTGCGGTGGTGTCGGCGGCGAAGGCGGGCAGCGCCAGCGAAGCCGGGGCGATGGGCAGCAGGGCGCGAAGGAAGGTCTTGCATGTCATGGGTATCGTCTCCTTGGCGAGGAATTGAGTGGGGATGAGTAGCCCCCGAAAAGGCCATCCCTTTACCGATACCTCGAATCTGAAAGCTCGCAAGGGGGCCACCCAGCCAGCCGTTAGAGCCTAGGACGTTTGCCACCGGTGGCTGACTGTTCCCATACCCGATCCAGCTCACGCGCCCGGTGCTGAGCCATTGCCTCCTGAATCATGCGCTGAAGGACAAACGCAAAAGCGTCAGTCACAAAGACGCCCACGCCGATCCCATAGTTATCCGGCAGGCTGGAAATCTGCCTTATCGATGGCTGGTAAATGACCTCATCGAGCTCAGGAGGCAACGGATCAACGCGCGCGTCAATGAACGCGCCCACCTCGGTTTCGGCTGCTTTGCAGAGGTCGGCGTCAGCGAGCAGCGCCCGCAAGTCGACCAGCGTGGGAAGCCACACCGTATTGAACAGCGGGCCACCCACCGAGGGACTGATGAAATGGATGCCGTGAAGCACGGTTGCCCTCTCACTCTTTCCGAGCTCTCCCTCCCCCCAATGTCCGTTCATCCGGGGGATCGAGTCCCCCATCACAACCGGCGCATCTTTGGCCTGGGTGAGAAAAGGAGCCAAGGTCAGTGCCCTCCCCGCGCTTTCCAGTAAGCCAGTTCTGCGCGCCGACCCTGCTCCTCTCGCCAGCACCTGAGCAAATGCTTGTAGCCGGGCTTGGCTTGGGTGACGTGGAAGGATCGGCCGTTAACGTAGACCTTCCCGCCGTTGTGGAGCTCGACGGCATGAACCGCACTCCAAGTGGTCGCCCAGCCCAGGCGGTCCTCTTCTTCAAAGCTCACGGGCTCCAAGGAGACCGCTGCATAATCTTCAATCAAACCGGGGTTCAACCCCAACTCGGTCATCGCGGCTTCGTTGGTTGTGACGGCTGCGCTCATGTGACACCTCTTGGCTTGGTCGGCGGTATTGCCTACCTATAGATTCAAGGTAGATCGCCACGGCATTTTGTCCACACCACGAGTGGACAATAATTTGACTAGATACAAAAAGTGCGAAGCGAAGGCCGCAGTTTTCCACCTCATCGTTTTTCGCGCCGAAGGCGTTTGTGCTTTCCATCCATGCGGATGCTTCTTCAGATGCCGGCGCGCAGCGACCGGCGGCGGCTTCCGGCACTGGCCTTTGCTCCCAAGTGGGCCAGCCATCGGGAACTTGAGAGCTTCGGTCGGAACAGCGACGATGGGACGACCTGTCCTCTCACGAAGCCCCCATGTCCAACATGGCCGATCCCAATCAAGCCCTAATCTCTTTCCAAGAAGCCCTGGCTGCGGGCGGCCTTCGGCTGGAGCGGGGCCGCATCGATCCAACGGTCTACCTGCACGTGGATCACCTCCAAGGCAAACCGCGATTCACTTACGTTCAGATGGACGGGCAGACCGTAACGGCTTTTGCCAAATTCGTTCCCAATGGAACCTTTGAAGGCCATCCAAACCTAGCGGTTGGCTACGCGGTTCCCGAGCGTTATCGAAACCAGGGGCGCGCCAAAGCCATCCTTGCGGCCGGCATTGCAGAGCTCCAAAACGGCTTTCGCGGGCATCCGCCCTTCTACATCGAAGCGGTGGTGAGCGTGAACAACCCCGCTTCGCAGAACGTGGCCCAAGAGGTTCTGGGCGGCGAACCTGAGCCAATCGTGGACAACCATTCGGACGAGCCCGCCCTTCGATACGCAAAACTGTTCCCAACCGGCAAGTAGACGGCGACGGCCGCGCCTACTTTGGACCCTACATACAGCAAGGAAAGCACATGAGCACCTTCTCAGAGCGCCACAACTACAGCTCACCCGATGCAGACATCACCATTCGTGAAGATGCGCCCGAAGTTTTGCGCGGAGCCGTTGTTGCCATCGCTGGCAAAGCGGGGATTGGATACGACAACCTGCGCAAGGAAGTCTGCGGTGCGCTTGGCGTGGCACCAGACACCCGGGGCAACTGGAGCGAACCCAACGTGATTGCGGAGGTGCAGCATCACTTGGAAGAGTGCGAATGGTTTGAGGTGTATGACGTCATCGAAAGCATAGCCACGTCCCTTCAAGGTCGCCCACCTGCCTATGGGCAGCCCAAAGCACCTTCGGACGTCTTCTCGGACGGAATCAACAAGGTCTTTCGGAAGAACGGAATCGGTTGGCAGATGTTGGGAAACCGCATTGAGTTCCCGGTTCACAGGCGTTTGAAGTCGCCATCAGGAAGGGCACCAGCGAGTTGAGAAGCGCTGGGAAGAACACGACGGCAAACGAACTGCACGAGGCATTGCGCGACCTGTCTCGTCGCCCCAACCCCGAGCTCACCGGCGCCATTCAACACGGAATGGCTGCGTTGGAATGCTTGGCAAAGGATTTGACGGGTGGTGACAAGGAGACGCTGGGGGCGTTGGTGAAAAACAACCCCAGCCTGTTCCCCTCGCCTCTTGGAGAAGCAGTTTCCAAAGTCTATGGATTCGCGTCTAACAACGGGCGCCACCTTAAGGAGGGCGGTGACCCGTCGTTGGAAGAGGCCGAACTGATCGTGGGCTTGTCAGGGGTGCTTTGCCGCTACTTGGGACACAAAGTCCGCCGTCCTTAACTCAGCGCATCCGCTGCCGTGGGGCGTCTTAGGGCGCCTCCACGGGAACCTCGACAACGTCGTCTGCAGCACGCCATGCCTTCCCTTCGAGCACCATGGAGGGGCCTCTGGAACGTGCGATCGCGGCCTCTTTGGCGGTCGGAGGGTTCCACCCCCGATGCTCGTCCAGGTAGCGCTCCAGGGACGGTCTCAACGGCCGACCAATGTTGGGCAAGGGCAACACCCGATCATGGCGTTCGTCTTGCTGACGGGCATGGGCGACTTGCTCGGGCTCCCCAAACGCCTCCCGGTGAGCGTCAAGCAAGCGATCAACCGCGTCCACGTCCTCGCGGGCGTGGAGCGATTCGATGTAGAGCGCTTGAAGCAATGAGTCACGCTCTTGATGAGCTTCTTCGCCCGTGCCTTCGCCCTGGAACAGCCCATCGTGGCGAGGGCGGGCGTCGACGGGGTCTTGGCGAAACCGGCCGTGGCTGGTCCTCATGCTCGCCTCCGTGCCATCCCGCTGCCCTGAAGCAGCCCACACGCGATCGAATAGACCACAAGAGCCAGCGAGGATGACAGGTATAAGTTGGAAGGATTCAGCCAGACCCCGGTCACTAGGTGCTGAAGTTGGTAGGCCAGCAATGCCAGACACACGTAGAACACGGCCAAATGCCACACCAACGCAGCCACGGATGGGGCGTCTTCTCGGCCGGCTTGGAACGCCTCTCAGCCCCTGCGTGCGCTGCGGGCTTTGGAGGCGCACAGCCACGCAATTCCGAAGGTGACCGCAAACATTGCGAGCTCAAACAGCACGACCACCAGAAAAACGGTCATGGGGTCCTCCTCTGGGTTGGGAGCAGGCCATGGGCCTGCAGGTAAGCGTGAACCGCCTGTCGGGTCACGCCCAAGCGCTGGGCAATTGCAGGGCCGTTGTTCCCCTCCTCCAAGAGGCGCACCACGAAGCCGTGCTGGTCAGCCAGTGGGCGCCGGGGCATTTGACGCAAGCCCAGGTGGGCCAGGTCGGCGCTCACCACAGGCGATGGAACGGCCAAGGCTTGGGCGATGGCGGCCCGGCGGTGTCCCTCTCGAAACATCCGGGCGACCTCGGAGCGGCGGTGGGTAAGGTCTCGGCTCAACCCTGGCTTCTCAGTGCTGCCCGGCTCCACCCTTTTTGGAAGAGCAGAGCGTCCACGAGGACAACTGCGAGTAGAACAACCACTTTGGAAGCTGAGATTTCCGTTTGCGCCCCTGAGAACAAGACCAACCAGATTCCGAGCAGGAACAACACGCTGAGCAGCCCAGCCAAAGCATTGAGAACGACGACCGTGGAGATTCCCTTGCGTCGTCGGCGCAGTCCGTCCCACACCAGTCGGAAACGGTGCCCGGCCCAGATCGGCGCAAACGCGGTTACGTAGGCAAACGCGCCAAGGAACAGAACAGCAAGGATGGGGTTCGCGATGTCCATCAGCGCATGTCCCCTAAACTCACGCCACAAGCGCCCACCCCGCACGCACTTGCGTTCTCGGCACCACCCCACGCTGCGTTCTCGGCACCACCCCACACTTCAATCCGCGCCATCGGCACCACCCGGGTCTTCTTACCCTTCCCCACCAGGAACACCCGATCACCTTCGCGCACTTGCACGTCGGCGTCTTGGACTACCGCGAGGACGCGCTGGCGGCGATCGGACAAGTCCCGCACGTAGATCTCCACCGCGCGCCGGCCGCTCAGGCCCTTCTGGACGGCGGTTCCAGCAACCGCACCGATGATGCCACCGGCCACGCGGGCAGCATTGCGGTAATCCCGGTTCTTGACTTGGTTAGCAGCCCCATAACCAACGGCCGCCCCAATGGCAGAACCAGCGTTAAGCCGCTGGTCGGACTTCAGTTGAACCGTGCGGACCATCAGGACTTCGCCCAAGCGGGCGTCCTGGACGGACAGGGCTTCGGACGAGCCGTAACGGCGAGCGGAGGTGGAATCGGCGGCAAAGGCGGCCGGAGCAGACAACGCCAATGCAAGGGCCAGAACGATGGGTTTCAAGGTGCACCTCCATTTCGTGAGTAGGTTCACCTATGCATAGATCGATTCTGGAAATGCGCAAGGGGGTGCGGCTTGAGAACCAACGATCCAAGCCAGATAATCGATGCAACCACCACTAAGGAAGTCATCCGTGGCATTCGATCGTGAACGCTGGTCCGGGACCTACGACCGAGCCCATTTCCCCCACTTCCCTTGCCCGAAATGCGACAAGGGACGCGTCAGGCACGATGGGAAGACTGTCCAGATTTCCGAACCCACCTACTCAACCAAAGACCGCGACCACCCGGATTGGGAGCCGCGTTGGGATGTGGAGCGTTTCAGCCTCCAACTGATCTGCGACAACGGCAGCTGCGGTGAAGTGGTGGTTGTCTCCGGAGATACGTCACTGGTCGAGTATTACGACGATGAAGATGACCGCTGGGTGTATTCGTCTTATCTTCGCCCGCGCGCGATGTTTCCAGCCCCGCTCACCATTGAGGTTCCCTCTCAGGCTCCAAGGAACGTGAGGGACAACATCCGCCTTGCCTCCTCACACTACTGGTTTGATACGAGTGCAGCCGCCAATCGACTCCGGGCCAGCGTTGAGTTCCTGCTGGATTTCCTTGAGATCCCTCGCGAAACCGTCAATGCCAGCAGCGGAAAAACAAATCGTCTGGATCTGAACGCCCGGATTGCACACTACGAGCAATCAAACGCCGAGCACGCGCCTTCGCTGACGGCCCTGCGAATGATCGGCAACCTAGGCTCGCACGGAGAAGACGTCCAACAGGAAGCAATCCTGGACGCTTTCGAAGTCTACGAATACACCCTCGACGCGCTGTGTGGCCAACGGAAGGACCGCATCGAAGCGCTGAGGCAGAAGCTGATAGCAACGAATGGGAAATACAGCTAGGTCGTCACGCGACCATCGTGCGGCTTCGCTGCTTCGTCCGATTGCGCGGATTTGTGGAAGACTTGCCTGCAGGTTTTTCAAGCTCCTGCTGGTTGGCCGCCACCGGCTGCCGCTCCCAATCAACCTTCGGGAGCGGCTCGCGAACCAACTCGGGCACCTTCAAGAACTCCACCACCCGCTCGGCCGCCGCCGCGGCTCGGAAGAGCTCCCGGGGATCATCCCGGAGGATTTGGATCCAGGACTTCACGTAAGCCGCGTGCTGGGTAGGGTCGTGACCAATGCCCAGGCGTTCGCCCATCAGCATGGATGACACCTCCGCGACCAGTTCTTCCTTGGCGTAGTCGATGCTCCCAAAGGCCCCTTTCTGGTCGCGGTTGAGGCGGGTGGGAAAGCCGGTCCAGTGGCCCAGCTCGTGCAACGCGGTGGCGTAGTAGCCGCTGGCCGAGTGGAAGCTGTTGCGCCGGGGCAAATGGATGCTGTCCGTCATCGGACGGTAGAACGCTTGGTTGCCCCCGTCGTGGTGGATCTCAGCCCCGCTGCCCTTGAGCACCGCTTCGCAGGCCTGGTGGATGTCGGGCTCTGGGCGCGGGGGTGGCAGGACCAGTGCCGGCAACCCATCGATCTGCATTGCGTTGAACACCCGGGGGAAGAAGACCTTGGGGTGGGCCTTGGCGATGAGCTCTGGGTCCCCGCTCTTCTTTGCCTCTTCGACCGGGGACCAATCCCAGTATTCGATAACGCTGGCTTTCTCGCCCTTGCGAACCTGCGCGCCCACGGCCGCGGCTTGCTTGTAAGTCATCCACCGGTTGTCCTGGCTGTCCCAGGTGCTCTGCAGGGCCCACAGGTGGAGCAAGTTACCGCCCCGGTAGTTTTTGCCGGTGGTGGGGTTCATTGGCAATCCGAGGTCCACGCGGGCGTCCCAGGGTTTGAGGAAGGGACCGGTGCCCTCCTCCATTTGCCGAATCAGGCGTTCGACGACGTCGCGGGAGTGGCGCTGAAGGAAGCTTTCGTTGGGGGTGGCATCGGACACGGACAGGCTCTCCTGGAAGGCAAGAAAAGGCGCCTGTCGGCAACGCCAAGGGGTTGGGCTGGGAACATCAATCGCGAATGGTGACGGCGCGTCCTTGCTCCAATAGGTTCTCCAGCAACGCCAAGGCCCGGTCGATGGTCAAACCGGTGCCGGGGTCTCCGTCGCCCTCCTGGAGCTGCACACGGACGCCATCCGGGGTTCGTTGCACGGTGAAACGGGGGGAGGCCGCCAGGGCGTCTTGGCGGTCCATGCTGTTATCCACGAAGGCATTGGAAGCAGTCATGGTTTCAGCATGCGACAGGATGGGGATTTGGCAAGCCTTGAATCGATCTACAGGGCAATCCATCCGCTAGAATTGAGACTGAGGCCGTGGATACTGGCCTCGCTTGGCCTCAGACGGCCAGGCTTAGCGATGGATACAGGGGGAAACATGGATTTGGTTGTTCCGCGCGATCGGGAGCTGCCCGATTTGCTTTCACGTGCTTCATCCGGCGATCTCAATGTGCTCGCCGACCTCATCACCGACTTCGGCAAGGGCCGAGTCGCCTTGGATGGCTCGGTCAAGTCTCAGATTCTGGCCTGTAAGGAGCGAGGTCGCCTCCAAGACATCTCGGAACTTCTTGCCGGAGAAATCTCGGCATTCGGTGGCAACACCCTTGTGAATGCCGTGCGCAAAGGCGGGGTGTCCTATCAAGAACTGGCATCGGACGTGGCCAAGCAGTTGGATGGAAAGCCCTCCAGCGGGCTTGCTCCATGGGATCTTGAAGAGATCGCGTTGATCCAAGCGGTGAAGAAGGCCTTCAAGGACGTTGCCGTCGATGTCTCCAAGAAAAGCGGTGCGCAGTTGGCGGACCTCATGCGGCCAACCATCAACGGAATGATCAAAGAGGCAGGATCGGCCTGGGGCGCCCTCGCCAATGGCGGAGCCTCTGGGATCGCAGGGTTCTTGGGCGCTCGCGTTGCCCCCCTAGTTTTGGTCCCTCTGGCGGCCACTGCGGTTGGGGCGACCGCGCTTCAAGCGGCGACGCCAGCCTTCCGTATCACGGTGCCAGCCGTCCTCCAAATTGCTGTCATACGTCGCCGCCAGTTCGATTCTGACCTGGCTTCATACCGCGAGGCTCTACTAGCATGCAAGTGAATCCCGACCTCTCTCGGGCTCTGCCCGAGTTTCCCGACGTGTTGGCCAAGCTGACCGATGGCACTTACACGCTCCATGGCGGCGTCATTCGCCACGCAGCCGGCACTGGCAGAGGAGGACAGATCGTAGGCCACTTGATCTTCCCAGGAGATGCGCTCCAGACGCAGCAGCGACTTCAAGAGCTCCAGTCAGCCTTGTCCAAGGGCATGAACAGCATCCAAACCGGAATGGATGGCCTCCAGCAGAGCATGAATGTTCTGCAGGGCCTACAGGTCGCGAACTTGGCCATGACGGGGTTGAATCTTGCGGTCACGACAGCCGGGTTCGTGGTCGTATGCAAGAAATTGAACAAGATCAGCGCCCAGATACAAGAGCAGTCCGAAGGCATCGCGCGGACACTTCACTTGGTAGGCGAGGTGCACGAGAGAAGCCTGCTGAACGATGAAGCAAGGTTCCGCTCTCTCCTTCTGTCCGCCCAACAGTTTTGTGGTGAGGGTGACACGCATCAACTCCGGACGTTGATCCCTAGGTTCCACGAGGAATACGAGTTCACCAAGCTCATACTGGAGCGTCATGCTCCCATCGGCAGCAGCAATCTGGATCGATTCGGCGAAATTCAGTTGCTGCAGGAACGCTTGATCCACCTTGGCCTTGGCTTGACTCATGTTCAACTGAAGAGCGGCTCTCCAGACTATGGAAAAGCATCGCTCGTCAATCTGGCCGAGACCGTGAGCGCCCTCAACGCCAAGCGCATCGAAGCAATGCTTGGCAGCGAAGTTGCAACACAGGTACGCAAGAGCGATTTCAGCGAGATCACCTCGTTCTTGAAGTCTGGGAAGGAGATGGTCCCGGCGCTGGCTTACCAAGCCGACGTCATCGACTTGGAAATCCGTCGTCGCGGCCTCCTTGAGCAGGCCTCTGAATCCGCGGAAATCAGGCTTGTGGCTGCCTGATCGGCACTCGGGGGAGGCCAAGGTCTGCCTTGGCCTCTCCCGCTTTCGCGTTCACCCTCAGCTCGCGGCCCCACCTACCGGCCCAATGTCAGTTTGAGCCTCGCTGCTTTCAAGGGCCGACAACGGCTCACCGAACAGCGCGCGAATCTCCAGCTCATTGATACGCTCCTGCAGCTGGAATTGAATCACTCGGGCTCTGGTGCGCCCTACATCCTCCCTCAGTGCATCCGCCTGAAGAGCCTCCACCTCAGCCGCCTGCTGCTGAGCGCTCAAGCGGTCGAATCGACGCCCCATCTCTTCCTGCCGAGCCACTTGTTGTTCGAGGGTGGGCGTCACATCGGTTTCCCAAGGCTCCAAAGACTGAGAGCGCTCCTGCGCCACGTGCAGTGCTGTCACGGTCGCCGATGACCTCAACGGCACATCGCCACAGGCCTCGCCTACGGTGGCTGCTCCATTGATCCGCAGGCGCACGCATTCTTCCTGTTTGCCGTTGATGCGGCGGTTCGAGCGGGCGCCGTCGTCCAGACCCATCTCTTTCAAGCCTCGCCAGAACTGGCGACCGGTGAGGAGATCGATGTCCGCCAGCCCTTGCCGGTAGCCCCAGTTTTTGTAGTTCTCGTAGACCTGCCGCATGGAAAGCGTGCACTCATCCGTCTCAATGCGCACCACGCGCTCGGCTTGAGCCCAAGCCATGACCTGGTCGCTGCCATGGCGGGCGGCCAGCTTCGCTGCGCGCACGGCTTCGGGCATGTCGGCGTCGGTGTCGGACAACGCCCTACCACGGGCCACGATGCGCCGGGCGCCTTCGAGCATCCAGTCCAGCACAAGCTGGCCTTCCTCTGCCAGGATGTTCTTGACCAGATCAGGGTCGTGCTGGTTGACCGGTACCGCCTTCTTCCAGTGCACGACGGTGAGGCGGCGCCACACCCCGTTGCTCTTGTCGCGGATGAAGGGTGCCGAGTTGGACGTGATGATCCACTTGGCCGTGGAATGGTAGCTCGCCAGCTGCTTCTGGTTCTTCCGGTCGATGCCAATGCCATTGCCGGAGACCATCGTCTTAAACCGACCTTCGGCCCACTTCTCGCACTCCACCTCGTCCACCAGGATAAGGCTGGCGCCAATCATGGGTTCCAGGCTGAAGCGGTCGCCCAAAGTTTCGAGGTTGCAGCGGGCCACCTGACGGTGCATCGCTTCCACGATTTCCGCCAGGGTGGATTTGCCAGAGCCTGCGACGCCGTGCCACCAGGCGGCCTGGCTGTAGACCCCCGGCAACAGGGTCATGCCGCACTGCTCCTGGAGCAGGTCGATGACGCGCGGGTCGTCGTGGGCTTGGCGGAGGAACTTGGCGAATCGCGAGTCAGCCGGCAAAGGCTGGGGCTTGTATGCATGACCCTGCCTGCCACCACAGGCCACCCTGACCGCGTGGGTCATGCCCAAGGCGGGATCAGGAGCGAGCACATGGAAACCGCCGGGAAGGATTTCCACGTAGCCGTCTGCCACCGGCACGATGGCCCGCTTGGCTTGGGTCGGCATGGGGTTCTTCTGGCGCAGCCGAAGGGAAGCCATGTCCCAGCAGTCCTTGGCGAGCTTGGGACTGCCCGCGAAATCGGCGTTGCGGTCAATCCAATCGGATGCCACACCCACACCTTCCGCGTCGCTGATCGCTTGCCAGTAGGTACCGTTCCAATGGTGTACGATCTCGCCGGTGCCGCTGGTGGCTTGGCACGCCCACAAGCGATCGACGCATTCGGTGGTGCGGCGGGCAAACAGGATGGGGAGCGACGGTGGCTTGCGCTGGCCCTCTCGATCAACCGAGTGGCGGTAGAGCTGCTTGTGCTCCTCTGCCTCCAGGTTGATCTTGCGGGCGGAGGCTTCCGCACCCAGGAAACGCGACGCTTCGAATGGCACGATGTTGCTCGGCTCTTCCGTCGTCGGGTTGACAGCCTTCCCTTTTGGGGACACATTGGTTGTAGACATTGTTGTTGGCTCCTCTCAAACCCTCGCCCTGGCCGGTGGGGGTTTGTCGTTGTGGGGGGACAGGCTTGCTCAGGCAGCGCGTGGGAGAGCGGTTTCCAAGGCGCGGCGAATGAACTCGCTCTCTGTCATCTCGTTTTCGGCCGCGGCGAGACGAAGGCGTTCCGCCAAGGGGCGTTTGATCCGAACGTGCTTTTTCACGCTGGCGCGGATGCTGTAAGTCGGCGGCGATGAGGGATGGGTGGCGGCGTTCACGGTGGCAACTCCGAAGGTGAAAGGTTTGGTGTGTCCCACATGGGGGACACTTCCACTCAACCACTCCAAGAGCTTTCCGCAACCCACGGTTTTTGACTAAACACGAAAACTGCGGAATCTCTCGCACTTTTTCCGGAACCCCTGTTCTGCTGACTTTCCCTTCCCTGCTGGTCTTCCATTAGCCAGCAGAAAGAGAAGACCAGCAGGAAGACCAGCACCTACAAACCCTTGATTCCAAAAGCTTTCCATTCATAGAAAACCGTTCCGCTGGTCTGCTGGGTCAAAAAAGAATCGGTTTTGAAATTTGAGATACCAACACTTTCCATGCTCTTTGGACGCATTTGCACAGGGGAGTTGAATCGAAAGCCAGCAAGCCAGCAGCGCACTTTTTAGTCACAGAAATCCCTTGGGATTCAACGACCTTGCACTGCCGGTCTTCCTGCTGGCCTTCGATCGCTGCTGGCTAGTGGAAGACCAGCAGCCGGAAGTTCCTACTCATCTTCGGCCAAACACTCCAGTTGTTCGCGTTTGCAAACGGTCAAGAACGGGTGCTGAATCTCCCTCCCGCTTTCCACCTCCGTCACCACCACGTGTTCTTCAATCGTAAGGGCGCCATGGTGCCAATCGATGGCATCCAACTCCGCCAAGGACAGTCGCGCGAATGCCTCCATTGCCTCGGACTGGGTCTGGGCGGAGACCTCAATCACCTTGCTCACCAAGTAGTCACCCCGGACGACGAATTCGTAAGTTCCCATCGGCTTCTCCTAATAGTTGAGGTGGTTGCGCATGGGTGGACACGGCCAGTTGAGATCTTCGCGATCGGAACCATCGGGGCTGATGACCTCCACAAAGCCGTAGACCTCCTCCAACTCGGTACGCCAACCACCGGCATGAATGTCAGCCACTCCCATCGAGTTCAGAATCTCCAGGGCTGCCGCCTCTGAGTCCGCGTCGATTCGGATTTCCAATTCGGCCGTCGCGCGGCCCAAGACAACAACGCTCCATTGATCAGCCATTGCAGCTCTCCTGGTTCGCAGTGGCAACCTGCGCCACGCGCTGGATGACAAAGAACTTCCCGCGCAGCACACCGCTTGCCTGCGCTTGCTGAAGGTGACCGGCGGCGCGCTTGCCGTAAGCCACCACCAACGATCCCGAAGGCGCTGCCGTGCCGGTGGTTCCGTCGGGACGCACAAACTTCAGCCTCCCACGGGTGAGCAGGATCGCCGTCGCGTTGGGGTGGGAAAGCACCCAGTCGTGCATCCATCCCGTCTCCATGCTGACCGGCACCAGGGCGATACCGCCGCCGGGGTGGTTGGCCAGCTTGCTCAGCCACTTCTCCATCCCCTTGCCGTAGGGCGGGTTCATCCACACGAACGCCTGCATCGGCCACGGCGTTGCCAAGCCGTCCTGGCTCGGCGGGATCATCCGGCGAGCCGTGGGCGCGGGCAGCCGCGACGGATCTTCGGGCGTGCAAGGATCGAGGTCAAAGCCGCGCCTTCCTCCCAGCGCCTTGACGATGGCAGGCGGGGTATACCAATCCACGCTCGTGTGGGCCTTGTCGCTTGCTTTGTAGCAAACGGAGCTGAGCCGGGTGGGTTTAGCCGCTGCGAGGCGGTTGGCAGTCTTGAACGGCACAACATTGGTTTTGGGTTGCATGAGAGATCTCCAGGCAAAGCTCCGCCAACACGGCTGCTTTGCCGCGTTGAAGGAATGGGTTTCGGGAGTTGGGCTTGAACCAGCCCGAGAGGCGCTGCTGGCGGCGGGTTACCACCAAGAGTTGTAGAACACGTCCCAACCGTCGTTGATCAATGCGCGGGCCTGCGCAATGAAGTCCAGATCTTCTTCAGCTCGATCGGGATCCGATTCACCGAAGAAGAAGCCCTGGGTATAAGGCAAATCATCGTTCAGGACAGCCAGTTCCAACGCATCAAGATCGTCCAATCCAAGGAATACGGGAACTTGGTTGAAGTCGAAGGGATCAACATGCCCCGTCCTAGCACTGTGCAACTTGCACATCCAACCGTGAAGGTTCGGATGCTTTCGCCAGTAGAAAAATAGTTCTTGAGTGCGATCTCGCACATCAGTGCGGGTTGACCGCATTCATATCGAGGCCCATCGGCTTGCTCCATCGCCCCGACCACCGAGGCGTTGGAGTAATCATCCGAACTGAGAGCTTCCATCGATACGGATATTGGAGGCCTCCAATATCCGTTAGCGGCCGTTACATTCGCCCATTGCGCTTGTCGGGCATCTTTGGAGGCGCCGGCCGCAGGCGTTCGTCCAGCGCTTGTTCGATCAGCCTAGCTCGCGAGGCGTCGAGCTGCTGAGCCAGGTCTCGCAGACGGCTGGCCTGGGCTTGGGCTGCGTTGTTGAATGCGTCCACCCACTGGCGCTTTACGTCAGGGTTCTGCCAAGGCTGGGCGAATGCCTCGGCCAGCGTGCAGACCCGAATCCCAAGCCCGATCTGCGCGCCCAATGCTTGGAGCCGGCGAATCAACGCATCGGTGATCGGTTGGTCGGTCAGTGGCTCCAGGAAGAACTGCTTAGCCTTGGACCCTTTGGCCACCAGAAACGGCAGTTCTGCAGTTAGGAGGGTGTCGATCGCAACGCCCCGTTCGCTCAGCGGCTTCCAGAGGCCCTTGGCCTTGAGCTCGGCTGCCCAGGCCATCAACGGGACAAGGGTGGTCGAGCGCTTGCGAGTTCCCTTCACCGTGAACAGCGTCCCCGTTGGGGGGTGTTCCTTCAAGAGGTGTTGCAACTGGGCCGTGCTGATCGCCAATACCCCAGCGGCCTCATTGAAGCTCAACGGCACGTCCACCTTGGGGCGCTGCTTCGCTAGGCGCAAATGGTCTGCAACCTTCTTCTCCATCTGGCCCACGCTTTCGGAGCCAGAGAGTTTGCCGAGAAAGCGGTCGATGGCTCGGCGGTAAGCATCGGCGGCAGTGAGGGCCATTAGTTTCGCTCCCTCCCCTTACCACCGACCTTCGTAGGGCGTGCAGAGGTATTGCTGCTGCGCCGCCCGACCTTGCGTGCCGGCAGGGTGCTCAGCGCCTCTAGGTCGATTCCGTAATCTAGGACACCCAAAGCTGGCGTTCCTCCGGCACCGTTGAGCTTCTCACTCACCGTAAAGGGCCTGCTGTAAGTCGCGTGGTGTTCGTCGTCCAATTCGTGGCCGACGATTTGGGCTCGCATTTCAGAGGCCACACCGCTGCCCTGCATCTCCTGAATCACGGTCTTTCGGAGACTATGGAAACCACGCTTTGCTTTCGGCCACCCTCCGCTATGCTTTTGGAGGTAGTAGCTGAACGCCTTCGATATCCAGTTCCCCGCACCATTCTTCGCCTTACTGTCGGCCTGCGGAAACAACCGCCAGTCCCCGCTCTCCCTTCGTTCGGCGACGTAGTCCAAGAAACCGAGCTTGATCAGGTCGGGATGCAACGGGACGACCCGATTGGAAACATCGGTCTTCAACCGCTGATCCTCCCCCTCATCGGTAAACCGTATGCACGGGATTCCCTCCTCCTCCTTGACGTCGAGGGTGAAAAGCTGCCCCACCTCACCCGCCCGGGCGCCCGTATACAGGCCCAGCAAAGCCGCCCAGCGCGCTCCCGTTGAAAGCTGCTTGAAGCTATCGGGCGCGAAGAGTTGATGAACCTGATCCAAGGTAAAGGCCTGGAAGCCAAACTTCCTGCGCTTGCGCTTCTCCGCCATCGAAACGCTGACGTGACCTGCGGCGACATTGTCTCCCTTGAGCACATAGCCTGAAGCCATTGCCCAAGTGAAAAATCCTCTCTTTCCTGCGAGGTAGCTCTGGCGATTGTTGAGCGTAGAACGCGTTAACCCGCGTTTGGTCAAATGGTCGTAGAAGCGGGCCATCTCAGGCCGCGTGATGGTGTGCAGCTCGCGCTCGGCGCCCAAGAACTCGATCAGCTCTGTCACGGGAAGCAGTTTGATGCCGACCGTTTTGACCTCAATGTCCTCGGCGGCGACTTTGTCCTGCCAGATTCGCTTCGCATCGATCAGGCTGATGGTCTCAGCTGGCAGGGGCTGCGCCGCCGCTGATTCCAACGGGCTTGGCCCAGCCGCCGCCGGAACTGCACCCGCATCACGGAAGTGGAACTTGCCGATTTCTTCCAGCGCCTCCATTGCGCGAGCATGGTCGGCCGCATCCGTGGTCCGAAGACGGAAGCCCGGCAAGTCAATTTCATAACGCCGGGAGCCGTTCTCCGCGACGCTGCGCAGAACATCCTCAACCGTGAGTCCCTTCTTGGTCATGCACCCATCCCTGATCGCATCGAATGCTTGAGCATAACGCTGTGCGATAGCCAAGGCAGCCACTCTTGCGCTATGCAGGTGGATGCCCAGGGGATGCTTGACGAAGGGTTTGCCGACGATGCCGCGCATGTCCGTCGGAACGCGCATGCGAAACTGGTAACGGCCAGTGGAAGAGCGAGTCAGATAGCTTGGTAACCGCATCGGAGTTGTGCCCCGATTTGTGCCCCAAGCCGCCCTTCAAACCCCTGAAAAATGTCGTTTAAAAAACAAGCACTTACTCAGGATTGGCGGAGAGAGTGGGATTCGAACCCACGGAAGGTTTAACCCTTCGCCGGTTTTCAAGACCGGTGCCTTAAACCGCTCGGCCATCTCTCCAATCGGGTCCCGGTCGCGCCGGGCAGCGCCGTATTCTCGCACGTGAAGGGCATTTGCCCAAGACCACCTTGCCCCTGCCCTCCGCATCCGGCACGGTGGGGGCCTTCACCGCACTCGGAGCCGCCATGGCCCATCTCGATCTGGCCAACCTGCGCACCACCCTGCTGGACGACACCCAGCTGGCCGCAATGGCCCTGCATCGCACGTTCGCCGGGCACCTGCCGGTCAGCAGCGGGCATCTGGTGGTCTGCGATCCGCTGGTCCAGGCCGAGGCGCCCGCGCTGGCCGACTACACCGCCCCGCTGGGCCGGCATCCGGTCGAAATCATCGTGCACAGCGGCCGCCCGGCGTTGGCCGTGGTCTGGTTCAAACCCCGCGAAGCCCTCACTGCGTCTGCCCTGCACTGGCAGATGGCGCGCTGGACCACGCAGGACCTGACCGGCCTGGATGACGACAGCTTCATCGGCTATCCGGTCGACGCCGGCATCGGCTGTTTCATGGACACCGACACCCAGCAGGCACTGCTGGCCCTGATCGAACAGGCCGATGGCGACGAAGAGAGTGAATGGTCGGATGCACTGATCGACCACGATGGCCTGGATGAAGGCGCCGAGTACCGCCCCTGGGGCGAGGACTCGCCGCACGGCCTAGTGGTGTTCACCAGCGGCTGGGGCGACGGCGTCTATCCCAGCTACTGGGCGCTGGATACCTCCGGCATTCCGGTAGCACTGGTCACCGATTTCCTGTGCATCCAGGGCGGTGACGGGCGCGACGAGCGCGAGATCGCCGACCAGGCCTATCGCGACAGCCTTCCACCCGAAGAAGCTGAAGCACTGGCACGGCTGGTTGCGGCCGTGGAACGCGATGATGCCGATGCGCTGCACATCCTGCTGAAGGATGCGCCGCAGCGCGCCAACCAGATCGAACCGCTTTGTGGCGGCACCGCAGTGTTCGAGGCGATCCGGCTGGACCGTCCAGGGGCGTTGCGGGTGCTGCTGCAGGGCGGCGCGTTGCCGGCGATGCCGGAGCGCCTGCACATGAGCAAGGTGACCAGTTACCTGGACTACGCGCGCTTCCTGAAGAAGCCGCGCAGCGCGGAGCTGATGGCAGTACTGGAAGCGCCGGTCGTGGCTGCCGCCCCCACGCCGATGCCGGCACCGCAGCGCAGCTTCTGGGACCGGCTGTTCGGCCGGAACTGATCGGCGCCGGAATACAGCAACGCCGGGCATGGCCCGGCGCTACCGTTCAGCTCTCTCAGCCCGCATCCACCGCCAGCGCGCCCAGAGCACTGGCTTTGATCCGCTCCTTGGCCTTCTCACACGCACCATCACAATGCAGGCGTGAGGCCTCCAGCTGCGGCGGCAGGTGCTCGGCCAGGAAGTCGATGAACACGCGCACCGCCGGCAACAGGCCACGGCGCGAGGCGAACACGGCATGGCACACGCCCTGCGGCAGCGACCAGTCCGGCAACACCACTTCCAGCTCGCCATTGCGCACGGCATCGGCGCACACGGTTTCCGGCAACATGGTGATGCCGAAGCCGTCCTTCACCATGCTCTGCAGCAGCGGGAAGTCGAAGCCGGCCACGCGCGGCTGCAGGTCGACCCGGCGCACTTCACCTTCCGGGCCATGCAGTTCCCAGCGCTGGCGTGCTTCGTCTTCGCTGATGCTGAGGGTAACGTGCTGGGTCAACTCTTCCGGGTCCTTCGGGCGGCCTGCGCGGTCCAGGTACTTCGGGCTGGCCACCAGCAGTTCCTGCACCTGGCCGAAGCTGCGCATCACCAGGCTGCCGTCGTCGTCCAGGCGCGAACGCACGCGCAGGGCCACGTCGTAGCCTTCATTGATGATGTCCACGCGGCGGTTGCTGATGTTCAGCTGCAGCCGCACCTTCGGGTACTGCTCGAGGAACTTGGGCAGCAGCTTGGGCAGCTGCATCTGCGCCAGCGACACCGGCACGCTGGCGCGCACCACGCCGCGCGGTTCCGCGCTGAGGCGGTCGACCACTTCGCGGGCGGCCTGCGCCTCGGCCAGCATCGTCTGGGCGTGGCGGTGCACGCTGGTGCCGACGTCGGTGACCGCGAAACGGCGCGTGGAGCGCTGCAGCAGGCGCACGCCCAGGTCGGTCTCCAGCTGGCTGATGCGCCGGCTCAGGCGCGACTTGGGGATGCCCAGCGCGCGCTCGGCGGCAGCAAATCCACCGTGGTCGACCACCATCGCAAAGTAGTACAGATCATTCAGGTCATGCATGCCCGAGTTCCATATCTAGAACAATACGTGGCATTCAATCACCTTTATTCCGCCTTTGCAACAACCTATCGTTCTCTCCGTCGGCGGGGCCTACCCGCTTCTTCCTTCCAGAACATAGGTGACTGCCATGAAGCTTCTGCATCTCGACGCCAGTGTGCTTGGCGAGAACTCCGTCTCCCGCCACCTGACCGCCGCCGTGGTGGCCCGGTTCAAGCAGCAGATCGACGGCCTGCAGGTCGATTATCGCGATCTTGACGCCAATCCGGTACCGCATCTGCGCAGCAGCTCGCTGGCCAAGGCGGACGCAGCCGAAGCGACCGATGCTGAACAGGTGCTCGAGCAGTTCCTTGCCGCGGACATCGTGGTGATCGGCGCGCCGATGTACAACTTCAGCATCCCGTCCACCCTGAAGGCCTGGATCGACCGCGTGGCCGTGGCCGGGCGCACCTTCAAGTACACCGAGAATGGCCCGATCGGCCTGGCCGGCGGCAAGCGCGTGATCGTGGTCAGCAGCCGCGGCGGCATCTACACCGATTCGCCGGCCGACTTCCAGGAGCCGTTCCTGCGCCAGACGTTCGCATTCTGGGGCATCAACGATGTCGAGTTCGTGCGTGCAGAGGGCATCGCCTACTCGCCGCAGCACCGTGAAGACGCCATTGCCGGCGCACTGGCCGCGTTGCCGTCGCACGAAGCGGCTGAAGCCGCCGCGGCGTAACGCGTTCCAGCGTTCGGCGCCGCTCTCTCCTCGTCTGGGCGCTGAACGCGGGCCGGGATCCCCTCCCCCATCCCGGCCCACCCTGGCGGCCCCGCTGTGCGGGGCCGTTTTTTTTGTGATGCCTGGTCTGAGGGTCCGCGCTATCCACGCATGGCGTGGATCTACTGGGGCATCGGTGAATTCATGCCGGGCGCGTGCAACACCCTCCAGTAGCAACTGTCTTGTCAGGGGCTGCCGAGGGCCACCTCGGCGTCCCGCTTGCGGGCATTGAGGATCACCAGCATTTTCCGCATGACCGCCACCAGTGCCACCTTGCTCGCTTTACCCTTGGCCTT
>NZ_RAVT01000052.1 GCF_013464915.1 Stenotrophomonas maltophilia
GAATAGCTCAGTTGGTAGAGCGCAACCTTGCCAAGGTTGAGGTCGCGAGTTCGAGTCTCGTTTCCCGCTCCAGATTCTACAGGGCCCCGGCAGGGGCCTTGTTTTTCTCCCGCCACGGCAAGGCGGGGCACGTTGGGCCACAAGGCTTTACGCGCAGTCAGAAAGGTGAAATCGCTGGTGTGTTTTCCGGATTTCCGGTAACATGTCGGCTTACGCGGGAATAGCTCAGTTGGTAGAGCGCAACCTTGCCAAGGTTGAGGTCGCGAGTTCGAGTCTCGTTTCCCGCTCCATGTTCCGACAGGCCCCATCTTGGGGTTTTGTCTTGTCAGGGCTACGTTCCTGGCACGCAGTACGTTGGCCTCATGGCAGAGTGGCTATGCACCGGATTGCAAATCCGTTTACAGCGGTTCGATTCCGCTTGAGGCCTCCAATTGAAAAGCCCTGACTCCGGTCAGGGCTTTTTTGTTTGGCGTGACTGGCTTCGGCGAGGTTGCCGGTGGGAATGGCTTGCCGCGCCATGGCGCGCATGACGTGCAGCCGCCGCCGAACCGCCGTATCGTGGCGGTGGTCCAATGAGCCAGGGAGTGGTGCAGGATGAAACGGAATCTGTTGATGGTGATGCTGCTGGGTGCCATTCCGCTGGCGTCCGCCCAGGTCTACAAGTGCAAGGGCGCCTCGGGAGAGACGGCGTACAGCCAGAATCCGTGCGCGGTGGGTGCCGAGCCGATGAAGCTGCGTTCCACTCGATCGTCCACGGAAACGGCAGGGGAAGCATCGAACCGCGCGGCCGTGTATCAGAACGCCGAACTGGCCGACGCCGGCATCGCAGAACGCAACTGCGTGCAGGGTGAGCGCTCGCGCATCTATGGTCCACTGGAGTCGCGCAGCCAGCAGCTCGGTCGGCAGATCGCCGAGTTGAACCGGCAGATGGCCGCGTCGAGCAACAACCTGGCCGGCGCAACCCGTGACTCGGGCATCCGCACGCAGATTGCCAGCCTGCAGCAATCGTTGAGTGCCGAGCGGGTGGCGGCGGATACACAGATGGCGAGTGCGCGCGAGCAGTGCGCCTCGACCCGGCGTGAACGCGAGCGCTCGGTGCGCGACAAGTTCAGCAGCGCACCCGCGGGCACACCGTGAGTCGTTCCCGCTAGGCAGGAAGGCGCACGGGCGTCTCCGCGCGGAAATTGCGCCCGACCGGCGCGCTCACGCCCAGGTAGTGCCGGAACAGATAGATCAGCGGCTTCCAGTGCGCAACGTCGATGTGCTGGGTGCCCGCGATGGTGATGGCTTCATGTGCATGCACGCAGCGGATGCGCCCTTCGACGATCACGAAGCCCTGGCCATCGTCCTCGCCGGGTGGATGCATCGCCACTACGCTGGCCTCCACCTGCAACGGGCACTCGGCAATCGCCATCGGTGCAACGTGGGTGGATGCGACGGGACTGAACCCGCCCAGTGCGAATTTGTCACGTACATGCACGTAGCCCATCGCCTGCTTGGCGGCTGGCACCGGGTCACAGCCGGTTGCCCGTGCGATCGCCTCGACCTGTGCGGCCTGCGCGGATGAAGGGAAGTTCAGCACGCACTCGTTGCGCAGCTGCAGGTTGCGATAGCCCTGGCCCTGCGTGCCGAGGCCCAGCACCACCCGGTTGCCCAGCGCCCAGAACGAAGAAAGCGGGCTGATGTTGCTGCTGCCATCGTCATTCAACGTGGTCATCAGCAGTACGGGCGTGCCTGGGTACAGGACCGAAGGGGTGATGCGGCGGCGATGGATCGAAGCGGTTTTCACTGCAGGTCTCGCGGTTACGGGCGGCCACTGTGCCGTGCCATCGGCTGCAGACGCTTCGGCCTGCATCGAACTGTCGGCAGGTGACGGCATGCCACAATGCGGCATGGTCCACACCTCCGGTTCCCTTGTCAGTGTCGGTGCCCTGGTCGGGGACCAGGCGCGTGCCACCATGCTGCTGCAGCTGATGGATGGACGGGCCTATACCGCGATGGAGCTGGCACGCGTGGCTGGGGTAACGCCGCAGACGGCGAGCACGCACCTGCGCAGGCTGGTCGAGGGCGGCCTGCTGGTGGCGGTGGCGCAGGGGCGTCATCGCTACCACCGGCTGGCCTCGAGCGAAGTAGCAGAGATGCTGGAAGGCATCCTGCGCGTAGCTGACCGCACGCCCTCGTGTACCGCTGCAGCCTCACGCAGCATGCCGGCGTTGCGAGAGGCGCGTTCCTGCTATCGGCACCTGGCCGGCGTGCACGCGGTCGCCATCACCGATCGCCTGCTGCAGGCGGGGCATGTGCTGCCGTGCGAAGGGCATTGGCAGATCAGCGCTGGGGGCGCCGGATTCCTTGCCGGGCTGGGCCTGCCGTTGCGCGAACTCCTGCAGCAGCCGGTGACGGCCACGCCGGCGCGCTACTGCCGTGGCTGCCTGGATTGCACCGAGCGGCGGCCGCACCTTGCGGGGCTGGTCGGTGAAGCGATGCTGGATAGTTTCGTGAACAACGATTGGCTGCGGCGCGTCGAGGGCCGACGCGAACTGCGGCTGACGCCCCCTGGGCGCGAGGCGTTGTGGCGGCTGTTCAACCTGGCGACCTGAGGCGCCCGGTCAGTCTCAGTCACCCACGACATGGCAAGGCGCTATGGTCAGGTTCCAAGTCTTAGGGAGCTGCAATGGCGAGCAGGGACATGAACGACCGTGGTACGCAGCCGGTACGCGGACAATGAGCAAATCCTCTGCGGAAGTGCGCTGGCTGACGTTCCGGCTGATGAATGGCCAGTCGATCGGACCGGACCGATTGAAGGACGGATGGGTGGTCGCTTCGGAAACCCGGCACTGTGGTGTGCGTCGCGAGGCCATCGAAGGCGCAGGCGTGGTCTACGCGCTGTATGCGCCGGCCAACCTGGCCTCACCGCGGCGCGCGGAGATGCGCATGCGCGAATTCCTGATGAGCTCCGGCTACACCTTCACCATGGGCACTCTGGGCGGCTGATTCCGCCCGTTGCGGCTACGGGCGCACGGTCAAGGCCTGGCCGAGCGTGCCGATCGCACCGCGCGCATCATGCAGTACCGTGCTGGTCAGGCCAAGCCCCTGGCGGCCGAACGAAACTGACGTGTCGAAGCCCAGCCATTCGCCTTCGGGCGTGCCGAACAGGTGGGCGGTCAGATCGAGGTTGGGAAAGGCGATCTCCTTCGGATCGGCGCGTACGGCCATGCCATTGGACAGATCGAACAGGGTGGCTGCACGCGCCAGTGGACTGACGGTCTCGCCGTCCAGCAGCACATGCTTTGCGCGCGCCCAGTAGGTGGCACGGCCAGGACCCTGATCGTGTCGGCGGATCTCCACGCTCTTGATGAATCCGCCGGGCCAGACCGTGCCCGGGTCCCACGCCGGCATCGATTCCGGCGGTGCGATGGCAGCGATCGGTGTGCCGGCGATGGCCTGCGTATCGTTGGGGCGCATCAGCCACGCACGTACGCGCAGCGCCGCGCGGTCGTCGTGGCGCAGCGTGGCTTCGACCAGTTCGATGGTGCGGCCACCCCGCAGTACCTGCACGTCAGCCTCCATCGCTTCGATCGGAATGGTGCCGAGGATGTCGTAGGACAGTCGCGCGATCAGGAAGCCGTGGCCACGTGCAGCGGCGTCGCGTTCCAGGTGGTGGGCCAGCAGTCCGATCGCAGGCGCGATGTGCTGTTCGCGGATGTTCCAGGCGCCGCCGGTGTGTTCGGTCGGCAGGTAGCGGGTGTCGCTCAGTCGTTCGAAGAAGGCCATCGTATGCGTTGTTTCAGCAGGGAGGGGGCGGCAGGAACTCCACCGGTCTCTGCATCGTAAGCGTTCGGCAGCCTGGCAGGCTGAGCCGGCCCCCGAAGGAGCCGGCCGGACACCGGTCAGGGCGACGGGCAGTCCGTTTCACGGCACAGCTTGTACTCGGCCAGGCACTGCTCGGAGGTCTTGCCCAACGGTCCATGGGTTGCACGCAGGCATTGCTCATACCGCAAGGTGCAGAACTCGCAGGAGTCTGCGGCGAAGGCCAGGCCGGTCACGGCCATGCCAAGGAGCATCACGGTCTTCAAGGTCGTCTTGATCATCACGTCAGTCCTTTGTGTGCCCGTCAATGGGCCGGGCCACCATAGCAGCACTTCCAGGACGGTCCTGATGCGCTGCGGCACGCGGTGGTCTCAGGGCTGTACCGCCTTCAGGGCGTCGACCACCTGTGCTTCCGAAAAACCACAATGCCCTTCGCCCACCGATGGCAGTATCCGCGGCGCTGGCCGCGCACCGGCTTGTGCCGCCAACTGCGGATACACCGTCTGCATGTGCGGCACGATGGTCGGGTCGTTGTGGTTGAACTGGATCACCAGCGGGCGCTTCAGTGCGCCGGTCAGCGCCAGCGTCGCGCGCACCTTGGCCTGCGCGGCAGGTACAGCATCGATGCGTCGCACCCCGGCGTTGAATGCGGCGTCATCGCCGAAGCCGCTGTAGACCACGCCCATGTTGCCGACCGGCATGCCGCCGCTGCGTGTGGCCAGTTCATGCAGGACCAGGGCATGCAGGCTGATCGTGCCGGCCACGTCGTCGGGGGAAACCTGCAGCCGCTGCGCCAGCAACGCGGCATGCGCAGGGTCGCGCTGCAGCGCAGTGGCGATGCCCTGGTACAGCTCCCCCTGCGGCAGCATGGCTGCTTCGCGCGATGCCAGCCCGGTGCCCGGCAGCCCCTCAGCCCTGGGGAAGAAGTAATCGAACGCGACCAGTGTGGCCAGCAGGTCGGCCGCGATCTGTTCGCCACTGAGATTGGCGCCGCACAGCGACACACCACCGGCATAGTGCTGCGGAAAGCGCTCGAGGCTGCCGATGGTCACGGCACCACCCATCGAGAAGCCCAGCATCCAGGTGTGTCGCACGCGCTTGAGTTCCTCCAATGCGTGTTGGCGCAGGTGTTCCATGTCGGTGATCGCCTCGGCCACCGCCCAGCCCTGGCTGGAATACGCGCTCTGCGCGACGGCGTAGCCCGCGCCCAACAGTGCGGCGGTGCTGTCACTGGCGGCCATCGGCGTGGTGCGTGGCACGCCCACGGGCTCATAGCCGTGGGCCAGCATCACCAGGTCGCCGTTCCAGTCTGCCGGTACATCCAGCCGCCAGGGGGCGCCCTGCAGCTCGCCGCTGAGCGTGCGTGGCGCCGTGGTTGGTGCTGCCAGCAATGCCGTTGAAGGAAGCAGCAGGCCAAGGGCGAGGGCACATCGAAGCAAGGGGCGCATCGTGGTCATTCCATGCGGGAATGGCGCCGAGCATAGATGCCAGCGAAACGTTGCGCGCGCTGCACTGCCGCAGGGGATTGCCCGCTGGCCGTGCTGCGCTCTACGCTGCCTGCATGACCCCGCACGCCACCGCGCCGATTATCCGCATTTCCCTCGGGAAGGCGGGGTAACGCGCGGTCGCCACGGCCCTGCAACCCGCCTGGGAAGGCGGATTGCATGCAGCGCTCTCCCGGGAACTGGAATCCACCGAGGAGATCGCAGATGCAACACCCTTCATCCGCCGCCGACACCGCAACCCTGCACCTGCTGTGCGGCAAGATTGGCGCAGGAAAATCGACCCTGTCGCGACAGCTCGCGGCGAAGCCGCGCCACGTATTGATCAGCGAGGATGCTTGGTTGGCCACGCTGCATCCGGGCGAAATCCACGCCATCGCCGATTATCTGCAGCGCGCAGCCGCGCTGCGCAGCCTGCTGACCGATCATCTGCGTGCGCTGCTGCAGGCCGGCGTCTCGGTGGTGCTCGATTTCCCCTTCAACACGCCCGCCACCCGCGCGTGGGCGCGCGAGGTGTTCTCGCCGGTAGGCGCCGCGCATCAACTGCACTTCCTCGATATCGCCGACGAAGTCTGCAAGGCGCGGCTGCGTGCACGCAATGCATGCGGCGAGCATCCCTTCCAGGCCAGCGATGGGGAATTCGAGCAGATCACCCGTCACTTCGTGGCACCAGCCAAGGAAGAGGGTTTCGTGGTGATCCGGTATACGGAGTAGCGATGGACCGGAAGCGGATCAGCGCGCGGGCGCCGGTCCACCGCAGGCGATGCGGTGCATCGGGAAATCCATTGCCTGCTCCGGGTTGTCCTGCGCGATCTCGATACGCGCATGTGCACGCTGTCCGTCGAGGCGCCGGTAGCGGATGCGCTGCGGGAAGTCGTTGGCCGGATTCTCGAACACCGCTTCGTTGCCATCGACCCGCGTGGCGTTGAAGTCCGTAGCGTTCTGGCCAGAGGGCAGGGCGGTCAGCACCAGGCGTCCATCATCGTGCTGGCGCAGTTGCATGAACTCGAAGCCGACGGTCCGCCCGTCACGCAGGCTGCGGCTGCTGCCGAGCAGGGTGTTTCCGGCAAGGCTGGACCACTGCTCGCCGGCGCCGGGCGGCTGGCCATCAAGCTGCCAGCAACCGGCCAGCCAGGCCAGGTGTTCGATCTTCGACGGTGGGGCGGCCCGTGCGTGGGCCACAGCCAGCAGTGGCAGCAGCAGGGCCAGGGCGATGCGGATCGACATCGGTGCCTCCATGCGTGGAAATCCTCGGCCTGTATAGCGCCCGATGGATCGCCCGGCCAGTGCCCTCCTTTCCTGCCTTGATTCCGATACGATCTGTCGCATTGAGCCTGCCTCGCTTGATCTGAAGTCCCGCCATGGTCGATCGCCTCGCCATTCTGCTTGAACGCTTCGCGGTCACCGCCTCGGTGTTCCACGCCGGCGCGCTATGCGGCATCAACACGCTGGACGGCGAGGACGAGGCCGGACAGCTGCACCTGGTGCGACGTGGCCCGCTGCAGGTCAGCCATGGCCAGCAGACCCTACAGGTCGAAGTACCGAGCCTGCTGCTGTATCCGCGGCCGATGCCGCACCGCTTCAGTACCGACCCGCAGCTGGGGGCAGACATGGCCTGCGCCAACCTGCATTTCGAAGGCGGCCGGCTGAATCCGATCAGTGCAGCGCTGCCGGATTTCATCTGCCTGCCACTGGCCGGGCTGTATGGCGGCAACGCGGCGCTGGAGTTGTTGTTCGAAGAAGCGTTCGAGCAGCGTTGCGGGCGAGCGGCGATGGTCAACCGCCTGTTCGAGGTGGTGATGATCCAGGTGCTGCGCCAGCTGATGGAAGGTGGCGAAATGCGCGGCGGCCTGTTCGCCGGGCTCGGCCATCCGCGATTGCGGCTGGCGCTGGTGGCGATGCATGAAGCCCCGGCCCAGGCGTGGACGCTGGAAGATCTGGCCGAGGTGGCCGGCATGTCACGCAGCGTGTTCGCGGCCAGCTTCCGCGAGGCGATGGGCACCACCCCGGGCCAGTACCTGCAGGGCTGGCGGGTCGGGCTGGCGCAGCAGGCGCTGCGCCAGGGACGGCCGCTGAAGCGGATCGCCGACGAGGTGGGCTATGGCAGCGAAGCGGCGTTGTCGCGCGCGTTCAAGGCGCACACCGGGCAGTCACCACGCGAATGGCGCGGCCACGCCCGCGCCAGCGTGGCCTGAGCCTCAGCCCAGGACCAGCCGGGCCAGCTTCATGCCACCGAACAGGCCGGCCAGGCCCAGTGCCACTGAACCACCGGCATACAGCGCGGCCAGTCCATGCTGGCCGCGCTGCAGCAGCAGGCCGATCTCCAGCGCATAGGTGGAGAACGTGGTGTAGCCGCCGAGGATGCCGGTAGCGAGTAACAGGCGCAGCTGCGGCGAGGCGCCATTGCGCATCGCGAAGACCTCGACCACCACGCCCATCAGCAGCGCGCCGCTGATGTTGACCAGGAAGGTCGACCACGGCCAGGGGCTGCCGACGGCCACCCGCGCGCCGATCAGGTTGCAGGCGTGGCGAAGGCAGGCACCGATGCCGCCTCCGATGAAGACCAGGACATAGTTGTTCAGCGTTTGCATCGCGTGCCTCGAGTGCAGGTTCGATGGCGAACGCCGAGGGCAGGCACGGCCTGCCATCGACGAACGCCGGGTTCGTCTTGGCAGGAGCCATCAGCCTTCTCAGGCGGTTGTCGGGGGAGCCCCATCCCCATCGTGGTCCATGCTACCAGTGGTGGTGCATTCACGTCATCGAGGTGGTCAGCACGCGGGCGACCTTGCTGCGGCTGAAGCCGTCCATCAGCAGTTCGAACGCGAGCAGGTCCAGCGCCGCGTGGCGGCGGTGGTCGATTTCCAGCCCATTCTCGGCCACCAGGTGACTCACCAGCTCGTAGGCGTCCTGCCAGACGTCAAGGTGGGCCTGGCTGGGAATGTAGGCGTTACCCGGTTCACCCACGGCGCGCCCGTTCACTCCGTACAGCAGCTCGCGTGCGTCCAGCTTGGCCGCATCGGCGATGCGGAACAGCTGCTCGGCTTTCACATGGGACGCACTGACATGGTCGTTGAGCCAGTTGCTGATGGTTGCCGTGGTGGATTTTGCGGCGCGGGCCAGATCGGCCGGGCGGGGGTGCCCGGCTTTCTTCATGGCGGCGGCGAGTCGTTGGCCGAGAGTATTCATCTATGCAAGCCAGCTTAACGCGTGGAATGCGAAGAATCCTTGCCGCGAGAATAAGTCTGGTTAACAGAAGGGCAGACCATGACCGAATTCTGGAACAAGCGGCAGGTGCGCGCGCGGCTGGGATTCCAGACCGATGCGGAGCTGGCGCGCTTCTTCGGCATCAGTCGTTCCGCAGTATCGCAGTGGCCCAAAGACTTCCCGATTCCGGCTCTGCGGCAGTACATCCTGCATCAGCGCTACCCGAACCTGTTCCCCGCAACTGCCGCCGCCGAAGTCGAATCCATCTGAATTACGCCGCCTTTTGTCGCATTTAGCATGCTAAGTGCATTTTGCTAAGTATACTTAGCAAAATAGATAAAACTGATCGTTCTGGCAGTACCGATTGTCGAGGCCTTCCAGCGGCCATGACGGGTGCCCGGGTCGCGTTGTCGGCTTCACCCCATCCGGGAGGGGCGGGGTCCCGTATGTGGTTTCGTGAACGATTAATAATTTCAATCGCGAAAGTCGCTGCATGTAATTGACCTGTCGTGAAATCTATGACTAATTTGGATCAACCGGTCGTGAAGCCCGGGAGTCTTTCAGTAGCACGCAAGTGAGTCGGTAGACCGTCAACGATGCAGAACAAGTCCAACGGAGGTCGTATGGAATACGGCATGCATGGCTTGGCTGAACGGGTACGCCGCGAACTGGAAGCCAGCTATCACAAACACGGATGCGGTCCGGCGTTCTGGGATACCTACCAGCAGGTGCTGGACCGGCTCGTCCCGCAGGGGACCGAGCGTACCGAGTTCACCAACGAAATGGCGCTGATCATCGAGCAGCTGGGCATCGTCCGACGTGCGCAGCTGGTTCCGCCGCACGCCGACGGGCCGCGTTGATTCAGAGCAGGCGCCAGGCGCCGCAGGCAAGCAGCGCCAGCAGCAAAGAAAGCAGGGCCAGGGTCCGGGGTCGCCACCAGCGCTTCGGTTGCCCGGCCATCGCCTGCGGACTGCAGTAACGCACCAGCCCCGGACCGAACCCGGCCCGGTGCTGTTGCTGTGCGCAGGCTTCCAGACAGGCGCCGCAGGCCAGGCAGTCGGCCTGCGGCCCCTGGCGGATGTCCAACTGCATCGGGCAGGCGCTGACACAGGCGGCACAATCGGTGCAGTCTCCGAGACGATCGGCGTTGAAGGTCGGCATCGGTCCGGCCAGCAGCGGGTGCGCGGCGCGGAACACGTAGTCCTGGGCAGTGGTCGGGTCGAGCAGGCCGCGACCCCGTCCCAGCACGCCACCCAGCCCCGACGGGCGTGGCCCGCGCGGCTCGCCGCGACGTGCGTCGTACAGCATGCGTGGCGTGTGTGGATCGGTCAGCAGCGGCTGCATGCGTGCGAATGGGCACAACGAACGGCAGACCTGTTCGCGCAGGAAACCGGCATTGCCCCAGGTCGCGGCGGCGTAGAACAGCACCCAGAAGGTCTCCCAGCCGCTCCAGTCTGCATGCGGCGCTGCGATCACCAGCTCGGCGATCGGGCTGAACAGGCCCACGAAGGTGATGCCGGTCCACAGTGAGAGCAGCCCCCAGGCCAGCTGCGTGCCCGCGCGTGCAACGCGTGCCGGAAGCGTGCGGACCATGCTGTCGGCGATCCAGTCGAAGGCGCGGCGCCACAGTGTCTGCGGGCAGGCGTGGCCGCACCAGATACGCCCGGCGAGGTGGGTGAGTAGTGCCAGTCCCACCGCGAGCACCGCCAGCAGGCCGATCAGCACCCCGACGTCTCCCGGCCACAGCGTCCAGCCGAACAGATCGAAGCGGCGGGCGTTGATATCGAGCAGCAAGGCCTGGCGGCCATCCCAGCGCAGCCATGGCAATGCGTAGAACAGCACCAGCAGGATGGCGCTGAGCTTGCCGCGCCAGTGCCGCGGTCCCGGCGTGCAGGTCGTACTCATCCCAGTGGCAACTCGTCGTCGTCGTCGCCGGCCATCGGTCGCTGCAGGTACCAGGTGATCGCGCTGGACAGCGCCGTCACCGTCCAGAACATGAAGAAGCCAGCGGTGTAGCCCATTTCACGGCTGATCTGCGTGCCCGGGAAACTGATGGCCTGCAGCCGCAGTGGGTCGACGAAGGCGAAGAACACCACGCTGGCCACGCCGGCAGCGATGAAGCTGGGCCACAGGATGGCACCCCAATGCTGGATCAGCCGCTGGCGACGGCTTGGAGAAGGTCTGTTCATGCTGTCCCGGATCGAAAAGTGGGCGGCGCGTATACTCGCCTGGGTTGGCGCGGCATCCGCAGGGCATGCTTCCTGCAAGCGTGCCAGCCTAGGTGCAGCGGACTGCGCCGACATTGATCTGGATCAACGGTGGTGGCGGCCGGCTGCGGCACACTGCCGGCACGCTTTGGGTACCCCGATGAACGCAACGCCGCCGCCTGTCCTTCCTGTCGCCTCGCCCGAGCTGTGCACCGAGCAGGAAGTGACCCGCCTGGTCCACGACTTCTACGCCCGCGTGCGCGAGGAGGAGCGGTTGGGACCGGTGTTCGAGGCCCACGTCCACGACTGGCCCGAGCACCTGGCCCAGCTGGTCGACTTCTGGTCGGCGATGCTGCGTGGCACCCGGCGCTTCAAGGGTTCGCCGATGTCCAAGCACATGGCCATCGAGCTGGACAAGGATCTGTTCGACCGCTGGCTGGTGCTGTTCCGGATCACCACGGCCGAGTGCGGCAACCCGCCCATGCAGGAGTTGGCCAACGACGTGGCCGCGCGCATCGGCGACACCTTCTGGAAGCGCTACCAGATGCTGCGCTGGCCGCAGGTCGGCCTGCCGGTGCTGGGGATGCCCGCCAAGGATTGATCTGGGTCAAGGCGGCGCCAGTCGGCCGGCGCGATGCTGGCGCCATGGACACGTTCTCTCCCGCCGCCGGCGGCCTGGCCTGGACCTTCGACCCCGACCTGCTGCGCCGGCATGACCGGCCGGGGCCGCGCTACACCTCGTATCCGACCGCGCCGCACTTCCACGATGGCTTCGATGCGCCGGCGCTGCGCCAGGCGATCGCCGACAGCAACCAGTTGGCGCGCGCGCTGTCGCTGTACGTGCATGTGCCGTTCTGTTCCAGTCCGTGCTTCTACTGCGGCTGCAACCGGGTGATCACCCGCGATCGCGGTCGTGGTCACAGCTATGTGTCGCGCGTGCTGGCCGAGGCCGATCTGTTGGCACCACAGTTCGAGGACGGTCGTGAGGTCATCCAGCTGCACCTGGGCGGCGGTACGCCGAATTTCCTGGATGCCGAGGCGATGACCACGCTGGTGGAAGGCCTGCGTCGTCGGTTCGACTTCAGCGATTCGCCGCAGCGCGATTTTTCGATCGAGCTCGATCCGCGCTTCATCGATACACGCGATGTCGCCATGCTGGCGCGGCTGGGCTTCAACCGGGCCAGCCTGGGCGTGCAGGATTTCGACCCGTTGGTGCAGGAATCGATCAACCGCGTGCAGGGCGTGCAGCAGACGCTGGACATCCTGCATGCCTGCCGCGACAGCGGCATGCGTTCGGTGAACGTCGATCTGATCTACGGCCTGCCTGGACAGAGCCTGGAAGGGTTCGGCCGCACCCTCGAACGGGTGCTGGCGCTGCGCCCGGACCGCCTGGCGGTCTACGGCTACGCGCACCTGCCGCACCTGTTCCGCGCACAGAAGCAGATCGACGAAAGCCGGTTGCCCTCGCCAGAAGACAAGCTGGCGCTGCTGGGCCTGGCGGTGGAGAAGCTCTCCGCGGCCGGCTACCAGTACATCGGCATGGATCATTTCGCGTTGCCGGAAGAGGATCTGTCACGCGCGCAGCGTGCTGGCCAGCTGCATCGCAACTTCATGGGCTACACCACCCACGCCGATACCGATCTGCTCGGCCTGGGCGTAAGTGCGATCAGCCATATCGGCGCCACCTACAGCCAGAATCCACGTGACCTGCCGTCGTGGGAGGACGCGGTGGACCAGGGGCAGCTGCCGGTCTGGCGCGGTGTTGCGCTGAGTGCCGACGACCAGCTGCGCGCCGAGCTGATCCAGCAGCTGATGTGCCAGGGCGAGGTGGATGGTGCGGTGCTGGGGCAGCGCCACGGCATCGACTTCGAACAGTACTTCGCCGAAGACCTGCATTCGGTGCAGCGCCTGCAACAGGATGGCCTGGCCGAATACCGGGAGGGTGTGGTGCGCGCCAGTGAACCCGGGCGGCCACTGCTGCGGTTGCTGGCGATGTGCTTTGACCCGTATCTGCGTGCCGCGCACGAGCAACCGCGTTACTCGCGCGCGATCTGAGGTGTCCGCGCGCTGCGCGCGTGGTGCCCGGAGCCGGAATCGAACCGGCATGGGGTTGCCCCCGGCGGATTTTAAGTCCGATGCGTCTACCAGTTTCGCCATCCGGGCCTGCAACGCGGCGCCGATTGTAGCCCACCCGGGGCACGACAGCCGGATTGCGCAGGGAGCGGCGTGCTTAACTGTTACCCCTGTTCATGTCATAGTCCCAGCCATCGTTCCCAGGGGGGGAGCCACCCGATGTCGCTGCACGCGATTGCCTATGCCAGTGAGGCCCGCGCCGATCTGCGGACAACCGATCTTGATCGCCTGCTGGCCGATGCCACGGCCTTCAATCGTGTAGCCGGCGTCACCGGTGTGCTGATGTTCGATGGCAGCCGCTTCCTGCAGTATCTGGAAGGCCCCGAAGATGGCATCGATTCGGTGTTCCAGCGCATCGTCAATGCACGCAGCCATGCGCAGATGAAGGTGTTGTACCGCGCGCCGGTGCTGCAGCGAGCGTTCCCGCGCTGGTCGATGGGCACGCGGCGGATCGATGCGGACCTGCTGACCCAGATCGTTGATGCGGCGTGGCCGGGCTTCCTGCTAGGCAGCGGTGGTTTCGAGCGCCTGCTGCAGGCCTGGACCGGTGCCGACGGCGAGCTGGAACCCGCTGCGGTCGCATTGGGCTCCTGAGCCCGCCTTGGCGGCGGGGTGCCGGGGCCGTTAGGCTGTAGCCTTCCTGGCGCGGGTTTTCCGGAGTGGTACAGCGAATGAGTGGGTTGGCCGAAGCCATGGCAGCACGCATCCGGTTTCACCCGGTGCACGGGATGTGCCGATGAGCGTGCCCGTTGCGGCGGCGGTGACGCCGCGTTTCGCCGTGATCGGCCTGGGTTACGTCGGCCTGCCGTTGGCGGTGGCGTTTGGCCGGCACTGGCCGACACTGGGCTTTGACATCGATGCCGGCCGCATCGCCGAGCTGCGCGGTGGCCGCGATCACACGCTGGAGATGGAGGCCGACGAGCTTGCCGAAGCCACCCATCTGCAGTACGGCGGCGATCCTTCGCTGCTCGATGCCTGCAACGTCCATATCGTCACCGTGCCGACCCCGATCGATGCCTACGAGCAGCCCGACCTGGAGCCATTGCGTTCGGCCAGCCGCTTGATCGCCAGCCATCTGCGCCCGGGCGATCTGGTGATCTACGAATCCACGGTGTATCCCGGCACCACCGAAGAGGTCTGCGTGCCGCTGCTCGAGCAGGGCTCGGGCCTGCGCTTCAACGAGGATTTCTATTGCGGTTACAGCCCGGAACGGGTCAGCCCAGGTGACCGTCAGCGGCGCCTGGCCGACATCCGCAAGATCACCTCCGGCTCGACGCCCGAGGTCGCGGCGGTGATTGATGGCCTGTACCGGCGCATCATCGACGCCGGGACCTTCCCGGCGCCGTCGATGCGCGTGGCCGAAGCAGCCAAGGTGGTCGAGAACATCCAGCGCGACGTCAACATCGCGCTGGTCAACGAGCTGGCGCTGATCTTCGACCGGCTCGGCATCGATACCCAGGATGTGCTCGATGCGGCGGGCAGCAAGTGGAACTTCCTGCCATTCCGGCCCGGCCTGGTGGGTGGCCACTGCATCGGCGTGGATCCGTATTACCTGCTGCACAAATCCGAAAGCGTGGGTTACCACCCGGACCTGATCCACACCGCACGACAGGTCAACAACCGCGTCGGCGAACACGTGGCCGCGCGGGTGCTGGCCATGCTGGCCGAGCGTGGCCGCGCACCGGCACAGTCGCGTGTCCTGGTGCTGGGGGTGACCTTCAAGGAGGACTGCCCGGACCTGCGCAACAGTCGCGCACTGGAACTGGCCCAGCGCCTGCGCGAAGCCGGTGCCGAGGTGGAGGTCAGTGACCCGTGGGTGGGCCCGGCGGCGCTGGCCGAGGCCGGCGTGCAGTGGCTGGCCGAGCCGGTTCCTGGCAGCTATGACGCGGTGGTGCTGGCGGTGGCCCATGCCCGCTTCAAGGCCATGGATGAAGCGGCCATCCGTGGCCTGCTGGCACCGGGCGGGCTGGTCTACGACGTGAAATCGGCCTGGCCGCGCAACGTGGTTGACGGTCGTCTGTAAGCCTGGGCCGCGGGCAGCGCGGTAGACTCGGGAGCAGTTGCAACCGAGGAAAGCCATGCACCGGTATATCGTCTACCTGCTCGCCATCCTGATGTTCCCGATATGCCTGTGGCTGGCCACGATATGGCCAGCCTGGTACTGGGGCGTCGGCCTGACTGCCGCGATGGTGGCGCTGGGGACCTGGGACCTGCTGCAGAAGCGCAGCACGCTGCGCCGCAACTATCCCGTGATGGCGCACTTCCGCTACGGGCTCGAATCGATCGGACCGGAGATCCGCCAGTACTTCGTGCAGAGCGACCTGGAGGACGTGCCGTTCTCGCGCCAGCAGCGCGCGCTGATCTACCAGCGGGCCAAGAACGAGATGGACACGGTGCCGTTCGGCACCCTGCGCAGTACCTATGCGGTGGACTACGAATGGATCAACCATTCGCTGGCACCGACCTCCATCGCCAAGCACGACTTCCGCGTGCTGATCGGCGCGAACTGTGCCAAGCCCTATTCGGCCAGTGTGTTCAACATCTCGGCGATGAGCTTCGGCTCACTGTCGGCCAACGCGATCCGCGCGCTGAACGAGGGCGCGCGGCGCGGTGGCTTCTACCACGATACCGGCGAGGGCTCGATCTCGCCCTATCACCGCGAGATGGGCGGTGACCTGGTGTGGGAGATCGGCTCTGGCTACTTCGGTTGCCGTGACGAAAAGGGCGGTTTCAGCGAGGAACGCTTCGTTGCCAACGCCAACCACGACCAGGTCAAGATGATCGAGATCAAGCTGTCGCAGGGTGCCAAACCCGGCCATGGCGGCGTGCTGCCAGCGCCGAAGGTGACTGCCGAGATCTCGGTGACGCGCGGTGTGCCGATGGGCGTGGACTGTGTATCGCCGTCGCGGCATTCGGCGTTCTCGACGCCGGTAGAGCTGCTGCAGTTCGTCGCCCGCCTGCGCGAGCTGTCCGGCGGCAAGCCGGTCGGTTTCAAGCTGGCCATTGGCCACCCGTGGGAGTGGTTCGGCATCGCCAAGGCGATGCAGGAAACGGGCCTGCTGCCGGATTTCATTGTGGTCGATGGCGCCGAAGGGGGCACCGGTGCGGCACCGGCCGAGTTCGTCGACCATGTCGGCGTGCCGATGCACGAAGCGCTGCTGCTGGTACACAACACCCTGGTGGGCCTGGATCTGCGCGAGCGCATCCGCATCGGTGCGGCGGGCAAGATCACCAGCGCGTTCGACATCGCGCGCACCATCGCGCTGGGTGCCGACTGGTGCAATGCCGGCCGCGGCTTCATGTTCGCGCTGGGCTGCATCCAGTCGTTGAGCTGCCACACCGACAAGTGCCCCACCGGCATCGCCACCCAGGACCCGGCGCGCTGGAAGCACCTGGACGCGCCGGACAAGGCCACCCGCGTCTACAGCTTCCATGAGCACACGCTGCATGCGCTGAAGGAACTGTTGTGTGCTGCAGGCCTGAATGACCCGGCGGAACTGGGCCCGGAGCATATCCTGCGTCGGGTTTCGCCTGTTGAGATCCGCTCGCTGGCCTCCCTGTACCGCTACCTGGAACCGGGAGAGCTGCTGCACAAGGTGCCGGATCACGCGGTCTTCCATGCCTTCTGGGCCGATGCACGCAGCGATTCCTTCCAGCCGCCGCCGAAGATCCAGGCACTGCGCGCCAGCAAGTCGCGATAACGTGTTGCTGTAGAGCCGAGCCCATGCTCGGCTGCTTCTCTCATCGGGATGCTGGAACGAAGAACAGCCGCGCGTGGGCTCGGCTTTACAAGGAGATGTCATGCAGTTCAGGACCGGTACCATGGATGACGTGGCCACACTGTGGGCGCTGCGCACGCGGTGCGTACGCGAGACCTGCAGCAGCCATTACCCGCCCGAGGTCATTGCGCCCTGGTCCGCCTCGCCGCCACCGTCGCAGTATGCGCGGCTGTTGTCGCAGGGCGGATGCGTGGTGGCCGAGGACGGGCAGGGTGGCCTGCTTGGCTTCGGTGTGTTCGATGCCGATGCCAATGAAGTCGATGCGTTGTTCGTTGATCCCGATCGTGGCGGCCAGGGCATCGGCCAGGCGCTGATGCAGCGGTTGCTGGCAATGGCCGATCGTGACCGTGAGGTGGTGCTGTCGGCGTCGCTCAATGCCGTGCCGTTCTATCAGCGGCAAGGGTTCATCAGCGTGAGCGAAAAGGCCTACCCACATCCCAGCGGCGTGGCGCTGGCCTCGGTGAGCATGCGCAGGCCTTGGTGAGCCGCGTGTAGAGCCGAGCCCACGCTCGGTTGCCTTTGATTCAAGCTGAGCGTGGGCTCGGCTCTACACAGTGCAGTTCACCGCCCGGCCAACCACGCGATCGCACCTTCCGCCGCACGCAGGCCGCTGGCGTAGCACGCGGTCAGCAGGTACCCGCCGGTCGGTGCCTCCCAGTCCAGCATCTCGCCGGCGCAGAACACGCCGGGCAAGGCCCGCAGCATCAGGCCGTCATCCAGCGCCTGCAGGCGCACGCCACCGGCGGTGCTGATCACTTCGGCCATCGGCCTTGGGCGCAGCAGGCGCAGCGGCAGGCGCTTGAGCGTGGCAGCCACGGCCGGTGGATCGTTGCCGGCCTCCTTGCCAAGAATCTCGAACACCAGTGCGGCCTTCACCGCATCCAGACCGGCCTGGCGGCGAAGGTGCTCGCCGAAGCTGCGGCCCTTGCGGGGACGTGACAGGTCGGCCAGCAGGCGCGCCTCGTCGCGACCCGGCACCAGGTCCAGCCACAGCATGGCGTGGCCATCGCGGTTGATGGTCTCGCGCAGGTCGGCAGCCAACGCGTAGACCAGGCTGCCTTCAATGCCGTATTCGCTGGCCACGCACTCGCCCTGCAGCGACTGCGGTTGCCCGGCCACGTCGATCCAGTGTGCAACCACCGGCTTCAACGGTGCGCCGGCATTGCGCTGGGCGAAGAACGGGGTCCAGTCCACGTCGAAGCCGCAGTTGGCTGACTGCAGTGGCGCGATGTCCACGCCACGCGCCTGCAGTGGCGCAACCCAGGCGCCGTCGCTGCCCAGCTGCGGCCAACTGCCGCCACCCATGGCCAGCAGGGTGGCATCGGCATGCACTTCAACGGCGCCGTCTTCGGTTTCAAATCGCAGGGCGCTGTCGTCGCCCCAGCCGATCCAGCGGTGGTTGGCATGCAGGCGCACGCCCTGTTCCTTCAGTCGGCGCACCCAGCCGCGCAGCAGCGGCGCCGCCTTGCGGTCGACCGGGAACACCCGGCCGGAGCTGCCGACGTAGGTTTCCACGCCGAAGCCGGCGGCCCAGTCACGCAGTGCCTGCGCGTCGAAGCCGTCCAGCCAGCGGCCCACGGCCGTGGACTGCTCGCGGTAGCGGCTGTCGAACAGCGGCCGCGGATCGGAATGGGTGAGGTTGAGGCCGCCCTTGCCGGCGATCAGGAACTTGCGGCCGGGCGACCCCTTGGCCTCGTACAGGTCGACCTCCAGCCCAGCGGCGCGCAGGCGTTCGGCGGCGAACAGGCCGGCCGGGCCGCCGCCGATGACGGCGACCCGCTGGGGCAGTGCGGTATTACGGTTTGACATCGAGCAGCTCGACGTCGAACACCAGCGACGAGCCGGCCGGGATCGGGCCAACCCGGCGGTCGCCGTAGCCGTAGTCCGGCGGGATCATCAGGGTGCGCTTGCCGCCGACCTTCATGCCGGCCACGCCCTCATCCCAGCCGCGGATGACCTGGCCGGCGCCCAGCGCGAAGGTGAACGGTTCGCCACGGCTTACCGAGCTGTCGAAGGTCTTGCCGTGCTTGGTTTCGGTGCGGTTGTCGTAGATCCAGCCGGTGTAGTGCACGGTCACCTTGCTGCCGGAGACGGCTTCGGTGCCGGTGCCGGGTACGGTATCGATGCGCTCGAAGGCGGTCAGGGTGCCGCCCGGCGGTGGGCCCGAGGGTTCGGTGGAGCAGCCAACGGCAGCGAGGGACAGCAGCAGGGGGAGCAGCAGGCGGCGCATCGGGCGTCTCCGGAAGGGCGCAGGGCGAGGGCGGCAAGGGTAGCGCATCGGCGCCGGGTATCATGGGGGCATGGCAAAACTCCTGCTCAATCTGCGCAATGTCGGCGACGACGAATACGCCGATGTCTGCACGCTGCTCGACCAGCACGGCATCGCCTGGTACCGCACCGAACCCAGCCCGTGGGGCATTTCCAATGGCGGCCTGTGGCTGCGCGAGGACGCCGATCATCCGCGCGCGAAGGCGCTGATGGCCGAGTACCAGGCAGAGCGCGGTCCTCGCATCCGCGCCGAGCGCGAGCAGGCATTGCGTGATGGCACCGCCGAGACCTTCGGCAGCCTGTTCCGGCGGCGGCCGGTCTACGTGGTGCTGGTGCTGCTGGGGATGGTGGGTGCGGCGGCGCTGGTGCTGCTGCCGTTCGTGCTGTTGCGGGGGTAAGAGGGTTCGGCCGGGTTGCACCCGGCACCCGCGGTAGTGCCGGCCGCTGGCCGGCAACAGCAACAGCAACAGCAACAGCAACAGCAGGCATTCCGTGGGATGGCGTGGCGGTGTGGGCAGGCGGGGGACGGCAAAAACTGCTCCTGCGTGCCTCGTAGAGCGCCATCCATGGCGCTCTGCGCCCCCGCCTGCCCACACCGCCACGCCTCTGACAGGTTCATGAACTCTGTAGATCCACGCCATGCGTGGATGAACGTGAAAATCTGACCCTGGAGTGGTCTGGCGCTAAAATGTCGGGATGATCGCCAATACCGCTGCCTACCATTTCGCCGTCATCGACGCCCCCCAGGCCTTGTGCGACCAGCTGCTGGCACGTGCCGAGGCGGCGCAGCTACGCGGCACGATCCTGGTGGCGGGCGAGGGGCTGAACCTGTTCCTGGCCGGTGCGCCGGGGGCCATCGAGGGCTTCTATTCGGCGCTGCGCGAAGATGCGCGTTTTGCCGATCTGCGGGTCAAGACCAGCCTCAGCGAGCACCAGCCGTTCGCGCGGCTGAAGGCCAAGGTGAAGGACGAGATCATCAGCTTCCGCCGCGATGACGGCCAGCCGTTGGAGTACCCGCGCGCGCCGGCGGTTGATCCGGCCACGGTGCAGCGGTGGCTGCGCCAGGGCCATGACGACGCCGGCAAGCCGGTGGTGATGCTCGACACGCGCAACCTGCAGGAAGTGGAGTACGGCACCTTCAAGGACGCACTGGTACTGCCCATCCACAGGTTCACCGACCTGCCCGAGGCGTTGGCGCCGCATCGCGAGGCGTTGAAGGACAGCACCGTGGTCAGTTTCTGCACCGGCGGTATCCGCTGCGAGAAGGCCGCGCTGTGGATGGTCAACGACGGCATGGACAATGTGCTGCAGCTCGACGGCGGCATCCTCGGTTACTTCGAGGAGGTGGGCGGCGAAGGCTACGAGGGGCGTTGCTTCGTGTTCGATGAGCGCGTGGCGCTGGATGCCGAATTGAAGCCGATGGTCGATCAGCCGCTGCCGGAGCCGCGCCCCAGCGCGTTCTGACCGTGCTTTGGTAGAGCCGGCCGCTGGCCGGCTGCTTGCCGCCGCCTCTGTAGAGCCGGCCGCCGGCCGGCTGCTTGCCGCCGCCTCTGTAGAGCCGAGCCCACGCTCGGCTGCCTTTCGTGGCCCAACAGCAGCCGAGCATGGGCTCGGCTCTACACCTGCCTCACGGGAATCAGCATCCCGCCACCGTCACTGGCCGTTGCGTACGGCCGACCCCATGCATGGGGAATCCTGTGACGGAAAACCGCCTGATGATCCCGTTGTCGATCCTTGACCTGGCCCCGGTCTGCGAGGGCAGTGACACCACCGCAGCCTTCGCCAACATGCTGGAACTGGCGCAGCACGCCGATGCGCTGGGCTATCGCCGCTACTGGCTGGCCGAACACCACAACATGCCCGGCATCGCCAGCGCGGCCACCGCCGTGCTGATCGGCCACGTGGCGGGCGGCACCCAACGCATCCGCGTGGGTGCCGGCGGCATCATGCTGCCCAACCATGCGCCGCTGCAGGTGGCCGAGCAGTTCGGCACGCTGGCCTCGCTCTATCCGGACCGCATCGACCTTGGCCTGGGCCGCGCACCCGGCACCGATCAGCCGACCGCGCGTGCACTGCGCCGCTACTTCGACAGCGCCGACCAGTTCCCGCAGGACGTTCGCGAACTGCTGCACTACTTCGAGCCGGTGCAGGCTGGCCAGGCAGTGCAGGCCGTTCCCGGAGGCGGCCTGCGGGTGCCGACCTGGATCCTCGGTTCGAGCCTGTTCGGCGCGCGCATGGCCGCCTCGATGGGCCTGCCCTATGCGTTCGCCTCGCACTTCGCGCCCGACGTGATGGACGAAGCGCTGGCGGTGTACCGCCGCGAATTCCGCCCCTCGGCCACACTGAAGCAGCCGCACGCGATGCTGGCCCTGAACGTCGTTGCCAGCGACAGCGAGGCCGAATCGCGGCGCCTGTTCACCAGCCAGCAGCAGAGTTTCGTCAACCTTCGCCGCGGCCGTCCGGGCAAGATTCCGGCACCGATCGACGACATCGAGTCTTTCTGGGAACCGCATGAAAAGCTGGGCGTGGAGCGGGCATTGGCCTGCACCGTGCTGGGTGATCCGCAACAGGTGGCCGAGGGCATCGCCGCCTTCGTTGAACGACACAAACCCGACGAACTGATGCTCACCGCCAACCTGTATGACCACCGTGCGCGGCTGCGTTCGTTCGAACTGGCGATGCAAGCCTGGCATGCCCGACACGCGGGCTGAACACTTGCGTCACGGCCTGTTGCGGCCGTAGCGCGTCTGATGGGGGCTCCCCCTTCTGGAGTCCCCACCATGGCCGAGACCCGTGCCGAACACATCGCCCAGCTGGCCGAACTGATCAAGGACGTGGAGGTGGCGATGTTCACCACCAGCGGCGTCGACGGCCGCCTCTACAGCCGGCCGCTGGCCACCCAGCAGGTTGCCTTCGATGGTGACCTGTGGTTCATGATCACCGGCGACAGCCCGAAGGTGGCCGAGATCGCGCTCGACCCGCGGGTCAACGTGGCCTATGCCTCGCCCTCGAAGAACACCTATGTGTCGGTAGCGGGGCGGGCACGCGTGGTTGACGATCGCGCGAAGATCGAGGAGCTGTGGTCACCGGCGATGAAGCTGTTCTTCCCTGGTGGCAAGGATGACCCCAACCTTCGCCTCATCCATGTGCGCGCCGACAGTGCCGAGTACTGGGATGGTCCGGGCACGCTGCTGGGCAAGGCGTTGACGTTCGTGCTGTCGGCGGTGCATGACGAGCCGGGGGCGTTGGCCGACAACGGTTTCATCGACCTTCGATGATGGCCGATGTCCGGTATTGGCAGTGCCGGCCGCTGGCCGGCAAACCWGGAAACGTGGCAGCCGGCCMGCGGCCGGCTCTACCGGATTCCGGCTCAGAACCAGCGCTGGAACAGCTCCACCGTATAACCCACCAGCTGCCCCGAACTGAAACCGAAGAAGGCGATCGCCGCCAATGCCGCGATCCAGTTGAACAGCATCAGCGCGCCATCGCGTTCCAGCAGCGCCAGCGCGAACAGCAGCAGCTGGAAGCCGAACAGGAAATTGGTGAACGGAATCGGCAGCGACAGCAGCACGCCCAGCAGCACCAGCAGCAGGCCGGTGAAGGCGTGCGCAGGCAGTGGTGTCAGCAGCTGTGGCAGGCGCGGCTTCAGCATCTTGTCCAGGCGCCGCAGCGGGCGATCGATACGGTCGAGGAAGCGGTGCATGGTGCCGCGCTTCGGCCCGCGTCGGGCGATGAAGCCGGGCAGCCAGGGCCGGCGCAGGCAGCACAGCATCTGCAGGCCGATCAGGATCACCAGTGGACCGCTGACCGCGCCGCCCATGCCCGGAATCGGAATGAACGAGGGCAGGATGGCCACGAACAGGAATACGCCGAACGCGCTCTGCTGCAGGTTGCACAGGATCTGGCCAAGCGGCATGTGCTCGGCCGGATCACCGGAGGCGAACATCTCCAGCAGGGTGCGGATGCCCTCGTTGCGGTAGGTCGGGCGCTCGGCGCCCGGGCCCTGGCCGGCCTCAGGCGGTGAGCTCATCGGCTTGCTCGTCGGACAACGTGCGCAGCAGCAGTTTGTCCACGCGCGCACCGTCCAGGTCGACCACTTCGAAGCGCCAGCCAGCCCAGTCGAAGTACTCGCCCGCGTGCGGAATGCGGCCGAAGTAATGGATGCACATGCCGGCCAGCGTGTAGTAGTCGCCGTCCTCGGCGTCGGGCAGGTCGTTGCTGCCGATCAGTTCGCGCACGTCTTCGATCGGCAGTGAGCCGTCCACCAGCAGCGAGCCGTCCTCGCGGGTCACTACCAGTGCGTCCTCGTCGGCGTTCTCCACCGCCTGCAGGCGGCCGACCACCGCGCCCATCAGGTCGCTGATGGTCACCAGGCCCTGGATCTCGCCGTACTCGTCCACTACCAGTGCCATCGACTGCTGTTCCTCGCGGAAGATTTCCAGCAGCTTCATCGCGTGGGTCGATTCGGAAACGTACAGGGGTTCGCGCAGGGTCTGGAACAGCGCGTTGTCGCCGCGCGCCATGCGCGTGGCCAGCGACTTCAGCTCCAGCACGCCGACCACGTCCATGTCGTTGTCGCGGTACACCGGGTACCGCGAGAACTCGTGTTCGGCCATGATTTCCAGGTTGCGCTCCAACCCCGCCTGGGTGTCCAGCCAGGCGATGCGGTTGCGCGGGGTCATCAGGCTGTCGGCGGTGCGGTCGCCCAGGCGCATCACGCGGTTCATCATGTCGCGCTCGTGGGCGTCGATCACGCCGGCCTCGTGGCTTTCGGCCACCAGCATGCGGATCTCTTCTTCGGTCACCGAGGCGACTTCGTCCTTGCCCAGGCCGAACAGGCGCAGGACCAGCTGGGTGGTCTTGGACAGCAGCCAGACGAAGGGCAGGGCCAGCTTGGCCAGCCAGCTCATCGGCATCGCCACCAGGCCGGCAATGGCCTCCGAACGGGTCAGTGCCAGGCGCTTGGGCACCAGTTCGCCGAAGATCAGCGTGATGAAGGTGATCAGGCTGACCGCCAGCGCGGTGCCGATGTTGCCGGCGTAGGCGAAGCCCGGCATCAGGCCCTGGATCCAGCCGGCGAAGGCTTCGCCGAGCGCTTCACCACCGAGGTAGCCGGTCAGCACGCCGATCACGGTGATGCCGATCTGCACGGTGGACAGGAAGCTCTCCGGCTTCTCCGACAGCTCCAGCGCCTTGGCGGCGCGCTTGGAGGTGGCGGCCATCTGCTTCAGGCGGCTCTTGCGCGAGGTCATGACCGACATCTCGGACATGGCGAAGAAGCCGTTCAACAGAACCAGCGCAAAGACAATCAGGATCATTTCAAACACGGGCATCGTCCCCGGTTGGTGGCAGGGAGGGCGGGTGCTTGCGATGGCGGCAGGCGCTCAGGAACAGGGTCCGGCGCGGCGCAGGGGGATAAGGGTCGTCGTCCATAAGGTGCGCCCGAAGGCGCGCTGGCATCTTAGCAAAGGGGCGTGGCCGGGTGGCAACTGCCTGTTCAGGTTGGGGGTTCCACGCCCTTGAAAGGGGGCAGGGATACCCGAGATGGTCATCTAGCCGTCATAATTCCGTCTGGTGCCGTCCTTCCCGCGACGGCTGACAGGTTTCTCAATGTTCTCTCTGCAGACCATTTTCGGTTCCGGCAAACAGTTCTACACCCTGCTCGATGAGGCCGCCGTCGCGGCGTCCGACGCCGCCAAGGCGCTGCATTCCATGCTGCGCGAGGCCGACCGCCAGCCCGCGCTGGACGCCTTCAAGCTGGCCCGCCTGCGCGAGCGCGCGGCCTCGGACAAGATCAGCCAGGCGCTGGTGGACAGCTTCATGACCCCGATCGAGCGCGAAGACATCGAAGCGCTGGGTTCGGCGCTGTACAAGATTCCGAAGCAGATCGAGAAGTTCGCCGATCGCTATTCGCTGGCCACGACCCACCTGGAACACATCGACTTCGCGCCGCGCGCGGCGATGCTGGAACAGGCCGCCGGCGTGGTGGTGGAGATGGTGGCCGACCTGCGCCACATGAACCTGGACCGGATGACCGCGCTGAACGAGAAGCTGCGCTCGCTGGAGAACGAGGCCGACCGCCTGATGCTCGAGCTGTACCGCGACATCTATTCCGGCCGCCTGGACAACCTGCAGATGTTCCTGCTGAAGGAATTCTTCGAGATCCTGGAAAAGGCCATCGACCGTTGCCGCGAGGCCGGCGTGGTGGCGTACCAGATCGTGTTGAAGAACAGCTGACGGACGCCGCCGCATGTTGACCCTTGTCCTGGTGGTGATCCTGGCCGCGCTCGTCTTCGAGTTCATCAACGGCTTCCACGACACCGCCAACTCCATTGCCACCGTGGTCGCGACCAAGGTGCTCTCGCCCGGCTGGGCGGTGATGCTGGCCGCCTTCATGAACCTCATCGGTGCGCTGACCGGTACCGCGGTGGCGCTGACCATCGCTTCTGGCCTGCTCAACACCAACGTGGTCGACGTCACCCCGCAGGTGATCCTGTGCGCCCTGCTGGGCGGCATCATCTGGAACCTGATCACCTGGTGGAAGGGGCTGCCGTCGTCGTCCTCGCACGCCCTGATCGGTGGCCTCTGCGGCGCCGGCCTGGCCGCGGCCCACAACAACTGGGACGCGCTGATCTGGTCCGAGCGCCTGGGCAGCTGGGCGCAGAACAAGGGCCTGCTGTGGAAGGTGTTCGTGCCGATGATCACCTCGCCGATCGCGGGTTTCCTGCTCGGCATCGTGGTGATGGTGCTGCTGTGGGGGCTGATCGCCGGCCTGGCCAAGATCGGTGGCGCCATCGGTCGCCTGGCCCGTCCGCGCATCGTCAATGCGTTCTTCGGCAAGGCCCAGATCGCTTCGGCGGCCTACATGGGCTTCGCCCACGGCCACAACGACGCACAGAAGACCATGGGCATCATCGCCATGACACTGATCGGCGCAGAAGCCGCCGGCGCACTGAACGATCTGCCGTCCTGGCTGGCCTTCATGCACCCGGACGCGCACGCCGGTGACGGCATCGCCATGTGGATCGTACTGACCTGTGCGGTGGTGATGGCCGCCGGTACCGCTTCGGGCGGCTGGAAGATCATCAAGACCCTGGGCCACAAGATGGTCAAGCTGCACCCGATCCACGGTTTCGCCGCGGAGACCAGCTCGGCCACCATCCTGACCCTGGCCGCCCACTTCGGCATGCCGGTCTCGACCACGCACAGCATCTCCACCGCGATCATGGGTGTCGGCTTCGCCAAGAACCCGCGCTCGCTGAAGTTCGGCGTGATCGAACGCATCGTCTGGGCCTGGATCCTGACCATCCCGGCGGCAGGTGGCTGTGCCTACCTGATCCTGAAGCTGTTCGAGCTGTTCGGCTGGACCTGATGCCAACGGCCTTGGGGTCAGAGCCCTTTCCCTGCGGGAAAGGGATCCGACCCCGGTAAACGAAAAAGCCCGCCGGATTCCGGCGGGCTTTTTTCATGGGCAGATCACTATCCGTATCAAGCGTGTCGACCAAGGTCGACACCTACCAAGCAGAGCCAGGGTCAGATTCCGTGCCGACCAACGGTCGGCACCCGCCAACAGCAGCGGGAAATTGTCGAAGGCGGGGTGGGGCCGGTTGCGGGGGTGTGAGCGGCATGGATGCCGCGACCAAGCCCCCATGGACGGGTTCACGGCGTCCCCCGCAACCGGACCCGCCCCGCCTACCCACGGAATGCCAGCTTCTGCAGTTGCCGTTGCAGTTGCCGTTGATTCGGCGGGTGCCGGGCCGCAGGCCCGGCCAAATCCCTTAGTTACGCTGGAACAGCGCCTGCACATCCTTCCGGAACGCCGCCTGGCTGTCCGCCCGGCTGTAGAACATGTGCCCGCCCGGATAGCTGCGCACCTGCACCCGGTCCGGATTGCTGCCCATCGTCGGCATCTGGTCCACCGTCAGGATCGAACCCATGAACGGGCACGACAGGTCATTCCAGCCGTGCACGATCAGCACCTGCAGGTGCGGGTCGATCGCCACCGCCTGGCGCAGCTGGGTCACCGCACCCTGGCGCAGTTCGCCGTTGCGGTCCCACAGCCGGTTCACCTCGTAGTTCAGCGCCTGGTAGCGCGCATCCACCTTCCAGCCGACCACGCGCGTCACGAAGTCGACCATCGCGGTGGTGGTCGGCGCGATGATACTGTCCAGCAGCGGATCGTTGGCGCGCTGCTCCGGATCGTTCGGGAACGGATCGAACGCAGTCACATTGGAATCGTAACGGCTGCCCAGCGTGCCCTTGTCGCGGAACACTTCGCGCAGGTAGGCCTGGGTTTCAAGACGGCCACCGGCACGGCGCACGAACTGCGGGTCAAGCCCGGTCAGCTCGGTCACCCGGCGCAGCATCGCCTCGGTCGCCTGTGGATCACTGCGGCCCTTCATCAACGCGGTGGCGTAGTCGCCGCGGGTGTACTCGACCACCTCGCGCATCGCCGCGTCGGTCAGCCTGCCCTGGCGCTCCAGGTGCGCGGCCGCGATCGACGGCAGCGTCTGCATCCATGCCATCGGCGAGACGTCGGCATTGTCTTCCAGCGTCGGGCTCAGGTAGGGCGATACCAGCACCAGGCCGTTCATCGCCACGCCCAGCCGGGTCTGCAGGAAGTGGGTGATGCGCGGGCCGCGATAGCCGCCGTAGCTCTCGCCGGTCAGGTACTTGCGTGACGCCATGCGCTGGTTGCGCAGCAGCCAGTCGTAGATCGAGCGCGACAGGTACTCGATGTCGGCGCTGGGGTTGTACAGCTGCTTCTTCGCCTCGTCATCGCCGATGCGCGCGCGGCTGAAGCCGGTGCCGACCGGATCGATGAACACCAGGTCGGTGAAATCCAGCCAGGTACCCGGGTTGTCATGCAGGGTGGCCGGCGCCGAGGCGCTGTCGCCCTCCGAACCGAAGGTGACCACCTTGGGCCCGATCGCGCCCATGTTGAGGTAGACCGATGAGGCACCGGGGCCGCCATTGAGCGCGAAGGTCACCGGCCGGTCCTTGCCCGGCATCGTGTAGGCGGTGAACACCACATCGGCGATCACCTTGCCCTTCTCGTCGCGCACCGGCAGGGTGCCGACGGTGGCGGTGTAGTCGAGGGTGCGGCCGGCCAGGCGCATGCTCTGGCGCGCTGACGCATCGGCGGGCAGTGCAGGGGCTTCGGTCCTGTCGTCTTTCGAGTCAGGCTGGGTGTCAGCGGCGGGCGCGGCCAGCACGCTGGTGGGGGCGATGAGCAGGCCGACGCAGAGCGCGGCAGTGTGCAGCAGGGACTTCATGGCACCGGATCGGCAGCGGAAGGGGGTTCCGATGCTAGGCCGGTGGAGTGCCATGCCGTATGTGTCCAAAGGCATGGCCACGTGCTGCTGCGGCTTGCGGCCAGATTGGGTCAAACGGGCAGGGTGGTTGCCGCTTCGTCGTTGGCCAACAGGCCGTAGACGGCCGAGTCCGAAAGCTCGCCCTGGATGCGCCAGCGCTGGCGCAGCACCCCCTCGCGGTGGAAGCCCAGGCGGTCAAGCACATGTGCCGAGGGTACGTTGCGTGGATCGATCTCGGCTTCGATGCGGTGCAGGTGCAGGGTGCGGAACAGATAGCCCAGCATCTGCTGCAGGGCCTCATGCATGTAGCCCTGGCCCTGGCGGTCGGGCGCCAGCAGATAGCCGATCTCGGCCCGCATGGCCTCGCGATCAATGGCGAACGCAACGCAGATGCCCAGCAGTGGGCCGTTGGGTGATTCGCGCACGGCCAGCTTCAACTGGGTACCGATGGCGTGCGCAGCAAGATCGTCGTCGATCTGTTCGCGGGCTTCGGCCGGACGCGTCCAGGCCGGGTGGTTCCACCAGCGCATCACGTCGGGATTGGATTGCAGCGTGAACAGCGCGGCCGCGTCGTCACGGCGGATCGGGCTCAGCACCAACCGCGCGCTGTGCAGCGGCAGGGCGGGGAACAGCAACGAGTGGCTGGCCAATACGATGGTCCACACGGGTGGACGCGCATTATGGCGCCGCCGGGTTTGCCGATGGCGGCGGGATGGCCGGGGTCGGAGCCGCTTCCCCCGGGGAAACGGATCCGACCCCGCGCCGGCATCAGACTTCCAGCGATGCCAGATCGCCCTTGCTCTCCAGCCAGCCCTTGCGGTCGGAGGCACGCTTCTTGGCCAGCAGCATGTCCATCAGCGAACTCGTCTGTTCGCGATCGTCCACGGTCAGCTGCACCAGGCGGCGCGTATCCGGGTGGATGGTGGATTCACGCAGCTGCGGCGGGTTCATCTCGCCCAGGCCCTTGAAGCGGGTCACGTTGATGGCGCCCTTGATCTTCTCACGTTCGATCTTGTCCAGCATCGAGCGCTTTTCTTCCTCGTCCAGGGCGTAGAACACCTGCTTGCCCACGTCGATGCGGAACAGCGGCGGCATCGCCACGAACACGTGGCCGGCATCGACCAGCGCCGGGAAGTGCTTCAGGAACAGTGCGGTCAGCAGGGTTGCGATGTGCAGGCCGTCGGAGTCCGCATCGGCCAGGATGATGACCTTGCCGTAGCGCAGGCCGCTGATGTCATCCTTGCCCGGGTCGCAGCCGATGGCGATGGCCAGGTTGTGCACTTCTTCCGAGGCCAGCACGCTGTTGGACGAGACTTCCCAGGTGTTCAGGATCTTGCCGCGCAACGGCATGATGGCCTGGAAGTCCTTGTCGCGGGCCTGCTTGGCGCTGCCGCCTGCCGAATCACCTTCCACCAGGAACAGCTCGGTACGCGACAGGTCCTGGCTGATGCAGTCGGCCAGCTTGCCGGGCAGGGCCGGGCCCTGGGTGACCTTCTTGCGGACGACCAGCTTCTCGGTCTTCAGGCGCGCGCTGGCGCGCTCGATGGCGATCTGCGCGATCTTCTCGCCCAGCTCCACGTTCTGGTTCAGCAGCAGGCTGAAGGCATCGTGGGCGGCGCCTTCAACGAAACCGGCCGCCTGGCGCGAGGACAGGCGTTCCTTGGTCTGGCCGCTGAACTGCGGGTCGGTCATCTTCAGCGACAGCACGAACGACACGCGGTCCCACACGTCTTCCGGGGCCAGCTTGACGCCACGCGGCAGCAGGTTGCGGAAGTCGCAGAACTCGCGCAGCGCCTCGGTCAGGCCGGTGCGCAGGCCGTTGACGTGGGTGCCGTGCTGGGCAGTGGGAATCAGGTTGACGTAGCTTTCCTGTACCAGCTCGCCTTCCGGCAGCCAGGCCACGGCCCAATCCACCACCTCGGTGTCCTTCTTGAGGTTGCCGACGAACAGCTCGGCCGGCAGCGATTCGCGCTCGCCCAGTTCCAGCTTCAGGTAATCGCGCAGGCCGTCTTCGTAGTACCAGGTGTCGACTTCACCGGTGGCCTCGTCGGTCAGCTTGACGGTCAGGCCCGGGCACAGCACCGCCTTGGCGCGCAGCAGGTGCTTGAGCGCGCGCACGGCGAACTTGGGCGTATCGAAGTACTTCGGGTCCGGCCAGAAGCGCACGCGGGTACCGGTGTTCTTCTTGCCGACGCTGCCGACCACTTCCAGCGGGGTGGCACGGTCGCCGTTGCGGAAGGTGATGCGGTGCTCGGCACCTTCGCGCTTGATGTGGACTTCCACCAGGGTCGACAGCGCGTTGACCACGCTGACGCCCACGCCGTGCAGGCCGCCGGAGAAGGTGTAGTTGTTGTTGCTGAACTTGCCGCCCGCATGCAGGCGGGTGAGGATCAGCTCGACACCCGGGATCTTCTCTTCCGGATGGATGTCCACCGGCATGCCGCGGCCGTCATCGCTGACCTCCACGCTGCCGTCCTTGTACAGGGTGATCTCGATCGAGCGGGCGTGGCCGGCGAGGGCCTCGTCCACCGAGTTGTCGATCACTTCCTGCGCCAGGTGGTTCGGGCGCGCGGTGTCGGTATACATGCCAGGACGGCGCTTGACCGGGTCCAGGCCGGACAGGACTTCAATATCGGCGGCGTTATAGCGTGCGTTCATCTATCTTCAAAGCGCGGAGCGACGCGCAAGTGTGCGGTGTGGACGGGGATTTTGCACGCCTGCGGTTCAGCCTCGGCGGCGGGGAGGGGGTAAAATGGCAGTCGCTGGAATCTGAACGCCGGCGGCCCCGTTGGGTCGAAACATCCAAGCCATACCGCGAGGAGGACCTCATGAAGAAGTTGCTGACCATTGCGATCCTGGCCGCTGCCGCCGTTGCAGTGCCGCTGGTGGTGGCGCAGAACGCCGGCCAGCCGGCCCCGCAGCAGGGTGACCAGGCCGACAAGGCACAGGCCGAAGCCGATGCCAAGGCCAAGCGCCGCGCCCAGGCCAATGCCGAAATGAAGGCGCAGGGCCAGCCGGCCCCGCAGCAGGAAGAGGAAGAAGAGGCGAGGAAGAAGAAGTAATCCTTCCACCCTCCGAAGCCCTTGCCGCAAGGGATTCGCCCCCCGACGCCCCGCTCAGCGGGGCGTTTCTTTTGGGTGATGGCCGCAACTGCCTCTTGGGTTGGCGGCCATCAATCTGTAAACTATGGCTTTCCGGGAGTAAGTGCGTGTCCACCCTTTGCGAATGGGCTGGCACGGCCATGCGTGGTCGCCAGCAATGCGGGTCGCAGGTGACGGTCGATATGACCGGCACGGCCGCCCCGACCTCGCAGGGTGGTCCCCGTCCGGCGCCTGCCGCCGCACGGCCCAGCATCTCCCTCGCTGCCCCAGCGAACCGGAAAACCCCCTTCAAGCTCCATGCCCGCCCTCCGGGTGCGCGTGGTGCTGCCGTTTTCCATTTCCAGACAGGATGCTTGCAGCCATGACTCCCTTGATTTTCGTAACCGGCGGCGTGGTGTCCTCGCTCGGCAAAGGCATTGCCGCTGCGTCACTGGCCGCCATTCTCGAAGCCCGTGGCCTGAAGGTCACGATGATGAAGCTCGACCCGTACATCAATGTCGACCCGGGCACCATGAGCCCGTTCCAGCACGGTGAGGTCTACGTCACCGACGACGGCGCCGAGACCGACCTCGACCTGGGCCACTACGAGCGCTTCGTGCGCACCCGCCTGAGCCGCAAGAACTCGGTCACCACCGGCCGCATCTACGAGAACGTGATCCGCAAGGAGCGCCGCGGCGATTACCTGGGCGCGACCGTGCAGGTCATTCCGCACATCACCGACGAGATCCGCCGCTGCATCGATGAAGCCACCGAAGGCTACGACGTGGCGCTGGTCGAGATCGGCGGCACCGTCGGCGACATCGAGTCGCTGCCGTTCCTGGAAGCGATCCGCCAGGTGCGTACCGAGCGCGGCCCGGAGAAGGCGCTGTTCATGCACCTTACCCTGGTGCCGTACATCGGCGCCGCCGGCGAGCTGAAGACCAAGCCGACCCAGCACTCGGTGAAGGAACTTCGCTCGATCGGCATCCAACCGGACGTGCTGCTGTGCCGCTCCGAGCAGGCCGTGCCGGATTCGGAGCGCCGCAAGATCGCGCAGTTCACCAATGTCTCCGAGCGCGCGGTGATCAGCGTGCCGGACGTGGACGTGCTGTACCGCATTCCGTCGGGCCTGCACGCGCAGGGCCTGGACGAGATCGTGGTCAACCAGCTGAAGCTGGCCGACAAGGTGGGCCCGGTCGACCTGTCGATGTGGGAGGACGCGGTCGACGCGACCCTGCATCCGCTGGACGAAGTGACCATCGCCGTGGTCGGCAAGTACGTCGATCACCAGGACGCCTACAAGTCGGTCGGCGAAGCCCTCAAGCACGGCGGCCTGCGCCAGCGCACCAAGGTCAACCTGAAGTGGCTGGAAGCACAGGACCTGGAAGGCACCGACATGGCTGCACTGGCCGATGTCGACGGCATCCTGGTGCCGGGTGGCTTCGGTGACCGTGGTTTCGAAGGCAAGGTGCTGACCTCGAAGTTCGCCCGCGAGCAGCAGGTGCCGTACTTCGGCATCTGCTACGGCATGCAGGCGGCCGTCGTCGACTATGCGCGCAACGTGGTCGGCCTGGAGGGCGCCAACAGCACCGAGAACGACCGCCAGTCGCCGAACCCGGTGATCGGCCTGATCACCGAATGGCGCACCGCCACCGGTGATGTCGAGAAGCGCGACGACAAGAGCGACCTCGGCGGCACCATGCGCCTGGGCCTGCAGGAACAGCGCCTGAAGCCGGGCACGCTGGCCCGCGAGCTGTACGGCAAGGACGTGGTTGCAGAGCGCCACCGCCACCGTTACGAGTTCAACAACCGTTACCGCACCCAGCTGGAAGATGCCGGCCTGGTGATCGCCGGCAAGTCGATGGACGACACCCTGGTGGAAGTGGTCGAACTGCCGCGTGACGCGCATCCGTGGTTCCTGGCCTGCCAGGCGCACCCGGAATTCCTGTCCACGCCGCGTGACGGCCACCCGCTGTTCATCGGTTTCATCCGTGCCGCGCGTGAGCGCAAGGCCGGCGGCAAGCTGCTTTCCGAAGCGCGCGCCTGACTTGTGAATGGGGGCTTCGGCCCCCATCCTGCATGCTTCAACCCCCAGCGCACCGGCCCGGCCGGTGCTGCGGACAACAAGGAAACGCCATGAAACTGTGTGGATTCGAGGTCGGGCTGGACCAGCCCCTGTTCCTGATCGCCGGCCCCTGCGTGATCGAGTCGATGCAGCTGCAGCTCGATACCGCCGGCAAGCTGAAGGAGATCACCGACAAGCTCGGCGTCAACTTCATCTTCAAGTCCAGCTTCGACAAGGCCAACCGCACTTCGGGTACCGCCTTCCGCGGCCCGGGCATGGAGGAGGGCCTGAAGGTCCTGGCCGAGGTCAAGAAGCAGATCGGCGTGCCGGTGCTGACCGACGTCCACGAGTACACCCCGATGGATGAAGTGGCCTCGGTGGTGGACGTGCTGCAGACCCCCGCGTTCCTGGTCCGCCAGACCGACTTCATCCGCAAGGTGTGCTCGGCTGGCAAGCCGGTCAACATCAAGAAGGGCCAGTTCCTGGCGCCGTGGGACATGAAGCCGGTCGTGGAGAAGGCCAAGGCCACCGGCAACGAGCAGATCATGGTCTGCGAGCGTGGTGCCAGCTTCGGCTACAACAACCTGGTCAGCGACATGCGTTCGCTGGCGGTGATGCGCGATACCGGTTGCCCGGTGGTGTTCGACGCCACCCATTCGGTGCAGCTGCCGGGCGGGCAGGGCACCAGTTCCGGCGGCCAGCGCGAGCACGTGCCGGTGCTGGCCCGTGCCGCCGTGGCGGTGGGCATCTCCGGCCTGTTCGCCGAGACCCATCCGGACCCGTCCAAGGCGCTGTCCGATGGCCCCAATGCGTGGCCGCTGGACCAGATGGAAGCCCTGCTCGAGACCCTGATGGAACTCGACGCAGTGACCAAGAAGCACGGTTTCTCGCGCTTCGCGTGAGTCGTGACCCGTGGCTGGCGCTGGAGACCCGGCGCCGCCGCCGGCACTGGAAACAGTGGCCCTGGGGCCTGATTGCACTGGGCCTGGCCGTGCTGTTCACCGTGGGCATGTTCGGGCTGGTGTTGATCGGCGCAGCGTCCGTGCGGTCGCCGGGTGATGGTGGCAGCGCGCTCAATCTGCGCGCGTACTTCATCGCGCTGATGGTCGCAGAGTTGGTAGCGGCCGTAGGCTGCGTCGCTGCGGCCGTACTGGCCTGGCGCCTGAACCGTGGCAAGGTGGCCGCCGGCCTGGCGATCATCCTGCTGTCGCTGTGGTTCGGCGCCCTGTTCTACGGATTGCTTTGATGAATACGACCGCGTCGGCGCGCGGCTGGCCCTGGGGGCTGATCGCTCTGGGCCTGGCCGCGTTGACCTGGATGGCCCTTGTGGTGGGCGTGCTGGCTTTCACGGCCGGCTTCCGGCCGCCGGGGGACGGAAACAACGGCGTGCAGGCCGCGCAGTGGTGGCTGCTGGGCGCGTTGGTCACGATGGTGCTGTCCTTCCTGGGTTGCCCGGTGGCGATGGTGCTGGCCTGGCGTCGGCAGCGTGGCCCCATCCTGGCGGCGATTGCCGGTGCATTGCTGGTGATGCTGGTATCGATGGTCCTGATCGTGATCGGGTCCAGCTGGGGCTGAAGCCTGGGGCTGAAGCCGCCTGCGCCATTTGGCAAGTGGCGGGCAGCCGGGGATAATCACGCGGCATTCGTTTTGTCGCCCCCTCTCCATACAGGTAACCGGCCCGACCATGAGTACGATCCGCAGCATCCACGCCCGTGAAATCCTCGACAGCCGTGGCAACCCCACGCTGGAAGCCGAAGTCATCCTGGAGGACGGTTCGTTCGGTCGCGCCGCGGTTCCCTCCGGCGCCTCGACCGGCACCAAGGAAGCGGTCGAGCTGCGTGACGGCGACAAGACCCGTTACCTGGGCAAGGGCGTGCGCAAGGCCGTAGACAACGTCAACACCACCATCGCCAATGCGCTGAAGGGCTTCGAGGCCACCGACCAGGACGGCCTCGACCGTCGCCTGATCGACCTCGACGGCACCGAGAACAAGGGCCGCCTGGGCGCCAACGCGCTGCTGGGTGTTTCGATGGCCGCCGCGCACGCCGCCGCCGCATCGAGCAAGCAGGCGCTGTGGCAGTACCTGGCTGCAAAGACCGGCGTGACCCCGTCGCTGCCGGTGCCGATGATGAACATCATCAACGGTGGCGCGCATGCCGACAACAACGTCGACTTCCAGGAGTTCATGGTGCTGCCGGTGGGCTTCACCTCGTTCTCCGAAGCGCTGCGCGCCGGCACCGAGATCTTCCATTCGCTGAAGTCGGTGCTGAAGGGCCACGGCCTGAGCACCGCCGTGGGCGACGAAGGCGGCTTCGCACCGGACTTCCGCAGCAACGTCGAAGCGCTGGACACCATCCTCGAAGCGATCGGCAAGGCTGGCTACACCGCCGGTGAAGACGTGCTGCTGGGCCTGGACGTGGCCTCCAGCGAGTTCTTCGAGAACGGCAAGTACAACCTGGTGGGCGAGAACAAGCGCCTGACCTCCGAGCAGTTCGTCGACTTCCTCGCCGACTGGGCCGCGCAGTACCCGATCATCACGATTGAAGACGGCCTGGCCGAGAACGACTGGGCTGGCTGGAAGCTGCTGACCGACCGCATCGGCAAGAAGGTGCAGCTGGTCGGTGACGACCTGTTCGTGACCAACCCGAAGATCTTCCAAGAAGGCATCGACTCGGGCACCGCCAACGCGATCCTGATCAAGGTCAACCAGATCGGCACCCTCAGCGAGACCCTGGAAGCGATCGCCATGGCCGATCGTGCCGGCTATGCCGCCGTGGTCTCGCACCGTTCCGGCGAAACCGAAGACACCACCATCGCCGACATCGCCGTGGCCACCACCGCCACCCAGATCAAGACCGGCTCGCTGTGCCGCAGCGATCGCGTGGCCAAGTACAACCAGCTGCTGCGCATCGAGGAAGCCCTCGGCGCCGGCGCGCGTTACGCCGGTCGTGACGCGTTCGTTTCGCTGAAGCGCTGAGCCGATGCGCGACTGGCGCTGGATGCTGCTGGTGCTGGCCCTGCTGCTGGGCTGGCTGCAGTACCGCTTCTGGTTCGGTCCGGGCAATTCGGGCGAAGTGATGATGCTCGAAGCCCAGGTCGCCAACCAGGAGCGGGACAATGAGGGCCTGCAGCAGCGCAATGATGCGCTCGCTGCGGAAGTGAAGGACCTCAAGGAAGGCCAGTCCGCCATCGAGGAACGCGCGCGCAGCGAACTGGGCATGATCAAGCCTGGCGAAAAGTTCTACCGCGTGGTCGAGGATGCGCCGGTCCACCCGGCGCAACCTGCGGCAGGTGTCAGTGCGCAGGTCGGCGAACACCCGGCGGACGTGCCATGAGTGCGGCGATCTGGGTCGTGGTTCCGGCTGCTGGCCGTGGCACCCGCTTCGGTGCGCCGTTGCCCAAGCAGTACCTGCAGGCAGGTGGACAGATCCTGCTTGCCCATACCCTGGACGCGCTGCTGGCGCACCCGGCCGTGGCCGGGGCGATGGTGGTGATCGGCCAGGACGACGCCGACTGGCCCGGCTGGAACGAGTGGGCGGGCAAGCCGGTGCTGACCTGCATCGGTGGTGCGACCCGTGCCGCTTCGGTACTGGCTGGCCTGCAGGCACTGCCGGAGACGGTGCGCGCCGATGAGTTCGTACTGGTCCACGATGCCGCGCGGCCGAACCTGTCGCCGGCCGATCTCGGCCGCCTGCTCGAGGTCGGCCGTGCCGACCCGGTCGGCGCAATCCTGGCTGCCCCGGTGCGCGACACGCTCAAGCGTGCGGGTGACGACGGTGGCATCGATGGCACCGAGCCGCGCGAACGCCTGTGGCGCGCACTGACCCCGCAGCTGTTCCGTCGGCATCAGCTCAGCCGCGCGTTGTCCGAAGCCGCGGCCGCCGGTGTCGAAGTCACCGACGAGGCGATGGCCATGGAGCGCCAGGGCCAGCGCCCGCTGCTGGTGGAAGGCAGCGAGGACAACTTCAAGGTCACCACCCCGGCCGATCTGGACCGGTTCGAATTCGTACTTTCCCGCCGCGCCGACTGATCGTCCGCGCGGCCCTGCTGCAAGGGTTGCATCCATGAGCACCGCACCGTTCCCGCCCGTCCGCATCGGCCAGGGCTACGACGTCCATGCCTTCGGCGAAGGCGATCACATCATGCTTGGCGGCGTGAACGTTCCACACAGCTGCGGCGTGCTTGCGCACAGCGATGGCGACGTGATCCTGCACGCCTTGTGCGATGCGATGCTCGGTGCGCTGGCGCTGGGTGACATCGGCCAGCATTTCCCGCCAAGTGACGACCGCTGGAAGGGCGCCGACAGCAGTGATTTCGTGCGCCATTGCGACGGTCTGCTGCGCGAGCGTGGCTGGCGCGTCGGCAACACCGATATCACCGTGATCTGCGAGCGGCCCAAGGTCGGCCCGCATGCCCTGGCCATGCGTGAGCGCATCGGCGAGCTGCTGCAGTTGCCGCTGGATGCGGTCAGCGTGAAGGCAACCACGTCGGAGAAGCTGGGTTTCACCGGGCGCGGTGAAGGCATTGCCGCACAGGCGGTCGTGTTGCTGGTGGCGGCATGATTCCGCTGCCGCTCGCGTTCGGTGCGCCGTTGTTGACGGCGCGCATCCGCACCACGCCGGAAGATTTCCAGGTCGACGAGCTGCCGGCCTTCGAGGCTACTGGTGAAGGCGAGCACCTGCTGCTGCATATCCGCAAGCGCGGCGCCAACACGGTGCATGTGGCCAGGCTGCTGGCCAAGTGGGCCGGCCTGCCGGAAATGGCGGTGAGCTACGCGGGCATGAAGGATCGCCACGCGGTCACCACCCAGCGTTTCAGCGTGCACCTGCCCAAGCGCGTTGCGCCGGACCTGGCCGAGCTGGCCGGTGACGAGATCGAAGTGATCGAGTCCACCTGGCACAACCGCAAGCTGCAGCGTGGCGCACTGGCTGGCAACCGCTTCAAGCTGGTGCTGCGCGAGGTGCAGGGCGATGCCGCGGCGATCAACGAGCGCCTGCAGCAGATTGCCGAGCGTGGCCTGCCGAACTGGTTCGGCGAACAGCGCTTCGGTCGCGACGGCGGCAACGTGCCGGCGGCATTGGCGATGTTTGGTGGCCGCCGCATGCGCAAGGACCAGCGTTCGCTGCTGCTGTCGGCGGCGCGTTCGGCACTGTTCAACCGCGTGCTGGCCGCGCGCGTGGAACAGGGCAACTGGGATCAACCGCTGGATGGCGAAGTGTGGATGCTTGATGGCAGCCGCAGTGTGTTCGGTCCCGAGCCGTACACCGGCGTGCTGGCCGAGCGCCTGGCGCGCTTCGACATCCATCCCAGTGCACCGCTGTGGGGCGAAGGTGAGCTGCGCAGCGCCGACGCGGCACGTGAGCTGGAGCTGGCCGCGCTGGACGATGAGGAATCGAAGGCGCTGCGGGCTGGCCTGGAAGACGCGCGCCTGAAGCAGGAACGCCGCGCGCTGCGCCTGCGCCCGGCGCTGCTGCAGCACCAGTGGCTGGCCGATGACGTGCTGGAGCTGTCGTTCGCATTGCCGCCCGGCTGCTACGCCACCGCCGTGCTGCACGAGCTCGGCCCGGTCGAAGACGCCTCGCAGGCCTGAGCAGGCGGGCGGGGGGTAGAGTCGACTGTTAGTCGACTATCGCGCGCAGCGCGGGCTTTTCGCGCGCTGCCGCAAGAAGCAGTCGACTAACAGTCGACTCTACCGGACCGTCGCCGCCGGGTTAGTCACCGCCGCGCCAGCAGCACCAGCACCGCGCCGGTACCGCCCTGTCCGGTCGGCGCCGAATGGAACGCCAGTACGTCGTTGCGCAGCCGCAGCAGGCGATCGACCAGATTCTTCAGTACCGGCGCACCGCCATCGGACTGCAGGCCCTTGCCGTGGATGATACGCACGCAGCCGTATTCGTGTGCATGCGCCTCCAGCAGGAACTGGCGCAGCAGCGTCTCCGCCTGCGCGGCGGTGGCACCATGCAGGTCCAGTTCGTCCTGCACCGAATACTGGCCGCGCTTCAGGCGCTGGAACAGGCGCGGTGGCAGGTTGTCGCGGCGATAGCTGGCCACGTCGCCCGCTTCCAGCGGGGTGCTGTCGCGCAGCAGCCGGGCGAACTCGCCCGCCGCTTCGGCCTCGTCGCGTTCGGCCATGCGCGCGCGCGGCTTCGGCCGGGGCGCGGCGGGGGCCGGCTCGGCATCCTTGCGCAGCGGCGTCACTTCGCCGATGGCCGCACGGAACAATGCGGCCGGATCTTCGTCTTCAGGGTGCGACATGCGCACAGGGTAAACCGCCGGCGCAGGTCTGCCTATGACGGTTCGATGCCGGTCGTGACCGCCGGCAGGGTAGGACCGGCGGCTCGCATGCGGCACAATAGATGATGCCCTTGCAGGGTCGACGGCTTCCGCAGGGAGCACGACGGTCCCGCCCACACTGCACGGTGACGGAATCGAATTCTTGGAAAATCAAGCGGTTAAATCGAAGATGCGAATCCTGGTGAGTAACGACGACGGTGTCGACGCCGCAGGCATCCGGATGCTGGCCTCGGTGCTGCGCGAGGCTGGGCACGAAGTCACGGTGGTCGCACCCGACCGCGATCGCTCCGGCGCCAGCAACTCGCTGACCCTGGACCTGCCGATCCGCCTCAAGCGCATCGACCATTACACCGTCTCGGTGGCCGGTACGCCCACCGACTGCGTGCACCTGGCGCTGACCGGCCTGCTTGAATTCGAGCCCGACATTGTCGTGTCCGGCATCAACAACGTCGCCAACCTCGGCGATGACGTGATCTATTCGGGCACTGTCTCGGCGGCGATGGAAGGTCGTTTCCTCGGCCTGCCGGCGGTCGCTGTTTCACTGGTCAGCCGCAACCACGACCCGAAGCATTTCGAAACCGCTGCGCGTGCCGCGGTCGAGATCGTCACCCGCCTCAAGGCCGATCCGCTGCCCGCCGACACCATCCTCAACGTCAACGTGCCGGACCTGCCGTGGAACGAAGTCAAGGGCTTCGAGGTCACGCGCCTGGGCAACCGCCATCGCGCTGAAGGCTGCATCGCGCAGAAGGACCCTCGCGGCAACGAGGTCTACTGGATCGGCCCGGCCGGTCGTGAGCAGGACTCCGGCCCCGGCACCGATTTCCACGCGGTACGCACCGGCCACATCTCGATCACTCCCATCCAGGTCGACCTGACCCGCTACCAGGCCCTGGAGAAGGTGGCCAGCTGGGTCGGCGGCCTCAGCGCCGCGCTGGACCAGCCGGCATGAGCCCACGCCTTCGCCTGCAACCGGAAGCCGTTGGTATCGGCATGACCTCGCAGCGCGTGCGTGACCGCCTGGTCGATCGCCTGCGCGAGGCCGGCATCGTCGACGAGGCGACCTTGAATGCGATCCGGGTGGTGCCGCGTCATCTGTTCATCGACGAAGCGCTGGCGTCACGCGCCTATGAAGACACCGCCCTGCCGATCGGTCACGGCCAGACCATCTCACAGCCGTGGGTGGTGGCGCGCATGACCGAAGCCGTGCTGCAGGTCTCGCCGAAGAAAGTGCTGGAAGTCGGTACCGGCTCAGGCTACCAGGCTGCCGTGCTCGGCGCGCTGGGCCTGGAAATCTACACCGTCGAGCGCATCGGCGACCTGCTGCGACAGGCGCGCAAGCGCTTCCGTGCGCTGGGCATGAACATCCGCACCAAGCATGACGACGGCCGCGCCGGCTGGGCCGAGCACGGTCCGTTCGATGCCATCGTGGTTACCGCCGCAGCGCCCGCACTGGTCGACGAACTGGTCGGGCAGCTGGCCGAGGGCGGCCGCCTGGTGGCGCCGGTCGGCGGGCCGGGCGGGCAGTCGCTGGTGCAGCTGGACCGCAAGGCCGACGGCAGCATCGAACAACGCGTGCTGGCGCCGGTCACCTTCGTGCCGCTGCTGTCCGGCATGCTCGACTAATCCACGGAGCAGGGTTGCATGAAGATTTTCGGGCCGCTGTACGAGCGGGCGATGAAGTGGGCAGCGCACGAACGCGCGCCGACCTACCTGACGGTGCTGAGCTTCTTTGAAGCGATCATCTTCCCGGTGATGCCGGAGGTGATGCTGGCGCCGATGTGCGTGGCCCAGCCCAAGCGCGGCTGGTGGTTCGCCACGCTCAGCCTGGCCGGCTCGATGGTCGGCGCCGTGGTCGGCTACGCGCTGGGCCACTTCGCCTTCGAGGCGATCAAGCCGCTGTTCGAAGCGCTGGGCATGCTTCCGGCGATCGAGCAGGGCATCACCACCGTGCAGGCCAAGATGACCGAGTCGCCGTGGGCGGTGTTCACCTTCCTGGTGCTGGGCGGCTTCATGCCCATCCCGATGAAGGTCTTCACGTGGGCATCGGGTATCGTCGGTGTACCGATGCCGCAGTATCTTTTGAGCATGCTGATCGGTCGTGGCAAGCGCGTGTACGTGCTGGCCGCGGTCATCCGTATCGGTGGTGCGCGTGCCGAAGCGGCGCTGCGCCGCTGGATTGAACCGCTGGGCTGGATCGCCACCGCATTGGTGGTGGTGCTGATCGCCTGGCTTGTATGGAGGTCGAAGTTCGCATGAGTCCTGATCGTCTGAGCAAGGGAGTGCGCATCGGCGCGCTGGCGTTGCTGGTTTCCACCCTGGCCGCCTGCGGCACCGCCACCGTGGTCCGCCCGGGCGGCGGCAGCACCGGTGGCGTGAGCACGCCGAAGACCTCGGTGCCCAAGCCCGGGCAGACCGTGGTCGTGCGCAAGGGCGATACCATCTATGCGCTGGCCCGCATCCACGACATCACCCCGGCCGACCTGATCGCCTGGAACAGCCTGGACAACCCGTCGACCATTCATCCGGGCCAGGTGATCCGCCTGTATCCGGCCGGTGCCAGCGGTGGCCGCGCGCCGACCACGGTGGTGACGCCGCCGCGTTCCGGTGGCAGCACGGGCAGCACCGCGCCGACCACCGCCCCGGTGGGCCCGGTGAAGAGCAACATCGCCTGGCGCTGGCCGGCCGATGGCGCCATCGTCGGGCGCTACGTTGCCGGTGACGCAACCAAGCAGGGCGTGGACATCGCCGGCACCAGCGGCCAGGCGGTGAAGGCCACCGCCAACGGCGTGGTGGTGTACTCCGGTGCGGGCCTGGTCGGCTACGGTGAGCTGATCATCATCAAGCACAGTGATCAGTGGCTGTCGGCCTATGGCCACAACCGCAAGCGCCTGGTGAATGAAGGCCAGAGCGTGAAGGCCGGTGAGCAGATCGCCGAGATGGGCCGTACCGGTGCGAACCGCGACATGGTCCATTTCGAGATTCGTTACAACGGCAAGCCGGTCGACCCGCAGCAGTATCTGCCGGCGCGCTGACGCAGGCAGATACGGGTAGCGCCGGGCCATGCCCGGCGCTCCGGACCTGTAGAGCCGAGCCGATGCTCGGCTGCCTTTCGCCGCGACGCGGACATCTGCGATCTGGCGTGTCGCAGAATGATCTTCACGGCGAATGGAATGCACGGCATTCTTGGGCGGACCCTGCCGACCCGGTGCCCCATGTCCCGCCTTGCCTCCGCTCTCGTGCTGCTCATCGTCGCGCCGCTGGCCATTGCGGCCAGCGATCCACACGAGGTCGCCTCCCGCTTCTACGCCGCCCTGCAGGCTCGTGGGCCAGACCAGGGCGCGATCGCGCCGCTGCTGGGCGATCCTCTGCGCGCCGCCATCGATGCGCAGCGTGCATATGAACAGGCGTGCTCCGCGCTGGCGGCGCCCGACGAAAAGCCGCACATGCTGGACCGGAGCACATATCTGATGGCGCCGGATCGGCCGGAAACGGTAAAGGTGGGGCTGCCCGCGACCAGCGGCGATGCCAGCTGGGTGCCCGTCGAAATGGCGATAGGCGACTATCGCTGGACCGACCGGGTCCTGCTGCAAAGGCAGGGCGAGTACTGGAAGGTCATGGATATCCGCTGGGGCCAGGGCGGCAACCTGATCGGGCGGCTGAAGGACTTCTCGGCCTTCCGTTGTACCGCCACGCACGGGTAGCGCCGGGCCATGCCCGGCGGCGCCACGTCAGCCTTCGAGAATGAAGGCCGCCGCGACCTTGCGGCCTTCGCCGGCCAGGATGTTGAAGGTACGTGCGGCGGCTGGATTGTTCATGACTTCCAGGCCGATCCCGCGCGACAGGCAGGCGGCCATCACCACCGCTGGCGGGAACACCTGGCGGTCACCGGTGCCAAGCACGATCAGTGCCGGGTTCAGCGCCAGGATCGGTTCCAGGTCGGCCGGCTGCAGCGCGCTGGCGCTGACTACCGGCCATTGCGTGACCAGCTGGTCCGGGGTGAGGAAGAAACTGCTGCCCAGCACCTGGTCATTCACCTTGGCCGAGCGGCCATCGGCGGCGCGCAGGCTGTAGGCGTAATCCGGCGGTTCGTGGTTCAGCTGCATGGCAGTGGGGCGATCAGCCGCGCGGCAGCACGATCTGGCGCTGTTCCTTGCTCGGGCGGTACAGCACGGCGACGTGGCCGATGCGCTGCACCAGCGCGCTCCCGGTGGCTTCGACGATCTCGCCGATCATCACGTCACGGGCGTCGCGGTCTTCGGCAGCGACCTTCACCTTGACCAGCTCGTGGCGCTCCAGCACTTCGTTCAGCTCAGCGATGAAGGCCGGGGTCACGCCCTTGCCGCCGGTCTGCAGCAGGGCCTTCAGGTCGTGGGCTTGGCCGCGCAGGAAACGGGTCTGGGAGGCGGTCAGGGCGATGGACATGCAGGAAAAGACGGTTGAATGGGGCGATCAGGGTATCATGAGGACCCCATCAGCCCCTATTTTCAATGGCTACCCGCAGCAAAAGCAGCCAGCGCTGGCTCAAGGAACACTTCTCCGACCCCTTCGTGAAGAAGGCACAGGCCGAAGGCATGCGCTCGCGTGCCGCCTACAAGCTCGAAGAGCTGCTTGAACGTGACCGGTTGCTGAAGCCGCACATGGTGGTGGTCGACCTCGGTGCGGCCCCGGGCGGTTGGTCTCAGCAGGTGCGGAGACAGATCGGCGACACCGGCCGCGTGCTGGCCCTGGACATCCTGGACATGCCGCCGCTGGCCGGCGTGGAGTTCCTTCATGGTGACTTCAGGGAAGAAGCCGTCCTATCGCAGTTTGAAGCCATGCTCGGGGATCAGCCGGTAGACCTTGTGCTGTCGGACATGGCCCCCAATAAGAGTGGTGTGGGCGCGGTTGACCAGCCGCGGATGATGCACCTGGCGGAGCTGGCCCTGGATTTTGCCGACAACCACCTGAAGACCGGTGGGGCGTTCCTGATCAAGCTGTTCCAGGGTGAAGGCTTTGACGACTACGTGCGCGACATGCGCCGCCGGTACGACAAGGTCTCCATCCGCAAGCCGGAAGCGTCGCGCAAGCGCTCCCCCGAGGTGTATGCCTTGGGTCAGGGAAAACGCGCCCACATGAAGTAAGCTCGCAACGTACGCAAGTTCGACCCCAACGCAACGCCAGCACTGAGAGGAACACCGGAGCCAATGAGGATGAACGACTTGACCAAGAACCTCCTGCTATGGGTGGTCGTCGCCGTCGTGCTGATGGTGGTCTTCCAGAGCTTCTCGCCCAAGACCTCGGGGGCTGGGGCGCAGGGCGCTTCGTACTCGCAGTTCCTGGACCAGGTGGACACCGGCAACGTACAGAAGGTCGCCTTCGGCGGCGATACGCGCGGTGGTACCAGCCAGATCACCTACACCACCCGCGGTGGGCAGTCGTCCACCATCACCGCGCCGTTCGATCGTGACCTGATCAACGTGCTGCGTACCAAGAACGTGGAAATCGTGCAGGAGGAGCCGTCCAGCGGCATTTCCCTCGGTGCGATCCTGATGAATTTCCTGCCGGTCATCCTGATCATCGGCTTCTGGTTGTTCATCATGCGCCAGATGCAGGGCGGTGGCGGCGGTGCCAAGGGCGCGATGTCCTTCGGCAAGTCGCGCGCCAAGCTGCAGGGCGAAGACCAGATCAAGGTCACCTTCGCCGACGTCGCCGGTTGTGACGAGGCCAAGGAAGAAGTGGGCGAGCTGGTCGACTTCCTGCGCGATCCGTCCAAGTTCACCAAGCTGGGCGGCAAGATTCCGCGCGGCGTGTTGATGGTCGGCCCGCCGGGTACCGGCAAGACGCTGCTGGCCAAGGCCATCGCCGGCGAAGCCAAGGTGCCGTTCTTCTCGATCTCCGGTTCGGACTTCGTGGAAATGTTCGTAGGCGTCGGTGCCAGCCGCGTGCGCGACATGTTCGAGCAGGCCAAGAAGCACGCCCCGTGCATCATCTTCATCGACGAAATCGATGCCGTCGGTCGCCATCGTGGTGCCGGCCTGGGTGGCGGTCATGACGAGCGCGAGCAGACCCTGAACCAGCTGCTGGTCGAGATGGACGGTTTCGAAGGTGGCGAAGGCGTGATCGTGATCGCCGCGACCAACCGTCCGGACGTGCTGGACCCGGCGCTGCTGCGTCCGGGCCGTTTCGACCGCCAGGTCGTGGTCGGCCTGCCGGACGTGAAGGGCCGCGAGCACATCCTGAAGGTGCACATGCGCAAGCTGCCGCTGGCCGACGACGTCGAGCCGATGGTGATCGCGCGTGGTACCCCGGGCTTCTCTGGTGCCGACCTGGCCAACCTCTGCAACGAGGCTGCCCTGTTCGCTGCACGTGGCAACGAGAAGGAAGTCCGCATGGACCACTTCGACCGTGCCCGCGACAAGATCCTGATGGGTGCCGAGCGCCGCTCGATGGCCATGAGCGAGGAGGAGAAGACCCTCACCGCCTACCACGAAGCCGGCCACGCCATCGTTGGTCGTCTGGTGCCCGAGCATGATCCGGTCTACAAGGTCACCATCATCCCGCGCGGCCGTGCGCTGGGTGTGACCATGTACCTGCCGGAAGGCGACAAGTACTCGATGAACCGCGTGGCGATCAAGTCGCAGCTGTGCTCGCTGTACGGTGGTCGTGTGGCCGAGGAGCTGATCTTCGGTGCCGACAAGGTCACCACCGGTGCCTCCAACGACATCGAACGCGCTACCAAGATGGCCCGCAACATGGTCACCAAGTGGGGCCTGTCCGACCAGCTCGGCCCGATCGCCTATGGCGAAGAGGACGACGAGGTGTTCCTGGGCCGTTCGGTCACGCAGCACAAGAGCGTCTCCAACGACACCGCGCGCCGCATTGACGAGGAAGTGCGCAACATCCTCGACGAGGCCTATGCGCGTACCACCGAGCTGATGACGGCCAACCTGGACAAGCTGCACGCGATGTCCCAGCTGCTGCTGCAGTACGAGACCATCGATGCGCCGCAGATCGACGCCATCATGGAAGGCCGTGATCCGCCGCCGCCGGCCGGCTGGAACAAGTCGAACAAGGACGGTGGCGACGACAAGGGCGGCGACGCCCGTCCGCTGCCGCCGATCGCAGGCCCGGCCGAATCGCACTGACGGCCCGCTGCATGTAGCACCAGACGAGGCCGGGGCAACCCGGCTTCGTCGTTTCCGGGCCCCCGGCCCATCTGCTGAACCGAACTGACGCTGGAGTCTGCATGTCCGCCCCGAAGCCCGAACCGATTTCCCACACCGTCGAGATGGTCATCGCCACCGTGGTTGGCGTGGGCGTAGGGCTGGGTGCCGACAACCTGCTGCTGGGCTGCGTGGTGGGTATCGGAGTCGGCATCGTGCTGAGCATCGCCAGGACCCTGTACGTGGACCGCAAGCGCCGCCGCCGTTGAGGGTGTCGGCAGGGCTGCGCCCTGCACCCGCGGTAGTGCCGGCCGCTGGCCGGCAACCTCAGCAGCAACAGCAACAGCGACAGCGGCATTCCGTGATTTGGCGGGGCGGTGTCGGAGGGCGGGGACGCCGTGAACCCATCCATGGGGGCTTGGCAGCCGCATCCATGCGGCTGACACCCCGCCCTCCGACACCGCCCCACCTCTGACAGATTCCGGGAGCTGTTGGTAGGTGTCGACCTTGGTCGACACATCTGTCAGATATCGATGTACAAGAATGGGGTCAGATMCGTTTTMCGGAGGAAAAMGGATMTGAMCCCAAWAG
>NZ_RAVT01000053.1 GCF_013464915.1 Stenotrophomonas maltophilia
GCACCGCCCCCATATGGGGATCGGCTGCCAGCCACCTATTTCCAGAATCCCGCTGAACAACGTACTGGGTTTACACAGTTAGTCGACTGCTCTTCGCTCGGGCTACATGCAACCCCGCGCTTCGCGCGATAGTCGACTAACAGTCGACTCTACCCCCCCCCCGGCCTATTTGCCGTAGCGGCGCAGCAGCTCCACCAGCACCTGGGCCTCGTCCGCCCGCTGCTGCGGGTCTTCGGCGCCCACCACGTGTTCCTGCAGGTGCTCGTGCAGCAGTTCCATCAGCAGGCTGTGCGCGGCACCGCGCACGGCGGCGACCTGCACCAGCACGTCCGCGCAGTCGCCCGCTTGCCCCTCGGGCTTGTCCAGCGCCAGCTCCAACGCCGCCACCTGACCCGCGATACGGCGCACCCGGGTCAGCAGCTGCTTTCGATTCTTGTGTACATGGGCCATGACCGGATCATATACCCTATGGGGGTATCCACTCCACCCCCTTGGTTCCGCCATGCACCTGGACGCCCTCGCCGCCGCCCGCCGCCACGAACACCGCTTCGACGACGGCAATCCGCTGGCAGAACGCAATACCCGCCGCGCCCTGTGGCTCACCGTCGGCATGATGCTGGTGGAGATCGTCGGCGGCTGGTGGTTCAACTCCATGGCCGTGCTCGCAGACGGCTGGCACATGAGTTCGCACGCGCTGGCGCTGGGCCTGTCGGTGTTCGCGTACCGCTGTGCACGCCGCTATGCGCACGATCCGCGCTTCGCCTTCGGCACCTGGAAGATCGAGATCCTGGCCGGCTATACCAGCGCCATCGCCCTGCTCGGCGTCGCCGCGCTGATGGCCGTGCAATCGCTGGAACGACTTTGGGTGCCCGCCCCCATCCACTACGACGAAGCCATCGCCATCGCTGCGGTGGGCCTGGGCGTGAACCTGCTGTGCGCCTGGTGGCTGCACGACAGCCCGGGGCATGCGCATCACCACCATGGGCACGCCCATGGCGATCACCACGGGCATGACCACGCACACCACGACCATGCGCACGGTCACGACCTGAATCTGCGCTCGGCCTACGTGCATGTGCTGGCCGACGCCGCCACTTCGGTGCTGGCCATCGTCGCCCTGCTCGGCGGCAAGCTGCTGGGCCTGACCTGGCTGGACCCGGTGATGGGCCTGGTGGGCGCCGTGCTGGTCACGGTGTGGGCAGCAGGCCTGCTGCGCGACAGCGGCCGCATCCTGCTGGACGCGCAGATGGACGCACCGGTGGTGGCCGAAGTACGCGAAGTGATCGAACAGGGCCCCTGGCCGGCGCGCCTGGCCGACCTGCACGTCTGGCAGGTGGGGCGCGGAAAGTACGCGGTCAGCGCCAGCGTGGTCACCAGCGATGCCCGCCTGGATGCCGATACCGTGCGCAACGCGCTGGCCATCCACGAGGAGCTGGTGCACGTGACAGTGGAGATCCACCGCAGCGCATGACCCGCATCGGGTAGTGCCGGCCGCKGGCCGGCAACCCCATGAACGCCGCACGCAACCTGCAGGTGCCGGCCATCGGCCGGCACTGCTGCTACAACTTCAACATCATCCGCAGCAGGTACATCAGCAGCGGCAGCGCACTCATCACCGCGCCAGCAATACCGATCCACGGCCAGCGCTCTCCACGCACGCGCGAGGCCACTGCCAGGCCGCCGCCCACCAGCGCCGCACCCAGCACGCCCACGCCCAGTCCGGCGGCCATGCCATTGCCGCCCGCGGCCACTGCTGCCTGCGCGGCCAACGTGCCAGCCCCCCAACCCACAGCGATCCCCAGCCAACTGCCCACGCCGCACCACGGTGCCTTGCCCTGCGCCATCCGAAAACCCCTTTGTTCTTGCCGAATTTCTGTACGGGCCGTGCCCGCATGCTGCCTACACTAGCCGCACCTGCCCCTGTAGGGACATCCCATGCGCACGCTCCGCCTGCTGCTGCCCGGTGCCCTCGTGCTGCTCACCGCCTGTGGGGGTGACGCCGGGCTTCCGTTCTCCGCCGATCCGATGCAGGGCTGTTTCGCCACCAGCGGGCGCAAACCGGCCGACTTCCGCATCGAAAGGGAGGGTGGCCAGTACTTCGTTTCCTTCAGTCGCGGCGACCAGTGGCAGCGCGAACCCAACGCCCTGCACAAAGCCTCCCGCAGCGAAATCAGCCGCTACTTCCGCGATGACGCCGAACAGATCGACGAGGCGCTGATCCGCATGGCCGGCGGCTTCGGCATCTTCCACTTCAACAAAGGCGCGACGCTGAAGGGCAAGGCCAGTGATAGCGACTACATGGCGCTGATGCTGATCGGGGCCGGGCCGGTGTATGCGGTGAAGTGCCCGTAGGATGCAATGATTCTGATGGCGGCTCAGGGCACTATGGGCACATCCTGTCTTCTTTGAGGAGCGATGCCAATGCTGCTTTTTCTGCTGCTTGCGGCAAGCGCGCCGAAGACGCAGGGGGCCTATGACGAAGTCCGGCAGCTGCCCGATGGCCAGACCCTGATCATGCGCACCCTGGACTGGGATCTCGGCGATGGTCGCCACGAGCGCGTTACCGTGCATTGGCTGCTGCAGGAAGACGGCAGCCTGCGCTACGACTTTGATCGGCAGCCACCGGAAACCCAGGACGTCCATCGTCGGTCGTGCGCCCGCGTAGGCATGCAGCCATCGCGTGGCGTCGGCATGCTCTCGGGGGAAGGCACCACACACGGCTACAGCTGCACCAGCCAGCTGTAGCGCCGAGCCCACGCTCGGCGCCTCCCGTCTACATCCACGCATGGCGTGGATCTACTGCAGCAGCCACACGTGGCCCCTGCAACAGCTGCGGTACCATGCCCTCCCCCGAACCGCCCCGGTACCCGCCGTGCCCCATTACACCGGCCCCCTGCTGACCCGCGACAGCGCCGACACCCTGCGCCGTGCCCATGACAAGGGCGCTGCCGGCTGGCAGGGCTCGCTCGACCTCGGCCGCAGCGAGGACAGCGTGGCGCTGGATGGCGACGGCTTCCACTTCCGTGGCCAGGCCTACCCGTGGCCGGGCAAGCTGAAGGACCGCACGCTGTACTACTGGGACGGCGAGGAGTTCGCGCCGATCTCGCGCTACAGCAGCTCGCTGATCAAGCTGGTGCCCACCGAATGGGGCGCACCGACCTTCGAGATCGACGGCATCAAGATGCTGCCGACCTCCAAGCTGTCACCGTTCGAGGATGCACGCCGCAAGGTTGAGCTGGTCGCCCCGGCCGGCAAGGTCATCCTCGATACCTGCGGTGGCCTGGGCTATTTCGCCGCCTGCGCGCTGGAGGCCGGTGTCGGCCAGATCCGTTCGTTCGAGAAGAACGCCGACGTGATGTGGCTGCGCACGCTCAACCCGTGGTCACCGGATCCGGATTCGGCCGCCGCCGGTGGCCGCCTGCAGTTCAGCCACGGCGATGTCTCGCAGCAGATCGAACAGGTGGCCAGCAACAGTGTCGACGCGATCCTGCACGACCCGCCGCGCTTCGGCATCGCCGGCGAACTGTACTCGCAGGTGTTCTACGACCATCTCGCCCGCGTCATCCGCAAGGGCGGCCGGCTGTTCCATTACACCGGTGCGCCGAACAAGCTGACCAGCGGTCGCGATGTGCCGCGCGAAGTGGCCAAACGCCTGGAAAAGGCTGGCTTCAAGGCCGAGCTGGCGCTTGATGGCGTGCTGGCCGTCAAGCGCTGAGCTTCATTCCGAGTCTACTTTCGCCAGCTTCATCACCCACGCCGGCACCACCGGCTCACCGGCGTAGAAGTCCTTCGGCTTCTTCTCCGCCATCGCCCAGCGATGCAGCCAGCTCGGGCCGTAACGTCCGTTGTAACCCTCGGCGCCACGCGCGTAAGCAGGATCGCGCATCGCCTCATCCAGAGATACAAAGCGATAGCCGCGGCGCTTGGTAGCCGCCACCAGTTCGGCGAAGGTGGCTGCATTGAGTTCGTTGGCATGCATCAGCCAGACCTGCGGCAGCGCATGGCCCAGCAGCGCCTGCGACTGCTTCTCGTAGTAGTCCAGCTTGTTCAGCATGTAGGGCACATAGCCCTTGCGCAGCTGCGCCAGCGTCGCCTCGCGTGCCGGGGAATCGGGCTGCTCGTTCATCACGTTGGCGTAGGCGAACGCCCAGACCCACTCGCCGTTGTCGACGGTCACCGGCGCCACGCGGTAGCCGTGATCCTGGAAGAAAGCGCCCATCTGCGCGCGTTCTTCCGGCGTGCGCCCGGCGCGCAGGTAGGGATGGCGCATCCACTGCGGCTTCAGGCCGCGCTCGGCCAGCAGCGGCCGCAGCACTGTCTCACCGCGCAGGAAATCCTGCTGGAACGCAGGCACACCCTTGGCGTTCAGATCCATGTGCGAATACGTGTGGTTGCCAAGCACATAGCCGGCGTCCAGCCAGTCGCGCAGCATCTGCACCCGCGCCGGCTGTACCTGGCCGTCCACCTCCAGCTTGTTCCCATTGACGAAACCGACCACCGGCACGCCGGCCTGGCGCAGCTGGGCCATCAGCGCTTCGTGCCGCGACTGCAGGTCCGGCGGCACGATCTCGTCCACCCGCGCCCATGGCAGGTCGTCGATGGTCACCGCAATCCGGCGGTCCACCTCGGCGGCGTGTACCGCCAGCGAGCACAGCAGCAACGGCACAGCACGCAGCAACCAACGCATCAGCACTTCCTTGCAGGGTCGAAGTGCGGACTTTAGCGCGATTGCGGACGCGTGGCCGGTCACACACCCACTATGGGCTGGATGGCTGCGCCTGGCGCTCACGCACGATCGCCCGCCACAGCATGAATCCCGCGGCCATCGCCATCAGCATCAATGCGACCAGCACCAGGGCCAGATCATCGGGATTACGCAGCAGCGGGGCATGCTCATGGGTGAGGATCTCGAACACCACCCGCTGTGCCTGCGCCAGCGGCAGCCGGCCCTGTTCGCCCAGTTCCACCAGGCATGTCGTTGGGGAAAGCCTGGCTACGCTGGTCCATGCCATGTCGTACAGATGCAGTGCTCTGGCGGCCAGCACCAGGATCGCGGCGTGCAACGCCATCAATCCCCAGTTGGCCCGCCGCAGGCGTCCCGACAGGCGCCCCAGCCGGTAGATGCTGATCGACATCGCGCCCAGCAGCGCCAGCACCACGCCGGCCATCGGAATCCACTGCAGCGGCTGCCACGGCGCCAACGCCGTGGAACGCGCCAGCAGCTGTTCGGCCACCTGCATGCGCGCGGTGGGATCGGGGCCGCCACAGGCTTCATCCACCGGCTCCAGCAGCAGTCCCACGCGGTAGTGGAAGAAGCCGGCTGCAAGGGCTACCGCCAGCAGCGCCACCACCTGCAGTACCAGCAGAATCGGGCCAGGACCACAGATACGGCAGAAGCGGGTAGCAGCAGAGGTCATCGGTTCATCCATGACAACAAAGGACCATCCTAACCAAGCGCTCCCGGGTTGTCGGCGGGCGGATACGACAGCCCACGTCCGCCCCGGTAGGATGGGGATGAGCATGGATGGCAGTATGCAGAGGTGTTGTGGATGGTCACGCTGTATCTGTGGGTACGAATGCTGTTCCCGTTGCTGGCGTTCGTGCTCGCCTGGATGCTGCTGTCGCGCCTGATCAAGGCTCGCGTGGCACGCCTTCCGCGCGTTCCATTGAACCTGCCGGAACACAGCAGCAGCCCACGCAGGAAGGATCGGCGCATCTACGCGCGCAAGCTGCGGCGCAAGCCGGGCCTGCGCACCGCCACTCACCCGGCCACCGCGCCGCGGAGCTGGAACCTTGCGGCGGTGATCGTTTCACTCTGCGCGCTGATCGCCGCCGTACTTGTCATGCCGGATGGCGCGCGCTTCCAGGTTATGGTCGAGAGCCTTACCGGCTACCCGGCCACCCTTGCTGAAGTACACGTTCCCGCTGCAAGGCAGACACTTGTGCTGCAGGCCTGGCAGCCCACGCTGGTGCAGCTCTCACAGCCGGTAACGATGCGCTACCCGATCGGGCGCACCGGCGGCGAGCATGACGCGCACGCCAAGCTACCGGTACAGGTGAGGCATCGGGGTGATCGACTGCAGGTGGCTGTGGCCGTGCCGGTGGACTCCGAGCTGCTGCGTGCAGAGCTTGCGCGCCTGGCGGGGCTGCCGGTTGAGGCTATCACCGTCCGCCAGAACAGGATCTCACCCTGGCTGGAACCCGGCTGGAAGCCGCTGGCCGACCTGTAGAGCCGAGCCCACGCTCGTCTGCTGCAGTAGCTCCACGCCATGCGTGGATGGATGCAGAGCGGAGCCGAGCATGGCTCGGCACTACAGATCACGATCCGCGCGGCAGCTTTGCGGCCCACATGTTGTCCACCAGATTGGGATAACGCCGCCCGTTCTCTTCCGCGCGCTGCCGCGCTGCCGCCTTCTGCGCAGGCGACAACGGCTGCGAGGTCTGGCCCTTGGGATTGGGCTTCTTCCACGGGGGCATCTTCGGTTCACGCATGGCCGCAGCTTACCGCTTCAGGAAGTTCAGCAGCGCCAGATTGAAGTGGTCGGCATGGCTCGTGTTGCAGCCATGCGGTGCGCCTTCAAGGATCACCACCTCGCTGCCCGCAATCGCCTGATGCGTTCGCTGCCCGGAACCTTCAAACGGCACGATCGCGTCGCTGTCACCGTGCAGGATCAAGGTTGGCACCGTGATCTTCTTCAGGTCTTCGCGGAAGTCGGTGGTAGCAAACACCTTCATGCACCCCAACGCTGCGTTCTGGTCGGATTGGTGGCACAGCGCGATCGCCGCCTGGCGCGTTTCTTCGGTCACCATCAACTGGCCATGGGCACTGAAGAAATCCCTGGTGAAACCATCGAAGAACGCCTCGCGATCCTTTTCCAGACCACTGCGCATTTCGTCAGCCTTGTCCTGGGTCAGCGGGCCTTCCGGATTGTCGTCGCTGCGCAGCAGGAACGGCGGCACCGCTGCGGCAAACACCACGCTGTGCAGACGATCCTGGCCATGGTTGGCCACGTAACGCGCCACCTCGCCACCGCCCATCGAGAAGCCGACCAGGGTGACGTCGCGCAGGTCACGTTCCTCGATCAACCCGGCCAGGTCTGCCGCCAGCGTGTCGTAGTCATAGCCCTCGGCCGGCTTGTCGGAACGGCCGAAGCCGCGGCGGTCGTAGCTGATCACCCGGTGCTGGGCGTCGCGCAGGATCGACACCTGCTGTTTCCAGGCATCGGCGGACAGCGGCCAGCCGTGGATCAGGATGACCGGGCGGCCGTCGCCACCGGTGTCTTCAACGTGCAGGCGGATGCGGGAAGCAGGCATGGGAACTCCTGTGGAAGGGGAGGATCTCAGGCTAGTGGCCACCCCCTGTGAGGGCCGTGAGGGAATCGCCGGCGGCCATGACACCGTCTGCACAGCCCACGCCACCCGGCCGATCCACCGATGCAGGCATTCACTCCCTGGAAATCCCGTTTCGTCGCAGGGCGGCTGCGGCGCCCAGCGTGCCGTGCGAGCCTGCGTGAATCCCGCCCTGGAGCCTTGCCATGCTGCTGCTCACCCTGCCCCTGCTTGCTGCCGGCCTGGCCGCTACGCCGAACACCACCGAGACCCTGCGCGAGCAGATCCGCCAGGCCGATGCGCAGCTGTTCGCTGCCGCATTCGATGACTGCGATGCCGACAAGGCCGCGGCCATGACCACTGAAGACATGGAATTCTTCCATGACAAGGCGGGCAAGACCGCCAGCAAGCGCGACGACTTCCGCCGCAGCGTAGCCGCGCTGTGCGAGAGCACCCGCGCCAACCACACCCACCTGCGCCGCGAACTGGTGGAGAGCTCGCTGCAGGTGTTTCCGCTGCACGACGATCGCGCCCTGGAGATCGGCGACCACCGCTTCCATGAGCGTGATGCAAAGGGCGTCGAGCACTGGACCGGCCAGGCCCGCTTCATCCAGGTCTGGCGCCGCGTGGACGGGCGCTGGTTGGCCGAGCGGGTGATCAGCTACGACCATCGGCCGGCAGCGAAATGAACCCGTCGGTCAGTGCTCACTCACCCCGACCAGGGGCATTTCAGCCCACGGCCTCCTCCAGATCGCGGGCATAGTAGCTCGCTGCCTGGGCCAACTCCGCGCCGATAGCGTCGCACAGGTGCGATGGGGACTCGACCCGCACGTTGCTTCCGAAGCCCATCAGCCACCACCGCAGGGTCTGGTCGTCCTCCACCGTAGCGCGCAGCCGGATCCACCCATCGCCCAGGTCACTGATCGCCTGATCGTCCGACAGGGGCGTCTCCCTGAGATGCTCCGCGGCCTTCGCCCGGAAGCGGGCCTCCAGCACGATGCGTCCTTGCCCCTGGAACGCGGTGGCGGTGGTCGTCGCATAGCGCTGGAAGTCGAAGTCCGGCAGGCTCCTTGCCTCCATTTCCAGCACCCGGGTTCCACTCAGGCGATGCAACGCCAGGTGGCGGATGTCCGTATAGTCCCGCAGCATGCAGACGAGGTACTGCGCAGAACCGCGCATCAGCAGCCCCAGAGGATGCATGATCATCTCCTTGGACTCGTCCCTGCCTTTGCTGCGATACCAGCCTGACAGACAGCGTCGGGATGCCAATGCCCTGTGGACATCCACCTGTACGGCCGTTTCCACCTCGGGGGCAAGCAGGTTCAGGCCCGTTGGCAGGATCGCGGTCCTGCTGGCCCACTCCGCCCAGCCCGAGGTCGAGACTTCCGCCCGCGCCATGTCGAACACGGGCATCAGCTCATTCATGGCCGTTGCCGGGAGCAGCTGACGCAGATGTGCATGCGAAAGCAGCAGTGCAACGCTCTGCGAAATCGACAGCCTGGGCGTGAAGGCGAAGTTCGCTTCCCTGGACCAACTCCAGCCAAAGGGCTTTTCACTGTCATCGGCAATGAGCTGGAACCGCGCGGACAGGTTCTGGAGATCCCGCTCGATGGTGCGGCTGCTGGTCCTGAAGCCCAGCGGCTCCAGATTCTCCAGTATCTGCCTGACCGATATCCTGCGCGGGGCGCGCGGGATCATGCGCAGCATCTCCCACTGCCGCATCAACGTGTCGTTCGAACGGATCTTCATATCAATCTTCCCTTCCAGAGCCGACAGCGAGCAAGAGCCCCACCAGAACGGCGTGGGGCTCCGCCCATCGTCAAGCCGCCTTGGCGGGTTCCTCACCCTTCATCACCACCATCGCCGCATCCACATCGGCCACGGTCTTCTCGGTCGAAAGCACCAGCGCGCCTTCGTCATCCAGGATCGGCGTATCGATCATCACCTTGATCAGCTGGGCAATCTTCACGGCACGGAAAACCCGCTCGCGCGCCTGCTGGGGGAAACTTCTGAAATCGCAGCCGTGCTCCCGGATGGCATCACGGATGTCGGCCACACCACGACGCAGCGACATGCACAACTTGGAGAACGTCCTGTTGGCGAGCGTTGTCACTGCCTCGACCGCAGCCAACTGTTCGGCAGCCAACACGGCCTCATCGTAGTGGGTACGAGCGACTTCCTTGTTACGGCGGGCATCGGCCAGCGCGGCTTCAGCCTTGCTGCCCACCACGTAGCCAAAGATCGCAAGCGCCGGACCGGCAACCAGACCGCCCAGCACCAGGGTGCCACCGGCCATTCCGAATCCACCGGCAGCCAACGAGCCGCCGCCCAGCCACGCCAGTGTTGCGTTGGTTGCGGCAACACCGCTGAGGGTTGAAATGGCAGTACCGGTGCTGGCACTGGCCAGCAGCATGGTCCCGTTGTACGCACCAAATGCCAGCGCGGCGCCACTTCCCAGCCCAGCGCCCAGGCCCAGGCCCGAGTCCATCAGCAACTGGTAGTCCCGCTTCAGGCCTTCCAGCGACGCCGTGCTGAAATCGCCCTGCACCAGCTTGTCCAGTTCGGGTGAGCCGATCCCCTCAACGTTCTTGAGCTGGCCGAACGCATCGATGAAGTCCGCAATCCCTCCATTGAAAGCGCGCAGCTTGCGTGCGCCATAGTCCTCAAGCACCGTGTTGGTACGCTTGCGCTGCGTCTCCAGCAACGATGAGCCCTTCTCGATCAGTCCTTTGGCATCGGCGTTGGCGATGCCGGCGTCCTTGTGATCGACCACGGCCTTGCCGCCCTTGTAGATGCCGTACAGCGCGCTGGCCGCCATCGCGGCCCCGATTACGATTGGAATCATGCGTAACTCCCTTTACTCAAGAATGATGGCAACGGTACGGCTGGCCTCGCGATTGATACTTTCCGCGCGCTCAAGCAGGTCGTTGTAGATGTAGTCGTCAATACCAAAGATGTCGGCCAGGCGACGCAACTGTGCTTCCTCGACACTCGACACGTCACCGTCGGCCAGTGCAAGCAGCATCAGTTCGTACAGCATCACCTTCGGGACGGCCGGCTGCGCGGCTTCGACCATGGCCTGATCGATCAGCGAGTCGAGCACCTCGCATGCCACACGCGCCCGCTCCACCGGGTCGATCTGGCGCACCAGCGGCATCGTCTGCAGGCGCGTCAACAATTCCTTCGTCACCCCGTCGGACCGATATACCTTGCCGCACTCACGGGAAAAGCTGTCGAAGATCGCGCGTTCGTGCTCGGATTCATCCAGCGAAACCTTGCTCAGGTTGGTATCGCCAGTCACTTCCTGGTGGGTCTTTCCATCCCACAGCATCGGGTTGTCACTCACGCTCAGCAGGCGCGCAACCTTCAGGAAGGTTGCCTGCTCGGCGTCTGGAAGCAGGTAAAGGAACATCGTATCTCCAAGGTCCTGGGATCACACACGGAAGCCGGTGTGGCCAACCTGCCCGGAAGGCCACGACCAGAAATGGGTTTGATTGATCAAAGCCGAAGTGGCTCGTCACCCGTCATGAATGCATCAAATTCCTGCAACGAATCAAACTGCAGGCGGCTACCCAGCAGAAGGGCAAAGCGGTTGATTGCAGCCGCAAAGCCATCGGCGTCAATCTCTGGCTGGGTGGTATCGAGTGCACACAGCAACTGGGCCGTCTCGTCATTCAGCACTGGAAGCTCGGCCGCAATGAACTGCGCCAGCGCCAGGCGCTGCGTCAGAATTTCTTCACGGGCAGCTTCATTGAGCTCGATTGCCAAGGCCAGCCTCTCGGCAGCCAGATCGGCACTCCTGGCCGCCTCCAACGTTTCCCGATAGAAGAGCGATGAAAGCGTGCAGCCAATCATCCCGCCGATGGCGGCGCCAACCACCGGGACCGGAATCGCGATCTGGCCCAATGCCGCCATCATGGCCGAAGCCATCATGCCGGAACCCTTCTCACCGATCTCATCCAGGAACTGGACGCCGTCGATCTCACCCTTGGCGTAACGACGTATGCAGCTGGTCATGGTCACGCAGACGTCGACCACCATGGCCGGCGCGGCGGTACGGGAAAGCACCTGCAGGCTCTGCCGGCCCGACTGCTGCATCACTGCGGTCAACGCGGCCCCGGACGCAGCCGTTGCGTAGCCCATGCCGGCAGAAACGGCACCATCCACCAGGACAGCGCAGGCCGCATCCAGCATCCGCTTGCGTTCGATTGCAACCGCATACGCGTTGGTCGCCACGCTGATCGCCGCGCCAATCATGAACGCGCCGCGCGCGCCTTCAAGGCCTGCCCTGTGGCTGGTATGCGCGATGTCGCGCACCGTCGCCATCCGCGGATGGGTACGATAGAACTTCGCATCGTCACTGGTCAGCCCCGTATCCAGAAGGTTGCCGGCCAGCTGCTCGTAGTTGTCGGCCTTCGCACGGAGATGCAGCGCTACCTCAGGCTTGCCCCTCGCGTCGACCACGTCCGCCTGGCGGCGCAGATCTGCAGCCTGCGCCCGGCAATATGCCTCGGCATCGATGTACTGTTCCGACGGCAGCTCCAACTTCAGCCCACGATAGCGTGAGAACTCGCCATCGGGCGCAGCGATCTTCTCAAGCAGCCGGTCACGGTTGCCCACGAACTTCATCTGGGACTGGCTGCCTTCAATGATCTGGCCATCCAGCACCCTTACCCGGTCAACGCGCTCGTCGTTCCGCCGGTACTGAGGATGGTCATCACTGCGCACCGTGCGAACGGGTGACCCACTGATGATGGCCTCGGCATTGTCACGACTGGTCGCTGCGACCTCAGCCGCATAGCCGGCCTGCTGGGCAATGCTGTTTTCGGGGCGTACCGGATCAAGCTTGTACTTGGAGATCTTCTCCAGGCCATGGTTAAATGTCTGACCGGTCAGGGCGTCTCTTCCGCTATACCCCTTGATGTATTCGGCATTTGCATTGCCATAGCGTTGGACAGTCTCCAACGTTGACATCGTCGTCGCTGCGTCCAGGATCTGCCTGCCCGACATTTCGCGGGCATTGTCATCTGCATTGGGTTCCATTGCGCTTTCCTCCGTGACGCAAAGCATCCAGCTGTGGGCCAATACCCGGGCATGCTTCGCCCTGAGGTTTGGCTGGGAGATCCATCTTCGGCGTATATAGCGACAAACCATGTCGTAACGCCTGATCCCCCCGGATCATCGACAGCACTTCCGAAAACTTTAGGCCTATTGCGAACTTTTCGTGGCCAATTGCGACGACACATCGCGCTGCGACACAGATTGTCGGAGGGATCCGCATATTCCTCTCCGGGGAGACCATGTCAGTGCTGGGCCTCCCTTCCTTCAATCACCTGACGAGGAACGCCATGTTCAGAATCATCGGTGCCACCGTGGTGTACGGGCTCGCGCTGTATGGCCTGGGATGCTGGGTACGCGACAGCAACGAAGTACGTGACACCAGATAGACGTTTACTCCTGAGGAAACCCGGACGACCTCAGCGGTCGACAGCAGGCAACCCCCTCATCGGACAGCGAGGGAACACAGATCAGGATGATGGAACCCCCAGAAGGGAGATTGATGAACAAGCGTCATTCCGAACTCGTGACCTTCATTGACAATGTCGTCGCGGAACTGCGCCCGGTGCTGGCCTGGATCGAGCGCCATCCGGTACTCATTGCGTCGATTGCAGTACTTCTGCCCAGCGCGGGCATCCTCTACTACGCCGTCAGGGAAGAGCTGCCTCTCAGCCTGCTTTCGTCCGATGCCGTTTCCGCACTTCCCATGATGCTTGCGGTGACAGGGCTGCGCATCCTTGCCCTGGCCGTAATGTTCCTTTCCCCCATCGGGCTGTCACCCAACCGGTTCTCGTATACCCCAGGCCAGGGAATCAAGCTGCTTCCGGACGATCCGTCAAGCCGCAGAAGGACGCTCTGGCTCTGGAGCCTTGCACTGATCACGCCAGGCGCACTGCACTTCAGTGGAATCTATGTCGCGTCCTTCTACACCGAGATTTCAGATGCAGCACTGTGGCTCAGCACAATTGGCTGCCTGCTGATCTTCGTGTTCTTTTCCCGATTGGCGAAGCCCGATGACAGGAAGCAGAAATGGCTTTCCTTGGACAGCTACTTCCTGCTGGGCATGGGGCTCATGCAACTGCTGTCCATCAACACGATCATGCGGCTCATGCTCGGCCTGGTCTCCAGGGAAAGCGACCTGGTGATTGGCGTGTGCCTGCTCACGGCCGCAGTAGCATTGGGCATATTCCAGTCCATCGTCATCAGAGTGGTCGATGAACTGAGTGGACGATACGGCGTCGGTGTACTTGCACTCTCGTTCGCCTCGATCATGGTCACCGTGGCCATGCTCTTCCCGCCGACCGGTGCATTCCTGGCATCGCAGGTTGTCAATCCGCCAAGCGGCAAATCCGGGGGCTGCATGACGCTGGATCTACGATCGCGTGACAGCGCATCCCGCAGGCTCCTGATCGGTGATGGTACTGCTACCCATCCGATCAACGTTGTGTACTCGACAAGTTCCGTGCTGCTTGTACGCATCAAGGATGACGAAAGCAGGACTGTCCATCGCGTCCCCATGGACCAGGTTGCCGAGTTCATATCGTGCCCGCGGGAAGCAGACACGAAGAAGTCACCCGCAACACAGGGCACTTGATGCCCTGAGCCGAGCAGGGCCGCCCGTGCCGGACGCACGGGCGGCCCCGTAGCCGGTTACAGCTGGATCCGCGCCACGCTCTCGTCAGCGCCCTTGTCATCCTTCTCGCCGTTCTTGATGCTCACGAACAACACGTTGTTCTTCGCATCCAGCGCCAGGCTGTTCGGGTGGGTCGGCACCGTGTAGGTCGCCACCTTCTGGTAGCTGTCACTGTTGTAGGCCGTCACCGTGCCGGCTTCGCGGTTGGTCACGTACAGGCGCTTGCGCGGTGCATCCAGCAGGATGCCCAGCGGGCCGGCGTCGGTCGGGATGCTGGCCAGTTCCTTGCCGGTGCTGCGGTCGAGCACCAGCACGCGCTGGCCCGGATGCTTGCTGACCAGGCCACTGCTCTTGGCCTGGTAGCCACGCAGGAATTCCGAGCCCTGGTCGGTCACGAACAGGCGCTTGCCGGCCGGGTCCAGCGCGATGTTCATCGGCTGCTCGGCGGCGATCTTGTGCTGCGCCACCACCTTGTTCGAATCGGTGCCCACCACCACCAGGTCGGCCAGCAGGTTGCTGGTGTAGACGCGCTTGTTGGCCGCATCCAGCGCCAGGCCCGGTGCCTTGGCATTGCCCAGGCCATCGATGGTGTTGATCACCTTCAGCGTGGTGGTATCGATCACGAACAGCACGCTGCTCACGTCCGGCTGGCTGCTGTGGCCGGTCACGTACAGGCGGTTGGCCGCGCTGTCGACCACCAGCTCGCGCAGGTCGTGGGTGTAGGCGGCCTTGCCGTCCTTGCCGGTCTTCTTCTCCATCAACTGGATGGTGCCGACGGCCTTGTTCTGCGCGGTGTCGACCACGGTCACCGACAGGTCCACGGTGTTGCCCACGTACAGGCGGTTGTGGGCGTCATCCAGCACCACGCCGAACGCCTTGCGCTCCAGCGGAATACGGGTTTCAACGGCCAGCGTGGTCGGATTCAGGCGCAGCACCTGGGCCGGGCCGGCGTCATCGCCGAAACCACCGGACGAGGCCACGAACACGGCGTTCTGCTTCGGGCTGTAGGCCAGCTCGTACAGGCCCTTGGCCACGGCCTGGCGCTGCACGGCGGCGGTGGCACTGGCGGCAGGTGCGTTGTCGGCGAACGCGGAGGGCACGCCGAGGCTGAGCGAAACGGCAACGGCCAGGGCGGCCGAGCGGAAGAGAGGATTACGGAACATGCGAGCGTCCTTGAATGGGCACGGGAAGGTGTCCTGGCTCGCTGGGCCGTACTGCGACGGCCCGCCCCGCATCTGTCTGCGCAGGGTGGGCTGGCTGGGGTTGCGGGGGAATGGTAGCAGGTGGGGGGCGTGGCGTGCGCCGGCGCGCGTATGGCAGGTGCGCGGACTACTGCTCCTTCAACCGCAGCGAATCAGCCACATCGGTCTTGGCCGCCACCTCGGTGGCGATGCTGGCGCGGCGGTGCCCCGGGTCGTTGCGGTCGCCCTGCACGATGAAGATGCTCTCGGCTGCATGGCTGCTTTGGGTCGGCTGGCTGAGCAGCACGTGATCCACCCGCGAGAGATTGTTCTGCTTGGCCAGCACCAACAGGCTGGCGCTGATGCGCTGGCTGACAGCATCGAACGGGCGCCCGTGCGCGGCGTCCAGTTCGGCCACTTTCTGGATCAGCTGCGAGAACAGGCGGTGGTCCGGGTGCGAGGGGTCCAGCAGCGTGCCGGCCACCTCGATTGGCGTCGGTGGCGGCTCATCGCTGGCACGGTCGCCCTGGCGATGATGCTCGGCCTCGCGCTCGGGCATCGCGTGGTGGGTTTCGGTATCCAGATCGCTACCCGGAAACGGCGCGGCAATGCACTGGATTTCCGGCAGGTTGAACAGCACCGCGAACTCGCCCAGGTTGCTGCCCCCATCCAGCGGCGCCGGCAGCGGATGCAAGCCGGCGTAGTGCAGCGCGGCCCAGACGAAATCGCTGCAGCGGTTGATGGTGGCCGGGCGATCCACATCGAATTCGAACTCGGCCGGTTCCTCGGCGAAATCACGCAGGCAGCCGTAATGCTCCTCAGTGATTTCCAGGGTGCGGCTGTAGTACGGGTCCAGATGTTCGTCGGCATCGTCATGGCGCACCTGCGCGTACTGCACGCCGGTGAGGGTTTCGCCCGGCACCTGGCGCGGTGGCGCGAAGCCGTAGCTGTGGGCCTCGTCGCCCGCGGCCACCTGCAGGTACATGTGGCCGCGCGGCGAGATGCCCCCACTCTTCAGTGGGGTGCCGGGGGCGGCCAGGTACAGCGTTGCCGTGTAGCGTGTTGCCTGCTCCATGCCTGTTCAGCCTTGATGGGTGCTGCGGTCCTGGCTGGATGATGGCATAGGTGGGATGGGGGGTAGGTGGAGGACAAAGTTGGGGCCACGACTGGCATGCTGAATGTGTGAACCAGCGTGCATTCCGGCGGTGCCCATGTATCGTTGTATGGAGTAAGGCGGGAGTGGGCCGTATAGTTGGCGCATGTGAAGCAATGGATTTGCTCATGGACCTCATCGTGAGGCTGCCGACACTGTTGCCCTTGTATGAACGATTACGCGGGCCGTGCTTTCAGGCTCGGCCCGCTGTCGCGATTGGCTCGAAACCAACCATCAGCCAAGCAGACGCGCAAGGCCCACGCCCTCGCCTCAAGCAGCGATCCGACATGCTGCGGGCTTTTGAATCCCGTGATGGATCTATCGCTGGCAAGGTCATCGGCCCGACGTCGCGCGGCATCAAAGGTGACCGGGCTGTTCTGGCTACGGATGCCCTCCCTATTCTTGCGGACGCCGACCGATCCACTCAATCGGTCACTAGCAGCAGCCGCCCCACTAAACGCAGGAACTAAGATGCCCTTCCATTTCCAGGCCAAGCCTTACTCCTCGCTCGATCCGATCAGTGAAACGGAGATCCCTCGCCCAAGAATTGGACCGACTGTTCTGGCAGACGGTCGGCACGGGACCGAGTATCAGTTCGCCATCTATCGCGGAGAGTCGCGTGTAGGTGGAGTTGGATTCGATGGGTGGGATGAAACTACGCAGGACGAAGGACGCTCCGTCCACTGCTTCGTCTTTGACCTCAAGCATGCTCAGGTCATCCACGCCATGCTGGCATACAAGCAGATGTTGGGTAACGCCGATGACGACTTCACCTATCTCAAAGGGCTCGCACAAGGGTTCGTACTTTCATTCGCAGGCCGAACTGACAACGATGAATCCCTACGCTATCTCGCGGTGACCAGTCCGCAGGCACTGATGGAATCGCAGATTCCGGCACCCGCAGACGTCGTCACGTTGACCGACGGCTCCATCGTGCTGGCCAGCGTTGAAGTCCCCGCATTCGGCGCCTGAGGTCTAAGCCATGAGCAAATTCATCTTCGATGATTTTGTGAAGACCACACTCGGCGGCGCAACCCAGGCCGGGAGTGGAGAAGCCCTGACTGCGCAACAGATTTCCGATGTCATCACCTATCTGAAATCACCGGGATCGGGTCCAACCACCAGCGCCAGCTTCGAACAGTATGTAACCGGCAATATGCAGGCCCACCCTCCGCGACTTCCGGATGGGATGGATTACCTCGCGTTCTCGGGCAAGGACACCACAAGAATCTCCAACTACACCAATGCAGAGGTGTACTCAAAGGATATCAACGGAAAGTCGGGAATAATTGGCGATACCCCATGGGGAAAGTTCGTCGATCAGCTAGCCAAGAATCCAGCTCACATCCCCGATCTCCAGTCGATGGAAGCTGGCCTCAGAAGCGTGATGGAGTCAAAGGGGATCGTTCCCTTCGACAAGAACTATGTGGGTGCGCTCCAAGACATAATGTGGAACGCCGGCAGCCCAAAGTTCTTCGAGAACGCCATTGCTACGGGCAAGCCGCTGATCGCTTTCGTGGATGGGGCGCCTCCCGATCGCGGTTTCAGTAGGTTCGAACTAGCCACCGCCCTCGACCACCCCACTGTCCGCATCAACGGCTACCCCATAAGCGCCTTCGGCCCAGAGCCGCTGGCCTTCGCAAGCCAGTCCGCCGCCGAGTACCAGGCACTTGAGCGCAGCCTCGCGCAGCATGCCACCACCAACAGCGTGCACCCCGTCGACGTTGCGCAGGTGCGCCTGCATCTCAAGCCCATCGACGGCTATGACGCTGTCAGCAAGACGCTCTTCGAACGACCGCTGCACGATTACAGCACGTTGAACCTGAGCGAGATGTCGACCACGCGCGCGAACTGGGTCGCCGCGCATGCCAACCTGGGCACAGGACCGCGACTGTTCGCTGAATTGCCCGAACCACCATCGCATGCGCCCCTGCAGCCAGGAGCTCCACGCGGCCCTCCCCATGCGGCGACGGTTGCCGAAGCAGCTGCCGACGTTGCACCGCATGGCGTACATGCCGGAATCAATCCCGCCATCAAGGTTGCCGGCGTTGCAGGCGTCGCACTGCTTGCGCACGACTTCGCCACCTCCGGGCACAAGTGGATTGAGCTGAACTCGCAGGGCAATGCCGCAGGCGCAGATTCCACCGCTGCACACTTCATGGGCCGCAACGTCGGCGGCGCAGTGGGTGGCTTTCTTGGCGGTGCCGGTGTCGGCCTTGCTTCGGGCTCGTGGACGGGGCCCGGCGCCATTGCAACGGGTATCGGTGGCGGCGTCCTCGGTGCGTACCTCGGCGAACGCTGGGCCGAGCAGAAAGACATCGAACGCGTCTACTCCCAGGTCGATCCGATGGGGCGCACCTGGACACGCGACCCGGCCGACCCCAATGGGCGATGGCTGCGATCCGGTGAACAGCAGCAGGTCCAGAGCACCGACCTGGGCACCGGCGTCGAAGTCCGCCCGGTGCAGACGGCACAGGGTGACGACGTCACCTTCCGCACCAGCTACGTCGCCACCGGCACACTGGAGCGCCAGTTGAACTGGCAGGCGGCTCGGGCCTCGTATGAGTTGGGCTTGTCGAACCCGCCACCATCGCAGAATCCCTACCGCCTGAGCGCCAATGGCTTGGCCGAGCCCGCGCGAGCTGCCTTCGAAACGGATCGCGCCTTTGTACGCGATGCCAGCTCGGGGCAATGGGAACTTGAAATCAAGGAAATGGTGGATGGTCGAGTGCCCAACAGCCGCCACCTGCCAGTCTCGGCGGAGCAGGCGCAGGCGCTGGATGAACAGTCACGCACGGTCATCGCCCAGAACGCGTCAAACACCAAAGCCGCGATGGCTGCGCGCTATATGGTTGCTCACGAGCAAGGGCGTTGGAGCGACTTCGGCGACGCGAACAATCCATCCATTCCTCGTGCCGTTCAGGACGCGCAAGCCAGCGCCGACACGTTGAAGGCGAGTGATGGCAATGCCTATACACGGCAGGCGGACGGCCAATGGGTCAGCAAGGGTGTGATCTTTGACAGCGCCGCCAACCGAAACCTGAGCGACGAACTGGAGATCACCTGGCAAAGCCAGAATGACGGTATTGCCGGACTGCACGACATCGCGAGGCAGCTCAAGGACACCGCACAGGTTGCACACGAAGGTATTCGCGGCCAGGTGGATGCGCTGTACGCGCGCCATGGCATCGAGCGCACCGAGCAGCAGCTTGCAGCTACAGCCGTCGCGGTGGAGCAGACGCTGAACCTGCAAGGCAGAACAGGCGACGTGGTTCTGGAGCTGATGCCAGACCCCCGTACCCACGCACCCAGCGCAGAAAGTGCCATCGCCACGTTCGGTGACGCCGGCGGAAACCGGATGGTGCTCACCGGCACCACCACCATTGAGGACATTACGCGGGCTCAGTCGCAGCTTCGGCCTGAGGCCTCACTGGCTGCCCAAGGCGCCACACCTGCAGATCAAGCAACGACGCCCGACGTGCCCGAGCTACGCATTGCTGCATTGACTGCAAAGGAGCAGGACGCACACCGGCAAGCCCTGCAGGAGGCCAATCGCCAAGGCAGCGCGGCGGTGGATGCGCAGCAGGCAGCGTCTACGGCCGTGCTGGAGGCGCGAGGGGTGCAGGTCGACCCGGTTGAGGCAATGAAGGTCGACAGTGACCTGCAACGGGGTGCAGCAACCAGCGCTGCCGTTGAGCCCGCTCGGGAACCCGCTCCTGCACCCGCTCCAGTCATCGCGGCGCCCTCGGCGGTGATTGTTGAGCCAGAACGCACACGTCCTTCGCGTGAGAGTGAGCAACGAGTGGAGAGTCGCTCTGAACGGCAAGCCGATTCGGCGCAGCGTGCAGAGGATGCCGCCCGGCAGGACGTTCGGAAGGAGGAGCCAGCACCGACTGCACCAGCAGTGGGCCCACAAAGTGCCTCGCAACATGAACCGACAGTAGAGCAGACCTATGAGGAGCGGAATGCCTCGGTCGTAAGTACTGCGGCCAGTGCAGGCTCAACCCAGCCAGTTCACATGCAGGAGCACAAGGCTGAGGATCCCGCACGTGAGGGTAGCGCTGAGCCGCAGAAGCTTGCGGATGCACTGCCGGTGCAGCCCGCCGTCGCTACAGTTCAGGACAAAGCCGAGAAGCCACTGCCGCAACCTTCTGAGAACGAGCAGGCCCGAAGGACCGCGCAGGAAGTCCCGTTGGATCTCCCAGTCCCGCCCCCCCCGGCCCGGGACAATTCGGAGCTGGAACCTGCAGGCCCCCGATCCGCTGACGTTGGCGGAGACGCTGCCCATCAGACAGCGCTGCCCTCCCCACCTTCAGGTGAGGAGCGCGACCTCCCTGAGCAGGTAGCGCCGCCGTCGGCCGCTCTGGCAGAAAGCAATCCGATGCAGCCCGGCCATCCCGATCACGCGCTCTATCTGCAGATCCGTGAGGGCGTAGCGGAGCTGGATGCCAGGCACGGCCGCAGCTTCGATGCCACGAGCGAGAAAATGACCGCCAGCCTGCTGGTTCTGGCCAAGGACAATGACCTGTCCCACGTTGACCACGTGCTCGTAAGCAACGCCACTGCAACGCATCCTGCCGGCCATACCCTCTTCGTGGTGCAGGGCGAGACGAACGATCCTGCCCATCTGCGCGCTTCCATGTCTACCGCAGAGGCTGCGCAGACACCGGTGGAGGAATCACTGCTGCAGTTCGATTCGGTCAGTAGGGAAGCGCAGCAGCGCGCACTGGCCAATCAGCAGGAGCAGCTATTGCAGGATGAGCGAGCACAGCAGGATATCCAGGTGCGGGCAGCAAACGCGTGGTAGCTGCGAGGATCCGCCGGCACGGCGATCGGCTGTTGGACCACCGCTGGCCCTTCGCACTAACATGGCAACCGCAGAGGCCGCCCAGCGGCCGGTGCAGGAGAGCCTGAACCAGGAGGAAGCAATCGGCCACCGCCAGGCGCGTGAGCAGGCAGACATGCGATGTAGGCAGTCGGCTTCAGCTAGCTCTACCGCTCTACCTGCGCCCTCGCCTCGATGGCCCGGCGTTTTTCTTCATCGAAGAGAAGACACTCGGCAAAGGCCTCATCGAGCCGCAGCACTTCCTTCTGCAATTCCGGAACGCCGGTAAGGATAGCAAGGTGCTGACCCGCCATCATCGAAAGGTTGTTGCTCATCCGGATGACGTTGATCGCCAAGGGCGTGGGGAAGCCATCGCGGCTTCGGCTCATTGCGTGCACCCCTGCGTGTACGAATGAGTTCAGCGGAGCCCAAGCGTGGACCTTCAGTTCGATGAGGTGCGGGAGCAGATTGGTCAATTCCGCTACTTTTGCGAATGCTTCCAGCATCTTCGACAGCATCGGCAACTTTTGCTCGCTCGTTCCAGCCTCCGGCGGCAGGCACAGCAGCTCGACCTGCTTGTCGTCTGCGCAGTGCAGGATCCAGACGGACCGCGTGAAGGCCTCGTACTGGCAGTGCATCAATGCCATCGCAGAGGACGCCATGCCGGCCTGCAGCAGCGTGCGAAGGGCGTCTGCATGTTCAAGGCTCAGCAATGCTGCGTCCAGTGACGCCAACAATCTGGGCGAGTCATCCGCCAGCGGATGATCCACCGTGGAGAGGATCGCCTGGCGAAGCAGCGCGGATCGATTGAGCAGGTCTTCCATGACGATGACTCCTGGTATCGGCGGGTGGAGCATATCCAGTGGGGGGAGCCGTCCGCCAGAGCGCATGCGGGACTGGTCCCATGCTTTGAGACAGATCCGGACCATCCTGCCCTCCCCCACTGGAGGATGCCCATGACCAGGATCGACCCCACATGGCTGGAGGCCTTCGACAAGGAGCTCCTCCACCTGTTTGCCATCGACCATAGCGATGCCGGCATGGATGAGTACCTGATGCGCTGCTACGCAGACCTCCCACCGCGCGAGGCTGCACTGGCGTTCGGCAGCGACTACGACCTGGAGCGCGACGATGCACTCTGGCCACGGCCGGACGCGCCTATGTAATCCGCGCAGAAATCCCGCACGCCGGCATTCAAGGCAAGCGATGCCAGGGGATGGCCGCTATGCTGGCAGCGCACCGGAATGGAAACCACGTATGCCCCATTTGAACACCGCCCTGGCACTGAACCTCGCCCTGATGCTGCTGGGCGCTACACCTGCCATGGCCATGGCGGCAGACCCGCAGGTTTCCACCGAAGTATTCGTAGAGGCCGGCGACAACCCCACCTTCAAGCTGCAGCAGGCGCCCACCGTTGTGTATTCAACGCCCCTCGCCACGCCGCCCGATACCTTCCTGCAGGCTCCCATGGCGGTGCTGCTGGTTGCTCAACTGGATGAGCTGGGCCACGTTTCCAACGTGATGGTGGCGCGGTCCAGCGGACTGCGGGAGCTTGATCGTGCGGCCTTTACCGCAGTGGACCAGTGGCGCTTTGATCCGGTCGTGGTTGAGGGCGTCGCGCTGCATGCGCGGGTGCGGGTCCGCCTGACCTTCGTGCCTACAGCCGAGGCGCCGCCCGGCTGAACCGTCGGTCCAATCTGTCGCGATTGGCTCCAGGTCATCGCCCTAGCTGCCGGTATTCCTGCGCTTGGAGTCAATAGCGCCAAGCCCTTCAAGACCGTTGCAGCGCAATCGCTTGCCGGCTTAACACCGTGTGCGACAATGCCGAAAGCGTCAGGACTGGCAATGATCAGTCCTGTGGTTTCTTGGCATTTGGCAGCTGCGCGGGTATCTCTTGGCGTGCCACCGGAAAAGGGTGGCGCGGGACTCGAAAACCCGTCTTGATGTCAGATGTATACGCTTGCCAGCCGGCGTCACTTTTACGTGGCGCCGGCTGGCAATCCGTTCGCGTTCCATGGCGGGCGGTGCGTGGGGGTCTTCGGACCCGCCGGTCTGACATCTACCGGTTTTCGAGCCACGCATCGTCCGCCGCCTTTATCGGTGGCGCTGCTATCTGTCCTGTACGGAGCACTGCCATGAACACACCGGACTTCCGTTCCCTGCAAGCGCAGTACGATCCGGACCACGCCGAACGCGAGCGCGAACCGTCCGTCGATCCCAACGCCTTCGTCGCCACGCTGCACCGCATCGGAACCGGTGCGGCTGCGGACGGCCAGCCTTGGCCGGAGCGGCATCAACTGCCTGGGCGCTGTCTACAGCTGGCGGATGCGGATTGCGCGTTGGCGGGCCTGCGTGTGGTGGCAGAGCTGATGCTGGCTGCGGAGCGGACTCGGCAGAACGGCTCGCCAGAGGAGTACGTGGGGGATCGGGTTATGGAAGGATTGAAGATGGCGTGTGTTGCGTTGACTGCGCAGGTGGCTGAGCGGTTGCACGTGCGGGAGTAGCCCAGTTGGACGTGGCCAACTGTCGCGTGACTGCTGGCCATCCACGTGCTATCGGCTAACGTCGGTTGGGAAGTCAACTTTGCGGGTTCCGCAAGGCATCCCCGATTCGGAGATGCCTACTCCCGGTGGTCATTGCCTACTTACGCAGCAGTACGGCCCGATGGTAATTCAGGTACGAGACCTGCACCGCCGAGAACGGAACGCTCGGAATCTTCTGCACCACATCCCACCTCAAGCGCACTGCCTCCGGCAACTGCTTGCTCAGAATTAGCCGGCCGTCATCTTCAAACGAGATGTATCCACGGTCGAATAGCCGATCGATATGGGGCGCCAACATCAGCCCATTGCTTCCATCAAGGCGCTCAGAATTGGTGCTCTTCGCCCAGGGCTTAATGTGGCTAGCGATAAGAAATTTGGGCTCACTGGTACCGGTAACGCGGCAGACCTTTTCGATTTCGCTGACGTTCTTACGGTAGATTCCCTGTCCCACTCTGGCATTGATCAGCTGGGCCTTCACTGTATCGACAATATTCTTGTCTTCCTTGATCTCCTTGACTCGCACCTCGTCTTGCCAAGCGCTTAGGACATCGATGTCAACGTTGAGCAGCGACAGCAGCTCAGCAGCCATTTCCTGGGGCACTGGGAACAGGTATGCCTGGTTGGCCTTGCCATCCGGCTTCAGTGGCGAGTACTTCCTCGGAAGACTCGGCCCGATCTTCGCCATGTGCTCGCTCACCTTTAACGGCGCTTCCACAAGGTGATAGTCCACCGGAACGGCCCATCCGTCCCTGCGCCATTCGTTGTCCGTCTTCTTGAAGTCATCAGGGCGATCTTTCGCATAGTGCGCGCCATTGACGATTGCGACAGCCTTGATTCGAGTGTTGGCAAACGCAAAGACCACATCACCCGGACGTACCTGGGTCATGTGCTCATAGAAGGGATTCGTCTTCCCTTCTACATTGGTCTTCGGCGACCACAAGTAGCCTGCCTTAACAGCCCGATCAAACGTCTGCTTCTGGTTCACCCACCAGTACGCCATCCCTGCTTCCCCTGTCTCATCAAATTGATGCGGCCTATTGGCCTACGAGACGGGATAGTACCTTCCGATGTCGTAATCAGCACGCTCTTTACGGATACAGCGAGGGCACGGTGACACCCTGCCTCCTCTCTTTACCTTGCTGCGACGGGGCACCCTACAACTGAACTTCTGCAAGACTCTCTTCGTGTCCTTCGCACGTTTTTCGCCGTTCATGATGTGCACAAACACCCTGTTGCTATTTGTGTTCCGACTCCAGGCTGTGCGGATGGGGCGGCACCGGGCAGGTTGTCACCTTACGGCAACTGTCCGCGTTGTAGACCACCGCCGTACTAGCTTCGTGGATGGTTGGTACAGGTAGTCGTTATAGGGCTTTCGAGGCGCCCTACTCTGCCACGCCACTCCTATCGGTGGCGCTGCTTGTGTGCTCTGTAGGGATAATATTTTCGCTCCCTGCACGCGCAGTACGATCCGGAAAATGCCGAAGCCGGATGCAAACTGCCCATCGACCCCCAGCTTTTTTCGTCGTGACGTTGCACCGCACTGGAACCGGTACAGACGGCCGGCCCTGGCCGACGCGACATCAATTGCCTGAGCATTGCCCTCCGCAGGCGGACTCATGCCGCAGGCTGGCCGGTCTGCGCTGGTGGCGAACTGACGCTGGCCAAGGAATGCGCGCGGCAGAACGATGCGCTCGAGGAGTATCTGCGGGGGCTGATAATGGAGGGCCTAACTATGGCTTTTGCAGCGTTGACTACACAGATTAATTAGCGCACGCGGGTGGGGGGGGGTAGTTGCTGATCCGTAAGATGACCAATGCCCACCATAGTGCACGCTGCCAAGCCGTTCTGCGCAGCATTGGCGCATGCTTCTTTATCCGAACCGACGGAATTGACCTGCAGAGCCGGAGCATACTCGACACGCCGATGCTCGCTGACGATCAGCTTCGCCATGGATCTGCCTATCAGAAATAATGCCCACCTTTAACTGGATAAAATACATAGTGAGCCCCCCCCCCTTATAAAACTACAAACCCCGTCTACGACCTAAATATCTTTGAATTATCTTAACGCGTACGCATATTGACAGCCGCATCAATAGGATCGCTCACAACAAAACATATCGACCCCGCCAAACCAAAATCTCAGAAATTCAACTATGACTTCAATCCAGCAAGCAGTGCCGAAAGTCCTTCAGACATTGAATTCTCGGCGTCTATCTGCTCTTTTCTTCGAACAACCTTATCAAGACTAATCAAATAATTCTCATTTCGCCATTGATTCGATTTCCGAGAATGCGACAAACCCACCAAAGAAGGCATCATTTTTATGAATTTCTCCCGAAAATCCGCCTCCTGCGACAGAAGTTTATCTATATCAAACCACTCCCCCTCTGGAAGCCACTCGAAGCCGTTAATGAAGCTAACATAATCTTCATCATTAGCATTCTCAAGCAGATCATCAATAAATAAATCAAGAAATGCAACGTCACTATTGAGGTCAAACTGAATCGGCCGAGCTTTTCTCACCCGGGCCTGTTCCGCGGAACTTAAAGAGGGGTCATCAAACTCAGGCTTACCCGATGCCATTATTCTAAACTTACCAACAGCAAAGCGAAGCGAGCTGATGGCAATATCCCCCTCACCCTCAAGAATAGCTATAAATCTATTCAGAGCAGGAAGAACAACCTCCCGCCCAAACAACTGAGGATGCAAACTCCTCAGAAAATACATCACCTGAGAAAACTGATCGGCAGCCGGTGAAGATATTATCGACCTTACAAGGCTTGAGCCATTGTGAGAATTAGCCACAAAATCAGCGGCAAAATACTCGCCAATCGTCTTGTGAGAGAATTTCATTTCCGACCCGTCCCGAGAAAGCAGCGGGACTGCAACTAGTAAATCATCCAAGAAGTTCGCCGGGGACACCGGCGAAACCGCTGCAAAGCCGATGGCTCTCTCAATGTAACCTACTGCATTCTGCTCCGTCATCCCTCCACTGGGTGGATCAGCAATAAGTAAGAATGCGAAAGCTCTGGTTAGCCGCCTAAAGCTATCAAATTCCAGCCCGGAGATCTTCTTCCTCGCAAAACCTCCTTTCGAGAGGTCATGCCCCTTGAACAAGGCAGCGTACAGATCATCATAGAAGCTTGATTCATTCGGGGATATTTCGCCATTATGCCCAAATGAAATGTATAAAAGCGCAACTAATATTGGCTTTTCAAGAAAATGCTCAGGCAATTCATCCAGCCGATGAAGCAATCTAGCCCCAACATCGATACCAGCAAACTGATCAAATCGATTGATCAAAGACGCAGCCTGAACCTTACTCAGCGGGAGAAAGTTAAAAATTTTCGAGCCTGCCATGATTGGCAGAGAAACTTCCGGACGAGAAGTTACAACGATCGATGCTGTATCCGCCTTAACGGATAGCTCTTCTATCTGAACACACAAGGACTGTCGCGCTTCAACAGGCACTTCGTCCAAACCATCCAAAACAATAAGAAATCTACCTACCGACAACAAGCTAAGAAAAAGCTCTCTGTCATACTTCTGATGAAGATCATCAAAATCCCGAGCAAGCGCTTCGAGGAGGCTTTCATTCTCTCCCACTCGGCGCAACTCAACGAAGATTGGGATTCGGTCCGAACTACTGACTTCCAGCATAGAAAGGTGCTTCACATAGGTAGACTTTCCCATGCCTGCACCATCAATTATGAAGCTACGAGTTCCTGGCCTCGTCAAATCCATCCAAAATATAGGTTTCGCCCCAGCCCGCTGGCGCCGAGACGCTGCAAAGTTCATTCGCGCTGTAACATCGACCAGCAAAAGCGGCTCATAAACCTCAGGCAACGGAACGGATCTCTGAGGAAATACAAGCGAAGTTACGCTAGAAATTCGTTTGAGAAGACGTCGAAGATATTTCTCTGAAGCATCTGCTAAACGAGCGGCTTCAACTCGTTTGTCGCGTTCTCTCGTACGCGCCCAGCCCTTTACTTTCTCTAGTTTCGGCGCAAGCAGTGCATCGATGAATCCCGACGCAGGCTTTAACGCTTCTTTAGCCACGGGCAAAAGGTCGACTGCAGTAACCATTTTATTGGGTATCTCAGACATGAAGTTAGAAACTCACGCTCCCCACAACAACGCGGAGCGGCGACCCCGCTCCGCGGACCACTTAACTATCTAGCAATCAAACCCCAACAGGATTAGCCTTCTCCGGATCAATCTTGTACTGCTTGATCGCCCGGGCCACATCCTTCCCGGTCATCTTCCCGTCCTTAGCCAGCGCCGCAATCGCGGCATGCGCGATGTAGTACCGGTCAACCTCAAAGAACCGGCGCAGGTTCGCACGCGTATCCGAACGGCCGAAGCCATCCGTACCCAGCACCGTGTACGACATCGGCACGAACGCACGGATCTGGTCCGCATACGCACGCACGTAGTCGGTGGCGGCAATCGCCGGGCCCTGGCGGCCTTCCAGCAGCTCGGTCACGTAGGCCTTGCGCTGCTCACCTTCCGGATGCAGGCGGTTGGCACGTTCCACGTCGAAACCATCGCGGCGCAGTTCGTTGAAGCTCGGGCAGCTCCAGATATCAGCGGTCACGCCGAAGTCCTTGTCCAGCAGCTCGGCGGCGGCAATGGCTTCGCGCAGGATGGTGCCCGAACCCAGCAGCTGCACGCGCAGCTCGCCCTTCTTCGGCTTGCCGGCGTCGGTCAGCAGGTACATGCCCTTGACGATGCCTTCGGCCGCGCCTTCCGGCATTTCCGGGTGGGTGTAGTTCTCGTTCATCAGGGTGACGTAGTAATACTCGTCCACCTGGTCTTCCATCATGCGCTTGGTGCCGTGCTGCAGCACCACGGTCACTTCGAAGCCGAAGGTCGGGTCGTAGCTGCGCACGTTCGGAATGCCACCGGCCACCAGATGGCTGAAGCCATCTTCGTGCTGCAGGCCTTCACCGTTCAGCGTGGTGCGGCCGGCGGTGCCACCCAGCAGGAAGCCGCGGGTACGCATGTCGGCGGCCTGCCAGGCGATGTCGCCCACGCGCTGGAAGCCGAACATCGAGTAGTAGATGTAGAACGGCAGCATCGGCACATTGCTGACCGAGTAGCTGGTACCGGCGGCCATCCACGAGCTGATCGCACCCGGCTCGCTGATGCCCTGCTGCAGCACCTGGCCGCTCTGGTCTTCGCGGTAGAACATCAGCTGGTCGGCGTCGACCGGCTTGTACTTCTGGCCGAACGGCGCGTAGATGCCGATCTGGCGGAACAGGCCTTCCATACCGAAGGTACGGGCTTCGTCGGCCACGATCGGCACGATGTGCGGGCCCAGTTCCTTGTCGCGCAGGGTGATGTTCAGGCTCTGCACGAAGGCCATGGTGGTGGAGTAGCTGCGCTCGCCGCTGCTCTTCAACAGGCGGTCGTAGGCTTCCAGCTTCGGCGCCACGAAGGTCTTGTCGGCCTTGCGGCGGCGCTGCGGCAGGTAACCGCCCAGCGCGGCACGGCGTTCCTGCAGGTACTGCACTTCCGGCGAATCCGGGCCCGGGTGGTAGAACGGCACCTGGCCGTCGGCCAGCTGCGCGTCGGTCACCGGAATGTTGAAGCGGTCGCGGAAGTGGCGCACGGCTTCGTCGTCCAGCTTCTTGGTCTGGTGGGTCGGGTTCAGCGCTTCACCGGCGCTGCCCATGCCGTAACCCTTCACGGTCTTGGCCAGGATGACGGTCGGCATGCCCTTGGTGTTCACGGCCTGGTGGTAGGCGGCGTACACCTTGTGCGGGTCGTGGCCACCACGGTTCAGGCGCCAGATGTCGTCGTCGCTCAGGCCGGCCACCATCGCAGCGGTTTCCGGGTACTTGCCGAAGAAATGCTCGCGGGTATACGCGCCGCCGAAGGCCTTGCAGTTCTGGTACTCGCCGTCGACGGTTTCCATCATCAGCTTCTTCAGGACGCCGTCGCTGTCCTTGGCCAGCAGGGCATCCCAGTAACCGCCCCACAGCAGCTTGATCACGTTCCAGCCGCCGCCACGGAACACGCCTTCCAGTTCCTGGATGATCTTGCCGTTGCCGCGCACCGGACCGTCCAGGCGCTGCAGGTTGCAGTTCACCACGAAGATCAGGTTGTCCAGGCCTTCACGGCCGGCCAGGGCGATGGCACCCAGGGTTTCCGGCTCGTCGCTCTCGCCGTCGCCGATGAAGCACCACACCTTGCGATCGGACTTCTCGATCAGGCCACGGTTTTCCAGGTAGCGCATGAACTGCGCCTGGTAGATGGCGGCCAGCGGGCCCAGGCCCATCGACACGGTCGGGGTCTGCCAGTATTCCGGCATCAGCCACGGGTGCGGGTACGAGGACAGGCCACCGCCGTCCACTTCCATGCGGAACTTGTCCAGCTGCTCTTCGCTGATGCGGCCTTCCAGGAAGGAACGCGCATAGATGCCCGGGGCGCTGTGGCCCTGGATGAACAGCAGGTCGCCCGGATGGCTTTCGCTCGGGGCGCGCCAGAAGTGGTTGAAGCCCACGTCGTACAGGGTGGCGCCGGAGGCGAACGAGGCGATGTGGCCGCCCAGGTCACCCGGCTTGCGGTTGGCGCGCACCACGGTGGCCATCGCGTTCCAGCGGATGATCGAACGGATGCGCCATTCCAGCTCGGCATTGCCCGGGCTCTTGGCCTCGAGCTGCGGCTCGATGGTGTTGACGTACTCGGTGGTGGGAGAGAACGGCAGGTAGGCGCCCGAACGACGGGTCAGTTCCACCATGCCTTCCAGCAGCTGATGCGCGCGCTCGGAGCCCTCGACATCAATAACGGCCTTCAACGACTCGATCCACTCCTGGGTTTCCACAGGATTCGGGTCGTTGTTCAGCACCTCGTTCAACCAGTTCATTAGCGCTCCCATAACCGCACGCACGCGCGCGACTGTTGTATAGATTTCTAGACCGCAAAGTGTAGCGCACCAAGGGCTTTCGTCACTTGGCTACGCAGGCGTATGGATGCAACCGGCCAGTGTCCGCAAGGGGCTTGCACGTCCCGGTGAAGGCCCTGCGGCGGGCCGTGGCGGCTGCGCGGGCTGTCGCTTGCGGGCTGCTGCGCCCATGTGCAGGACGCAGTGTTACCGCTGCCGATGACGGTTGTAGGGCAACTCCGGCGCCGCCGTAGGGGCGGTTCGGGCGGCGCTACTGAACCGGCGACAACATGTCGCACCTGCCTCTGGATCTGTGCCGGTCGTGGGCCCAGGGTGGCCCGCGAGTGATGGGCCCGGTGGCCCTGCTCCCTTCCACAGCATCGCCGGGGCGCCTCGCAAGGGGCGCCCCTTTTGCTGCGCGCGGCCAGCCGTGGCCCAAAACAGAGCTGCTTGTGGCCGGATCGATGATTGTCGGCTTCGGCATATCGATATATCGTTTGCACACTCGTTTACCGATATATCGAAATGAGCCGTACCCCTTCTCCCAGAGCCCGTTCCCCCGACCCGGCGGTACCGCGCCGCAACGGCCAGCCGCGGGTGCTCAGCCGCGGCGACCTGCGCCTGCTGGTGCTGGCCCTGATCGGCGAACAGCCGCGCCATGGCTACGAGCTGATGCAGCTGATCAGCAACCAGTTCATGCAGGCCTATACGCCCAGCGCCGGCACCATGTACCCGCTGCTGGCCAGCTTCGAGCAGGCCGGCTGGATCGAGGCCGAGGAAGTGGATGGCAAGCGGATCTTCCGCATCACCACCGCCGGCGAGTTCGAGCTGAAGGTGCAGCGCACCCAGGTGCGCCTGGCGCAGCGACGCGCCTTCGACCGTGCCCGCGAGATCACCAAGGCCTCGCTGCCGCCGCCGCTGGCCACTGCCCTGCGCGAGTTCAAGCGGGCGCTGGTGCACCACCACGGCCGCTGGGCCGAGGGCGAGGCGGAAGAAGTTGCGGCGCTGCTGACGCGGGCATCCGCGCTGCTCAACGGTACGGCCGGTAGCGAGAGCCAACCCTTTTCAACGACCCAGCCAGACTGACTCCAGCCAGGTCGCCCCTACGCCGCGCGCCCCCCGCGCGACACCTTTACAGGTATCCCCATGACCGAACACAACAACACGCGCCTGCGCCTGGATGTGCGCTTCCGTGAACTGACCGTGCTGCGCACCGAAGAGGTCACCCCGCACATGCGCCGCATCGTGCTGGGTGGCGCCGAGCTGGCCGGTTTCGATTCGCCCGGCGCCGACGACCACATCAAGCTGTTCTTCCCCAATGCCAGCGGCGAGATGGTGCTGCCGGTGCTGACCGCCGAAGGCCGCAGCTACCCGGCCGGCAAGGAGCCCTCACCGGCCCGCGACTACACGCCGCGCTGGTGGGACCACGAAACCGGCGAGCTGGCCATCGACTTCGTGCTGCACGACCAGGGCATTGCCGGGCCGTGGGCCGAGCAGGCCCAGGCGGGCGACATGCTGGTGATCGGCGGCCCGCGCGGCTCGTTCGTGGTGGCCGACAGCTTTGATGCCTATGTGCTGATCGGCGATGAAACTGCGCTGCCGGCCATCGCCCGCTGGCTGGACGTGCTGCCGGACGGTGCCGAGGTGCAGGCCTTCATCGAAGTGAGCGACGAAGCCGAACGCCAGGACCTGCCGCAGTACGAGAACGTGCGCATCCACTGGCTGGAGCGCAACGGCTTCCCGGCGGCGACCAGCACCCTGCTGGAAGACATGCTGACCGACTTCGAAGCACCGGACGGCGACGTCTTCTACTGGATCGCCACCGAATCGCGCCGCGCCCGCATGATGCGCAAGTTCATCGAAGGCCACCTGGGCGTGCCGCGCGACTGGATTCGTTCCACCGGCTACTGGAAGGCCCACCCGGACGAAACCGACGGCGATTGACCAAGAGATGGCGGATGCGGACCGTTGGTCCGCCCGCCCTCCGATGGGTAGTGCCGGCCGCTGGCCGGCAACCTCATGAACCTTTGGCAGGAACCCGCAGCTGCCGGCCAGCGGCCGGCACTACCACGCTGGACGCCGCCCGCAGCGCGATGATCAGCAGCGGCAGCAGCCCGAAATCCGCACGCATCGCGCTGCGCGCGATGAGTCGAGCATGGCTCGACTCTACAGGGGCTACGCCGCCGCTCATGCACCTTCTTGCCTGGCTGGGTAGTGCCGGCCGCTGGCCGGCAACCTCATGAACCCTCGGCAGGAACCTGCAGCTGCCGGCCAGCGGCCGGCACTACCGCGCTGGACACCACCTGCCGCGTCCACCCGAACCGCTGCGCGGCCCAGATCTCCAGCGCCACCAGCAGCGCGATGACCAACAGCGGCAACAGCAGCCCGAAGTACACACCCGGCATCATGCCGTTGATCTGCGCCTTCACCAGCCGCAGCACGCCACGGGTGTGCAGCAGCTCATCCACATGCATGGTCAGCGCTTCGCGCACCACCTTCGGCTCGAGGCCGATCGTGCCGGCCTTGTCCACCAGCGTGTCTTCCACCATGCCGCGCAGCAGGCCTTCGCGCACCTTGCCGATCACCCATCCCGCACCACGCGCCAGCGGGCCATCGCCAAGACGGTCCAGGCCGGGCAGCGGGTGTTCGCTCAGATAAGCCGAGGCGATGGTGTCGGCCACATCGCCCACCGTGCCCTGGCTGCGCAATGCCTCGCGCATGCGCGGGTCGTCCAGTGAATCGGTGAAGCCTTCGCTCCAGCCTTCCACCAGGGTCTGCAGATGCGGCTGGAAATGATCGAGCTGCTTGAACAGCGCGCGGTGCGCACCGGCGGTGAAGCCCAGCTGCAGGCCGAAGAAGGCGGTGGCCAGCGGCAGCAGCACCACGTAGCTGGCCAGCAGCCAGTGATGCCAGCGCTTGCGCCGCTGCAGCCAGCCGCGGCGGTGCAGCCCGCGCCAGGCGAGGATGCCCAGCACCAGGCCAAGCAGCGTGCCGAGCACGCTGCCGCCCAGCAGATCGAGCACGCTCAGGCCCGTCCAGAATTCGTTCAACCAGTACTGCGCGTCCTGCATGGTCTTCCTTCCGTGGGTGGTACAGCGGGCCATTGTAGAGCCGAGCCCACGCTCGGCTGCTTTTCGTTCCGCCATCGGAGAACCCTCGCGCTGCGCGCGATGAGCCGAGCATGGGCTCGGCTCTACAGGGATTCCGCCGCCCGGTTCAACGCATCAGCCGGCAAGCAATGCGACAATCGCGCTCCTTTCCTGCAGCAACGAGGCCCACATGGCCAAACTGACCCTGGCCAGCGTGGACGCGCTGCGTACCCGCTTCGCCGATGACGCCGCCTGCGATGCGGCCCTGGCCGCTTTCGCCGACACCGCCGCACTGCGCGCGCCGCTGCGCGAGCTGGTGGAGGCACAGCACCGCTACCTGCAGGCCGAGTTCGAAGTGGCGCAGGTGGCTGATGTGCTGCGCCGCGACCAGAAGTACGCGCCGGTGGGCCGCCCGTCGGTGCATATCGTGCAGCTGCGCAAGCAGCAGGCTGCGACCAAGCAGGCGGCGCTGATCGCCCGCCAGGTGGTGGCGCAGGCCGCGCAGACCTTCGTGCGCGTGAGTGGCATGACAGTGAAGGCCAAGCAGAGCCCGAGCGAAGCGTGCGTGGCATGGTTGGGCGCGCTGCGCTGAGCACGCCCCGCACGATGTGATGGAACCGAGCAGCGGTAGAGTCGACTGTTGGTCGACTCGCGCGCGCAGCGCGGGGTTCTGGCATCCCGCGAAGAGCCGTCGACTAACAGTCGACTCTACCAAAGCGAATTCCGGCCGCCATGACAAGGCGTGCGTGCCAACCAAGGTTGGCACCTACCAACGCGTGTTCCCCAGCACCCAAAAAGAAGGCCCGCTTTCCAGCGGGCCTTCTGCCTTCTCACGACGAGTGAGCGGGGTGCATCAAGCGGCCGGCTTTTCGCCGGTGGCTTCGGTGGTGATGCGGATCTTCACTTCATCGCTGACGTTCGGGGCATACGCGCCGACGCCGAAATCGCTGCGCTTCAGGGTGGTGGTGGCATCGAAGCCGGCGGCCGGAACCTTGGCCATCGGGTGCTCGCCGCCGCCGTTGACGGTGACGTCCAGGGTGACCGGCTTGGTGATGCCCTTGATGGTCAGGTCGCCGGTGACGGTCAGCTTGTTGGTGCCGGCCGCTTCCACCTTGGTGCTCTTGAAGGTGGCATCGGCGAACTTGGCGGCGTCGAAGAAGTCGGCGCTCTTCAGGTGCTCGTCGAACTTGGCGGTGAAGCTGTTCAGGCCGCTCAGCGGCAGCTTCACTTCCACGGTGGACTTGGTCACGTCTTCGGCGTTGTACACCAGGGTGCCTTCGACGTTGCCGAAGTGCGCGCTGGGGTTGGAGAAGCCGAAGTGGCTCCACTGGGCCAGCACGTCGGTGTGGGTCGGGTCCAGCTTGTAGGTGCCCGAGGCGATCTTGATCGCTTCGGCGGCCGGGGCGGCAGCGGCGGCATCGGCAGCCGGGGTAGCAGCCTGTTCGGTGGTGGCCGGGGCGGCGGCATCGGCAGCCGGGGCAGCGGTGTCGGCCGGCTTGGAGCAGGCGGCGATGGCCAGGGTCAGGGCCAGCGGCAGCAGCAGTTTACGGGTGGCGCTCATCTCAGGAACTCTCCGGATCGTAGGGTGGGTACAGCAGGGACCGCCAAGGGGGCGGCCCGGAATCGATGCAGCGACTTACGCGATGCGCGCCGCTTCGTCGAACGACAGGCGCGGCAGACGCGGGAACAGGCCCGCCGAGTCACCGTAACCCAGGTTGACCAGGAAATTCGACTTGATGGAGGTACCGGCGAAGAACGCTTCGTCCACCTTGGCCGGATCGAAGCCCGACATCGGGCCGGCATCCAGGCCCAGCGCGCGTGCGGCCAGGATCAGGTAGGCGCCCTGCAGGCTGCCGTTGCGGATGGCGGCTTCGTGGCGGCCTTCCTGCGGGCCGTCGAACCAGGCCTTGGCATCGGTGTGCGGGAACAGGTACGGCAGCTTTTCGTGGAAATCCAAGTCGAAGCCGATGATGGCGGTGACCGGGGCGGCCATGGTCTTGGCCAGGTTGCCTTCGGACAGGGCCGGGGCCAGCTTTTCCTTGGCTTCCTTCGAAGTAACGAAGACGAAGCGGGCCGGCGTGGTGTTGGCCGCGGTCGGGCCCCACTTCACCAGGTCGTACAGTTCCTGCAGCAGGCTGGCCGGAACCGGCTTGTCGAGGAAGGCGTTCTGGGTGCGGGCAGTACGGAACAGCTGATCAAGGGCAGCAGCGTCGAGCGCGTGGGACATCGGTGGATCTCCAGGGCGGCTAAGGGAAGTCAGTGCCCGCGGGCGGCGCGGGGCGAATCGACGAGCCGCAGTGTAGAGTGTCGCGACTGTTGCAACACCCAGCAGGGCTGAAACGAATTAATGCCAATGGTGAAACGATCAAGCGCGCCCTGGACGGTCACTGATGGCCGAGCGGGCAATGTCCGCCAGGCGGTCGCGCTGGCCTCGGCGCTGCGCCAGGGCACCCATCGGCCGCTGGTGCTGCAGCCCCGCGCCCCCTGGCGCTGGGTCTCACCACGGCGCCTGCCGGGCGATGTGGATGGCTACGGCGAGGCCTTCGCGACACTGGCCGCCGAGGCCCCGGCGCTGGCGATCGGCTGTGGCCGCCAGGCTGCCGGTGCGCTGCGCGTGCTGCGTGCCCGTGGCAGCCAGGTGGTGCAGATCCTTGACCCGCGCATCGGCGCACGCCACTGGGATGTGGTGGTGGTGCCCGAGCACGACGCCCTGCGCGGCAGCAATGTGCTGACCCTGCTCGGCAGCCTCAACCCGGTGGACGATGACTGGCTGGCCTGGGGCCGCGCCGCGTTCGCCGGCTTCAGCACCCTGCCCGGCCCACGCACCGCGCTGCTGGTGGGTGGGCCAACCCCGCTGGCGCCGTGGGACGAGGCGCGGATGGTCGGCGTGTTCCAGGCCCTGGCCGAGCAGATCCGCAGCGAAGGCGGCAGCCTGCTGGCCACCACCTCGCGGCGCACGCCGCCGGCACTGGCCGAGATCCTGCGCGCCACCTTCGCCGGGCTGCCGCATGTGATCTGGGGCGATGGCGGCGACGGTGTGAACCCCTACGGGGGGCTGCTCGGCTGGGCCAACCGCGTGGTGGTCTCGCCCGATTCGGTGAACCTGCTCTCTGAAGCCTGTGCCACGCGCATGCCGGTGATGGTGGCGCTGGCCAATACCGTGCAGGGGCGGCTGGCGCGCTTCCAGCAGCAGCTGCGCGAACGTGGACGGCTGCAGGAACATTGGCTGGACTGGCAGTACGACCGCATCGAGCCGCTGCGCGAGACCGCGCGGGTGGCGGCGGAAGTGAGAGCGCGGCTGGGGCGTGCGCAATGACCCGGGAAAGGAGCCGACCGGGTCCGGGAAAGGAGCCGACCAGGTAGAGTCGACTGTTAGTCGACTACCGCGCGCAGCGCGAGGTTTTCAGCCATACCGCCAATGACCCGGGAAAGGAGCCGACCGGGTAGAGTCGACTGTTAGTCGACTACCGCGCGCAGCGCGGGGTTTTCAGCCATACCGCCAACGGCAGTCGACCAACAGTCGACTCTACCGCGCAGCGGCCCAAGCCCCGCGCCCTGGCCCAAGCCCCCAACGTGCTCCGGCCCTCCGTTACCCGGGTGTCCAGCGATTTCTGAACATTTCGATCCGGCTGCACGGTTAGAGTCCAGCTTCCCCCATCACGCTGAACGTCTTCATGCGCACCCTGCTCCTGCTGCCACTGGCCCTGCTCGCCGCCTGCTCCACCGCGCCCACCGAGCTGGACCCGATTTCCTACCAGTGCCAGCAGCAGCTGGATGCATACCGCGAACAGCCGGCCCTGCGCGATCCGAAGACGGGCGAGCGCCCGCCGCTGCCGATCGCGCCGATCAGCGAGGCCTGCGATCGCGAGCTCAAGCGCAAGGGCGTGGACCGCCCGCTGCGCTGACCGGCGTATGATCGGCGCGCGGGCCTGCCCGCCGTTGAAGGTACCGACATGGATTGTTTCTCCCGCCTGCCCCGCGCCGCCCTGCTGACCGCCAGCCTGCTGGCGACCACGCCTGCATGGGCCAACAGCACCGAGTGCCGCGAGCGCTACCCCAGCGTGGCCTCGCAGGCGGCGATGCTGGACGTGGCCTGGACCACCGCCGAGCGCCTGGATGCGCTGCCCGATGTGGACGTGGTGGTCGCCGCGCGCGGTGGCCAGGATTTGAGCCGCTATGGCCTGCGCCACAGCCACCTGGCCTTCCTGCTGCGCGAGGACGACGGCCGCTGGCGCGCGATGCACCTGCTCAACCGCTGCAAGACCGACAGCTCGCAGCTGTACCACGAAGGCCTGGGCAACTTCGTCGGCGAGAGCGGCGGCCACACCGACCTGCGCATCGGCGTGCCATCGGCACCGTTGCGTGCGGCACTGCGCGCGATGCTGGTATCACCCTCGATCCAGCCCAAGGCGCTGCACGAAACGAAATACAACGTGGTCGCCTATCCGTTCGCCACCGACTACCAGAACTCCAACCAGTGGGTACTGGAAGTGCTGGCGGCGGCGATGGCGCAGGCCGAAGGCGCGCCGGCCATCGTCAAGCGCGAGCAGGCCCAGCAGTGGCTGCGCCAGCAGAAGTACCAGCCCAGCGTGCTGCATATCGGCCTGGGCAAACGCGTGGGTGCGCGCCTGTTCGTGGCCAACGCCACCACCACCGACCACCCGGCCGGCGAACGCATTTCCGGCAACTATTCGGTGGTGACGGTGGAATCGGTGTTCGACTTCCTGCACCAGCGCAGCCAGCTGCAGCAGGAACTGGTGATCCCCCATGTGCCGGTGGCCGGTGCTGCCGCCGCCACGCCCTGAATCCCGCGAGGAGAACGACATGCGTCTGCTGCGTGTTTCCCTGATGCCGATGGTGATCGTTGCCGGCCTGCTCGGCGCGAACACCGCCCATGCCGAACGCCGCATCATCATCCTGCAGGACCCGGGTCCGCAGGGGCCGAGCCTGGAAATGTCCGCGCCCCTGGTTGCTTCAGCGCGCGCCGCCGCTGCCAGGGAAGCCCAGGATGCCGGGCTGCCGCCCGGCCATGGCGCATCGGTGAAGCTGCCGCAGATGCAGGTGAGCGCCATCGCCACCACCGTCGACGGCCGCCGCGAAGTGCTGCTGCGTGATGCCAACAACCCGCAGAACACTGCGTCGATGCAGTGGCCGAAGCGCCCCGGCGATCCCGCCGTGCAGTTCACCGTGGGACAGACCGTGAACTTCGAGCCGACCGGCACCGACCAGGGCTGGCAGGTGAAGGACAACCAGGGCCGGCCGCTGGAATACCTGCCCGAGGCTACCGGCCCGCGCGACATTTTCGATACCCGGCGCTGAGCCGCCGTCCCCACCCTGACCAGGAGGTCTCCATGTTCCGTTGCCTGCGCGTTCCTGCTTCCGCCCTGCTGCTCTCCGCACTGCTGGTGCCCACCGTCCATGCCGGCGCCGCACCGCAGTTGAACAGCAGCGAGGCCAGCGTGCTGATCACCTCGGTGATCGTGGTTTCGGTGCCCCTTGCCGCATCGGCGGGCCTGTCCGAACTGTCGAAGGCGCCGTTCAAGGCCAGCGAACGCCGTGAGAAGGCCCAGCGCACCAAGGCGGTGCCGCTGCCACCAATGGAAGTGAAGAAGGTGGAGACCACGCCAGCGGGCGAACGCCAGGTGCAGCTGCAGGTGCCGGACAAGGCCGACCAGACCGCCACCCTGCGCTGGCCGGCGCGCGTGCACGAAGACCAGACGGCCGCGTTCGTGGTCGGCCAGCAGGTGCATTTCGACCCCACTGAGGCCGGTGCCGGCTGGACCGTGAAGAGCGCGCAGGGCCAGGCGTTGGCCTACGTGCCCACCGCCTATGCCGCTGGCGATGTGATGAGCGAAGCGCTGTAAAGCTGAACCAGCGTTTTTGGATTTGGCGCGGGCCGGGCGGATAATGGGTGATTCCCTTTGTCCCCTGGCTCGCCATGTCCGTGCGTCCTGCCCCTCTTTTTGCCCCGCTGACCCCGCGTGCCCTGGTACTGGCGGTACTGGCGATGGGCGCGGTGGTGCTGCTGTCCAACGTACTGGTGCAGTACCCGATCAACGATTGGCTGACCTGGGGTGCCTTCAGCTATCCGGTGGCGTTCCTGGTCAGCAACCTGATCAACCGCCGCTTCGGCCCGGGCCCGGCGCGCCGCGTGGCGTGGATCGGCTTCCTGGTGGCGGTGCTGCTGTCGATCTGGGTGGCCACCCCGCGTATCGCCATTGCCTCGTGCTCGGCCTTCATCGTGGCGCAGCTGCTGGATATCACCGTGTTCGACCGCCTGCGCCGTGGCAGCTGGTGGCGCGCACCGATGGTGGCCACCACCTGCAGCGCGACGGTGGATACCACCATTTTCTGGTCGATCGCGTTTGCCGGTTCCGCCCTGCCGTGGGTGAGCTGGGCCGCCGGCGACCTGGCGGTGAAGCTGGCGATCGGCGTGTGCCTGCTGGCCCCGTTCCGCGCGCTGCTGTGGAAGATGGCGCCACTGCGCGCCACCAGCTGACCTTACATGCTCTGGTAGGTGCCAACCTTGGTTGGCACGCTGTTGCCGGGGTCATGAACGCGGATGGGTTGTGCCAACCAAGGTTGGCACCTACCAACTGCAGACCTCCGCCATCCGCCGCTCAGGCGAACGGCAGCTCCGCGGCTCTGCACGCTGCCGTAATCGCCGCACACGCCTCTTCAATCGCCGGCGTGGTCGGTGCCAACCGCGGGCGCCGGTCCAGCGTGCAGGCCAGGCCCACGTCCAACAGCGTGGCATGCGCTCCATGCAACGCCTGCGCGGTGCCTTCCGGCAGGAATCCGGCAACCGCCAACGCATCGATCAACGACGGCGTATCGCGCGGCTCCAACAGCGCTGCATGCTGTGCACTGCGCGCCAGTACGCCGGTCTGCAGCAGGAACTCCAGGTCCACTACGCCGCCGGCGCCCTGCTTCAGGTCCAGCCGCGCGGCATCGCTGCGGTCCAGTTCGGTGCGCATGCGGCCGCGCATCTTCAACACATCGGCATACAGTGTGGCCGGATCACGCTCACGCCCCAGCGTCTGTGCGCGCACCTGCTCGAAGTCGGCCAGCAGACTGGCATCGCCAGCCACGCCACGCGCGCGCACCAGTGCCTGGTGTTCCCAGGTCCATGCGCGCTCGCGCTGGTATTCGGTGTAGCTGGCCAACGAAGACACCAGCGACCCCTTGCCACCGTCCGGGCGCAGGCGCACGTCGATGTCGTACAGGCGACCGGCAGCGGTGACCGCACCGAGCAGCGCCATCACCTTCTGTGCCAGCCGCGCATACCAGCGGCCCGGCTCCAGCGGGCGCGCACCATCGCTGGCATCCACGCCGGCCGGGTTGTCGTGCAGGAACACCAGGTCCAGATCGGAACCGAAGCCCAGCTCCAGGCCACCCAGGCTGCCGTAGCCGATGATCGCGAAGCGCCCACCGGGAATCTCGCCGTGTGCGGCGCGCATGTCCGCTTCGGCCATCGCCAGCACGGTGACCACCACTGCCTGCGCCAGCTCGGCCAGTTGCCGGGTGCTGTCCACCGCACCCTGACGGCCATCCAGCGTGGCCATCGCCATGCGGAAGCTGAGCGCCAGCCGCGTTTCATTGAGCCAGCGCAGCGCGGATTCGGGATCCTCCACCGTCAGTACCTGCTGGCACTCGGCCAGCATCCCGGCGGCATCCGGCATCGGCCCGGACACGCGCACGTCCAGCAGTTCGTCCAACAGCAATGGATACGCAGCCAGGCGTTCGGCCAGCAGCGCACTGCGCGCCAGCACGTCCACCAGCCGCGCCAGCGCACTTGGTTGCTCATCCAGCAGTGCGAGATAGCTGGTCCGGCGCAGCACCGCCTGCAGCAGGCCGAGCACGCGCTTGAGCGCGGCGTCGGGCTGGGGCGAACGCGTGGCCGCATGCAGCAGCGCCGGCAGCACGCGATCCAGTCGCGCACGCGCGGCATCGGACAAGGACTTCACACCGGTGCCCTGGGCGAAATCGCGCAGCGACTGGTCGGCGCCGTTGGCATCGAGGAACCCGGCTTCGGCCAGCAGCGGTGCATTGCTGCCGTCGGGCAGGCTGCGCCAGTAGTTGGCCAGCGCGTCGGGCGCGGCCTGGCCCTTGCGCGGCGCCAGCAGCGCGGCGAACTCGGTGCTGACCCGCTGCTGCTGCACGGCCAGTGCCGCGCGCAGCACGTCCCAGTCCGGATAACCGAGGCCGACGGCGATGCGCTCGCGATCCAATGCATCGCTGGGCAGCACGTGGGTCTGCGCGTCGCGCAGCATCTGCAGGCGGTTCTCCAGCCGGCGCAGGAACAGGTAGGCCTCGCGCAGCGCGGCGCCATCCTCCGGCGCGATCTGACCGGCGGCCACCAGTGCATCCAGTGCCACCAGCAGGCGGCGTTCGCGCAATGCCGGTTCGCGTCCACCGCGGATCAGCTGCAGCGCCTGGCACAGGAACTCGATTTCGCGGATGCCGCCGGCGCCGCGCTTGATGTCCTCGTGCAGTTCGCGGCGCGCGACTTCGGCGGTGATTGCCGCCTTCATCTCGCGCAGGCCGTCGAGCGCGGTGAAATCCAGGTAGCGGCGGTACACGAACGGGCGCAGGGTCTGCAGCCACGCTTCACCGGCCTGGATATCGCCGGCCACCGCGCGCGCCTTCAACCACGCATAGCGTTCCCAGTCGCGGCCCTCGCGCTGAAAGTACTGGTCCATTGCCGCGAATGACAGTGCGACGCGGCCAGCGCTGCCGAACGGGCGCAGGCGCAGGTCGACGCGGTGGCTGAATCCATCGACGGTGGTTTCGTCCAGCAGCTTGGCCAGGCGCTGGCCGAGGCGGGCGAAATACTCTTCGGCGGCCAGCGCGCGCGGGCCATCGGATTCGCCGCCGTGCGGGTAGGCGTAGACCAGATCGATATCGGAACTGAAGTTGAGCTCGCCACCGCCAAGCTTGCCGAGGCCGAATACCACCAGCTGCTGCGGGGCGCCTTCGCCATCACGCACCACGCCGTGGCGCTGGGCGAATTCCTGCTGCAGGGCCTCCAGCGCCAGCCGCAGGCAATCCTCGGCCAGGGTGGTGGCGCCGGCCAGGGTCTGCGCCACGTCGTCCAGCCCAGCCAGGTCGCGCCAGATCAGCCGCGTGGACATCGCCGCACGCCAGCGCCGCAGCTGTGCCGGCCAGTCGCTGGGCTGCAGGGGGTCGAGCACCGGCGCCGGGATCGGCGGGCAACCGGGGGCGGCCAGCTGCGCCAGCAGGCCGGGCTGGCGGACCAGGGTGTCCAGGGCGAAATCGCTGGCCACCGCCAGCCGGGTCAGCAGCGGCTGCAGCTCAGCCGGGGCGGGCTCAGGCAGCACCTGGGCCAATCGCGACAAGGCGCGGTCGACGGCGGGCTGCAGGGAGGCGGGCAGTTCGGCGGGGGCGAGGGTCATGGGCCGATTGTATCGAGCCGGTCGGGACGCAACGGACCCGGTAGTGCCGGCCGCTGGCCGGCAGATTCGATGATCCCGCCGAGGGTTACTGGGGTTGCCGGCCWGCGGCCGGCACTACCGATAATGGAAACCGCGCATTCATACTGGGCGACAAGCAATAAAAAAGCCCGCTTGCAGCGAACTGCCAGCGGGCTCTGCTCCCTCCCCCACGTCGGGATGCAGGGCCATCGTGCGGGCTGCGAAAGCACTTTGCACGCTGCACTGCAAAACAAAACCGGCGGGTATGGGTGCCCCCTGCGGGGAAAAGCCATTCCACGAAGGTAGAACCCCCCGTACGGATGGGGATGGCCGATAATCGGGATTCCCCCAAGCAACACGTGTCGTCATGTCTGTTGATCGCATCGCCAACGCGCGTCTCCGTGACCGCGTGGTCTCCGCCGAGGCCGCAGCCGCGCTGATCCAGCCCGGTGAAACCGTGGCCATGAGCGGCTTTACCGGCTCCGGGTATCCCAAGGCCGTTCCCGTCGAACTGGCCCGCCGCATCGAAGCGGTGCATGCCCAGGGCAACCCCTTCCAGATCAAGCTGATGACCGGTGCCTCCACCGCGCCGGAGCTTGATGGCGCGCTGGCCAAGGCCGATGGCATCGCCATGCGCATGCCGTTCCAGAGCGACCCGGATGCGCGCAACCGCATCAACGAGGGCAAGCTGGATTACATCGACATCCACCTCAGCCACGTGGCCCAGCACGTGTGGTTCGGCTTCTACGGCGGGATCGATACCGCCGTGATCGAAGTCTCGGCCATCCGCGAGGATGGCTCGCTGGTGCCGTCCACCTCGGTGGGCAACAACAAGACCTGGCTGGACCTGGCCAAGAAGGTGATCGTCGAGGTCAACGAATGGCAGCCGGCCGGCGTCGACGGCATGCATGACATCTACTACGGCACCGCGCTTCCGCCGCACCGCAAGCCGATTCCGCTGGTGAACGCCAACGACCGCATCGGCGACACCGCACTGCGCTGCGACCCGGACAAGATCGTGGCCGTGGTGCGCACCAACGGCCCGGACCGCAACAGCCCGTTCAGCCCGATCGATGCCACCAGCGAGCAGATCGCTTCGCACCTGATCGAGTTCCTGCAGCACGAGGTGAAGAAGGGCCGCCTGCCGCCGAACCTGCTGCCGCTGCAGTCGGGCGTGGGCAACATTCCCAATGCGGTGCTGGCCGGCCTGGCCAAGAGCGGTTTCCGCGACCTGGCGGCGTTCACCGAAGTGATCCAGGACGGCATGCTGGACCTGCTGCGCGACGGTGTGCTGAGCTACGCCTCGTGCACCGGCTTCGCGCTGAGCCCGCAGGCCAACGAGACGTTCAAGGAGAACATCGATTTCTACCGCGAGCGCATCATCATGCGCACGCAGGAGATCTCCAACCATCCGGAACTGGTGCGCCGCCTCGGCTGCATCGGCATGAACGGCATGATCGAGGTGGACATCTACGGCAACGTCAATTCGACGCACGTGATGGGCACGCGGATCATGAACGGCATTGGCGGTTCCGGTGACTTTGCCCGCAACGGTTTCCTGTCGGCGTTCCTGAGCCCGTCCACCGCCAAGAACGGCACCATCTCGGCGATCGTGCCGATGGCCAGCCATGTCGACCACACCGAGCACGACGTGTCGGTGATCGTGACCGAACAGGGCCTGGCCGACCTGCGTGGCCTGACCCCGCGCAAGCGCGCGCAGGTGCTGATCGACAACTGCGCACACCCGGATTTCCGCCCACAGCTGCAGGATTACTTCGACCGTGCCAGCCGCGAGAGCTACGGCAAGCACACCCCGCACCTGCTGCCGGAAGCGCTGTCGTGGCACCAGCGTTGGCTGGATACCGGCACGATGAAGGGCTGATTGCGTTGAGGGTCAGAGCCCTTTTCTGCCGAAAAGGGATCTGACCCCGGTCACGCCCAACGTCGGGGTCGGATCCCTTTCCACAGGAAAGGGCTCTGACCCCAGGTAAGGGCATCGGGTAGAGCCGG
>NZ_RAVT01000054.1 GCF_013464915.1 Stenotrophomonas maltophilia
CCGCGGCATGGATGCCGCGGCCAAGCCCCCAAGGACGGGTTTACGGCGTCCCCCGCAACCGGACCCACCCCGCCAACCCACGGAATGCCGGTTGTTGCTGTTGCTTCGGCTATTGCTGTTGCCGTTGCCTCTGCGGGTGCCGGGCGGCAGCCCGGCCCAAGCCCCCCACCCACGCAGGTAGAATGCGCACATGGCTCTTTCCCTGCTCAAGTCCCTCAAGCCGGTCGCTGGCCGCGCCCTGCAGATCGCCCTGAACCGCGCACTGGCGCTGGATCCGGATACCCGCCATGCATTGGCCAGCCTCGACGGCCGGCATATCGACCTGACCCTGGAAGCCCCTGCGCTGGCCATGCGCATCAGCGTCGACGGTGATGCACTGCGGGTCGGCCCGGTGGACGCGCAGGAAGCCGACCTGGCCGTGCGCAGCAGCCTGGCCGGCGTGCTCGCGCAACTGCCGCTGCTGGCCAATGCGCGGCGCGGCGGCGACAACGGCAAGGGCCGCGTGCGCGTGGCCGGCGATGCCGAGCTGGCGCGTCGCCTGCAGCAGCTGGCCAAGGGCTTCGACCCGGACTGGCAGCAGCCGTTCGTCAGCGTGTTCGGCGAAGTGCTGGGCGTGCAGGTCGCCAACACCCTGCGCAGCGCCCTGCAGCATGCGCGCCAAGGGGCGATCGACCTGGCCCACAGCGCCGCCGAGTTCATCACCGAGGAGTCGCGCGACGTGGTACCGCGCGCTGAACTGGATGCCTTCCACGACGATGTGGATGTGCTGCGCGATGACGTCGAACGCCTCGGTGCGCGCGTGCAGCGCCTGCGGGGTGCCGCATGAAGGCCGTGCTGCGGGCAAGCCGCATTGGCCGGGTGATCCTGCGTTACCGCCTCGACGATCTGCTTCAGGGCACGCCGGCCGAGCGCTGGCTGCGCCTGGCCAAACCCTTCGTGCCGCGCGCTTCGGCCAGCATCGCGTCGCAGTCGCGCGGCGCCCGCCTGCGTCTGGCGCTGCAGGACCTCGGCCCGATCTTCGTCAAGTTCGGCCAGATCCTGTCCACCCGCCGCGACCTGGTGCCGCCGGACGTGGCCAACGAACTGACCCTGCTGCAGGACCGGGTCAAACCGTTCGATGGCGAGACCGCGCGCCGCATCGTCGAGGACGCGCTCGGCCTGCCGGTCAGCGAGGCCTTCGCCAGCTTCGACACCGAGCCGTTGGCCTCGGCCTCGATCGCGCAGGTGCACGCGGCCACCCTGGCCGATGGCCGGCAGGTGGTGGTCAAGGTGCTGCGCCCGGGCATCGAGAAGCAGATCGACGCCGACATCGCCCTGCTCAACTCGCTGGCCGCCCTGGTCGAGCGCACCCACCCGCGTGCCGACAAGATCCGCCCGCGCGAGGTGGTGGCCGAAGTCGAGAACACCCTGGCCGCCGAGCTGGACCTGCAGCGCGAAGGCGCCAATGCCAGCGTGCTGCGCCGCTTCTGGGAAAACAGCGACGACCTGTACGTGCCGGAAGTGATCTGGAGCCACACCGCCGAGCGCGCGCTGACGCTGGAGCGCGTGTGGGGCATTCCGTCCGACGACATCGCTGCGCTGGACAAGGCCGGCATCGACCGCAAGGCGCTGGCTGCCAAGGGCGTCCGGGTGTTCTACACCCAGGTATTCCGCGACAACTTCTTCCACGCCGATGCGCATGCCGGCAACATCTGGGTCGACACCGATCCATCGCGCCGTGCCAATCCGCGTTTCATCGCGCTGGACTTCGGTATCATGGGCCAGCTCTCGCAGGAAGATCAGTACTACCTGGCCGAGAATTTCATGGCCATCTTCAACCGGGATTACCGCCGCATCGCCGAACTGCACGTGCAGGCACGCTGGATGCCCGACCACGTACGCATCGATGATCTTGAAGCGGCGGTGCGCTCGGTGTGCGAGCCGTACTTCACCCGCCCGCTGTCGCAGATCTCGCTGGCCGAAGTGCTGATGAAGCTGTTCCGCGTGGCGCAGCGCTACCAGCTGACCCTGCAGCCGCAGCTGATCCTGCTGCAGAAGACCCTGCTGAACATCGAGGGCGTCGGCCGCCAGCTGGACCCGCAGATCGACATCTGGGCGGTGGCCAAGCCGGTACTGGCAAAGATCCTGCGCGAGCGCTACAGCCCGCGCCGTGTGGTGCGCGAGCTCGGCAAGCGCCTGCCGGAAATCATGACCCATGCGCCGGACATGCCTCGCCTGGTGCACGCCTGGCTGACCCAGCAGGTGGAAGGTCGCCACGAACTGGCGATGCGTTCGCGCGATCTGGTCGCGCTCGACGCCAGCCTGCAGCGCCTGCAGAAGCGCGCCGTGGGCGCGATCACCGGTGTGGGCCTGCTCGCCATTGCCGCACTGATGTATGTGCTGCAGCCGCCGGGCTGGTACTGGGGCGACCTGCCGATGTGGAGCTGGCTGTCCGGTGTGGTCGGCGTGGTGGCGCTGGCGCGCGCGTGGTGGAAGTAGCTACCGTGCTGCAGGCGCTCAAGAACGAACTCGCACGGTTCGGCGCCGACAACGACGCGCTTGAAACCGAACGCGGCCGCCGCATGCTCAACATCACGCCGGAGACCGGTGAATTCCTCTCCGTGCTGGTGCGCTTCGGCACTGCGCGCAGGGTACTGGAGGTCGGCACCTCCAATGGATACTCGACGCTGTGGCTGGCCGAAGCCGCCGCTGCCATCGATGGCCACGTGACCACGCTGGAGTTTGCCGAAGACAAGGCGGCGATGGCACATGCGAACTTCGCACGCAGCGGTCTGGCCGAGCACATCACGCTGGTGCACGGCGATGCCGGGCAGTGGTTGGCACAGGCCGCCGATGCCAGCATCGATCTGCTGTTCCTCGATTCGGACCGCGGCCAGTACGCCGGCTGGTGGCCGCAGCTGCGCCGCGTGCTGTGTGCGGGTGGCCTGCTGGTGGTGGACAACGCCACCTCGCACGCGGAAGAGATGGAACCGCTGCGGGCGCTGCTGGAGGCTGACGCGAACTTCAGCACAAGCCTGGTGCCGGTGGGCAACGGCGAGCTGCTGGCCGTACGCAACGCCTGAACGACGTGCCGCCCCGCTTGATCCGGTAGTGCCGGCCGCTGGCCGGCAACCGCAGCCATCCKATTGCCCGGATGGCAGCCGGCCMGCGGCCGGCTCTACCCCATTCAATGCCCAGCCCCGATAATCCTGCCGTGAGCACCGAACCTGACACCCTCGCCGCGGTCGAGACCGACACCGCGCCCCTGCAGCTGCTGCACCTGGATGAACGCCTGGCCGTGGTCAACAAGCCTGCCGGGCTGATGGTCCACGACAGCAAGTTGGCCCGTGGCGAAGACGACTTCCTGGCCGACCGCCTGCGCGAGCAGCTGGGCCGCCCGATCTTCCTCGTGCATCGCCTGGACCGGGCCACCAGTGGCTGCCTGCTGCTGGCCTTCGACCGCGATACCGCCAGTGCGCTGGGCAAGGCGCTGATGGGTGGCGAGGTGTTGAAGGACTACCTGACGGTCTGCCGTGGCTGGCCGGCCGAGCTGTCCTGGCGGGTGGACCATGATCTGGACGGTGGCCCGGGCAAGCCGGTGAAGAAGCCGGCCATCACCGACTTCCAGCGCCTGGCGACCGGCGAGCTGTCGGTGCCGGTCGGCGAGTTCACCAGCTCGCGTTATGCGCTGCTGCGCTGCCAGCCACAGACCGGGCGCTTCCGGCAGATCCGCCGGCACCTCAAGCACCTGTCGCATCACATGATCGGCGACACCAGCCACGGTGATGGCCGCCACAACCGCATCTTCCGCATGCAGGGCGTGCATCGCATGCTGCTGCACGCCGAGCGCCTGCGCTTCCCGCATCCGGACGGTGGCGCGGTGGATGTGCGTGCGCCGCTGGACCGCGAGTTCCAGAAGGCGCTGGACCTGTTCGGCTGGCAGGTGGATACCGATTGACGGTAGTGCCGGCCGCTGGCCGGCATCTGCGCGATTCCAGATGTAATGGGGAGCCGGCCAGCGGCCGGCACTACCTCATTTCTTTTCCGGCTCGTTGACGATCGCTTCCAGGTCCTTCTGCAGGTCCGCAAACAGCGGCTGCATGCGGGCCTGGATCGCCACCATCACGTTCTGCATCAGCGCCGGGGTCTTGTCCAGCAGGCTCTGGCCGGCCGCGCTCTCGTAGAACTCGGCCATCGCCAGCACGTCTTCCTTGCTGAAGGTCTTCTTGTACAGGTCCACGTACATCGGCCGCAGCTGCTGCCACGACAGGGCCTGGCGCAGGGTCTGGCTGGTCCGCGCCTGGATCCGCTTCAGCTGTTCCTGCTGCTGGGCATTGAGCTGGCGCTGTGCGGCCACCTGCTGGAACTGCTGCTGCTGCATCGCCTCGATCTGCGGCAGCATGGTGTCGATCATGCTCTGCGCACGTGACGCGGACAGCAGGCGGTTGATGTCGCCGTCGGTCGGCGGTGCGGCCAAGGCGGGGACACCGGCCACGGCCAGCGCCAGCAGCAGGGCGGCGCGGCGCAGCAGGGACGGCAGGGCGGGTACGAAGCGGGTCATGCGAAGCTTCCTGCGGTACATGGGACGGCCAGCATACCCGCAGCCAAGGCGAAGGCGGCGTGTTCGGTACCTGATCGGCGGCATACGGCGCGCGATGTCGCACTCCGGTGCGTGGCTGCCGCTACAATGCGCGGATGGGCAGTGGACCGGTCACCATCAGCGCGCAGCTTGAAATCCCCGACGGCGAGATCGTCGAGCGGTTCGTGCGTGCCAGCGGTGCCGGTGGCCAGAACGTCAACAAGGTCTCCACCGCGGTGGAACTGCGTTTCGATGTGGCCAACTCGCCCTCGTTGCCCGAACCGTTGCGCACGCGCCTGCTGGCGCGGCGTGACCGGCGCATGACCGGCGAAGGCGTGCTGGTCATCGACGCGCAACGTTTCCGCACCCAGGATCGCAATCGCGAGGATGCGCGCGAGCGGCTGGCGGCCTTCATCCAGGCCGGGCTGAGCGTGCCCAAACCGCGCAAGGCCACCAAGCCGACCCTCGGGTCGAAACTGCGTCGTCTGGACGCCAAACGCGGGCGCGCGCAGATCAAGCGCGGGCGCTCATCACGTGACTGGGAGTGATTGCTTGAACAACCCGACTCCGCTGCTGCCGGCCGTGCCGCCGCAGATGCCACAGGTCAAACCCAACGCCTTCCTGCGCTGGCTGGCGCGCTGCACCCTGCGCATGGGGGGCTGGAAGGTGACCGGCACCCTGCCTGACATCCCGCGGCTGGTCTTCATCATCGCCCCGCACTCGTCAAACTGGGACGGCCTGTGGGGCATGGCGGCCAAGATCGCGCTGGGCATGAAGGTGAAGGTGCTGGGCAAGGCCTCGCTGTTCTGGTGGCCGCTGGGCCCGCTGCTGCACAAGCTGGGCGTGATCCCGCTGGACCGCAGCTCGCCGCAGGGAACGGTGGGCCAGGCGGTGGACCTGCTGCGCAACAACGAGAAGATGTGGTTCGCCATCACGCCCGAGGGCACCCGCAAGGCGGTGAAGGACTGGAAGGCCGGTTTCCTGAAAATTGCCCGGATGGCCGACGTGCCGATCCTGGCCGCATACTTCCACTACCCGGAAAAGACCATCGGCATCGGCCCGCTGTTCACGCCGACCGGTGATGACGCCGCCGACATGGCCGCCATCCGCGAGTTCTACCGGCCCTGGATCGGCAAGACCCGCGGTACGGTCTGAACCCGCCGGCAGGGCCTGCATAGACGCCACGTCCGGCACATGCCGGGCGAGCGCGACAGGAGTAGGGTGGAGGGCTGGTATTCCATACCGTCTGCCCAAGGAGCGTTTTACATGTCGCGTACCGTAGTCCTGGCCGCCGCCATCAGCCTGGCGCTGGCGGCCTGTTCCGGCAAGGAGTCCACCCCCGTGTCCGATGCCCAGAAAGCCCCGGCCCAGCAGCCGGCCGAAGCCTCCACCAATCCGCTGCTGAGCGCGAGTACGCTGCCGTTCCAGGCGCCGCAGTTCGACAAGATCAAGGACAGCGACTACCTGCCGGCCTTCGAGGAAGGCATGCGCCAGCACCTGGCCGACGTGCGCAAGATCGCCGACAGCAGCGAGCCGGCCACCTTCGACAACACCATCGTGGCGATGGAGCGCAGCGGCGAGACCCTGAACCGCGTGTCGCGCATCTTCTTCGGCCTGGTCCAGGCCGATACCAACGACGCGCGCCAGAAGATCCAGGAAGAAGTGGCGCCGAAGCTGGCCGCGCACCAGGACGAGATCAATCTCGACCCGAAGCTGTTCGCGCGCGTGAAGTCGATCTATGACCAGCGCGAAACGCTGGAACTGGACCCGGTGCAGAAGCGCCTGGTCGAGCATTACTACGACGGCCTGGTGCGCGCTGGCGCGCAGCTGTCCGACGCCGACAAGGCCTCGCTGCGCAAGCTCAACGTGGAAGAGACCACCCTCTCCACCCAGTTCCACACCCGCCTGGTGGCCGCCACCGCTGCTGCTGCCGTGGTCGTCGACGACAAGGCCAAGCTGGCCGGCCTGGACGAGGATGCGATCAACAACGCTGCGGCGGCTGCCAAGGAGCGCAAGCTGGATGGCAAGTTCCTGCTGCCGCTGCAGAACACCACCCAGCAGCCGGTGCTCGGCTCGCTGAGCGACCGCGACCAGCGTGCCGCCGTGCTGAAGGCCTCGGAAACCCGCGCCGAGCGCGGCGATGCCAATGACACCCGGCAGACCGTGCAGCGCCTGGCCCAGCTGCGTGCGCAGAAGGCCAAGCTGCTCGGCTTCGACACCTTCGCCGACTACCAGCTGGGCGACCAGATGGCCAAGACCCCGGCCGCTGCGCTGAAGCTGCTGACCGACACCGTGCCGGCCGCCACCGCCAAGGCGCGTGCCGAAGCCGGCGAGATCCAGAAGGTGATCGACGCGCAGAAGGGCGGCTTCCAGGTCGCTGCCTCGGACTGGGATTTCTACGCCGAGCAGGTGCGCAAGGCCAAGTACGATCTGGACGAATCGCAGGTCAAGCCGTACTTCGAACTGGACAACGTGCTGCAGAACGGCGTCTTCTACGCCGCCACCCAGCTGTACGGCATCACCTTCAAGCCGCGTACCGACATTCCGACCTACAACCCGGACATGAAGGTGTACGAAGTGTTCGACAAGGACGGCACCTCGCTGGCCCTGTTCTACACCGACTACTTCAAGCGTGACAGCAAGTCCGGTGGCGCCTGGATGGACGTGTTCGTCGAACAGGACGGACTGACCGGTGCCAAGCCGGTGGTCTACAACGTCTGCAACTTCACCAAGCCGGCCGCCGGCCAGCCTGCGCTGATCAGCTTCGATGACGTCACCACCATGTTCCATGAGTTCGGCCATGCGCTGCACGGCATGTTCTCGAACGTGAAGTACCCGTCGATCGCCGGCACTGCCACCTCGCGCGACTTCGTCGAGTTCCCGTCGCAGTTCAACGAGCACTGGGCGCTGGACCCGAAGGTGTTCGCCAACTACGCCAAGCACTACAAGACCGGCGAGGCGATGCCGCAGGAACTGGTCGACAAGATCCTCAAGGCACGCAGCTTCAACCAGGGCTATGCGACCACCGAGTACCTGTCGGCCGCACTGCTGGACCTGGCCTGGCACACGCAGAAGGCCGACGCGCCGCTGCAGGATGTCGGTGCCTTTGAAGCCAGCGCGCTGAAGAAGTTCAAGGTCGATCTGCCGCAGGTGCCACCGCGTTACCGCACCACCTACTTCGACCACATCTGGGGTGGCGGTTACTCGGCCGGTTACTACGCCTACTTCTGGGCCGAAGTGCTGGATCATGACGCCTACCAGTGGTTCACCGAACACGGTGGCCTGACCGCCGCCAACGGCCAGGAATTCCGCGACAAGATCCTCTCGCGTGGCAACAGCGTGGAGCTGTCGACCCTGTACCGCGATTTCCGCGGCAAGGACCCGTCGGTGGAACCGCTGCTGAAGTTCCGCGGGCTGAAGTAAGAAACAGAAAACGGCGGGGGCAACCCCGCCGTTTTTCTTTCTGTAGCGTCGAGGCATGCTCGACGTTCTTCTGTAGAGCCGAGCCCATGCTCGGCTGATGTTTCCTGGAAAGGCACCGAGCATGGGCTCGGCTCTACAAGAAACAGCGTTACGTCCCCACGTGCACGCGGTTTGCCTGTTCGGCCAGCCCCAGGTGATCCAGCGCGATGTCCAGCGCCAGCACATAGCTCTGCGCGCCATACCCGGCAGCAATGCCCAGTCGCTGGCCGACACCGGCCGGCAGGCACGGCTCGGCCACCGCGCCGTCGTCATGCACTTCCACGTACGCGTTGTGCAGATAGGGCAGCAGACGCTGCAGGCGCAGGCTGTTGGCACACGCACCCGGGTCAAGCAGGGTCACCTCGCCGCGGCTGTGATCGGCCACGCGCAGGGCATCCAGCAGTTCCTGCTCCGAACCACAGGCACGGATCGCCACGCTGGTGCCGGCGTCGATCGCACGATGCACCAGTGACTTCAGGACCGGTGCCGGCAGCGGCATGGCGGTACGAATCAACGCACCGGCGGCTTCCGGGCCACGGATGATGAAGATCGACATGGCTCAGCCCTCCTGTGCCAGGCGGCGACCGACGATGGCCAGCGACAGCGGGTAACCGGCCTGCTGGCTGCGCTGGTCCACCACCACCGCGGCGGGGCCATGCTGCAGGCGCAGGCGTGCATCCAGGCCGGGCTCGCTGGGGGCCTGCAGCTCTATGTACTGCGCCGGCAGCCGTTCCAGCGCCGCCTGCAGCGCGCCACCTTCGGCCTGCCATTGCGCCTCGTCGGCGGCGCCGACATCCAGCAGTACCCAGTCGGCCGAGCGCGCCTGCGGCTGGCACAGGCACTGGCGTACTTCGGACAGGCTGGCGCAGTCGCTGCACAGCACGCGATGGCCGGCCAGCTGCGCCGGCAGCTGCGGGCGCGGCGCCGACGAAGACGCGTGGCGGATCACCAGGAGGGTCATACAACACCTTGCGGAATGCGCCCTGTGGCGCGGTGGGCACACGATGCGCGTGCTGCCCGTAAAGGTGCGATGCCCGCGGCCGGGCCGGGGCGTAAAACCTGCGTAACCCTTCCTGTAGAGCCGAGCCCACGCKCGGCTGTGGGTAACCGAAGCGCGAAGCGCAAGCCGAGCGTGGGCTCGGCTCTACWGGACGCCGGCGCGGGAACCTCTTCGGTCTGCATGTGGTCTGATACCGCTACCAACCACCCGGAGCCTGTCATGGATGCTGTTGCCCGCCCTCCCTTTTCCGAACGCGCGCTGGCCTGGCTGAAGAAGGAGGCGTTGCCGCTGCTGGTGATGCTCGGCCTGTTGGCCGCCGCCCGCGATACCCTGGCCAACCACTACGTCGTGCCCAGCGGCTCGATGCAGCCGACCCTGCAGCCCGGTGACCGGGTGGTGGTGGACATGCGCGCCTACGGCCTGCGCCTGCCCTTCACCAGCAAGGAACTGATGGCGACCGGTACCCCGCAACGCGGCGAGGTGGCGGTGTTCGATTCGCCGGCCGATGGCACCCGGCTGATCAAGCGCGTGGCGGCGGTGGCGGGTGACCACGTGCAGATGCGCGAGGGACACCTGAGCATCAATGGCCAGCCGCTGCAGATCGCCGACCTGCAGGACGTGGAAGCCTTCGGTGAGCGTCGTGCCCGTCTCGACCTGGACATGGGCGGTGGTCCGGACATCGCCGATCTGGTGGTGCCGGCCGGCAAGGTGCTGGTGCTGGGCGACCACCGCGGCAACAGCTTCGATGGCCGCTTCTTCGGCTTCGTCGACGCCGACAAGGTCTACGGCCGGGCGGTGGCGGTGTACTACCGCCGTGGCGACGGCTTCGAGTGGCAGCGCCTCTAAGCTGAATCGATACGTCAGACGTATCGATCATGACCTATCAGGTTATGGATCGACTGGATGGGCGGGCCTAGTCTAGGCCTGTTCCCTCCCACGCCCGGCCGCCCCACCGGCCCATCGATCCCATGACTGGCGAAACCGCGGCGGCCGCCGAACGCCGCCCCCACACTGCCGATTCCGGCGCCGAGACCCGCATCCAGCAGGGCACGCCGGCCTTCCGCCGCACCGCGCTGGCGCTGTTCCTGGCCGGCTTCTCCACCTTCGGCCTGCTGTACACGGTGCAGCCGCTGCTGCCCGAGTTCAGTCGTCACTTCGGCGTGTCCGCCGCCGGCAGCGCGATGTCGTTGTCGTTGACCACGGGCACGTTGGCGGTGGCGATGCTGCTGGCCGGCCTGTTGTCCGATGCGATCGGGCGCCGTCCGTTGATGATCGCCGCGCTGCTGGCATCGGCAACCTTGTCGCTGTGCACCGCACTGGTGGACGACTGGACCACACTGCTGGTGCTGCGCACCCTGCTCGGCCTGGCGCTGAGCGGCGTACCGGCAGTGGCGATGACCTACCTGGTCGAGGAAATGGACAGCCGCGCGCTGGGCCTGGCGATGGGCCTGTACATCGGCGGCAACGCCATCGGTGGCATGAGCGGGCGCCTGCTGGCCGGCATCATCGCCGACCACTGGGGCTGGCGCTGGGGGATCGGCGTGGTCTCGATCATCGCCATCGCCAGCACCGTGCTGCTGTGGCTGCAGCTGCCGCCGTCGCGCCATTTCAGTGCGCGCCGCGATGGCCTGCGCCAGTTGCCGGCGCGCTGGCGCACGCTGTTCGCCGATCCGGGCCTGCCGTGGCTGTTCGCCACCTCGTTCGTGCTGATGGGCGTGTTCGTCACTCTCTACAACTACCTGGGCTATCACCTGCTGGCGCCGCCCTATCACCTCAGCCAGACCGTGGTCGGGCTGATCTTCAGCGTCTATCTGGTGGGCACCTTCAGTTCGGCGTGGATGGGCCAGCAGGCCACGCGCTACGGCCGCGGCCGCATCCTGTCGATCTCGTTCACGCTGATCGGCGCCGGCATCGCGCTGCTGGCGATGCCGTGGCTGAGCACGATGGCGCTGGGGATCGCACTGGTGACCTTCGGCTTCTTCGGCGGCCACTCGGTGGCCAGCAGCTGGGTCGGCAGCCGCGCCGGTACGATGCGTGCGGAAGCCTCGGCGCTGTACCTGTTCGCCTATTACCTGGGATCCAGTGTGCTCGGCGGTGTCGGTGGCCTGGCCTATGCAGCCTGGGACTGGCTGGGCGTTTGTGCGTTCGCGGCCGTGCTGACCCTGATCGGCGGTGGCATCGTCTGGGCGCTGCAGCAGCGTGCGCCGCAGCCGGTGACGGCGTGAACCTGTGGAGTTGCGCTTGCCTCGGTAGAGTCGACTGTTAGTCGACTATCGCGCGCAGCGCGGGGTTTTTGAATTCTGATGGAAGAGCAGTCGACTAACAGTCGACTCTACCGGCGAACGCTTCGCGCAGCAGCGTGGAGAAGTTGCGGATCAACGGCGTTACCCGTTCGTGGTGCCACGCCAGCTGCACTTCCGAATGCGCACCGGCATCGGCCAGCGCGACGAAGCGCGCGCCTTCCACCCGGATGTGATCACAGGACGACGGCAGGATCGCCGCGCCGAGACCGGCAGCCGCAAGACTGATCAATGTCGATGCCTCACCGGCTTCCTGCACGATGCGCGGCGTGAATCCGGCCGCCGCACACAACGCGATCATGTGGTCGTGGATGCCCGCACCGGCACTGCGGCGGAACGCCACGAACGGCTCCTGCGCGAAGTCGCGCAGCGACAACGTGCCCTGCTTCGACAGTCTGCGCAGGGCAGGATGGTCGGCATGCACGATCAACGCCAGCGGATCGACGAACAGGCTGTGCGCCACCAGTTCCGCTGGCAGCGCGCGCTTGCGGATGATGCCCACGTCCAGGCTGCCATCGAGCAGCGCATCGATCTGCTGCAGGGTGTTCATCTCGCTCAGCTGCAGCCGCACCTGCGGATACCGCTGGCGGTAGTGCAGGATCGAACGCGGAATCTGCGGCGACAGCGGCGTGGCGCGGGTCAGGCCGATGTGCAGTTCACCCTGCTCACCGCGCTGTGCACGCTGCACCTCGTCCACCGCCGTTTCCACCTGCTGCACGATGGCGCGCGCACGTTCCTGCAGCAGCTCGCCGGCGGGGGTCAGCTGCACGCGACGATGGCTGCGCACGAACAGGCGCGCCCCGATCAGTTCTTCCAGCTGCCGGATCTGCTGGCTGAGTGGCGGCTGCGACATGCCCAGCCGCTCGGCCGCCTGGCCGAAGTGCAGCGTATCGGCGACGGCAAGGAAGTAACGCAGGTGGCGGAGTTCGATGGACATGGCGCCAGTTTATTCATCGTCAGCCGGAAATGGGGTCAGAGCCCGTTGCGCAGCAACGGGATCCGACCCCGACAGATCGCGGGAATCTGTCAGAGGCGGGGCGGTGTGGGTKGGCAGGACCGTTGGCGCCATGGATGGCGCCATCGAGCCCCCAKGGGTGAGGGCGCTTTGCTTGCGAAGCACTGCTTCGCAAGCGCCCGAACGCACAGCCGCCAGCGGCTGGGCCGGACCGCGGAGCGGGGTTTACGGCGTGTCCTGCCCGCCTACACCGCCCCGCCGAATGCCAGCTTTTGACGTTGACGTTGACGTTGCTTCGGCTTCGGCAGGTGCAGGGCGCAGCCCTGCCGAACACCCCTCACCGCTCCGAATGCCCGCTCTGGTCGTAATCGCGCGGGCTGAACAACTCCGGCTGGATCAGCTCGATGAACGCCCGCGCCTGCGCCGACAACGCCTTGCCACGCCGCACGATCACCCCATAACTGCGTTCCGGGAACCAGCGCTTCATCGAACGCGCCGCCAGCCGCTCGCGGTCGGCCTCGTTCAGGCACAGCGCCGGCACGATGGAAATGCCCATGCCCATCGCCACGTACTGCTTGATCACCTCCCAGCCGCCCACCTCCAGCGCCACCGTGTAGGCAATGCGGTGGCGCTGGAACACCTGGTCCACCAGCCGGTAGGTGATCTGCCGCTTCGGCGGCAGCACCAGCGGGTAGCGCGCGATGTCGGCCAGCTCCAGCTCGCCGCCGCTGGCCAGTGGATGGTCATGCGGGGCGATCAGCACCTGTTCGAAACGGTAGGCCGGGGCGTAGCTCAGGTCGGCTGGCACATCGGTCATCGAACCGATGGCCAGGTCGGCCGCGTCCTCGCGCAGCAGGTCGGTGCCATCGGCACTGATCGCGTTGTGCAGGGTCAGGCGCACGTCCGGGTGGTGCAGGCGGAAGCGTTCGACGATCTTCGGCAGCAGGTACAGGATGGTCGAGCTGTTGGCGGCGATGTTCAGCTCACCCGCGTCCAGACCGCGCACCTTGTCGCGGAAGCGCGCCTCCAGCCCATCCAGGTTCTCCACCAGTGGCTGCGCCATTTCATACAGCACCTGGCCCTCGCGGCTGGGCACCAGGCGGCGCCCGCTGCGCTCGAACAGGGGTACCCCCAGCTCACGCTCCAGCGCTTGCAGCTGCAGGCTGATGGCCGGCTGGCTGACGAAAAGCGCCTCAGCCGCACGTGAGACCGAGCCCAGGCGCACCGTCTGGCAGAACGCGCGCAGCGGCTTCAACCGGTCGGATTTGTAGGAAAAACGAGGACTTGGCGAAGGGCGCGTGGTCATGGCGTCACAAGTATTAGCACAATTTATGTAGAGCATTGCAAAAACTGTTTTGCCAAATACTCAGTCCCAGCGGCACCGTGGAGACGTTCCCCCACCGCTGGAGTCGCCCCATGTCCGCCGTCGCTTCCGCTGTTCCCACCCCTGCCAGCAAGGCCACCCCCGGCATCGCCCTGGCGACCCGCGTGGCCGGCCAGGACACTGTGCTGCCGGCGCCACTGCTGGCCCTGCTGGTGTCGCTGCACCGTGCGGTGGAACCGGGCAGGCAGGCACGGCTGCAGGCCCGCCGCGAGCGCCAGGCGTTCTTCGACCAGGGCGGCCTGCCGGATTTCCGCGAAGACACTGCCGCCATCCGCAGCGGCGACTGGACCGTCGCGCCGCTGCCGGCCGCGCTGCAGGACCGCCGCGTCGAGATCACCGGCCCGACCGACCCGAAGATGGTCATCAACGCGCTGAACTCGGGCGCCAAGGTGTTCATGGCCGACTTCGAGGATTCGACCTCGCCCACCTGGCGCAACCTGCTGGCCGGTCAGCAGTCGCTGGCGGCGGCGGTGCGTGGTGATCTGGAATTCACCGCCGCCAATGGCAAGCACTACACCCTGCGCCCGTATGACGAACAGGCGGTCCTGATCGTGCGCCCACGTGGCTGGCACCTGGACGAAAAGCACGTGGCCATCGACGGCCAGCCGCTGGCCGGTGGCCTGTTCGACGCGGCAGTGTTCGCCTTCCACAACGCCCGCACCCTGCAGGCCAAGGACCGCGGCCCGTACTTCTACCTGCCCAAGCTGCAGAGCATGGAAGAGGCGGCGCTGTGGGAGACCGCGCTGTCGCACATCGAGGGCATGCTCGGCCTGCCGCATGGCCAGATCAAGGTGACCGTGCTGATCGAAACGCTGCCGGCGGTGTTCGAGATGGACGAGATCCTGCACGCGCTGCGTGATCGCATCGTCGGCCTGAACTGCGGGCGCTGGGACTACATCTTCTCGTACCTGAAGACCTTCCGCCGCCATGCGGATCGCGTGCTGCCCGAGCGTGGCCAGGTGACCATGACCCAGCCGTTCCTGAAGGCCTATTCGGAACTGCTGATCCAGACCTGCCATCGTCGCGGTGCGCATGCGATGGGCGGCATGGCCGCGCAGATTCCGATCAACAACGATGCCGCCGCCAACGAACAGGCGATGGCTCGGGTGCGTGCCGACAAGCTGCGCGAAGTCAGTGCCGGCCATGACGGCACCTGGGTCGCGCACCCGGCGCTGATTCCGGTGGCGATGGCGATCTTCGACGAGCACATGCCCGGCCCGAACCAGCACAGCGTGCTGCGCCAGGATGTGCGTGCTGGCCGCGATGAACTGATCGCGCGGCCGCCGGGCACCATCACCCGCGCCGGTTTCGAGGGCAACGTGGAAGTCTGCGTGCGCTACCTGGCGGCGTGGCTGGATGGCAACGGCTGCGTGCCGATCCATCACCTGATGGAGGACGCGGCCACCGCCGAGATCAGCCGCAGCCAGCTGTGGCAGTGGCTGCACACGCCGGGGCAGCAGCTCGACGATGGCACCGCGATCGACCTGGCCCTGCTCGACGCCACGCTGGCGCAGCTGCCGGCGCGGCTGGGCGAAACGCGTGCACTGCCCGGTGGCGCCCGCATCGGCGAGGCCATCGCGCTGCTGGCCGAACTGAGCCGCAGCAACGAACTGACCGATTTCCTGACCCTGCCGGCCTACGCACGCATTGACTGATCGCGCGTCCGCGTACCGCCGTCGCTTCCCTCCCCGCTGCACGCACGAACCGAACTGGAGAAAGACATGAGCAAGCTGCCCACTGCCGAACAGATCCAGCACGACTGGGATACCAACCCGCGCTGGGAAGGCATCCAGCGCAACTACAGCGCCGCCGACGTGGTGCGCCTGCGCGGCACCGTCCACATCGAGCACTCGCTGGCCCGCCTGGGCGCGGAAAAGCTGTGGGCGTCGCTGCACGAGCGCGAGTTCGTCAACGCGCTGGGTGCGCTGACCGGCAACCAGGCCATGCAGCAGGTCAAGGCCGGCCTGAAGGCCATCTACCTGTCCGGTTGGCAGGTGGCGGCCGACGCCAACCTGGCCGGCCAGATGTATCCGGACCAGTCGCTGTACCCGGCCGATTCGGTGCCGGCGGTGGTCAAGCGCATCAACAACACCCTGCTGCGCGCCGACCAGCTGCACCACGCCGAAGGCAAGGACGATATCGACTTCCTGCAGCCGATCGTGGCCGATGCCGAGGCCGGTTTCGGCGGCGTGCTCAACGCGTTCGAGCTGATGAAGGCGATGATCGAGGCCGGCGCCGCCGGCGTGCATTTCGAGGACCAGCTGGCCTCGGTGAAGAAGTGCGGCCACATGGGCGGCAAGGTGCTGGTGCCGACCCGCGAGGCGATCGAGAAGCTCAACGCCGCGCGCCTGGCGGCCGACGTGCTGGGCGTGCCGACCCTGCTGGTGGCGCGTACCGACGCCGAAGCCGCCGACCTGCTGACCAGCGACATCGACGGCAACGACAAGCCGTTCGCCACCGGCGAGCGCACCGTGGAAGGCTTCTACAAGACCCGCAATGGCCTGGACCAGGCGATCAGCCGCGGCCTGGCCTACGCGCCCTATGCCGACCTGGTGTGGTGCGAGACCGGCAAGCCGGACCTGGAGTTCGCCCGCAAGTTCGCCGAGGCGATCCATGCGAAGTTCCCCGGCAAGCTGCTGGCCTACAACTGCTCGCCCAGCTTCAACTGGAAGAAGAACCTGGACGACGCGACCATTGCGAAGTTCCAGCGCGAACTGGGCAGCTACGGCTACAAGTTCCAGTTCATCACCCTGGCCGGCTTCCACGCGCTGAACTACGGCATGTTCAACCTGGCCCATGGCTATGCACGCCGCCAGATGAGCGCCTTCGTGGAACTGCAGGAGGCCGAGTTCGAAGCGGCCGAGCGTGGCTTCACCGCGGTCAAGCACCAGCGCGAGGTCGGCACCGGCTACTTCGATGCAGTGACCCAGGCGATCCAGCAGGGCCAGTCCTCGACCACCGCACTGACCGGCTCCACCGAGGAAGAGCAGTTCCACGGCGGGCGCAGCGAACGCGCCGCGTGATGCGGTAGTGCCGGCCGCTGGCCGGCGACCATGTGATCTTCCGGGCATTGCAGGGAAGCCGGCCAGCGGCCGGCTCTACCGAAGCCTCGAAATACGATCAGGGTGGCCAGGGAAGGGCCAGACAACGCCGGCCGGTCGGGGGACCTGCCGGCGTTGTTGTATCGATGGAAACGCGATGAACGCATGCAGCGTCAATCCGGCGCACCCCACAGCCCGGCAACTTGGCCGAAACCCTGTGAAGGTGGCCATCAGATTGATCCGGAACGACTTTTCCCTCGACCGTGGCGGGCGGAACGGCCACCGCGCGCCTTCACATCGGGAAAGTGGACCAGAACGCTCAAAATGAGATAGGGCGCACATTTTAAAGCGGTGCTATGCTCCGCGGCTCACCAGGGGACGCTGGCGGCGGGTGCAGGGAATGACCGGCAGGGGTGCGGCCGAGAACAGTGATGTGACGTCAGGTATCGCCCGGGTGGCGATGGCCGAGATCGTGCATGCGCTGCTGTCCGATGCCGAGGTCGCATTGTTCGCCAGATTTGCCCGCCCATGCAAGCTTCATGCCGGACAGTGGCTGTTCCAGCGCGGGCATCGTGGCGAGCGCATGTATGTGATCCTGGAAGGCCAGATCGAACTGGACTTCGGCGAGGACCTGGTGATCAAGACCCTCGGGCAGCAGGAGTTCTTCGGTGAGCTGGGCCTGCTGGTGGGTGATCACCCGCGCAGCGCCAGTGCGCGCGCCCTGGTGGACTGCGAGGTGCTTGAGCTGGGGCCCGCCGACTTCCATCGCCTGGTCGAATCCGATCCGGGCCTGGTCGCCTACTTCCTGCGCCGCACGATCATGCGCGTGCTGACCAACGAACAGGCCCTGATCAGCCAGCTGCGCCGGCGCAACCATGACCTGGAAACCGCGCTGGACAACCTGTACATCACCACCCACCAGCTGACCCACACCCGTGAGCTGGTGCGTACCGATGAACTGACCGGACTGCACAACCGCCGTGGCCTCACCCTGTACCTGCAGGAATGCCGCGCCGATGGCAGTGGGCTGCCGCAGGCGCTGCTGCTGATCGACTGCGACCGCTTCAAGCAGATCAATGACCGCCATGGCCACCAGGCCGGCGATCGGGTGCTGCAGAGCATGGGCAACATCCTGCGCTCGATGGCCGGTGAGCAGGACCTGACCTGCCGGCTCGGCGGTGACGAGTTCTGCCTGATCCTTCGCCGTGGAAATCATGAGATCGTGCAGCACGCGGCCGAGTTCATTCTCAGCGCGGTGCACGGCCTGCTGGAACGCAGCCACGGCACCCCGCACGTCAGCCTGGTCAGCATCGGCGCCAGCCTGCTGGACCCGGATGCGGGCTGGAGCGAGTGGTACGCCAGCGCGGACCGTGCGCTGTACCAGGCCAAGCGTGATGGTGGCAACTGCCTGCGTTGGGCAGACGCAGTGGACTCACCCTAGATCGGGAGACAGAGGCGATGAATGGCGACAACGGAACGTCGGCGCCGCACAACCAGCAACTGCGCGCCCTGCTGTTCACCGACCTGTGTGACTCGCTGCTGCTGGTCGAACGCATCGGCGATGTCGCTGCCGCCGAACTGTTCCAGGAACACGACCGGCTGGTGCTGGCGCTGCAGCAGCGCTGGAATGGCCAGCTGATCGATCGCTCAGACGGGTTGTTCATGCTGTTCGAGCGCCCGATCGATGCGCTTGGCTTCGCATTGGATTACCAGCGTGGGCTGCAGCCGCTCGGGCAGGCACGCGAGATCCGCCTGCAGGCGCGGGCCGGGCTGCACGTCGGCGATGTGCTGACCTGGGAAAACAGCGCCGAGGCGGTGCGGGCGGGCGCCAAGGCGATCGAGGTCGAAGGGCTGGCCAAGCCGATGGCGGCGCGCCTGATGCAGCTGGCGCAGCCGGGGCAGATCCTGCTGTCGGCGGTGGCCGAATCGATCGTGCGTCGCTCCAGCGCAGCGTTGGGAGCCACTGCCGAAGGCCTGCAGTGGCGGTCGTTCGGGCGCTGGCGCTTCAAGGGTGTCAGCCAGCCTGCCGAGGTCTTTGGCGTGCAGGCGGCGGACATGCCGACGCCGGGACGGCTGCGGCACACGGCCAAGGCCCAGCGCGATCTGCCGTTGTGGCGCCGTCCGCTGGCGATGGCGGCGCAGGCCGCTGTACTGCTGGCCGCCGTGCTCGGGGTCTGGCTGCTGACCCGGCCGCAGCCGGCCATCGCCTTCGCCGAACGCGACTGGGTGGTGCTGGGCGGGCTGCGCAACCTGACCGGCAATCCGTTGCTGGACGATGCACTGGACCAGGCATTCCGGATCAGCCTCGAGCAGTCCCGCTACGTCAACGTGGTCAGCGACGATCGCGTCGGCCGCACCCTGGAAATGATGCGCAAGCCGCTGGAAGGTGGCGTCCGCGAGCGTGCCGATGCCGCCGCCGTGGCAGTGCGCACCGGCGCACGCCTGTTGTTCGTGCCATCGGCGACCCACATCGGCGGCCGCACCCGATTCAGTGTGGAAGTGGTCGAACCGTCGACCCTGCGTACCCTGGCCGTGGTATCGGCCGATGCCAAGGCCGGTGCGGTGCTGGCCGCGGTGGACGATGTTTCCCGCCAGCTGCGCGATCGCCTCGGCGAAGAGGCGACGCTGATCCAGCGCGACAGCCAGGCGCTGCCGGAGGTGACCACGGGCAGCATGGACGCATTGCGCGCGTTTGCGCTGGGCCAGAAGCGCTACAGCCGCGGAGACTTCACCGGTGCGATGGCGTTCTACGAGCAGGCGCTGCAGGTCGATGCTGATTTTGCGCTGGCCTGGCTGGGCCAGAGCCGTTGCCGCTTTGCCACGATGAACTACCACGAAGCCGCGCGCCTGCTGGAGGAGGCGCGCCGTCGCTCGGCACACCTGACGCCACGCGAGCGCCTGTACGTGCAGAACTGGATGCTGCAGATCCGCGATCCGGATCGCGCCACCGACGGTTGGGCGCGCATGGCCGAGCTGTATCCGGATTACATGCCCGCAAGCTACAACGCCGGCCTGAACCTGTTCCACGAAAACCGTTTTGCCGAGGCCCTGGTGCTTTCCGGGCGGGTTGCGCAGAGCAGGGTCGACCTCCCGGAGATCGCGCAGGACCAGTACGGCCGTGCGTTGCTGGCGAGCGAGCGCTATGCCGAGGCTGACATCGCGTTCAGCCGTGCTGCCAGCAATGGCTGGGAGGGGGCACTGATGCGCCAGGCATCAGTGGCCGCCGCGCGCGGTCAGTTCGGAAAGGCCAATGCACTGCTGGCGCGCATTGCTCCGGACAATTTCCACGCCGGCAATTTCGCGACGACGATTGCGCTGGACCAGGGCGATATCGAGGGCGCGATCAGGCGTGCCGAGCAGGGGCGGGTGCACGCCGGGCAGCGCCAGGGCATGGATCGATACAACTTCGATATGCCCCTTGCCGTTGCCTACATGACGGCTGGCAGGAGATCCAACGCGCTCGCTGTCGCGCGGGCGGCAGCCACTGCGCCGTTCGCCGGGCTGAGCGGCGAACCGGCCGTTGAGACGGTGGATCGCCTGGTGGCGGCACACGCGGCAGCCCTGCTGGCATTGCGGTTGGGTGACGCGGCACCGGCCAGAGCGGTGCAGGCAAGGATGAAGCTGCTGCGGGAACGTCCCGACAGCAGCGTGCTGCGGCAATACATCGCATTGCTGGCTGCGCGGCTGATGCAGCATGAAGGTCAGCCCCGGCCAGCGTTGGACCTGCTGGTGCCGCTGTTGAAGACGCAGCCCCGCCTGCAGGTGCGGTTGGCGGTGCGCGAGCTGGCACTGGAAGCCGGCCTGGTCGATGTCGCCCAGCAGCAGACCCGCTGGTTGCGTGATCGTCCCGGGCTGGCGTACGCCGAAGCGCAGTGCAGTTTCTGCCTGCAGGCACTCAACGTTGTGGACGTGCGGAAGCTTACGGCGGGGCCGGCAGGCGCTGCCGGCACCGACCCGGTGGTGGCTCAGCGCAGCGTGCGCGGCGCGCCGTAGCCATCCTCGAGCATCGGCACCGAGTAGCCGGTACCACTGGTCAGCATGGCGATGATCTGGTCTTCGGCCTGTGCGATGACGTCCTTCTCCGCCAGGCAGATGTTCTTGCAGCAATCCTGGACGAACTGCTGGAGTTCGGCGGGATCGGACGGAACGTGTCCGGCCAGCAGGATCGCGGCGGCAGTGTCGCTGGCGAAGAGCTGGCGGAAGGTGTCATCGGTGGCGAGGCGGTGAACCAGAGTTTTGGCAACCGGCAGCGAAAGCGTCAACGTGGGCATTGTGTCGTGGATCCATGGAGTGTCGAGAGGCAGAGGTGATGTCGGCCCGGCGAAGCGCTTCTTGAGCGTGCGGAACTGGAATGTAAAGGAATTCCGTAGCGGTTCGATAACGTGGGTTCACGATGAAGGATGATTGATTCGATGGATGTCAGGCGTTGCGCGATCGTGGTGGTACAGCCCACCGAGCAGATCCGGTTTGAACTTGAGGGCCTGCTGCGTGGCGGCGATGGCCTGGTGCGCACGCTCGCCTGGGAAGCACTGGCCCCGCACCTGGATGCCCCGGTTCTGCTCGACGCTGCCGCCCAGGCATTGCTTGGCAGCGTGAGTCCAAGTGCGTGGACTACGCTTGACGCAGGGCAGGTCGGCTCGCCGGCGATGCAGCAGCTGATGGCCACGGGCCTGGTGCTGGCCCGGGGGCAGGACGACGATGCTGCCGCACGGGATGAACGGTTGCGCGCGACGCACTGGCATCCATTGGCCGCGGTAATGCATGCCTTCTCGCGCTGGGAGGACGTCGATGCTGTGCGCAACATGCGCGAATCGCAGATCGAAACGGCCTCGCAGATGCGCAGGACATTGGGCCCGCCGCCTTCGCATGCTGCAGCCACGGAAGAAGGGCTGGTGCCATTGCCACCCATGCAACCCAACGATTTCGATGCACTGCTTGCGCGGCGCGTGACGTGCCGGAATTTCGACAGCGCCCGGCCACTGCCGCTGCCCCTGTTGAGCCAGATGCTGCAACGTGCATTCGGCAGTACCGGATGCCAGCGCGAAGGCGATGATCTGGTGTTCCTGAAGAAGAACGTACCTTCAGGCGGTGGACTGCATCCGGTCGAAGCCTATGTGCTGGTGCGCAATGTCGATGGGCTTGCCGCCGGCATGTACCTCTATCGAGCGCAGGGCCATGGGTTGATGCCGGTTGACTGCCCGGTGCCCATCGATCGCGACTTCGTGATGTCCATGGTCGGGCAGCAGCACTGGTTCGCCGATGCGCATGTGCTGGTCATCCTGTCCCCGCGTTTCAACAGGACGTACTGGAAGTATCGCCAGCATGGCAAGAGCTATCGGGTGGTCGCGATGGAGGCGGGGCACCTGTCGCAGACCCTGTACCTGGCGGCGACCGATGCCGGTCTCGGTGCCTTCATCACCGCAGCGATCAATGAAAAGCCGATTGAACGCGCGCTGGGCCTCGATACGATCAATGAGGGCGTGCTCGCGGTCTGCGGCTTCGGATGGCGCGCTTCGCAGATGACCACCAGCGAGCTGGACCCGGCAGGCGTGATCTGGAACCTTGAAGACCGCGCGGGCTGACCCCGCGCGGCCTCTGCCACGTCACGCCGCTTCGAAGTCCACCAGCACCGCACCATCACCCACCTGGTCGCCGGCCTTGGCGCGGTAGCCCTTCACCGTGCCGTCTGCCGGTGCCTGCAGGGTGTGCTCCATCTTCATCGCTTCCAGCACCACCAGCGGCGTGCCGCGCTTGACCTCGGTGCCGGCCGCGACCAGTGTCGCGACGATCCTGCCCGGCATCGGCGCCAGCAGGCTGCCGGCATCGGCCACGGCGTGGTCCGATTCGCCCACCGGATCGTGCAGGGTGAAGCGGTGCTGGCCATCGGCGCCGAACAGATACAGCTGGTCGCCTTCGCGCAGTAGCTGCAACGACCAGCGGCGCTCGCCCAGCAGCACGGTCAGATGCTGCGCATCGGCCGTGCCAAGCACCTGCACCGGCGCGGCGTCATCGCACTGCACGCGCCAGCCATCGATCTGCGTCCACACCTTCAGCGTGTGCTTGCGTTCGCCCTGCTGCAGCGGCAGCACGCGCGGTGCCGATGCGCCAAGGCGCCAGCCGTCCTGGGCCTGCCACGGCGAATGCGGATCGCGCGCGTCGGTGCTGGCGCTGCCCGTGCTTGCAACCGCAGCCACCGCAGCCAGCTGCCACAGGGCATCATCCGTGTCGCCCACTGCACTCAATGCCGCCTGCTCGCGCTCGATAAGCGCGGTGTCCAGCTTGGCGTGCGCGAACGAATCAGTGTTCACCAGGCGGCGCAGGAAGCCGGCATTGGTGGTCACGCCCACCACCTGGCAGTCGGCCAGCGCCTGGCTCATGCGGCGCAGTGCGGCCTCGCGGTCCACGTCCCAGACGATCAGCTTGGCGATCATCGGGTCGTAGTACGGGGTGATGCTGTCGCCTTCCTCCACGCCGGTATCCACGCGCACATGGGCCGACGGGGTCGGCAGGCGCAGGCGGCGCAGGGTGCCGGTGGAGGGCAGGAAGCCCCGGTCGGCATCTTCGGCATACAGGCGCGCTTCGATGGCGTGGCCGTGGATCGCCAGCTGTTCCTGGCGCAGCGGCAGCGGCTGGCCCGAGGCCACGCGCAGCTGCCACTCCACCAGGTCGGTGCCGGTGATGTACTCGGTCACCGGGTGCTCGACCTGCAGGCGGGTGTTCATTTCCATGAAGTAGAAATCGCCGTCCGGGCCGGCGATGAACTCCACCGTGCCGGCACCGACGTAGCCCACCGCGCGCGCGGCATCGACTGCCGCCTTGCCCATTGCAGCACGACGTTCTGCGCTCATGCCCGGCGCCGGCGCCTCTTCCAGCACCTTCTGGTGGCGGCGCTGCACCGAGCAGTCGCGCTCGAACAGGTACACCGCCTCGCCGTGGCTGTCGCCGAACACCTGGATCTCGATGTGGCGCGGGCGCTCGACGTACTTTTCGACCAGCACGTGGTTGTTGCCGAACGCCGAGGCCGCTTCGCGCTGGCAGCTGGCCAGCGCATCGACGAAGTCCTCGCTGCGCTCGACCTTGCGCATGCCCTTGCCACCGCCGCCGGCGCTGGCCTTGATCAGCACCGGGTAGCCGATGCCATCAGCCTGCGCGCGCAGGAAGTCCGGTGCCTGCTGGTCGCCGTGGTAACCCGGAGTCAGCGGCACACCAGCCTTGGCCATCAAGGCCTTGGCCGCGCTCTTGTCGCCCATCGCGCGGATGGCGCTGGCCGGTGGGCCGATGAAGGTGATGCCGGCGGCGGCGCAGGCGTCGGCGAAATCGGCGTTCTCGGACAGGAAGCCGTAGCCGGGGTGGATGGCCTGCGCGCCGGTCGCGCGTGCGGCGTCGAGCAGCGCATCGCCGCGCAGGTAGCTCTCACGCGCGGCGGCCGGGCCGATGTGGATGGCTTCGTCGGCCAGCCGGACGTGGCGCGCGTTGCGGTCGGCATCGGAATACACCGCCACGGTGGCGATGCCGAGGCGGCGGCAGGTGGCGATGACGCGGCAGGCGATCTCGCCGCGGTTGGCGATCAGGATCTTGGTGAACATGGCAACGGGCTTCATGGGAGCGTGCTCGGTCATGGCATGGATTACATGCGGAACACGCCGAAGCGCGTCTGCTGCGGGGCGGCGTTGAGGCTGGCCGACAGGGCGAGGGCGAGCACCCGGCGGGTGTCGGCCGGATCGATCACACCGTCGTCCCACAGGCGCGCGCTGGCATAGTAAGGATGACCCTGCTGCTCGAACTGCTCGCGGATCGGTGCCTTGAACGCATCCTCTTCCGCTGCCGGCCACTGGCCGCCCTTGGCTTCGATGCCATCGCGCTTGACCGTGGCCAGCACGCTGGCCGCCTGCTCGCCGCCCATCACGCCGATGCGCGCGTTCGGCCACATCCACAGGAAGTTCGGCGAGTACGCGCGGCCGCACATGCCGTAGTTGCCGGCACCGAACGAACCACCGATCACCACGGTGAACTTGGGCACCCTGGCGCAGGCCACCGCCATCACCAGTTTGGCCCCGTCCTTGGCGATGCCACCCTGTTCGTACTTGCGGCCGACCATGAAGCCGGTGATGTTCTGCAGGAATACCAGCGGGATGTTGCGTTGGGTGCACAGCTCGATGAAATGCGCGCCCTTCAGGGCCGATTCGGAGAACAGGATGCCGTTGTTGGCGATGATGCCGATCGGGTAGCCGTTCAGATGCGCGAAGCCGGTCACCAGCGTCGCGCCGTAACGCGGCTTGAACTCGTCGAAGCGCGAGCCATCGACCAGGCGTGCGATCACTTCGCGCACGTCATAGGGCTTGCGCGTATCGGCCGGGATCACCCCGTACAGTTCATGCGCCGGCAGCAGCGGTTCTTCGCTGGCCTGCATCGCCATCGCCGGTTCCGGCTTGCGCCAGTTGAGCTGGGCGATGATCGCGCGCACCCGGGCCAGTGCCTGCAGATCGTTGTCCGCCATGTGGTCGGCCACGCCGGAAATGCGCGTGTGCACGTCGGCGCCGCCCAGTTCCTCGGCGGTCACCACTTCGCCGGTGGCCGCCTTCACCAGCGGCGGGCCGCCGAGGAAGATCGTGCCCTGCTCGCGCACGATCACGGTCTCATCGCTCATCGCCGGCACATAGGCGCCACCGGCGGTGCAGCTGCCCATCACGCAGGCGATCTGCGGGATGCCCTGCGCGGACAGGTTGGCCTGGTTGTAGAAGATGCGACCAAAGTGATCGCGGTCGGGGAACACCTCGTCCTGCAGTGGCAGGAAGGCGCCGCCGGAATCGACCAGGTAGATGCACGGCAGGTGGTTCTGCTCGGCGATCTCCTGCGCGCGCAGGTGCTTCTTCACGGTCATCGGATAGTAGGTACCGCCCTTGACCGTGGCATCGTTGGCCACGATCACGCATTCCACGCCGCTTACGCGGCCGATGCCGGCCACCACGCCCGCGGCAGGCACGGCGTCTTCATACATGCCATGCGCGGCCAGCGGCGCGATTTCCAGGAAGGCGCTGCCCGGGTCGAGCAGGGCGTCGATGCGGTCGCGCACCAGCAGCTTGCCGCGTGCGGTGTGCTTGGCGCGTGCCGCCTCGTTGCCGCCCAGTGCGGTGCGGGCAAGCGTGGCATGCAGGTCATCGACCACGGCCTGCATGGCCGCGCGGTTGGCTTCAAACGTTTCGCTGCCCGGTTGCAGCTGGCTGTTCAGGACGGTCATCGCGGTGGCCTTACAGGGTGCGCTGGAACAGTTCGCGGCCGATCAGCATGCGGCGGATCTCCGAGGTACCGGCGCCGATTTCATACAGCTTGGCGTCGCGCCACAAACGGCCGGTCGGGTATTCGTTGATGTAGCCGTTGCCGCCCAGGATCTGGATCGCCTGGCCGGTCAGCCAGGTGGCCTTCTCGGCGGCGTACAGGATGGCACCGGCGGCGTCCTGGCGGGTGGTGCGGCCCTGGTCGCAGGCGCGCGCCACGGCATACACATAGGCGCGGCAGGCGCCGAGGCCCACGTACATGTCGGCGATCTTGGCCTGGATCAGCTGGAAGCTGCCGATCGCCTCGCCGAACTGGTGGCGCTCGTGCACGTACGGCATCACCACGTCCATGGCGGCGGCCATCAGGCCCAGCGGGCCGCCGGACAGCACCACGCGCTCGTAGTCCAGGCCGGACATCAGCACGCGCACGCCGCCACCGACCTGGCCCAGCACGTTTTCTTCCGGTACTTCGCAGTCCTGGAACACCAGCTCGCAGGTGGGCGAGGAGCGCATGCCGAGCTTGTCCAGCTTCTGCGCGGTGGAGAAGCCCTTCATGCCCTTCTCGACCAGGAACGCGGTGATGCCCTTGGCACCCGCTTCCATGTCGGTCTTGGCATAGACCACCAGCACGTCGGCATCCGGGCCGTTGGTGATCCACATCTTGTTGCCGTTGAGCACGTAGCGGTCGCCGCGCTTGTCCGCGCGCAGCTTCATCGACACCACGTCCGAACCGGCGCCGGGTTCGCTCATCGCCAGCGCGCCGACCTTGGCGCCGCTGCACAGGTCGGGCAGGAAGCGCTGCTTCTGTTCCTCGTTGCCGTTCTTGCGCAGCTGGTTCACGCACAGGTTGGAGTGCGCGCCATAGGACAGGCCGATGCCACCGGAGGCACGCGAGATTTCTTCCATCGCCACCACGTGGGCCAGGTAGCCCATGCCGGTACCACCGTATGCTTCTTCCACGGTGAGGCCGAGCAGGCCCTGTTCGCCCAGCTTGGGCCACAGGGCCAGCGGGAACTGGTTGGTGGCATCGGCCTCGGCGGCCAGCGGTGCGACCTCGGCGGCGGCAAAATGGGCCACGCTCTGGCGCAGCAGGTCGATGTCTTCGCCAAGGTCGAAGTTCAGGGATGGCACGTGCATTGTGGTGGCTCCACGGCGGGATGGCGGGAAATGGACGCACCCGGCGGGGGAGCGGGCGGCGGTCTGCAGGACCGCCACCTGCACGGGCGATGGCCCAGCGTAGCGGGGTTCGGGTAAGAAGTGAATACGAATTCAAAAATTGAAACTAGAATCAGAACATGGCCTATAAACGCTCTGCATTGATGGAAGAACGCCTGGCCGGGGCCCGTGAAAGGATCCTGCTGGCCACCCGTGAGCTGGTCGCCACCGGCGGCTGGCGCAACGCCCCGGTGACCGCCGTGGCAACCCAGGCGGGGGTGTCCACCGGCCTGATCTACCGCCACTTCCCGTCCAAGGCCGAATTGTTCGTGGAGGTGCTCAACGCCGCCGTGGCCCACGAAGTGGCGATCATGGAGCGCATCGCCCGTGGTCCGGAGGCGGCCAGCGAGCGGCTGCGGCTGGCGATCACCGCGTTCGTCCGCCGCGCCCTGGCCGGGCCGGGGCTGGCCCATGCCTTCATCGTCGAGCCGGTCGACCCGGACGTGGAAGCCGAGCGCATGCGCGGCCGTCGTGCCTTTGGTGATGTCTTCCTGCGCCTGGTGGAAGAGGGCGTGGCCGCCGGTGAGCTGCCGGCACAGGACGCGCACGCCACGGCCGCGTGCCTGGTCGGCGCCTTCACCGAAGCGATGGTCGGCCCGACCGCACCCAGCCGCGAAGCGCACCGCGACGAAGGCGCGCTGGTCGACGCGATCTGCAGCTTCTGCCTGCGCGCGATCGGTGCGCCCGTCACCCGGTAGAGCCGGCCGCTGGCCGGCTTCTGTTGCCGGGGTCAGATCCCTTTTGCATGGCAAAAGGGATCTGACCCCGGCCCCCGGCATGCTGCGCCGCACCAGCATCGACGCCTGTTGTCGCACGCAAAGCGCGTTCTATACTCGGCCCATCACGCAGTCGCTCAGCCGTGGTCCAACGACTATCAGCCAGGGGTAACGAAGAGTGCGGAATTACGATCTGGAGTTCCTGAAACGCTTCTCCATGGTGATCGCGCTGCTGGCGACCATCACCCTCGGCCTCATCCTCCTTGCCGCTTACATCCATACCCGGATTCCGCCCGAGGTGTCGCCGACGGCGGCCAAACGCACTGAACAGCGCATTTCGCCCACCGGCGCGGTGTACGCCGGCAGCACTGGCGCCGCCGCGCAGGCTGCGGCCAAGGCCGCCGCGCTGGCCAAGGCGGCCTCGCAGGTGGCCTACGGCGGCACCAAGGATGGCAAGGTCATCTTCGACAACCTGTGCACCGCCTGCCACACCACGGGTGTGGGCATGGCGCCAACGCTGGACCACTCGCACTGGGACAAGCGCATCGCGCAGGGCAAGGACACGCTCTACAAGCACGCCATCGAGGGCTACACCGGCCCGGACGGCGGCATCATGCCACCCAAGGGCGGCAACCCGGCCCTGACCGAGGAGCAGATCCACGCCACCGTGGACTGGATGCTGGGCAACCTGAAATAGACGCCGAACCGTCGAACCGCGAAACGGCGGAACCGTCGAAACATGGAACGGCCGAACGGGATGGCGGAACCGCGGAACGGGGGTAGAGTCGACTGTTGGTCGACTATCGCGCGCAGCGCGGGCTTTTCGGTGATGTCGGGAGGAGCAGTCGACTAACAGTCGACTCTACCCCCTCAAGTCGCCCCTGCCGCTGCCCCGCGCTTTGCCCACCGAGGCCTGATCGCCCATAGTGCCCCCGCCCACAGGCGGGGTTTCGCATTTCAGGGTTAGTCTGTGCGCTCTTTTCCCTGGAATCGCCCGTCGATGCGTCGCCGTTCCCTTGCTCTTGCCCTGTCCCTGCTGCTGCCGGCCAGCGCCTTTGCCCAGGCCCAGCCGCAGGCCACACCGGCTACGACGCCCGCTGCCGCGCGCAGCAGTGCCTCCGTGGTGCTGGCCGCTGCGCCGGCCGACTGGCGCACGCTGGATGGCCAGCGCGTTCGCATTGCCGCACCGCTCACCCTGGCCGGCACCGATGGCCTGGAGCGCTTCGGCCAGCTCACCGTGGCCTTCGATGGCCGCCTCTGGCAGCCCACCGAAGTGGCCGCGCCAGGTACTGCCGGCTACGAACAGGTGATGGCCGACAACCAGCGTCGCCGCCTGCTGCTGGACGATGGCAGCGATGCGCGTGACCCGGCCAGCGTGGCCTACCTGCCGGCCAACCCGGTGCTGCGCACCGGCATGCAGCTGCGCAACGTGGAAGGTGTCGTGCACGTAGACGCGCAGGGGCGCCCGCGCCTGCAGGTCGAAGGTGTGCTGAAGCTGCCGGAACTGAAGCGTCCGGCGGTACCGACGGTACCGGGCAGCCTGCACGTGGCGGCCTTCAACCTGGAGAACTTCTTCAATGGCGACGGCCAGGGCGGTGGCTTCCCGACCCTGCGCGGCGCGCGCACGCCGGACGAACACAAGGCGCAGGTGGCCAAGCTGGTCACCACGGTCAATGCGCTGGGCGCCGACGTCGCCGCGCTGATGGAGCTGGAAAACGATGGCTACGGCCCGCAGTCGGCCATCGCCGAACTGGTCGATGCCCTCAACCGGGACCGCGGTGCGCAGGGCGACTGGCGCTTTGTCGATGCCGGCAACGGCCCCGGCGACAACCCGATCCGGGTCGGCATCATCTACCGCAGCGCGCGCCTGCAGCCGGTCGGCAAGCCGGCCACGCTGACCGGCGGCCCGTTCGTCGAGCACAGCCGCGTGCCGCTGGCGCAGGCCTTCCAGGGCAAGCAGGGCGCGCCGTTCGTGGTGGTGGCCAATCACTTCAAGTCGAAGGGCTGCCGCGACGCCGCCGGTGCCGATGCCGACCGCAACGACAACCAGGGCTGCTGGAACGCCACCCGGGTGACCTCGGCGCAGCAGCTGCATGCCTGGTTGCAGACCGACCCGACCGGTACCGGAGCCAGGGACGCCGTGCTGCTGGGTGATTTCAACGCCTACGCGATGGAAGACCCGATCCGCACCCTGCATGACCTGGGCTGGCAGGATGCGTTCAAGGTGGCCAAGGTCGAGCATCCCTACAGCTACGTCTACAACGGCTACACCGGCCGTCTTGACCACGCGCTGCTGAGTCCGGGCATGGCCAAGCGCCTGCGCGGTGCCGCCGAGTGGCACAGCAACGCCGACGAGCAGGACGCCAGCGGCTACCAGGGCCGCAATGTGCAGGGCCCGTGGCGCAGCTCCGACCACGACCCGCTGCTGCTGGGTTTCGATAAATAACGCGCAAGGCCGGGGTCGGATCCCATTCCAACGGAATGGGCTCTGACCCTGCAGCACCCCTCACCCCCAGGCGATCAACCCGATCGCCAGCACCGCCAGCGCCAGCCCGGCGCGGTTCCACCGGGTGGTGGCCTCGCCAAAGGCGAACACGCCCACCAGCGCGCCCAGCACCACCACGCCGATGTTCATGCCGGCGAACACGGTGGCCGGGCTCTCCGGCATCGACTGATGCGCATGCACATAGAAGAGGATGTTGCCGCCATTGAGCAGGCCCAGCAGCGCACCCGCGCCGAGGTTGCGCCAGGCCAGCCGGCTGCGGCCGCTGGCATGCCGCCACAGCTGCAGCGCCAGCATCAGCACGAAGGCCACGCTGAAGCTGGCCAGCACGGCTGCCATCGACGGCGTGCCCGACAGCGCCACCTGCTTGAGCAGCACGTCGACCACGGCAAACCCTGCCCACACGCCCAGCAACCAGCCCCAGCCGCCGGGCGAGGACGCCACCGCCGGGCCGCGCGGGCGCAGGCTGATCGCCACCATCGCCAGCAGGCCCAGGCCCAGCCCGAGCAGCTTCCACGATGTGGCGGTCTGCCCGAAGAACAGGAACGCCGCCGCCAGCGACAACAGCAGCGACAGGCGCTGCGCCACATCGCTGCGGACGATGCCGGCCACCGCCACCGCGCGGCCCAGTACCAGGAAGATCGAGGGCAGCACCACCGCCAGCGCCAGCAATGACAGCCACGGCGCATGTGGCGCGCGCAGTGCATCCAGCGGCGGCTGCAGCACCACCGCCGTCATTGTCGCGGCCACCAGGTAGTTCCAGGTGACCATCTGCGCGACATCCAGCTGACGGCGGTTGGCCAGCTTCAACAACACCGAAACCAGCACGCTGCAGATCACGGCCAAAGACAGGTAGAGCATGGGGCGGGCACAGGGCAGGGGCGGGGGACGGTATCATGGTGCCATGCACAAGCCCTCGTTCCCCGTCGCCCCCGGCGAAACCGCCTGCCTCGAACTGGACGGCCCGGCCGGCCCGCTGGAAGTGGTCGTCGACCTGCCCAAGGCCGATGTGCCGGTGCAGCCGATCGTGGCCATCATCTGCCACCCGCTGTCCACCGAAGGCGGCACCCTGCACAACAAGGTGGTCACCATGACCGCCACTACCCTGCGCGAGCTGGGCATCGCCACGGTGCGCTTCAATTTCCGCAGCGTGGGTGGTTCGGCCGGTGAGTTCGACCACGGCGTGGGCGAGCAGGACGACCTGAAGGCCGTCGCCGCCTGGGTGCGCAGCCAGCGGCCCGACGACCGCCTGTGGCTGGCCGGTTTCAGTTTCGGTTCGTTCGTTTCGTTGAAGGCCGCTGTCGCGCTGCAGCCCGAAGCGCTGATCTCGATCGCGCCGCCGGCCGGTCGCTGGGATTTCGATGGCATCGCACCGCCGGCACGCTGGCTGGTGATCCAGGGCGAGCAGGACGAAATCGTCGACCCGCAGGCCGTCTACCAGTGGCTGGACACGCTGGACTTCCCGCATGAGCTGGTGCGCATGCCCGAGACCAGCCACTTCTTCCACCGCAAGCTGATCGACCTGCGTGGCGCGCTGACCCACGGCGTCAAGCACTGGCTGGGCGCGGCGGCATGAGTGCAACCGAGCTGACCCCCTCGCAGCGGTACGCGGAAGGGGTTGCCCGCGGCGACTGGCAGAACGACCCGGCCCAGCATGCGGCACTGGCCGAACTGGACCGCATCCACCTGGGCCTGCTGGACAGTGCCGAGGACGGCTGGCTGGACCGCCTGTCCTCGTTCTGGAAGAAGCCTGAGCCGGTGAAGGGCCTGTACTTCTGGGGCGGCGTCGGCCGTGGCAAGACCTTCCTGGTCGACCTGTTCTACGACGGCCTGCCGATCAAGCAGAAGTACCGCACGCATTTCCACCGCTTCATGCGCAGCGTCCACGAGCGCCTGCGCGAGCACCAGGGGCAGAGCGACCCGCTGGCGAAGATCGCCCAGGAGTGGCGCAGCAACCTGCGCGTGCTGGTGCTGGACGAGTTCTTCGTCACCGACATCGGCGATGCGATGCTGCTGGCACGCCTGCTCGAACGTCTGTTCGCCGAAGGCGTGACCCTGGTGACCACCTCCAACACCGCGGTGGAGAACCTGTACCTCAACGGCCTGCAGCGCGAGAGCTTCCTGCCGGCCATCGGCCTGCTGCAGCGCTTCTGCGTCGAGCTGTACGCCGAGGGCACCGAGGACTACCGCATGCGCGCGCTGACCCGCTCGCCGGTGTACCGCGCACCGCTGGCGGCCGACAGCGATGAGTGGCTGGCCACGCGCTGGAACGAACTGAGCGGCGGCCAGCCGGCCAAGCCCGGCAACATCGAGATCGAAGGCCGCAAGATCCCGGTGCGCGGCCGTGGCAAGAGTATTGCCTGGTTCGATTTCGCCGCGTTGTGCGAAGGCCCGCGTGGCCCATCGGATTACATCGAGATCGCGCACGAGTTCAACACCGTGCTGCTGGGCGGTATTCCTGCGTTCGACCGTTTGAACGAAGATGCCGCGCGCCGCTTCGTCAACCTGATCGACGAACTGTACGACCGCCACGTCAACCTGGTGTGCACCGCCAGCACCTCGCCGATCGAGCTGTACACCGGCCAGCGCCTGCAGGGCGCGTTCGAGCGCACCGCCTCGCGCCTGATCGAAATGCAGAGCGCCGAATACCTGGGTACCCCGCACCGGGCGTGAGGGCGCCACCCAGGTAAATGCGTTGCCGGCCAGGGTTCCGGTAGTGCCGGCCGCTGGCCGGCATCCGCCGCGCGGTTACCGGGTCGGCGCCACCGCATTCCCACGCGGCCGCTCATCCGGCCCGGCCGACACATGCAGGCCCGAGCCATCGCCGTGCTCCACCCGTACGCTCTCGCCGCGCTCCAGCAGCCGCAGTGGCTGGCCCTGGTAGCGCACTTCCAGCGCGTCATGAGTGTCGGCCAGCGACTGCACCAGCGGGCAAAGCGACTGTGCTTGGGCCTCGATGCGTTCGGCGCGGCCTTCCAGCTGCTGTTCCATCCGCGCGTCAAGACGGTCGGCGCGTGCCTCCATCGCATCGCCGCGACCGGTGAAGATCTGCCACAGCATGCTGCGGGCGATGGAGGCGGACAGCGACTCGGCCATGTCCTGCACCTTGGCCTCGAAGCCTGGCCCGAACACGGCCTGTTCCCAGTAGCCCTTGCCCAGCGTGCCGCCGATCCAGTCATCGGCCTGCCGGCGCAGGCGCCGGACCTTGCGGCTGTTGGCGGTACCGGTGAGGCTTTCATAGACCCCGTCGAGCACGTCGAAGCTCAGTCCGCTCACTTCATGGGCCAGCGCCGTGGCGGCCGGCATCAGCTGCCGTGCCCCGGCCTCCATCTGCCGCAGGCGGGCCGCGTCGGCCTCGCTGACCGGCACGACCGTGTCGTCCAGGCTCAGCACGCCGTCGTGGAACACCACCTCATGCGGCGCCTGCGGGCCATGCCGCAGCCAGATGCCGCCGCTGTCCACCAGCACGTCGTAGTCGGTATGGATGCCGCACTGGTCCGAACGCAGGTCCGGCCCTTCGGCGGCCAGCGCCGGGGCAATGAACAGGGCAGGCAGCAGGGCCAGCGCGGGCAACCGCAGGTGCATCGGAGCATCCTTTTCCGGGAGCGAGCGGCCAGCATCCGCTGCCAGCGCGCGGGCGTCACCGGCCGGAAGTCACCCGTCCACCGGATTCCCACCGGCTGCCCACCACCTATCCACAGGGTTGTCCCTAGCCAGCTTCATCACTGTCATGTGAAGCTGTCATTGTTCCGTTTCCGCGGTGCGTTGTGCCACCGCAATGACGCCTTTCGGGCTTGACTGCGCAGCCCGTTCCGGCAGGTCTGAAGCGTCTGATCCAGGCGCCGATGGCACGATCCTTGCGGCGCAAGGGATTGCCGAATTTCACTACATTTGGCGTTGACGGACCCCATTACCCCCACTATCTTGTGGCCGTCGGTCGCAGCAACCCCAATTCCAGGGGGTGCCCGGGGTACCCATCAGCGATCGTCAACGGCAGTGGCAGGCGCAGGGTCTCATCCCCTGCGACGCCGTCCTGCCATCCTGGGCTGTCATGTCCCGGGCTGCGTCACCCGATGCATCGAGCACCCACCAATCACGCCAAGAGGACACACGCCGTGACCACCGAATCCAGCGCCACCATCGAGAAGGAAAGCGAATTCCTGTTGACGTCGCCGCCGACGGCCAACGCGATGAGTGTGACCAAGCGCAATGGCACGACCGAACTGGTGGACCTGAACAAGATCGTGCGCGCGGTGCAGCGTTCCTCCGAAGGCCTGCACGCCGTCGATCCGATGCGCGTGGCCACCCGCACCATTTCCGGCCTGTACAACGGCGCCACCACCCGCGAGCTGGACGAACTGTCCATCCGCACCGCCGCCCTGCTGATCGGTGAAGAGCCCGAGTACGGCCGCCTTGCTGCGCGCCTGCTGGCCAACTACATCGCCAAGGAAGTCTCGGGCCAGGAAATCTACGCTTTCTCGCAGTCGGTCAGCCGTGGCCATGAAGTCGGCCTGATCAACGACCGCCTGCTGAACTTCGTGCAGACCAACGCGCGCAAGCTCAACGATGCCATCGACATCTCGCTGGACCTGAACTTCGATTACTTCGGCCTGCGTACCCTGTACGACCGTTACCTGCTGCGCCACCCGCACACCCGCAAGGTGATCGAGACCCCGCAGCAGTTCTTCCTGCGTATCGCCAGCGCGCTGAGCGAGGACGTGTCCGAAACCCTGGCGCTGTACAAGCGCATGGGCAACCTGGACTACCTGCCGTCCAGCCCGACCCTGTTCAATTCCGGCACCACCCACGAGCAGCTGTCCTCGTGCTTCCTGCTGGATTCGCCGCAGGACTCGCTGGAGTCGATCTATTCCAAGTACGGCGACATCGCCCAGCTGTCCAAGTTCTCCGGCGGCATCGGCGTCAGCTACACCCGCGTGCGTTCGCGTGGTTCGCTCATCAAGTCGACCAACGGCCACTCCAACGGCATCGTGCCGTGGCTGAAGACCATGGATTCGTCGGTGGCCGCGGTGAACCAGGGCGGCAAGCGCAAGGGCGCGGCCTGCGTGTACCTGGAAACCTGGCACGCCGACATCGAGGACTTCCTCGAGCTGCGTGACAACACCGGTGACGAAGCCCGCCGTGCGCACAACCTGAACCTGGCCAACTGGGTGCCGGACCTGTTCATGAAGCGCGTCGAAGCCGACCAGGAATGGTCGCTGTTCGATCCGCGCGTCGTGCCGGAGTTCACCGACCTGTTCGGCGAAGCCTTCGAGGCCGCCTACCTGCAGGCCGAAGCCCAGGGCAAGGCCAACCGCACCATCTCTGCCCGCAAGCTGTACGCCCGCATGATGCGTACGCTGGCCGAGACCGGCAACGGCTGGATGACCTTCAAGGACAAGTGCAACCGCGCCAGCAACCAGACCCTGCGTCCGGGCAACGTGATCCACCTGTCCAACCTGTGCACCGAAATCCTGGAAGTCACCTCCAACGATGAAACCGCGGTGTGCAACCTGGGTTCGATCAACCTGGGCAACCACTTCGACGAGCACAACGAGTTCGACTTCGAGAAGCTGGCCGAGACCGTGCGCCTGGCCGTGCGCCAGCTCGACCGCGTCATCGACCTGAACTTCTACCCGATCGAAACCGCCCGCCGCGCCAACCTGCGCTGGCGTCCGGTCGGCCTGGGCTGCATGGGCCTGCAGGACGTGTTCTTCCGCAAGCGCCTGCCGTTCGACAGCGCCGAAGCCCGCGCCCTGTCGAAGAAGATCGCCGAAACGATCTACTTCCACGCGCTGGAAACCTCGGCCGAACTGGCCCAGGAACGCGGCAAGCACCCGTCGTTCAACGACACCCGTGCCGCCAGCGGCGAACTGCAGTTCGACGCCTGGAACGTGGTGCCCGAAGACACCGCACGCTGGGACGCCCTGCGTGCCCGCATCAAGGAACACGGCCTGCGCAACTCGCTGATGATCGCGATTGCCCCGACCGCGACCATCGCCTCGATCGCCGGCTGCTACGAGTGCGTCGAGCCGCAGGTGTCCAACCTGTTCAAGCGCGAGACCCTGTCCGGTGACTTCCTGCAGGTCAACCGCTACCTGGTGAACGAGCTGAAGAAGCTGGGCCTGTGGACCGCCGACATGCGCGATGCCATCAAGCTGGCCGAAGGTTCCATCGCCGGCGTGGCACAGATTCCGGAAACGCTGCGCGAGGTCTACCGCACCGCATGGGAACTGCCGATGCGTTCGCTGATCGACATGGCCGCCGAGCGTGGTGCCTTCATCGACCAGTCGGCCTCGCTCAACCTGTTCATGGAAAGCCCGAACATCGGCGCGATGTCCTCCATGTACATGTACGCCTGGAAGCAGGGCATCAAGACCACCTACTACCTGCGTTCGCGCCCGGCCACCAAGATCGCCAAGACCACGGTGAGCAGCGCAGCTCCGGCCAAGGTGTTCAGCCCGGACGAAGCCATCGCCTGCTCGCTGGAAAACCCGGAAGCCTGCGAGGCCTGCCAGTAAGACGCGCCGTGCCGGCTTCGCCGGCACCTCGCACCTGTAGAGCCGAGCCATGCTCGGCTGCGGAAAAACACCCACGGTAGCGCCGGGCAATGCCCGGCGGCTCACCCAGGAATTCAAGGAAACACCCATGGCCGACAAGCCCAAGCAGATGCTGCTCGATCCCGGTTTTGAACTGACCCTGCGCCCGATGCGCTACCCGCAGTTCTATGACATGTACCGGAATGCGATCAAGAACACCTGGACGGTGGAAGAGATCAACTTCCAGATCGACATCACCGACCTGCACAGCAAGATGTCGCCGGGTGAGCGCCACCTGATCCACCGCCTGGTCGCGTTCTTCGCCACCGGCGACTCGATCGTCTCCAACAACCTGGTGCTGAACCTGTACCAGCACTTGAACGCGCCCGAAGCGCGCATGTACCTGTCGCGCCAGCTGTATGAAGAAGCGCTGCACGTGCAGTTCTACCTGACCCTGCTCGACAACTACCTGCCGGATCCGGAAGAGCGCGTCAAAGCCTTCGCCGCGGTGGAGAACATCGACTCGATCAAGAAGAAGGCCGATTTCTGCTTCAAGTGGATCGACTCGATCCAGGACCTGAAGCGCATCGAGACCCGTGCCGAGCGTCGCCAGTTCCTGCTCAACCAGATCTGCTTCGCTGCGTGCATCGAAGGCCTGTTCTTCTTCGCTGCCTTCGCCTACGTGTACTACTTCCGTTCGCGCGGCCTGCTGCCGGGCCTGGCCTCGGGCACCAACTGGGTGTTCCGCGACGAGAGCGCGCACATGGAGTTCGCGTTCGAGTCGGTGCGCGTGGTGCGTGAGGAAGAACCGGACCTGTTCGACGACGAGATGAAGCAGCAGGTCTATGACATGCTGGCTGAAGCGATCGAGTGTGAAGTGCAGTTCGCCGAGGACGTGCTGTCCGGTGGCGTGGCTGGCATCTCGACCCGCGACATGCGCCAGTACCTGCAGCACTGCGCCGACCAGCACTTCGCCAAGCTGGGCATGGAAAAGAAGTACAACGTGCGCAACCCGCTGCCGTTCATGGAACTGCAGGACGTGCAGGAACTGACCAACTTCTTCGAACGCCGCGTCTCGGCCTACCAGGTCGGCGTGCAGGGCGAAGTCGCCTTCGACATGAACTTCTGATCGAACCGGCCAGGCCTGTCGCGACGAAAAACCCCGGCCAACGCCGGGGTTTTCTGTTTCTGTAGCGTCGAGCCATGCTCGACTGCTCGACCCTACAAAGTGCTAGCGCCGGCCTTCCACCGCCATGCGTACCGCCAACCCGGCCAGCACCGTGCCCATCAGCCAGCGCTGCACCGCCTGCCAGGTCGGGCGCGCAGCCAGGAAGCCGGCGATGCTGCCTGCAGTCAGCGCGATCATGCCGTTCACGCTGACGCTGACCAGGATCTGGGTGGAGCCCAGCACGATCGACTGCATCAGCACGCTGCCTTCGCCATCGGGGTGCAGGAACTGCGGCAGCAGCGACAGGTACATCACCGCCACCTTCGGGTTCAGCAGATTGGTCAGGAAGCCCATCGTGAACAGCTTGCGCGGGCTGTCCTGCGGCAGGTCGCGCACCGCGAACGGCGAACGTCCACCCGGCTTGAGCGCCTGCCAGGCGAGGTACAGCAGGTACAGCGCGCCGCCGATGCGCAGCGCGTCGTAGGCGAACGGCACCGTCATCAGCAGAGCGGTAATGCCCAGCGCCGCGCACAGCATGTAGAACACGAAGCCCAGCGCCACCCCGCCCAGCGAGATCAGTCCCGCCATCGGCCCCTGGCAGATCGAACGCGAGATCACGTAGATCATGTTCGGCCCGGGCGTGATCACCATGGCCAGCGAAACCAGTGCAAAGGCCAGCAGGTCGGAAGTGGCGGGCATGGGCGGTCCTGGCGGTGGGCGTGGCGCAGTGTAGCGCCTGCCACGGGCGCGGCCTGTGCAGGCACCGCTGCCAGGTGGCCATTGCACGTGCGTTCCGATGGCCGTCACGCCGGTCGCATAAAATCACCGGACCCCACACCGAAGCATCCCCATGACCCCGATCCCCGAGACCGTGCCGCCCACCGAAGTGCGCATGGCCGAAATCGTCTTCCCGAACCACACCAACCACCTCGGCACCCTGTTCGGTGGACAGGCGCTGGCGTGGATGGACAAGGCCGCCTTCCTGGCCGCCGCGCGCTACTCGCGCCGCACCGTGGTGACCGCGCGCAGTGACCAGGTCGACTTCAAGCTGCCGATCCGCATCGGCCAGATGGTGGAAACCATCGGTCGCATCGTCGAAGTCGGCCGCAGCTCGATGAAGGTCGAGGTGGAGCTGGTCGCCGAAGACCTGCACAGCGGCGAGCGCAAGCTGTGCACCCGCGGCCACTTCGTGATGATCGCGCTGGACGAGGAAGGCCATCCGATCGCGGTGCCGCCGCTGCCGGCCGCCTGATCCGGCGACTGAACCGGCGCTTGCGGGGGCGCCGCCGCGCCCCCATTTGGCAGCCATGACCCTGCCACTGACCGACTTCATCGACCGTGCCCAGCGCTTGTTCGTGCTGACCGGTGCCGGTTGCAGCACCGCCTCGGGCATTCCCGATTACCGCGATACCGACGGCCAGTGGAAACGCACGCCGCCGGTGACCTACCAGGCGTTCATGGGCGAGGCCGCCACCCGCCAGCGCTACTGGGCGCGCAGCCTGCTGGGCTGGCCGCGTTTCGGCCTGGCCCGGCCCAACGGCACCCACCAGGCCCTGGCCGCACTGGAAGACAGCGGCAAGCTGCAGGTGCTGCTGACCCAGAACGTGGACGGCCTGCACCAGCGGGCCGGCAGCCGCAACGTGATCGACCTGCATGGCCGCCTGGACCTGGTGCGCTGCATGGGCTGCGAGCGCCGTAGCGGCCGCGAGGACTTCCAGCAGCGCCTGCTGGACGCCAATCCCGGCTGGGATGCGCTGGAGGCCGGCATCGCCCCCGATGGCGATGCCGATCTGGAGACCGATTTCTCCAGCTTCGTGGTGCCCGGTTGCCCGTACTGTGGCGGCCTGCTGAAGCCGGATGTGGTGTTCTTCGGCGAAAACGTGCCGCGGGAGCGCGTGGCGGCGGTGCATGAGCACCTGCAACAGGCTGACGCCGTGCTGGTGGTGGGCTCGTCGCTGATGGTCTATTCCGGCTTCCGCTTCGTGCAGGCGGCGGCCAGGGCGGGATTGCCGGTGGCGGCGCTGAACCGTGGCCGCACCCGCGCCGACGACCTGCTGCAGTTCAAGGATGAACGGGACTGCGCCGAGGCCCTGGCGTCGGTTGTCGAACCGTCGGCCGGGTAGAGTCGACTGTCAGTCGACTATCGCGCGCAGCGCGGGCCTTTCGACGGCCGTTGGAAAAGCAGTCGACTGACAGTCGACTCTACCGGCGACGCGCCCCCGCGAAACAGCGATCCATCCAGGCGGTTGATTCGCAGGCCGTGCGGCGGTGCAATACGCACCCCCTTCGTCGTTCATCACCGTCTTGAGCCAGCTGTTTTCGCCGATCTCGTTCGGCCCCCTGACCCTGTCCAACCGCATCGTCATCGCGCCGATGTGCCAGTACTCCGCCGAAGACGGCCGTGCCAGCGACTGGCATGCCATGCACCTGGGCAACCTGGCGCAGTCCGGCGCCGGCCTGCTGATCCTGGAAGCCACCGCGGTCGAGCCGCGTGGCCGCATCAGCTGGGCCGACCTGGGCCTGTGGGATGACGGCACCGAAGCGGCACTGGCACAGGTACTGGCCAGCGTCCGCCGCTGGTCGCCGATGCCGCTGGGTATCCAGCTGGGCCATGCCGGCCGCAAGGCCTCGGTGAAGCGCCCGTGGGACGGTGGCGGCCAGCTGGCCGCCGACGATGCGCGTGGCTGGGCCACCGTGGCACCGTCACCGCTGCCGTTCCACGCAGCCGATCCGGCGCCGCAGGAACTGGATGAGGCCGGCATTGCCGAAGTCGTCGCCGCCTTCGCCGCCAGCGCGGTGCGTGCCGAGCGCCTGGGCTTCGAGCTGATCGAGCTGCATGCCGCGCACGGCTACCTGCTGCATCAGTTCCTTTCGCCGCTGAGCAACCGCCGCACCGATGGCTACGGTGGCTCCTTGCCGAACCGCCTGCGCCTGCTGGTGGAGGTTTTCGATGCGGTGCGTGCGGCAGTGTCCGACAAGGTCGCGGTGGGCGTGCGCATCTCCGCCAGCGACTGGGTCGATGGCGGCTGGGATCTGGTGCAGAGCGAAGCGCTGGCGCAGGTGATGGACGCGCGCGGCTGCAACTTCCTGCATGTCTCCAGCGGTGGCCTGGACGAGCGCCAGAAGATCACCGTCGGCCCGGGCTATCAGGTGCCGTTCGCGGCGGCGATCAAGGCCAAGGTGCGCATGCCGGTCATCGCCGTGGGCATGATCACCGAGCCGGAGCAGGCCGAATCGATCCTGCGCCATCGCCACGCCGATGCGGTAGCCCTGGCGCGCGGCATCCTCTACGACCCGCGCTGGCCGTGGCATGCTGCCGCCGCATTGCGCGACAGCGTGGAACCGGCGCCGCAGTACCTGCGCTGCGAGCCGCGCGATGCGCGCGGCGTGTTCAAGGCGCGCTGAGGCTCACACCCGCCAGGCCAGCGCCATGCCGGCCTGCAGGTGCTCGAACAGCGCGCGGATCTTGGCAGTGAAATCGCGGCGGTCGCTGACGCAGAAATAGACCTCCATCGGCTCCGGGCGCCATGCAGTGTCGGCGCCGAACACTGCCTGCAGGCGGCCATCGCGCAGGTACGGCTCTGCCACGAATGCGGCCAGCCGGGTGATGCCGGCACCGGCTGCGGCCAGCGTCGCCAGCGCATCGATGTCATCGCAGACCATGCTCGGCGGCAGTGCGGCGTCCACGCGCTGGCCATCCTTCAGCAGGCCCCAGCGCAGCGGCCGGCCATCGGTGGGGAAGCGGTGCAGCAGCCCGCGATGGCCGCTCAGCTCGGAGGGCTGCCGCGGGGTGCCGTGCGCTTCCAGATAGGCCGGCGAGGCACAGAACACGAACGGTACGCGGGCCAGTTGCCGTGCAACCACGCCATCTTCCAGCTGCGCACCGATGCGGATGCTGGCATCCACCGCTTCCGGCCCATGCTGCACGGCGCGGTCGCTCAGGCGCAGCTCCAGCTGCAGTTGTGGATAGCGCTGCTGCAGCGACGGCAGCAACGGTGCCAGCACGTGGCGACCGAACGCGCTGCTGCTGGCGATGCGCAGCGGCCCGGCCGGTTCGATGTCGCCGGCGGTGACCATGGCCTGCGCGCGCGCCAGATCGGCTTCGATGTGGCGCACCTGGGCCAGGTACAGCGCACCGGCCTCGCTGAGGGCCAGCTGGCGCGTGCTCCGGTTCAGCAACCGTACGCCCAGATGCGCCTCCAGCCGGTTGATGTTCTGGCCGACTGCGGTGGCGCTGATGCCAAGGATGCGGGCCGCGGCGGCAATGCTGCCGGTCTCTGCGGTGCGGGTGAAGCTGCGGATCAGTTGCAACAGGTTCATGACCGACCAGCTTGCCATGGGGACGCCCAAGTATCGCTTTGGACTGAACCAAGAAGTTCGGTTGCATCGGTGACCATCGATCCGCCGGGCAGGGCGCTGCCCTACACTCGGGCAATGCGCCCCGATTCCATCCTTACCCTGTCCTGCCCCGACCGTACCGGCATCGTCTATCGCGTGTCCGGCCTGCTGTTCGACCACGGCTGCAACATCCTCGACGCCCAGCAGTTCGGCGACGAGGAAAGCGGCCGTTTCTTCCTGCGCGTGCACTTCGACCGCGACGCCAGCCTGCCGCTGGAGACCGTGCATACGAGCATGGCTGCGCTCGCCGAAGGCTTCGGCATGGACTGGCAGCTGCACGATGGCCGACGCCGCGCGCGCCTGCTGGTGCTGGTCAGCAAGCAGGGCCACTGCCTCAACGATCTGCTGTTCCGCGCGCACAGTGGCCAGCTGAAGGTGGACATCGCCGCGGTGGCCTCCAACCACGCCGACTTCGCGCCGCTGGCCGCGTCCTACCAGGTGCCGTTCCATCACCTGCCGGTGAATGCGGAGACGCGCGCGGTGCAGGAACAGCAGATCATCGACCTGGTCGAGCGCGAACGCATCGACCTGGTGGTGCTGGCGCGCTACATGCAGATCCTGTCGCCCACGCTGTGCCGTGCGCTGGCGGGTCGCGCGATCAACATCCATCACAGCTTCCTGCCCAGCTTCAAGGGCGCGCAGCCGTACCACCAGGCGCACGCGCGCGGGGTCAAGATCATCGGCGCCACCGCGCACTACGTCACCGAGGATCTGGACGAAGGCCCGATCATCGAACAGGACGTGGCCCGCGTGGACCACGCGATGGCGCCGCGCGAGCTGGTGCGGCTGGGCAGCGATACCGAATCACTGGTACTTGCCCGCGCCGTGCGCCGCCACGTGGAGCATCGCATCCTGCTCAACGGGCATCGCACGGTGGTGTTCCGGTAGTGGCGGGSGCGGGGGGGGGGGGGGGCGGGGGCGGGGGGGGGGGGGGGGGGGCGGCSGGGGSGSG
>NZ_RAVT01000055.1 GCF_013464915.1 Stenotrophomonas maltophilia
TCTGGGGCGAAAGGTTTGGTGTGGTAACCACCATTCTCCTCAGATGCCCCGGGTGAACAACCTACCGGGAAGTCACAACTAACAGTCGACTCTACCAACCTGGAGCACGCGACCAACCTGGAGCACGCGACCAACCTGGAGCACGAGACCAACCTGGAGCACGCGACCAGGCCGGAACACGCAACCAACCTGGCGCGCGCGACCACCTGGACGGCGCGCCGCCTCAGCGCACGCGAACCTCGAACGGCTGCTCCTGCCAGTTTTCCACGCTGCCATCGCGGCCGTGCAGGCGCAGGCCCAGCCAATGCCGTCCCGGCGCCAGCGTGCTGGTGTCCAATACAGCATCGAAGCCCACCGCCGGATGCTGCGGATCGGTGCTGTCCGGCCAGGTCTGGCGCACGTCGAATGCGCGACCATAGCGCGCATCCCCCATCGAGCGGCCATCGACCAGCACTTCAACCCGTGCCAGGCCGACGCCATCCTTGAATGCCCATCCCTTGATGGCCAGCGTGCCAGACACCTTTTCGCCGTTGGAAGGTGTATCCAGCCACGCCATTGCCGGAGTCACGCACGCCCCCGGCGCGCGCTGCGCCGGCAGCCGGAACAGCAGGAAACGCTGGAACCCATGGTCACTGCTGACCACCCGCGGCGCCGGCAACGGCCCCACCTGCCCGCAGATGGCGTGATAGCGCGCCAGCAGATCGCGGTAACGCTGGTCGCTGGGTGAAAGCACCAGCAGCATCGGCGCCGAACGCTCGCCCTCATGCAGCAGTTCCCACTGCGCCAGCTGCGCGGTGCGCCCATGCTTGTCGTTGAGCGGGTGCGGCAGTACCTGGATATCGCCGTTGCCGAGCTGGAAGCCCAGCTCGGCCCCCACCTTGAAGTTCCCCGCCAGTACCCGCGTGCCCGCCGGCATCTGCTGCAACTCTTCGCGCACCGCCATCGCCAACGGCTGCCAGCCAGCGAAATTGCGCGGGTAGTACTTGCTGCCCGCCAGCTGCTCACGCAATGCGGGCGTGGAGGCCATCAGGTAATAGCCGAACGCCAGCACCATGCCTGCCCCCGCCAGCCACCAGCCGGTGCGGCGCAGCCAGCGTGGCCAGCCGTTGAGCACCACCGGCACCGCCACCAGCAGGGCCAGATAGCCCGGCAGCGGCCAATGGAAACTGATCCGCTCGACGTCGGTGAAGAAGCCCAGCAGGAAGATGCCCAGCGTGGATACGCCCCCCACCAGGCCGAAGTAGCGCCACTGCACGCGCGTGCCGCCGCCCCTGCGGGTACCAGCCAGCGCCACCTTCCACATCGCCATGCACAGGATCGGGGTGACCAGCATCGGCTGGATCACCAGGAACCACAGCCCGTTCCACTCGAACGTCCAGGGATGGCGCTCGACCACCTGGAACTTCAGGCCGGCATCGTGGTTGTCCGCATTCCATGCCAGCAACGGCAGCCATGCCAGCACGCCCACGGCCAGTGCGACCCATACGCGCGGATCGGCCAGCATGCGCCGCCCCTGCGGCAGCGCCAGCAGCGCGATGAAGCCAACGCCGATGACACCGATGAAACGGTAGTGGCTGAGCGCACCGATCGACAGACCCAGCGCGAGCTTCATCGCCGACGATGCATCAACGTTGTGCAGCAGCCGTGCGCCGGCGTGCAGGCAGATCACCGCAGCCAGCGCCATGGGCACGTCCGGCACCGCCAGCAGGCCCAGCGTTGCCGACAACGGCATCAACAGCGTGAGGCTGCCCGCCTGCCAACCGGCCACATTGCCGAACCAGCGCGTGGCCGTGCGCACCACCAGCAACGGCAGCAGCGCGCCGATGGCCAGGAACGGCAGGCGCAACGCGAGCACATGGTGGCCGCCGATTTCCACACCCAGGCGCGCCAGCCATGCGGTCAGCCCGGGAAGGTCCGAATATGCAGCGGCCAGATGCTGGCCTTCCTGCCAGTAGAACGCCTCGTCAACGAACAGTGGCAGGCGCGCAGCCACCACCAGCTTGGCCGCTGTGACCAGCGTCCATAACCAGAGAAATATTGTCCGCGCGCGCTGTTCGCCTTGCATTGCTCTATGGATAATCGAATGGATTCCAGACCTGAGACGATCATGCCAGCCTCGTCCCCCAATCCCAGCATGCTAACCGATCAACTGCGCCAGGCCCTGCGGGAGGCACAGGATCAGGTAAACGCACTGGTGCTGGGCAAGGTGCCGGAAGTCAGGCTGGCCTTTGTCGCCCTGCTTTCCGGTGGCCATCTGCTGATCGAGGATCTGCCCGGCCTGGGCAAGACCACGCTGGCGCATGCGCTGGCCAGCAGCCTGGGCCTCAGCTTCCAGCGCGTGCAGTTCACCTCCGACCTGCTGCCCGCCGATGTGCTGGGCGTTTCGGTGTACGAAGCCGGCAGCCGCCAGTTCCAGTTCCATCCGGGGCCGGTGTTCACCCACGTGCTGCTGGCCGATGAGATCAACCGTGCGCCGCCGCGCACGCAGAGCGCGCTGCTGGAGGCGATGGCCGAACAGCAGGTCACCCTGGATGGGCAGACCCATCCCCTGCCCGATCCGTTCTTCGTGATCGCCACGCAGAACCCGGTGGACCTGTCCGGTACCTTCCCGCTGCCGGATTCGCAGCTGGACCGTTTCCTGCTGCGACTGGCGATGGGCTACCCCAGTGCGCAGGCCGAACGCGAACTGCTGCGCGGTACAGACCGCCGCGACCTGATCGCGCGTGCCGTACCGAAACTGGATGACACCCAGGTACGCGCGCTGCGTGAAGCCGTCGGCCAGGTCCATGCCAGCGATGCACTGGTTGACTACGTGCAGGCCCTGCTGACCCGCAGCCGCCAGCACGCCGGCGTGCGCGTGGGCCTGTCACCGCGTGCAGGCCTTGCGCTGCTGCGCGCGGCCAGGGCGCATGCACTGCTGCTGGGCCGCGGCCACGTGGTGCCCGAGGACGTGCAGACCCTGTTCATTGCGGTGGCCGGTCATCGCCTGGTGGCCGAAGCCGAGTCCAGCTCGGGGCCGGCGCTGGCACGGGCCATCCTGCAGACCGTTGCGGTGGATTGAGGGTGGCCACGCACTGGGCACGACTGCAACTGCTGGCACGCCCGCGCAGGCCTGAAGCACTGCCGCAGCGCCTGGACCGCCATCGCATCTACGTGCTGCCCACCCGCTTCGGCCTGTTCGTCGCCACGCTGCTGTCGGCAATGCTGCTGGGCGCACTGAACTACAACAACAACCCGGCGTTGCTGCTGGCCCTGCTGCTGGCGGCCGCGGCGATCGCCAGCGCCATCGCCGCGCACCTTCAGCTGTCCGGCGTACAGATCGACGCGATCTCCGCCGAGCCGGTTCCGGCCGGACAACCACTGCGTCTGCGCGTGGACGTGTCACTGCACGATCCGCGCGCACGCCACGGCCTGCACCTGCAGCTGGGTGACAGCGAAGCCTGGACCTCGCTGCCTGCACACGGCCGCGGTGAAATGGAGCTGCAGGTTCCCAGCGAACGCCGCGGCTGGCTGGAACTGCCACGCATCCGTCTGTCCACCACCCAGCCACTGGGCCTGGTGCAGGCGTGGTCGTGGGTGTGGCCGGAACAACCGCTGCTGGTCTACCCGCAACCCGAGGCGGTGGTCCCTCCACTGCCGGAAAGCGGCAACGATCCGCTGCACACCCGCGCCCATGCCAGTGGCGAGGAACTGCATCAGCTACGGTCCTATCGTGCGGGCGATGCACCACGCAGCATTTCATGGAAGCACTCGGCACGCCGCGACAGCCTGCTGGTGCGCGAGTACGAAAAGCCGGTCGGCATCGAAGTCATCCTCGACTGGCGCACGCTGGCCCCCCTGGGCCATGAAGCACGCATCGCACGATTGGCACGATGGGTCGACATGGCCGAGCGCGAAGGCCGCCGCTACACCCTGCTGCTGCCTGCACACCCACCGTTCGGGCCAGGCCAGGGCGCCAGCCACCACCACCTGTGCCTGCGTGCACTGGCATTGATGCCGCATGACTGAGACCACGCCCGCGCTCGACCGCAATGCCCGCAACTGGACCCTGGCCAGCGCGGCGTTGGCGCTGTTGCCGTTGCTGCTGCAGTTGCCGCCCCTGCTGGCGGGCGTGATCGCGGCCGCGGCGCTCGTGACCGCGATCCTGTCCTGGCAGAAGGTCCTGCCCATGCCGGTGCGCCTGCTGCTGGTGCTGGCCATGCTCGGTGCCATCGTCTGGCAGATGGGGATGGTTCGACCCGGGCGCGATACCGGTTGCGCCCTGCTGGCAGCGATGCTGGCGATCAAGTCCAGCGAACTGCGCAGCCGGCGCGATGCCCGCAGCCTGCTCGGCTTCGCGCTGTTTTCCCCGTTTGCGGCATTCCTGCTCGACCAGGGACCACTGACCACCGTGTTGGCCGCATTGGCGGGGATCAGCGCGTTGCTCGCCCTGCAACGCCTGGCCGGGGATGAAGGCCACGCCGGCCACCTGCCATTGCGAGGGCAGCTGCGCGGCGTTGGCCGCCTGCTGGCGATCGGCCTGCCACTGGCCTTGGCCTGCTTCTGGCTGTTCCCGCGACTGGCCACGCCGCTGTGGGGCGTTCCCGAGCGTGCCGTCGGCACGCCGGGGCTGTCCGACAGCATGGAGCCCGGCCAGTGGCTGGACCTGATGGCCGACGATGCACCGGCGTTGCGCGTGCAGTTCTTCGGTGCGGTACCCGAGCCGACGCAGCGCTACTGGCGAGGGCCGGTACTGACCGCCTTCGATGGCCGGCGCTGGACGCGTGACCGGGCCAGCGAGCGACGGCCGGCGGCCGTGGTCGAGGCCGGCACGCAGGACTGGGACTATCAGATCGACTACGAGCCCACCGACCGGCGCCAGCTGGTGGCACTGGACCTGCCCAGCCGCGCCCCTGCGGGCAGCACGCTGGATGCGGACATGAGCCTGAGCAGCGAGCGGTCACTGGCGTCGCTGAGCCGCTGGCGACTGCATTCAGCGCCCCCACAACGCTTCGACAGCACGCTGTCGCCCTATCTGCGACGGGCCGCGCTGCAGTTGCCCAGTGGCTTCAACCCGCGCACGGCCACACTGGCGCAGCAATGGCGGCAGGAAGCCGGCGGTGATGACGAAGCCATCGTCCGCCGCGCGCTGCAATGGATCACCACCGATTTCTCCTACACGCTGCAGACGCCACCGGCGGGACGCGATCCGGTCGACGAGTTCCTGTTCGGGTACAAGGCCGGCTTCTGCGAACACTTCAGTTCCGCCTTCGTGGTACTGATGCGCAACGCCGGCATTCCGGCACGGGTGGTGACCGGCTTTGCCGGTGGCACCCACAACCGCCTTGGCGACTACTGGATCGTGCGGCGGATGGACGCCCATGCCTGGGCCGAGGTATGGCTGCCGCAGCGCGGCTGGGTACGGGTCGACCCTACCGCCGCGGTGGCACCGGAACGCATCCTCGATACCCTCGACGACCGCCTGCAGGCAGGTGCCGACAGCCCGCTGCAGCAACGCTGGCAGCAGCTGGGGCAGATGGGCGACTGGCTGCGCCGCGGCTGGAACGACCTGGTGCTCTCCTTCGATGCGCGACGCCAGCAGCAACTGCTCAAGCCGTTCGGGCTGGATGATCTTGGCCCTGCGCAACTTGTCGCTGGCTTCGTGGTGGCAACGATGCTGGCCCTGGCGTGGATGGCCTGGCTGCTGGCCCGCGGTGAGCGCGAACGTGACCCGCTGCTGCGTGCCTGGCGCGGTCTGGGCCGGCGCTACGCCCGCCTCGGGCTGGGCCGGCACCCCCATGAAACGGCGCAGGACTGGGCACAGCGGGTCCATGCCCAACGTTCCGATCCCGCCCTGCTGGCACTCAGCCAGCGTTTCGCCGACGCGCGTTACGCTGGAACTTGCACCGACCTCGCTTCATTATTGCGGGACCTGCGCAGGCATCGCCCGACTTCCGGAGCCTCCCCATGAACACCAAGTTCCTCCTCACCGCTGTGGCCACGCTGGCCCTGTCGGCCTGCGCCACGGCCCCCAAGCCGCTGCAGGGACAGTTCAGCCTGGTCTCCCCGCGCGACTCGGTCGCCACCCAGCAGGTCGGCACGCCGGTCCGTTGGGGCGGTCGCATCATCGAAACCAAGCCCGGCCAGGGCGAGACCTGCTTCCAGATGATCTCGCGCCCGCTCAACGCCAGTGGCCGCCCGAACACCACCTCGTCCGACGCCAGCGACGGCCGCTTCATCGCCTGCCGCGCCGGCTTCTACGACCCGGCCGTGTTTGAGGCGGGCCGTGACGTGACCTTCATCGGCAAGATCGATGGCTACCAGAACACCCGCATCGGGGACTACGACTACCGTCTGCCGAAGCTGTCGGCCGATGTGATCTACCTGTGGCCGGAACAGCGCCAGGTCGACGTGGTGCCCTACCCCTATGGCCCCTGGGGCCCGGGCCCGTATGGCCCGTACTGGGGTGGCTACGGCCGCTGGGGCTGGTGGTGATCGCCAACCGGCACGCGTGACGGAAAAGGCCGCCTTCGGGCGGCCTTTTTTCATCCACGCATGGCGTGGACTGGGGCTTCAACGCCCCGGCGTACCGAAATGCCCCAGCTGCGCGCCGGCCAACAGGTGCATGTGGATGTGGAACACGGTCTGCCCGGCATGCTCGCGGCAGTTCATCACGATGCGGTAGCCGTCCTGTGCGAAGCCTTCGCGGCGCGCGTACTCGGCAGCGGCCAGCGCCAGCTTGCCGATCAGGTGTGCCTGCGACGGCTGCAGGTCGTCCAGGGTCGGAATGATCTCGTTCTTCGGAATGAACAGCACGTGCACCGGCGCCTGCGGTGCGATGTCCTTGAAGCCCAGCACCTCGTCATCCTCGTAGACGATGGTGGCCGGGATCTCGCGGCGGATGATCTTGCTGAAGAGGGTTTCAGTGCTCATGTTCGGCCTCGGCGGGGTGTCATCCACATTGTAGGCCGGCCGCGCCGGGGGATGCCCGGCCGGCATTCAATCGCGGAACTCGCTGCGCGTTCCGAACGCGTGCGAGAGCGTGCCACGATCAACGTATTCGAGTTCGCCGCCCAGTGGCAGGCCCTGCGCCAGCCGGCTCGGCTGCACCTTGCGCGCGCGCGCCAGCTGCGCCAGATAGTGCGCGGTGGCCTCGCCCTCGACGGTGGCACTGGTGGCGATGATCAGTTCCTGCACTTCGCCTCCGGCCAGGCGCTGCTCCAGCTGCTCCAGGCCCAGTTCGCGCGGGCCGATGCCATCGAGCGGCGACAGACGCCCCTGCAGCACGAAGTAGACGCCGCGGAAACCGGTGGCGTTCTCGATGGCCAGGCGGTCGGCCGGCGATTCCACCACGCACAGCTGGCTGCGCTCGCGGCTGCTGTTGGCGCAGGTCGGGCACAACTCGGATTCGCTGAAATCGCGGCACTGTGCACAGTGGCCGATGCGCTCCACCGCCAATGCCAGTGTCTCGGCCAGACGCTGGCCACCTTCGCGCTCGCGCTCGAGCAGGTGGTAGGCCATGCGCTGCGCGGTCTTCTGGCCGACGCCAGGCAGCACCCGCAGTGCGTCGATCAATTGTTCAAGCAGGGGTGCGGACACGGCGGCATGCTTTCATGACGTCGAGCAGGCTCGACGGCTACAGGTTCTGTGGCACCCGCTTGCACGGGTGCCACGCAGAAAATCAGAACGGCAGCTTCATGCCCGGCGGCAGCTGCATGCCGGCGGTGGCCGAACCCATCTTCGACTTCGACTCGGCATCGATCTTGTTCGAGGCGTCATTGAAAGCGGCGGCGATCAGGTCTTCCAGCATCTCCGGGTCGCTGGCCAGCGACGGGTCGATGCGCACCTTGCGGCATTCCTTGGCACCGGTCAGGGTCACGCTGACCATGCCGCCACCGGCGCTGCCGGTCACTTCGATCTTGGCGATTTCTTCCTGGGCCTTCTGCAGGTTTTCCTGCATCTTCTGGGCCTGCTGCATCAGTTGGGCGATGTTTCCGCGCATGGTGTCTTACTCGTCAAAAGAACGGATGGAATCGGAAACAACCCGGGCGCCGTGCTGTTGGATCAGCACCTGCACTTCCGGGTCGTCCATGAAAACGGCCTCTGCTTCCTGCTGCCGTTCGCCACGCTGGCGGTCGGCGCGCTGGTGCAGGGTCTCGGCCGGAACGTGTTCGGTTTCCACGGTCTCGACCACGATCTTCGGCGCCTGGCCCAGGGCCTTCTGCAGCATCTCACCCAGGGCGGCCAGCGCGCGCTCAGAGCGCAGGTACTCAAATCCGGGCGAAAGGCCCAGTTTCAAGGTCCCGTACTGGCAGCTGATGAAGGCGGCGTTGGCGGCCAGCTGGCGCGACGGGCCGCTGAGGCCGCTGTTGGCGACCAGGTCCAGCCAGTCCTCGGCCGTGGCCAGCTCGCTGACGCCGTCCTGCGGCGCGGTATCACGCGCCGGAACCGGCTCGGCCGGGGCGATGACAATGCCTTCAGTGCGGAACGGGCGCTCGGGCGGCGCAGGCTCACGGGGAACCGCGACGGGAGCCGGCGGCTCATGCCAGGGCGCCACCATGGCGGCGTCCGGACCAGCCATCTCGGCCGCCAGAGCCTGGTCACGCGCCTCGGCTTCATCGGTGGCCCACGGCGGCAGGTCGTCGCTCGCTTCTGCGTCAGCGGCCGGTGGCGGCGCCTCTGCCTCGCTCTTTACCGGCGGCGGCGACACGGGCTCTTCCACCGGAACCGGCGCGGGCTCCGGCGTTGGGTCAGTTTCGGGTTGCGGGGCCGGCTCGGGTTCGGGGTCAGGTTCGCGCGGCGCAGCCTGGGACGGCGCGGCCACCTGCGCCGACGGGGCCGGGCCCGCCGAAGCGGCGGCAGCGGCCGGCGTTGCTTCGTGGATACCCGCACCGCTGCCTCCACCGGCAACGTTGCCGCCAGCGGCACCTTCAACCGACTTCGGCACGGGCGGAACCGCGGCAGCCGGGCGGAATGCCAGCATGCGCAGCACGGCCATCTCGAAGCCGGCACGGGGGCTGGGCGCCAGCGGCAGGTCGCGGCGGCCATTCAAGGCCATCTGGTACCAGAGCTGCACCACTTCCGGGCGCAGGCGCTCGGCGAACGCGGCGGCATCCAGGCCTTCGGCAGGAGCGGCGGCGCCAGGCACCAGCTGCTGCACCTGGATCCGGTGCAGGCCTTCGGCCAGCGCTTCCAGCACACCACTCCAATCCGGTGAGAACTCGGCCAGCGCAGCCACCACCTGCAGCAGGCGTGGGCCATCGCCCTCGGCCAGCGCATCGAGCATCGCCGCCACCTGGGTGCGGTCGACGGTGCCCAGCATCGTGCGCACCACGTCCTCGCGCAGTGCACCACCGGCGTAGGCGATCGCCTGGTCCAGCAGCGACAGGCCGTCACGCAGGCTGCCATCAGCGGCCTTGGCCAGCTGCACGATGGCGCTGCCGTCGGCCTCGATCTCTTCGGCCGCCAGGATGCGGGTCATCTGGCCCTGGATCTGATCCTCATCCAGTCGCTTGAGGTTGAACTGCAGGCAGCGGCTGAGCACGGTGACCGGCAGCTTCTGCGGGTCGGTGGTGGCCAGCAGGAACTTCACGTGCTCCGGCGGCTCTTCCAGCGTCTTCAGCAGCGCGTTGAACGCCGCCTTGGACAGCATGTGCACTTCGTCGATCAGGTAGACCTTGTACTTGCCACGCGAGGGCATGTACTGCGCGTTCTCGATCACCTCGCGCACGTCGTCCACGCCGGTGTTGGACGCGGCGTCGATTTCCAGCAGGTCGATGTAGCGGCCGGCGTCGATGTCCAGGCAGGCCGCGCACTGGCCGCACGGGTCGGCGCTGGTGCCCTGCTCGCAGTTCAACGACTTGGCGAAGATGCGCGCGATGGTGGTCTTGCCCACGCCGCGGGTGCCGGTGAACAGGAACGCGTGGTGGACCCGGCCGCTGTCCAGCGCATTGCTGAGCGCACGGACCACGTGTTCCTGGCCCACCAGCTCGGCAAAACGCTTCGGACGCCACTTGCGGGCAAGGACGAGATAGGACATCAGGCCACCGTTTTCCATCGGATGTTCCATTGTGCCATGCCTGTCCAGCCCCCTCGCCCCCGGCACGCCCTCCGCAGGTTCCTGGCTGGGGGTGCTTGTGAAGTGTCGCGCAGCCCGCTAGAATCTGCGCCCCTGCTGAGGCGTTTGCCGATGGCAGGGATCCGGAGAGGTGTCCGAGTGGTTGAAGGAGCACGCCTGGAAAGTGTGTAAGCGTCTAAACCGCGCTTCGGGGGTTCGAATCCCCCTCTCTCCGCCAGACAAACGCAAAAGGGCCGCCCACAGGGTGGCCCTTTTGCGTTTGTCTGGCGGATAGGATGGGTGGTGAGAAGCCACGCCGGGGTTCGACGGTTCTGCAGGAGCAGAACCGGACCGCCGCAGGCGGGTCCCGAGGCGCAACGCGCATCAGGATCGGGTGCATGGATGCACCCCTCGCCGGCGCTGGGTCAGGCTACGTCCCCAGGTACTCCGCCCACGGCCTTGTTCCCAGAAGGCCCTTTGCGCGGATGACCTCCTGGTCTTGGCGCTGGACGTAGACGCTCGTTCCTCCGGGACCATAGTTGTGCCCCGAAACCGCATGGTCGCTCATCACGAAAGGCGTCTTCAGCGGCAAACAACCCCTGCAGTCGAGAATCACGGGCCAGTGCCTTCCAAAGATCTTGTCGGTCTCGTTGTTCCCATCCAACCGAACGCGCACCAGCTCCATACTGAAAGAAACCTCGCGGCTCCCGACAAGCGAAAGAAGGATGCAATCACCAGGGGAGAGCTTGGCCGGCCTGCCCATCAGCGCATACGTCTGGTGCTTCACAACTTGAAGGATGGTGTCTTCACTCGTTCTGAGAATGATCATCTCGCCCCCCTTTTGCCCTCTTGCCAGTGTAAGCGCCGCAATCTCGGATCCTGATCCCAATGCCCGGCGACTCAAGGGGTCAGGCTCGACTCGGCAGCCTCCTCCTCTCTCCGGTCCTGTCAGCGCAGCCCCGCGACAGTCGGGCTTGCTTACCCAGATACGTCCATTTGATCCAGGCCATGCGTGGATGCGCTCGGTGACTTCCCATACCCGATGTGGAACCCCTGCACAAAACTGAACGAAACCTGAAAATTCGCTATCGTAGGCGCCTTCATCCGACGCCTGGCCCATCGCCCATGAGCTCGTCCGACAACGCGCACGCCGCCTGCGAGAACTGCAATACCGCCCTGCAGGGCCACTACTGCCATCGCTGCGGGCAATCGGCGCACAACCCGCTCAAGCACGTGGGCCATGCCATCGAGGAAGTGTTCGAATCCTTCTGGCACCTTGATGGTCGCATCTTCCGCACGCTGCGCGATCTGTGGATCCCGGGCCGCATCGCGCTGAACTACCTCAAAGGCCGCCGGGCGGGATACGTGCAACCGCTGCGGCTGTTCGTCATCCTCACCCTGTTTACGTTCTTCATCGGCAAGCTGTTCGTCCACGTCGACGACATCAACATGGGCCGTGGTGATCCGCTGTATGCCAAGGCGTCCACGGTTGAACAGGTCGAAGCCGCCCGCGCGGAACAGCTGGCGATGATCGATCGCCAGCAGGCCAGCTCTCCCGCCACCGGCAACGCCGGATTTGCCATGGCCAGGGCCGCAGTGAATGCCGCAGCCGCGCAGCGCAAGGCCGAACTCGCTGGCACCGGCAAGCAGGCCGCCGCGACGGAGCACGGCACCTTCTTCAACCACACCGTCAACGGCAAGCCCTGGGATGCGGACAGCAATCCCATCGTAGTTGCCGGCTGGCCGACGTTCGCCAACAACTGGCTCAACAAGCGCCTGCAGAACGGCAACGCCAACATCCAGCGCATGGGTGGCAAGACCGATCTGTACATGCAGGCGATCCTGACCGCCCTGCCCGGTGCCCTGTTCTTCCTGATGCCGGTGTTCGCGCTGGTGCTGCGCATCGCCTACATCCCGCGGCCGATGGGCTATCTGGAACACCTGGTGGTGGCGCTGTACAGCCATTGCTGGCTGATGATGGTGCTGCTGGCCACGTTCCTCATCGCCGGCATCAGCGGCGCGCTCGCATCTCCCGCCTTCGCCGCCGTCAGCCAATGGCTGTATGCACTGCTGTGGCTGGCGGTCCCGGTCTACCTGCTGTGGATGCAGCAGCGCGTCTACGGCGGCAACAAGGTGCTGACCGTGCTGCGCTACCTGGCCATCGGCGGCGTCTACCTGTTCCTGGTCAGCTTTGTGGTGATGTATGCGGTGCTGGCGGGAATCTCGGCCTGATCGAAACACGCACGGTATCCGGCCGATGAATCCACGCATGGCGTGGATCTACTGCCGATCGCCTATCGTGGCTCCATGAAACTCCGCCTCTACCGCCACACGGATGCCAGCGCCTGCCTGTCGATCTTCGACAGCAACGTACCCACCTACTTCGCGCCCGAAGAACGCAGCGATTTCGAACGCTTCCTGCATGAGCAGGCGATGGACTGCGCCTTTCAGGTCATCGAGCGCGACGGCAGCATCATTGCCTGCGGCGGACTCTCGCGCCGTGGCGATGGCAGTGCCGGCTTCTGCTGGGGCATGGTCGAGCGCGCGCTGCACCGGCAGGGAATCGGCCGTGAACTGGCGGTGGCGCGACTGCAGCAGGCCGAACGTGATGCCTCGATTGCACGCATCACGCTCAGTACCAGCCAGCACACCCAGGGGTTCTATGCCGTTCTGGGCTTTCAGGTGACGAGGGTCGTGCCCGATGGCCACGGCGCCGGGATCGACGCCGTGGAGATGGAGCGGAGGGTGTAACCCTCCGCCCCGGCCCGGATCCTCGCCGCGCGTGGATCCAGTGCTGCCTGCTCCCCTCAGAAGCCCACGCGCAGGTTGATCTGCCCGCCAACATCGCGGCGACCATCGCCGTGCTGGCCCTGCACGAACATCGACAGCTGGCTGTTGTGACCGAGGCCCACCGCCACGCCGACCTGGCTGACCAGGGCATTGCGTGCCATCACCGCGCTGTAGACATCGAACGCGTTGCCACCGACGGCGAAGCGGTTGCGGCTGGCCACATCGGTATCTCCCGACGCGTGCTGCCAGCCCAGGCCGACCGTCAGCTGTGCCGGGAAGCGCTCGCCGCTGCCCACGTCCCAGCGGCCACGCACGCCCACGGTGCTGACATTGAGCGTGTCCTTGCCGCCTTCCAGCACCAGCGCGGCCGTACCGCCCTGCTCCACCGCACGGTCGCTGTCGACCCAGTGCTTGGTGAACTGCACATACGGCTGCAGTTGGGTCTTGCCATGGGTCCAGGTCCAGCTGCCCTCCACCTGCGCGATGGTCACATCCGAATCCTGGCGGCTGTACAGGGTCTGCCCCAGCAGCGGCACCTCACGCGTGGTGCGCGTGCGGTAATCACCGCGCGACACGCTGCCGCCCACCGCAAAGCCGTTGTTCCACTGGCCCTGCGCATACAGGCCGAACGTGTTGCCGCGCAGGCGGGCCCTCGAGCTGCGGTCGTAAAGGCGCGTATCCAGCCGCTCGTTGCCTGCGGCCGCACCCAGCACCACATGGTCGCCCAGCTGCCAGTCCACGCCTGCCATCAGTGCATTGCGGTTGGAGCGGATGTCGTCACCATTGCCATCACCATCCTGCTTGAATACCTTGCCGCTACCGGCCAACCAGGCCGAGGCGCGCTCGCCACGCACGGTCGGCAACTCACTACCCAGGCGCTGGCGGATGCCCTCTTCCAGGTAGTTGTCGTACAGCAACACTGCACGGCTGGCCGCGTGCACTTCACCGGACAGCTGGTCGAACGCCGCGCGCGCGGTACCTGCGTCATACATCAGCACCGTGTTGTACAGGCCCAGTGCCGGACCACTCTGCGGCAGGCTGTCCAGCGCTGCAGCGGTGTTGTACTGGTTGCGCGTCTTCGCCGCCGTGGTGAATGCCGCGGTCTGCGCCACATCGATCTGCAGGTTGGCGGTGTTGGCGGTATAGACCGGGGTGATGGTCAGGAAGGCCGACGGCGTGGTCGCCGAGGCGAACTGCCCGCTCACGCCACCGCCCGCATTGACCACGGTGTACTGCTGGCCCTGCTGATAGCTGGTGCTGGGCGAAATGGTGTTCACCTGCACCGTGCTGCCGCCCACATTCGCGCTGCCCCCCACCTGCACGGTATCGCTGCCGGTGGCGCCCAGGTCGATGCCCAGCGTGCTGCCCGGCGACAGGGTCAGGTTGCCACCCACCGTGATCGTGCCGGTGCCGTTGCCCGCGCCACTGCCGTTGCCCGGCCCATTGCCCGGCGACAGCACGCCGCCGCTGGACACCGTCACGCCGCCCCCCGTGCCACCGATGGTGCCGGTGCCGGACAGCGTGGTGCCGTTGCCGATGGTCCACTGGCCGCCGATGGTGCCGGTGACATTCAGGCCACCACCGGTGACCTGGCCGGTACCGCTGAAGCCACCGCTGTTGCCGCCCAGGTTCAGGCCACCCGGACCGGCCTGCACGATGCTGCCGCCACCGCTGATGGTGCCACCCAGCGTGGTGGTGCCACCGGTATTGATGATCAGCCCACCGTTGTTGGTGATGTTGCCGGTGATCGATCCGCTGGCACCACCGTTGCCCACCTGCACGCTACCGCCGGCATTGATGGTGGTGCCGCCGGTGTAGGTGTTGTTGCCGGTCAGGGTGACCGTTCCGGTGCCAGCCTGGGTCAGGCCGCCACTGCCACTGATGGTGCCGCCCACCGTGGTGTTGCCACCGACGTTGAACACCAGGCTGCCATTGTTGCTGACGTTGCCGGCGATCGCACCGCTGGTGCCGCCAGTGCCGACCTGCAGCGTGCCGCCGGTGTTGATGGTGGTGCCACCGGTATAGGTGTTGTTGCCGCCCAGGATCAACGTGCCGCTGCCGGCTTGGGTCAGGCCACCGCTGCCGCTGATGGCGCCACCGDCCGTGGTGTTGCCGCCCACGTTGAACACCAGGCTGCCGTTGTTGGTGACGTTGCCGCCGATCGCGCCGGTCGCACCGCCGTTGCCCACCTGCAGCGTGCCGCCCGCGTTGATCGTGGTCGGCCCGGTGTAGGTGTTGTTGCCGGTCACGGTGAGCGTGCCGCTGCCAGCCTGGGTCAGGCCGCCGCTGCCGCTGATGGTGCCACCCAGCGTGGTGGTGCCGGCCACGTTGGAGACCAGTGTGCCGTTGTTGGTGATGTCGCCGATGATCGAACCGGTCACGCCACCGTTGCCCAGCTGCAGCGTACCGCCGGTGTTGATGGTGGTGCCGCCGCTGTAGGTWTTGGTGCCGGTCAGGACCAGCGTWCCGCTGCCGGCCTGGGTCAGGCCACCGCTGCCACTGATGGTGCCACCCAGCAGGGTATTGCCCGCAACGTTGGAGATCAGCGCGCCGTTGTTGGTGATGTCGCCGGCGAGGGAGCCGGTCGCGCCGCCATTGCCGACCTGCAGCGTGCCGCCGGCGTTGATGGTGGTGCCGCCCGTGTAGCTGTTGTTGCCGACCAGGGTCAGCACACCGGCGCCGGCCTGGGTCAGGCCACCGCTGCCGCTGATCGCGCCGCCGACCGTGGTATTGCCGGCCACGTCGAACACCAGGCTGCCGTTGTTGGCGACATTGCCGGTGATCGCACCGGTCGCACCACCATTGCCCACCTGCAGCGTGCCACCGGCATTGATCGTGGTGCCGCCGGTATAGGTGTTGTTGCCGGTCAAGGTCAGCGTGCCTGCGCCGGCCTGGGTCAGGCCACCGCTGCCACTGATGGTGCCGCCCAGCGTGGTGTTGCCGGCCACGTTGGAGACCAGCGCGCCATTGTTGGTGATGTCACCGACGATCGCGCCGGTCGCACCACCGTTGCCGACCTGCAGCGTGCCCCCGGCATTGATGGTGGTGCCGCCGGTGTAGGTGTTGTTGCCGGTCAGCACCAGCGTGCCGCTGCCGGCCTGGGTCAGGCCACCACTGCCACTGACCACGCCGCCCACGGTTGCCGTGGTGCCGAGGTTGTAGACCAGGCTGCCGTTGTTGGTGATGTCGCCCAGCACCGAACCGGTGCTGCCGCCGTTGCCGATCTGCAGCGTGCTGCCACCGTTGATGGTGGTGCCGCCGGTGTAGACGTTGTCGCCGCTCAGGGTCAGCGTGCCGGTACCGCTCTGCACAAGGCCGCCGGTGCCACTGAGCACGCCACCGAAGACGGTGTTGCCGTTGTTGCCGCCGGTGGTCAGGGTTGCACCGCCCAGTACCACGCTGGATCCACTCACACCGGCCAGGCCGCCGATGCTCTGGCTGCCACCTGCGCTGATATCCAGCGTACCGGCACCGGTCAGGTTGACCGTGCTGGCACCGGACAGGCTGCCACCGGCCGCCACCGCCAATGTGCCGCCGTTGATGGTGGTGGTGCCGGTGTAGGTGCTGGCACCACCCAGGGTAACCGTTGCTGCGCCATCCTTGAGCAGGCCGCCGGCACCGCTGATTGCACCATTCAATGTCAGCGGATTGCTGCCCGCCAGGGTCAGCGTGCCGCTGCTCAACTGCACGGTGTTGGCCAGGGTCAGCGCGCTGGTGGCGTCCAGGCTTGCGTTGCCGCCCACGGTCAGCGTGCCGGTGCCCAGTGCAGCGTTGTCGCCCAGGGCAAGGCCACCGGCGTTGAGTGCCACGCCGCCGCTGAAGGTATTGCTGCCACTCAGGGTCTGCACGCCCGCGCCGTTCTTCACCAGTCCACCAGTGCCACCAATGGTGCCGGCGAACGTCGTATTGCCGACGCCCCCGAGGGTGAGCGTGTTGGTGCCCAGCGCCACCGCCGAGCCAGCCACGCCTGCCAGTGAACCGATCGACTGCGCGCCGCCCGCGCTGATGTCGAAGGCGGTACCGGCATTGGCCAGGTTCACCGCGCCGGTTGCCGCCAGGCTGCCGCCTGCACCGATCGCCAGCGTGCCGGCGTTGATGGTGGTACCGCCGGTGAAGGTGTTGGTGCCGGTCAGCGTCTGGGTCCCCGAACCTTCCTTGATCAGGCCGCCCGAGCCGGCCACCGAACCACTGAACGTGCCGTTGCTGGCATCACCGATCGTCAGCGTGTTGGCGCCCAGATTCACCGTACCGTTGCCGATCAGGGTGCCGAACTGCTGCGTGCCGCTGCCCGCCGACAGGTCGAAGGTCGCCCCCAAGGCCAGGTTGACGATGCCACTGGCGTGCAGGCTCGCACCCGCGCCCAATGCCAACGTACCGGCGTTGATGTTGGTGCCACCGGTGTAGGTGTTGATGCCATTCAAGGTCAGCGTCGCTGCCCCTTCCTTGGTCAAGCTGCCGGTGCCACCCAGGCTGCCGTTGAGGGTGAGGTTGTTGCTGCCAAGGACGGTCAACCCGTTGTTGAGGATGAAGTTGTTGGCCAGCGTCACCGCGGTGTTCGAATCAAGCGTGGCATTGCCCCCCACCGTTACCGCGCCGGTGCCCAGCGCAGCATTGTTGCCGACCACCAGGCCACCGGCATTGAGCGTTACGCCACCACTGAAGGTACTGGCGCCATTGAGCGTCTGCACGCCGGCGCCGTTCTTGATCAGACCACCGTTGCCGCTGATCACACCGTCATGGACACTGTTGGCAACACCGCCCAGGGTCAGCGAGTTGCCGCCCAGCGCCACCGTGCTGCCGGCCACGCCGGCCAGCGAACCGATGCTCTGGTTGCCACCACCGGAGATATCCAGTGTGCCGGCACCGGCCAGGTTCACCGCACCGGTGGAGGCCAGGCTGCCACCGGCACCCATCGCCAGCGTGCCGCTGTTGATGGTGGTACCACCGGTGTAGGTGTTGGCACCGGTCAGGGTGACCGTTGCCGCACCATTCTTCACCAGGCCACCGGCACCACTGATGACACCACCCAGCGTCAGCGCGTTGCTGCCGAGCAGGTTCAGATTGGCGCCGGAGGTGAGGCCGATGGCATTGCCAAGCGTCACTGCCAGGCCACTGTCCAGCGTCGCGTCGGCACCGACGATCAACGCGCCGCTACCCAGTGCAGCGTTGTTGCCGACCACCAGTCCGCCACCGTTCAATGCAACGCCACCGCTGAACAGGTTGGCGCCGCCGAGCGTGAGAATGCCTGCGCCGTTCTTGACCAGTCCACCGGTACCGGAAATCGCACCGTCGAAGGTACTGCTGCCGGCACCGCCAAGGGTCAACGAGTTGGCCCCCAGGCTGACCGTCGCACCGGCCACGCCGGACAGCGAACCGATGGTCTGGTTGGCACCGGAGGCCGAGATGTCGAAGCCCGCACCGGGTGCAGCCACGTTCACCGCCCCGGTCGCGGCGAGGCTGCCACCGGCGCCGATCGCCAGCGTGCCGGCGTTGATGGTGGTACCGCCGGTGTAGGTGTTGGCGCCGGTCAGCGTTTCGATGCCGCTGCCGACCTTGGTCAGGCCCCCGGTGCCGGCGATCGAACCGCTGAAGGTGCCGTTGGTGGCACTGCCCACTTCGATGTTGTTGGCACCCAGGTTGACCGTACCGTTGCCGACCAGCGTGCCGAACACCTGCGTGCCATTGCCGGCAGACAGATCCAGCGTGGCGCCGGTGGCGAGATTGACGGTGCCGCTTGCAGCCAGGCTGGCACCCGCACCAAGTGCCAGCGTACCGGCATTGATGTTGGTGCCACCGGTGTAGGTGTTGACCCCGTTCAAGGTCAGCGTCGCGCCGCCATTCTTGGTCAGGCTGCCAGCGCCGGAAAGGACGCCGTTGAGGGTCAGCGCATTGCTGCCGAGCACGGTCAGCCCGGCATTGAGGGCGATGTTGTTGGCCAGTGTTGCCAGGCCGGTGGTGTCCAGCGTAGCGGCACCGCCGACGGTCAACGCCCCCGTACCCAGCGCCGCGTCATTGCCGAGCACCAGCCCGCCTGCATTGAGCGTCACGCCGCCGCCAAACGTGTTGGCACCGGACAACGTCTGCACGCCCGCGCCCACTTTGACCAGACCACCGCCGCCACTGATCACGCCATCGAACGCGGCGTTGCTGGCGGTTCCGAACGTCAATGAGTTTCCGCCCAGGGTCAGCGTGCTTCCGCCCACGCCATTGAGTGCGCCGAGGGTCTGGCTGCCACTGGCACCGGAGATGTCGAAGCCAGCGCCTGCGCCAAGCGTGACATCACCCGCCGCGGCAAGGCTGCCACCTGTTCCCAGTGCCAGCGTACCGGCGTTGATGGTGGTACCGCCGGTATAGGTGTTGGCACCGGACAGCGTCAGCGTGGTGGCACCGTTCTTGACCAGGCTGCCATTGCCACCGACCACACCCGACAGCGTCAGCGCATTGCTGCCCGGCAATGCCAGTGTGACACCCGAGCCGAGCGTGACCGCATTGCCGAGCGTCACTGCAGCACTCGCGTCCAGCGTGGTGCTGGCCGTCACCGCCAGCGTGCCGGAACCCAGCGCTCCGTTGGCGCCGACCACCAGGCCGCCACCATTCAAGCTCAGGCCGCCATCGAAGGTATTGGTGTTGTTGAGCGTCAGCAGCCCCGTACCGTTCTTGATCAGGCTGCCACTGCCGGCCACCACCCCTGCAAGGGTGAGATCGTTGCTGCCCCCCAGCGTCAGCTGCGTACCCCCGCCGAAGTTCACGGCGTTGGCCAGATTCAGTGCCGTCGTTCCGTCCAGGCTGACGTTTCCGCCAATGCCCAGCGTGCCCGTGCCCAGCGCCGCCGAATTTCCGAGGATCAGGCCACCGGCATCAAGCGCGACACCGCCGCTGAAGGTATTGGCACCAGACAGCGTCTGCACGCCAGCACCGACTTTGATCAGTCCGCCGCTGCCATCGATGACACCACCAAAGCTGCCATTGCTGGCGCCACCGAAGGTGAGTGTCTGCGTGCCCAACGCCACTTGGCTGCCCGCGATGCCGTTCAACGCGCCGATCGTCTGCCCGGCCCCGGCCGCGGAGATGTCCAGCGTCGCGCCGGCACCGGCGAGATCCACCGCACCGGTTGCGGCAAGGCTGCCACCGGCGCCAAGCGCGAGCGTGCCGGCATTGACCGTGGCACCGCCCAGGAAGGTGTTGGCACCGGACAGCGTCAGCGTCGAGGCACCGTTCTTGATCAGGCCACCGGCCCCTCCCACCACACCGGTCAGGGTGAGGTTGTTGCTGCCCGGCAGGGTCAGCGTGTTGGCGCCCAGGTTCACTGCATTGGCCAGCGAAACCGGGGCACTCGCATCCAGCGAAGCATTGCCACCGATGTTCAGCGCACCCGTACCCAGCGCACCGTTGGCGCCGACCGACAGGCCGCCCGCGTTCAGCGCCAGGCCACCGCTGAAGGTGTTGCTGTTGTTCAACGACAGCACGCCGCTACCGGTCTTGACCAGGCCTCCGGTGCCGGTGATCAGTCCGCCCAACGCGACGTTCTGGTTGCTGACCAGGCTCAGCTGCGCACCGGTGTCGAGATCGATGGCGTTGCCCAGGTTCAATGCCACCGAGCTGTCGAGGGTGGCGTTTGCACCGACGGCAAGCAGTCCGGTTCCCAGTGCGCCTGCATTGCCCAGCATCAGGCCGCCGCCATTGAGCACCAGGCCGCCGGTGAATGCATTGGCACCGTTGAGCGTGAGCGTGCTGGCACCGTTCTTGACCAGACCGCCCGCGCCGGAAACCACCCCGCCGAGCGTGATCGCCTGCGAACCCGGCAGCGACAACACGGCCCCACTGCCCAGGGTCACATTGTTGGCCAGGCTCAGCGCCGCGCTGCCATCGAGCGACGCACTGCCGCTCACGTTCAGGGCACCCGTGCCCAGCGCTCCGCCATTGCCAAGCAGCAACCCGCCCGCGTTGAGATTCAGCCCCCCGCTGAAGGTGTTGGTGCCATTCAAGGTCAGCAGCGAGGCACCGTTCTTGGTCAGGCTGCCGGTGCCGGTGATGTTGCCGCCCAAGGTGAGGTTCTGGCTGCCCGGCAACGTCAACGCCGCCCCCAGGTTGATGGCATTGGCCAGATTCAGTGCAGCGCTGCCATCGAGCGAACTGTTGCCGCTGACCGTCAACGCCCCGCTGCCGATCGCACTGTTGTTGCCCAGCAACAGGCCGCCCGCCGCCAGATTCACACCGCCACTGAAGGCGCTGGCCCCGCTCAGCGTCTGGATGCCCGTGCCCTGCTTGACCAGGCCGCCGGTACCGCCGATCGCGCCCGCGAACGTCTGGTTGGTGGCATCACCGAAGGTGAGCGTGCTGCTGCCAAGCGTAACCGTGCTGCCGGCGATACCGGACAGCGCGCCGATGGTCTGGTTGCCGCCCAGTGAGATGTCCAGGTCCGCACCGACGCCGGCCAGGCTGACCGCACCGCCGGCCGCCAGGCTTCCGCCGCTGCCCACCGCGACCTTGCCGGCATTGATCGCCAGGCCGCCGGTGAAGGTATTCGCGCCGCCCAGCGTCAGCGTGGCGGCACCATTCTTGACCAGGCTTCCGCTGCCGCCGATGGCGCCGCCCAGCGTCAGTGCATTGCTACCCAGCACATTCAGCAGTCCGCCCACGCCGAGGTTGATGCCATTGCCCACGCTCAGCGCAGACCCTGCATCCAGCGTCACCGCACCGCCGACGTTCAGTGCGCCGGTTCCGAGCGCACCGGCATTGCCGAGCACCAGGCCACCGGCAGCAAGTGACAGCCCACCACTGAAGGTGTTGGCGTTGTTGAGGGTCAGGGTGGTCGCACCGTTCTTGACCAGGCTGCCGGTCCCACCGATCACGCCGTTGAACGTAAGTGCCTGGTTGCCGGACAGGTTGAGGATGCTGCCCGCCCCCAGATTGACCGTGTTGGCGAGCGCAAGCGCGCCCGTGGTGCCATCCAGCGTCACGTTGCCGCCGACGCTGAGCGTACCGCTGCCCAGCGCAGCAGCATTGCCCAGCAGCAGGCCACCGGCGTTGAGTGCCACGCCGCCACTGAGGCTGTTCACGCCCGACAAGGTCTGCACGCCGGTGCCCAGCTTGATCAGGCCCCCCGTGCCTGCGGCGAACGTACCGGCGTAGCTGGTATTGCCCAGCCCGGCGAGCGTGAGCGTGTGGCTGCCCAGGTTGACCGAACCGCCGAGGCCCGCCAGCGAACCGATGGTCTGGTTGGCGGCTGCCGACAGGTCCAGGGTGGTGCCGACGCCGACCGTGATCGCACCGGTGGGCGACAGGCTGCCACCCGCGCCCAGCGCCAACGCGCCTCCGGCCAGGTTGAAGTTGCCGGTCAGCGAATTGGCGCCGTTCAGGGTGAGGGTGCCGGCACCGTTCTTGGTCAGGTTGCCGGCACCGGAGATCGAACCGTTCAATGACAACGCATTGCTGCCCAGCAGGTTCAGCGAGCCCCCGCCGTTGATCACCAGATTGTTGCCCAGGGTGAAGCCCGCCGTCGTATCCAGCGACGCGCTGCCACCGACGGTCAGGTTGCCGCTGCCCAGTGCCCCGGCATTGCCCAGTACCAGGCCGCCGGCATTGAGGTTGACGCCGCCGGAGAACAGGTTTGCGCCGCCGAGAGTAACGATGCCGGTGTTGCTGACCGTCAGCCCGCCAGTACCGGACAGCACGCCACCCAGGCCGAACGCATTGGTCCCTGCCAGGGACAGATTTCCACCGAGGCTGAAAGCGTTGGCCAGGTTCAGACCGGCCGTGGAGGAGGCGATGGCGCCGCCGTTGGCGGTGAACAGCCCTGTGCCGAAGGAGGCGGCATTGTTGAAATTGACCAGGCCATCATTGAGCGTCGTCGTACCTGCGCCAGCCCACGCACCCTGCAGGTTCCAGGTACCGCTGTTGACGGTGAGCCTCTGGAAGTTGATGTACTGGTTCCAGCCCAGCGTGGTCACCGCCCCACCGGTACCGCTGCCCGGGCCGGTGGCGCTGTTCTGCAGCACCAGGCTGTTGTTGGACGCCGAACCACCGTCGACGATGCCGGCCGCGGCCAGATTCACCGCAAGCGCACCGACCTGCCCAGCCACGCCGATACCGGCGGTATTGACGCTGGAACCAGACACGGCGGTGAAGGTGTTGCCGGTGACCGAACTGCCCAGGTTCACACTGCCGTTGATGGTTCCCGCATTGAGGAAGGTATTGCCGGCCCCCGCCGTGGCCGAACCCTGGAACCCTATGCGGCCGGTAATGGTGCCGGTGTTGTTGAGATTGGTCTGCGCACCACCGTAGCTGACGATCGATGCCGCATCGGCCGTGGTCAGCAGGCCTGCGCCAAAGATCGACATGTCCACATTGCCGGCGTTGACGATGTTGCTGAAACCGCCGGAAGCGTTCTGCACCACCAGCGCCTGTCCGCCGAAACCGAGGATGGAGCCGATGTTGACCAGGCCTTTGATCGCCCCGCCTGCCTGGTTGTTGACGTTGATGGTGTTTCCACCGACGGTGTTGTTGCCCAGCACCATGCCCGACGCCGCCAGGCTCAGGCCACCGTTGATGGTGGGATCGACCGTGCCCTGGTTGTTCACGGTGATGCCGTTACCGCTCAGATTCACTGCACTTCCGCCAACGATCGGCGGCACGCTGAGCACGGCGCCGGTCTGGATATCCAGCGTCACGCCATTGATGCTGTTGGCCAGCAAATTGGTATTGGAGCCGGTCGCGCAGGTCACCGTGGTGCCTGCGGTACTGCACACCGCGAACGCCGAACCGCTGGCCAGGGTGGCCGCCAATGCGACCGCCAGCTGATGCGCCCGCAGTCGCGGTGGCCGCTTCGCGGTAATCGCACTTCCGCCAGGATTCTGGGCGACCTCCGAAGCAACCTGCATTACGCCGAGGGCGCGATTGAAAACCAGACGGTAAATGCGGTTCATCGGTAAATCTCCATGAAAAGACCGGATGGCACTGCGGGCAGGTTTTTTTGAAGACGATATGGCCCATCCCGGCTCCCGATTGGGGAACAAGGCCTGGCGGCATTAACTTCTGAAAGTCTTCACATCTTCACGCGGGCGCGCAGCGAAGACGACGCGTCAGCGTATCCGCCGGACCGAAAACTCCCCGATTCCGCTCGACGAATGGCGGCACTGTGCGACGGGCGCCGACAGTGCCGCGTGAATCACCCACATGATTTTCATGACGCACGTCAAATAAAATACGTGAATGAGTTTATTTTGCCGAAAATGCACATTCCCTGTTAGCGGCAAACCACCCGGGCACGCATATAACCGCCCGGATAAACTCTCAGCTGCTGGAGAGTTTCATCAAAACCAGGCCAGAAACGATAAGCACCGCCGCACCGATCCGCATCGGGCTGACCTGCTCACCCAGGAACACGATGCCGACCACGAACGCGCCGACGGCGCCGATGCCGGTCCAGATCGTGTAGGCGGTACCCAGCGGCAGGCTGCGCATGGCCACGGCCAGCAGCCAGAAGCTGGCGATCATGCCGACGATCGTGACCACGGTGGGGGTGAGCCTGGTGAAGCCTTCGGACTGCTTCATGGACACGGCCCAGACGATTTCCAGCAGGCCGGCGAACAACAGATAGATCCAGGCCATGACGGCCCTCCTCTTGGTAGGGCCAGGCCGTCCTGGTCTTTGATTCCCGATGTGGGGGAGGCCGTTCCTCCTGGCCGGCATTCTAGCAACGGGAGCAATGCCGGGGCGCCGCAACCGGGAACGGGTTACAGCCGATTCAGTGCGTGAAGCTGGCGTCGATGCACCTGCCTGCGCTAGACTACGCGTCTGCCATCGGCCAGCCGATGCGCAGTCCGGCTTTGGTCTCTGGCGCATCGCGCGCTGCTTCCCCTGATCCGTGAACGGGCCGCCCACCGGGCGGCCAACGTCTCTATGGTGGCCCCGTCGGCCCCTCGCGACGCTAGGTCGAAAACCCCGCCAGGGCCGGAAGGCAGCAACGGTATCGATCGACGCGGGCGCCGAGGTCAGCCGGCGGGGCCATCGCCTTTTCCGCACTGAGGTCAGATCCCTTTGCATGGCAAAGGGATCTGACCCCGGCTACACATCTTCGCCGGGCATGGCCCGGCGCTACCGTGCCTGCGGCGTCCCCTGGTGAAACACCACCCGCCACCCCTGTGCGTGCCTGCGCCACAGCGAACTGCGCAGCACCCAGCCCTGCGGCTGGCCATCAAGGTGATGGCGGCTGCGGTAACGCACCTGGGCCAGGTCCTGAGTCAGCAGCGAGACCGCGTACAGCTCCGATTCGATCTGCACCTGCGCGCGCTCCAGCGGAATCTCCGCCAACGCCGCTTCACGGCCGTAACAGCGGCCAGAACTGCCGATTTCGTTGAAATCCTCGTCCAGCAGTGCAGCAAGGCGCTCACAATCAGCCCGCACCGCAGGCGCATGCAGCGCGCGCTCCAGCACCTCCAGCTCGGCGGCCAGCGCCGTATCGGCGGGCCCGCCGGTTCCGCTCACGGCGGATCCTGCGCCAGCACGTTCGGTGCGGTCGGGAAAGCCAGCGGCACGCACTGCCCCGGTTGCGCCACGCGGTGGCCGCGCGCGGCCAGTGCCGCACCGTCAGCCACGCTGGCGTAGTGGTAGAGCATCATCCGCGACTGCAGCTCGACGCTGTACTCACGCTCCAGGTCGTCCACGCCGGTATGCGAAGGGTTGCCGTGCAGGCCGCAGTCGTGGGCGATCAGCTCGTTGTCGTTGGCGAAGCGGGCCAGCATCTCCGGAATCGGCCGGGTATCACCGCTCCAGGTCAGCGCGCCCTGCAGGCGCAGGCCGTAGGCCGTCTCCGGCCAGTGATGGCGTACCGGGAAGACCTCCAGGCGCACGCCCTCGTGCCAGAACGCCTCGCCCACCACGATCAGCTGGAAGGCATCCCAGAAGTTGGCACCGCCCTCGGCCAGCACGTTAGGGTAGTCGCCGATGCGCTTGTGCAGCAGCGGTACCACCGTGGCCGGCACGTACAGGCGCACCTTGCCGCGGCGCTGCCTGCTGAAGAAGGTATCCACGAACAGCCGCTCGAAACCGGCTACGTGATCCAGGTGCACATGGGTGACGAACAGTGCCTGCGGCATGTGCCCGTAGTGGGCCTTGAACGCGGTCAGGCCTTCGCCGCCACAGTCGATGGTCAGCCACGGACGCCCGTCCCGCTCGATCACCGACATCGGCGACCCCAGCTCGACCGCCGACGCGTTGCCGACGCCGAGGAAACGCAACGACCAGTCCATCAGGTGCCCCGGTTCCAGGCCATGTCGTAGGCGCGGCGCAGGCGCGCGTAGTCCTTCTGCACGTCTTCCACGCTGCGCTCGCCGCGCAGCTTGATCAGCGAGCGCAGCAGGCGCTTGAGGTTGCGTTCGCGCCAGGCGGTGGCCGGAATGCGGATCACCCCGCGGTCGAAGTCGATCAGCCAGCCATGGCCGTTGCCATCGAACAGGATGTTGTGCGCGTTGAGGTCGGCATGGTCCAGGCCGGCTCGGTGGAAGCGGGCGATCAGCCGCCCGGTCTCTTCCCAGGGCGCGCCGCGGCCGGCGACCAGCGCACGGTCGGCCAACGAGCGTACGCCCTCGATCCGCTCCATCAGGATCGCGGCGCGGTAACGCAGGCCCTCGCGCATGTAGTACGCGGCGATCGGCCGGGGCACCGGCAGCTTCTTCTCGCGCAGGGCGCGCATCAGGCGGAATTCGGCAAAGCTCCGGGTCCGGTCCGACCCGCGCCAGAGGTACTGGTCATGGCTGATCTTCGCTGCCAGGCCGCCGCGCAGGTAGTGGCGCAGCACGCTGGCGCCGAACGGCGCATCGATGAACCAGGCGCTGCCGCGACCGCCCTCGCCGACCGGCCGGGCCTTGCTGCCCCAGTGCTGGGGCGAGAACAGGCCAACCTCGGCTTGCCGCAGCCGCTCGCGGTCGAACAGAATGGCCCCGATGCCGCGACCCTCGCGGCATGGCGTCAGCGCTTCATTGGCGTCGAATGCGACCATTTCATTGAGTCTAACAACACATGGCATCAGCGTCCTCCTCCTTGTGCCTCCTGCGCCTGTCCGCACTCGGCGACGTCACCCACGTGGTGCCCCTGGTGCGCACCCTGCAGGCTGCGCGTCCGGACACGCCGATCCACTGGATCATCGACAAGGTCGGCTACAAACTGCTCGACGGCCTGCCCGGCGTCACCTTCCACGCCTACGACAAGAAGAGCGGCATGGCAGGGGTCAAGGAGCTGCGCAAACAGCTGCCACCGGGGCGTTTTGAAGCGCTGCTGCAGATGCAGGTGGCATTCCGCGCCAACCTGCTGTCGGCGTTCATTCCCGCCGAGCGCCGCATCGGCTACGACCGCAGCCGCTCCAAGGACCTGCACGGGCTCTTCATCAACGAGCGTATTCCCGACCGCCCCGGCATCCATGTGCTGGACGCCATCGGCAGCTTCTGCGAGCCACTGGGCCTGCGCCAGACCGAGGTAAGCTGGGATCTGGCCGTGCCGCCGTCCGCCTTTGAGTGGGCCGCCGCGCAGTGGCAGGACGATGGCCGACCGGTGCTGATGATCTCGCCCTGTTCCAGCCACGTGCGCCGCAACTGGTATGCAGACCGCTATGCAGCCGTGGCCAACCACGCCGCACAACGCGGTTGGCAGGTGGTGCTGTGCGGTGGCCGCAGCGAACTGGAGCGCAGCATGGCCGATGCCATCCAGGCGCAACTGCACACGCCGGCGCTGGACCTGGTCGGCAAGGACACCTTGAAGCAGCTGCCTGCCCTGCTTGCCCGCGCCAACCTGGTGATGACCCCGGACTCGGGCCCGATGCACATCGCCAACGCGATGGGCGCCAAGGTGCTGGGCCTGCATGCGGCCAGCAACCCGAACCGCAGCGGCCCGTATTCGGACCGCCGCTACTGCGTGGACCGCTACGACGATGCCGCGCGCAAGTACCTGGCCAAGCAGGCCGCCGATCTGAAATGGGGCACCAAGATCGAGTTCGACGATGTGATGGAACTGATCACCGTTGAAGACGGCATCGCCGCATTCGAACGTTACGTAGCGGACCACCTCACCTGAGTCGAGGGGTCATCGGTAGCGCCGGGCCACGCCCGGCGGGTCCACCTCAGCCACGCTGCGCGTAATCCTGGTAGGACTTCTCTTCCACATACGCCGAGCCCAGCGCCAGGTTGATCGCCTTCTTGATGCGCGCACGCTCATCGTTGCGCAGGTAGACGCTGCGCGCCAGATCGACGAAGCCCTGGTCGAACGCCTGCGCCTTTTCCTTCAGGCGGATGTCGTCCTCGATGTCCCACAGCTGCTCGTTGACCGCCTTCAACTCGGCACGCAGCTTGGCGATGTCCTTCACCGCCGCCGGGTGCGCCATCCAGGTCTGCTCCAGCGCCGACAGCTCCCTGCGCACGTTGGCCAGCTTGCCCTCGTCGCTGATGCGCTCGGACTTGATCTGCAGGATCGAGATCTTGTCCAGCAGCTCGCCGAAGGACACGGGGACGAGGATTTCAGCGCTCATGGGGGAAAGCTCCAGCAAGTGATGCGCACATGGTAACCCGCGCGGCGCGAACGCTCCGCCCCTGCGCCTGCATTCCCCCCGAGAGCGGTGACTGGGGGAGAAACCCCCGCAGCTGCGTTAGCGGTCTGGAGAGGCGGCCTGCCGCCCTCCTCGCCCGGCCAGTCCAACGGCCGAGCGCGCGCGACCCGCCCCGACCACGCTGCAACGCGTTGATACCACGCCGCATCAGCGTGTCCATGCAGCGAAGAAGGGGCGGCAACCGCACTTCACTCCTTTCCGTGGAACCTCGCATGCATCAATATCCCGCCCTCCCCACCCGTCGCGCCACCGTCCTCGGCAGTGCCCTTGTTGCAGCACTTCTCGGCATCGCTGCCGCGCCGCAGGCCCATGCCAGTGCCTTCCACGTGAATGGAGACACGCTCTACTACACCGGCAACGTGCTGGCGACCGATCCGCAGACGCTGGAGGCCTACATCCTGGCCGCGCAGGCCCGTGGTACGCCGCTGCGCCAGGTGGTGTTCCGCAACTCGCCGGGCGGGGCCGCCTCCGGTGGCGTGGGCATGGGTGCCATCATCCGCCAGCATGGGCTGGATACCGTCCTGGACGGCGGCTGCTACTCGGCCTGCGCCGACGCCTTCGTTGCCGGCGTGAAGCGCAAGGTGACGCAGTTCGGCCTGCTGCCGGCGCACGGCAACTACACGGAGACGGTGCTGGGCATCCATGGCGAATCCGGCCCGAACGGCCCGACCCCGTACCCGGGGCAGGACAAGTACATCAAGTACTACCGGGACATGTTCGGCCCGACCGACTTCGCGGTCATCGAGGCGCGCATCGTCCAGGCGCACTATGAACTGACCCAGCAGTCGGGCTTCCTGCGCTACTTCGACCCGAACGTGGCGGCCGTGGCCACGCGCTTCTGCCCGACCCGCGACCAGAGCGCGGGAGGCAACTGCACCGCGTATCCCGGTGTCACCTTCTACAGTGATCGCGTCGTTACCGAAGCCGGTTACGTCCAGCCCGGCGACGTGCTTTCCGTCGACAAGGAAGTGAGCGGAGACCTCAATCCGAACCTGGCCGTGCGCGGGCGCTACACCAATGCGCTGGCCAACCTGCGCTACTTCCAGCAATCGGCCCCGGACATCCGGCTGGATGACGCCTTCGGTGTGATCCGCATCGGCAAGGGCGGTGTCTGGTCGCTGGATACCGCCTCCGCCGCCCAGTATGTGGTGGCCGATGGCGGCACCCTGCGCCTGCAGCAGAATGGCTGGATCCACCACGCCGAAGCCATCGGCGCCCGCAATGGCGGGCGCATCGAGCTGCAGCAGGGCGCACTGCGCAGCCTGACCGTGATCGAACGCGGCGGCGTGCTGACCGGACACGGTTCGTTGAATGCCACGATCGACATCAACGACGGCGGAACGCTCGCGCCGTCCGGCATCGTCATGCGCCCCTACTCGCTGGAAGCGCTCGCGCCGGGTGGCGACGACGTGTTCACCAGCGAACGCTTCCGGATCGGCAAGGGTCGCTACATCAACCTCAATGACGGCGCGAACCTGGCCTTCCAGGTCGACAGCCAGCGCACCGCGCCGGCACTGACGCTGGAAGAAGCCCGCTACTTCCTGGTCGATGAGGACCGGCAGGCGGGTGACTACAACCTGTTCGGCAACATCAACCGTGCCGTGCTGAGCATTGCCCCCAGCGCGAGGCTGACGCTGGACGTGAAGCAGGCGTTCTTCCCGGCAGGCCAGCAGAACCATCTGGTCGGAACCCAGGTGGATTCCAGCGCCCTGCAGCTGCCCGTCGCCCCCTGCGGCCCGTCGAACGGTGAGTACGCCGGCCTGTGGTGCCGCACCGCCACGCCCGACACCCTGACCCGCGCAGCGCCCGTGTCGGACTTCATCGAAGGGCGCTTCCAGTACGTCGAGCGCAGTGGCGAGGCCGGCAGCGCGGTGGACCTCACCGCTCCCGGCGCGGTGTTCCGCCCTCGCCACAATTCACTGCTCAGCTTCACCGTCAACCAGACCGGCAGCGGCCTGTGGCTGACCGCCAATCCCTCCTTCGACGACACACGCTTGTTCGGCAACACCCCCTCCGGCGACGGCCTGGGCATCGCACTGCAACAGGCGGCTGCGCAGCGCACTTCCTCGATGAGCGGACTGCTGGGCGCCCTGCAGTTCGCTGACCGCGATGACATCGCGCGCCAGGCCGGAGCATTGCGTGGCGACGCGCATGCCAGCCTGCGCCTGGCCGATACCGCGCTGGTCGGCAGCATCGGCAACGTCGTGCAGCAGCACCAGGCAGCATTGCGCAGCGGTGGCGATGCGGACGGCCTGGCCGCACAGGCCGCGCAGACAGCCTCGGCGCAATCGGCCATGACCGGCAGTCGCCTGTTCAACCAGCTGGCGATGCACCTGGTGGCACCGGCAGATGCGGGCAGTGATGCGGGCGACGCTGGGCACAACCGCAGCTTCTGGGCGCGGGGCTTCGGCAGCCACGGCCGCATCGAGGGTGGTGCTGGCGTCGCCGGCCTGAGCCATACCATCGGCGGCATCGCACTGGGTGCCGATACCCGCCTGGCAGACGACCGTGTGACACTGGGCGTGAGCCTTGCCGCGGCCGACATGTCGACCCGGTCCAGCGAAGGCGCAGGATTCAGCGGCGATGTCCGCGCGCTGGATATCGGCGGCTACGTGGACGCGCTCTATTCACGCGGCTACCTGTCCGCCGCCGTCCGCTACACCGATCTGCGCCACGACACCCGTCGCAGCATCGAAGGTATCGAGGGCCTGCAGGCTCCGCTGCGTGCGAAGTACAGCAACGACGCGATTTCCGCGCGCGTGGAGCATGCGTTCTCGTTCACCACCGACAACGGCGTGGTGATCCAGCCGCTGCTGCCGGTGATCGACTACACGCGCACCTCGGCCACGCAGTTCAACGAAGGCCAGGACGCAGCCGCACTGGTCGGCCGCAGTGGCAGCCTGGAAAGCATCCGCGTGGGCGCCGGCCTGCAGTTGTTCAAGACCTTCGACGGCAACAACGGCGAGCGCATCACCCCGCGTGCCCGCGTGGTCTGGCAGAAGGAGCTGGGTGATACCCAGGCCCGCTACAGCAACGGCTTCGCCGCCGCCCCGGACCTGCTGTTCAGTGCCAGCAGCCAGACCGTCGGTGAACAGGTCCTGGCCTGGAACCTGGGCGTGACCAGCCGCGCCAGCAAGCGCCTGTCGGTGATGGTTGACTACGTGGGCGAGCGGCGCGACGGCCAGACCCAGAACGGCATACAGCTGGGGCTGGGCTACACGTTCTGAGCACACGCCATTCGCACAGGGCATGGATTCCCGCCCTGTGCGAGTGGCCTTCCCTCGCACGCCATGCGTGGATGCTCCTGGCGGGCAACGTGTGGGACGACGTGCGAAAGGAAGATCACCGAACTCACCCGGGCAATCACTGCATCCACAACGCACGGAACCGTCTGGAGCAACAAGCCCCTCTGTTGAGGGGCTGCCCCGACAGGGGCGGGGAGAGGCAGGCAAAGGGAGGGGCCCACAGGTTGCGCAGCAACGTGTGGGGCGACGCGCAGAGCGCGGCGCGTCCCGCGCCAGATAAAAGAAAAAGGGCTGCCTTTCGGCAGCCCTTTTTYTTTTATCTGGCGGAGAGGGGGGGATTCGAACCCCCGAGGCGCTATAAACGCCTGCCTGATTTCGAGTCAGGTACATTCAACCACTCTGCCACCTCTCCGGGTGGTCCCCGGCGGACCGGGGACGCGCATCATACGAGGAAGTGAGGCCGACGACAAGTGATTCCGGCCAACGAAGTGAAAATTTCCTGGGCGCATGCCTTGCCGGATGCCTGCAGCCACCCGATGATGCCTGTCTCCCCCGGCAATACCCCGCCCTGCCCACCATGATCGAATTCGGACACCTCACCCACCCCGGCATGCGCCGCGAGCTCAACGAGGACACCTACTACGGTGACAGCGAGCTGGCCCTGTGGCTGGTGGCCGACGGCATGGGCGGACATGCCTGCGGCGAAGTGGCCAGTGCACTGGCACGCGAGACCATCGTGCGCGAGATCCGCCGCGGCGCACCGCTGGCACAGGCCATCCGCACTGCCGACGAAGAGATCATCCGCGCCTCGCGCCGGCGCAACGACACGTTGCCGATGGGCACCACCGTGGTCGCCGCGCGCGTGCAGGGCAACCGCTATGAAGTGGCCTGGGTCGGCGACAGCCGCGCCTACCTGTGGCGCGACGGCCAGCTGGCGCAGCTCAGCCAGGACCACAGCGTGGTGCAGGAACTGGTCGCACAGGGCAACCTGACCGCCGAGCAGGCGCGCGCGCATCCGCACCGCAACGTGGTCACCCAGGCACTGGGCGTGACTGATCCGGCACACCTGAACGTGGCCACCACCAGCGGTGAGCTGCGCCCGGGCATGCAGCTGCTGCTGTGCAGTGACGGCCTCACCGAGGAAGTGGATGACCGCGGCATCGCCCGCACCCTGGCATTCGAAGATGCCAGCGCGCAGGAATGCGTGGATACGCTGGTCGCCGCCGCACTCGACGGCGGTGGCCGCGACAACATCAGCGTGATCCTGGTGCGCTGCCACTGAGCCTCGTGCACGAGCCGAGCATGGGCTCGGCTCAACGGCAGATCCACGCCATGCGTGGATGATCAGGCGCTGGCGGGCTCTTCCACCTTCGGGCCATCCCACAGTGCGTGGCCGGCCTTCTTGCGCAGCCGTTCCAGCCGCGCGGTGTGCGCTTCCAGTTCCGACGGCGTAGCCACCACGCGCGGACGTGGCAGCAGCTTGCTGGTATCGAAGGCCTGCAGCGCCGCACCGGCGCCACCGCCATCGTCATCGCCCAGGCCGAAGCCGATCTCTTCCTGGCCCGAGGTCAGCGCGATATAGACATCGCCCAGGATCTGCGCATCGAGCAGGCCACCGTGCAGCGCACGGTGCGAGTTGTCCACGCCCAGCCGCTTGCACAGCGCATCCAGCGAGTTGCGCTGGCCCGGGAAGCGCTCGCGCGCCATCACCAGGGTATCGATCACGGTGCAGCGGTCGGTGATCTTTCCGTACTGCGGCCCCAGCAGCGACAACTCGTTGTCGAGAAAGCCGAGGTCGAACGCCGCGTTGTGGATGATCAGCTCGGCGCCATCGATGAAGGCGAGGAACTCATCGGCAATCTGCGCGAATTCAGGCTTGTCTTCGAGGAACTCCAGGGTCAGGCCGGTGACTTCCTGCGCGCCCTGTTCGAACTCGCAGTCCGGCTTGATGTACTGGTGGTAGTTGTTGCCGGTCGGGCGGCGCTTGAACAGCTCCACGCAGCCGATTTCGACGATGCGGTTGCCCTTCTTCCACTCCAGGCCGGTGGTTTCGGTATCGAGGATGATCTGACGCATGGGCTCAGTTTACCGGGCTGGCGTCGCGGATCTGGATCGCCGCGTTGCGGGCCAGGGTGTCCACCCGCTCATTGTCCGGGTCGCCGGAGTGCCCCTTCACCCAACGCCAGTCGATCTGGTGCCGCAGCGTGGCCGCGTGCAGGCGCTCCCACAGCTCGCGGTTCTTCACCGGATCACCGCCCGCCGTCTTCCAGTTCTTGCGGATCCAGCCGGGCATCCACTGGGTCAGGCCCTGCCGCACGTACTGCGAGTCGGTGTAGAGCACGATGTTGCACGGCTCGGTCAGCGTCTCCAGCCCGGAAATGGCCGCCATCAGCTCCATCCGGTTGTTGGTGGTGTGCGCTTCACCGCCACTGAGCTCGCGCTCGTGGCCCTTGTAGCGCAGCAACGCGGCCCAGCCGCCGGGGCCGGGATTGCCGAGGCAGGATCCGTCGGTGTGGATTTCGATGGTTTTCAATACAGCTCCAGAATCAGGTAGCAACGGTGCCGTGCCAGCGCACCGGCAGCGGTTTCGGCCCGGGCAGGGCCAGCGTGCGTTTTTCTGCATGGAACAGGCAGGCCGCGCGCAATGGCGCCCAGCCCCCCGGGCGACGGCTGCCGGCGCCGCGCCAGAGCGGGCCGAGGTAGCGCATATCGTCGCACTCCAGGCCATGGCGGCCGAGCAGCAGGCGGATCCGCTGCGGCGTACGCACCACCAGCCCATGCTGCCGCCAGTGAGTGCGGTACGGGCTGAACGGATTGAGGCTGCTCAGCCACAGATGCCCGCCCGGCATCAGTACGCGCTCGCACTCGTCGAGCAGCTGGTCGGCATCGCCTGTGGTGACATGCTGCAGCACGATCGCATTGACGCTCTCGTTGGCCAGGGGCAAGGGCAGCCCGCAGCGGGCATCGCCGCCATAGCCCTGCCCCCGCCGGTACAGGCGCAGACCGCGTCCACCCAGCTGTGCATCGTCCAGCCAGGCCGCAGTTGGTGCGATCCACAACCAGGGTTGCGCGGGCAGCACCGACAGCTGCGGCAGCAGCAATTGCCGTTCCAGAACGCGCAGGGCCGCCGCCGGTTCGCTGTCGAACCACGGGGTCTGGCTCGCTTGACGGGTGCTCTGCAGCGCGGGCATGGTCCAATTCTATGCGACTGACTGCCCTGCCCGCATTTGCGGACAACTACATCTGGATGCTGATCGACGACGATGGCGCCGCCGTGGTCGTTGACCCCGGTGACGCTGCGCCGGTGCTGGCGCTGGCCGATCAGGGCCTGCGCGTGGACTCGATCCTGCTCACCCACCACCACGACGACCACATCGGTGGCGTGCCTGCCCTGAAAGCGCGTTTTCCCGATGCGCGGGTGATCGCGCCGGTCGAAGAGCGCATTCCCACCGCGACCGAGCGGGTCGGTGAAGGTGAACGCGTTCAGGCACTGGGCCGGACGTTCCACGTACTATCCGTGCCCGGGCATACCCGCAGCCACATCGCGTTTCACACTGCTGAACACCTTTTCAGTGGAGATTCGTTGTTCAGCCTGGGCTGTGGACGTCTGTTCGAAGGTACGCCGTCCCAGCTGCTGGCATCGATGCGCAAGCTGGGTACCTTGCCCGCGCAACTGCTGCTTTGTTGCGCCCACGAGTACACCGTGTCAAATGCCGTCTTCGCGCGGCATGTCGACCCCGCCAACGCTGCCCTGTGGCAGCGCCAAGAGGAGGCTTTGGCCATGCGCCGCGATGACCGTTCCACTCTGCCGGTAACCCTGGCCAACGAATTCGACTGCAATCCCTTCCTGCGTGTGCACGCGGCGCCGGTCCGTGCGTCGGTGTCGGCACACCTGGGCCGTGACGTCGTTGACGACGTCGACGTGATGGCCGGTCTCCGGCACTGGAAAGACGGCTTCCGCGCATGATGCGCCGAAGTCTGCCGCTGGCCCTGGGCCTTGCCCTGGGGCTGGCCGGAACCGCGGGCGCACAGTCGCTGGGCGCCGGCATCAGCCAGAACCTGACCGCTGCCGCGGCCCTGCCGCTGGATCCGTCCGCGCTGCCGGCGGCCTCGGTGCGCAACGGCCAGGAGATCTTCACCAGCTTCCGCGACGGCCTGGCCGAACCCAGCTGCGACGCCGAGGCCACCAGCCCGCGCTGGCAGAAGCAGTTCGCCCACGCCCCCTCGCGCCTGGCCAACCAGGATGACGATGCGCTGGTGCTGTTCGGCTACGTGGTCGAAGAGCTGCGCAAGGCCGACCTGCCCACCGAATTCGCGCTGATTCCCTTCGTGGAAAGCGGCTACCGGCCCAATGCCCGCAACGGCAGCGGCCCGACCGGCCTGTGGCAGTTCATCGCCACCACTGCGCGCAACCACCGCGTGCCGATGGCCAACGGCTATGACGGCCGCCTGTCGGCGGTCGATTCCACCCAGGCCGCAGTGCGCTACCTGAAGACCCTGCACGGCATGTTCGGCGGCGACTGGCGCCTGGCCACCATGGCCTACAACGCCGGCGAGTACCGCGTGCTGCAGTCCATGCGAAAGGCTGGCATGAACGCGCAGAACGCCAAGCCTTCGGCGCTGCCCGGCCTGTCGCCGGTCACCCATGCCTACGTCGAGAAGCTGCATGCCCTGGCGTGCGTGCTGGAAGACGTGGAAGACCAGCCCGGCGTGATGGCCTCGCTGGACCGCACCGTGCCGGTGCTGAAGGACCACACCCTGCCTGCGGGCACCAGCGTGCAGCAGTGGGCCGCACAGCGCGCCCTGGACCCGGCCAGGATCGCCCGCCTCAACCCGGCCCTGGCCTCCGGTGGCCGCCCCTCGGGCACCACCCGCGTGCTGGCACCGGTCTCGGCCGCAAATGCGACGGTAACGGAGGCCGCGACCGCGCTGGTCGCCAGCGCCGCACCGGTGGCGGCCGCTGTACCCGCGCCGCAGGCCACCAGGACCGTCGCCGCGATCGCCGACCGTCCGCGCAGCCGCCGCCATACCGTGCGTGATGGCGAGTCGGCCTGGACCATCGCCCGCCGCTACGGCATGCCGGTGAAGGCCCTGCTGTCGCTGAACGGCCTGAGCGGCAGCAGCGTGCTGAAGCCTGGCGCGGTACTGCGCGTCGAGGACTGACGCGCAGGCCAGACGCCTCCCCATGTAGAGCCGAGCCCATGCTCGGCTTTTTCTTGCCAGCAACCTGCGACCTGTTGCGGGTCGTGGATCGCGGGTCGTTGCAAGCCGAGCATGGGCTCGGCTCTACAGTTCAATTTCCAGCAACGCTCCCACAAAAAAGGCCCGGCATTGCCGGGCCTTTCTCGTCCTGCCCGCCGCGAGGCTTACAGGTTCGCTTCGGTGGTCTGGATCACGAACTTCTTGCGCATCGCCTCGACGTAGGCCTTGGCCGCAGCCATGCCATCGATCTGGCTCAGCTGGTCCTTCAGCTGCTTCTGCTGCTCGGCGGTCACTTCCTTCACGTCGCCCGGGTTCACCTTGTTCACCGCGAACAGCAACGCGTGGCCGTTGACGTCGACCTTGCCGTAGCTCGGCTTGCCATCGGCCGGCACCGGCGCACTGAAGATCGCGCGGTTGATTTCCGGGGTCGGCACCGGCTGGCTGCGCGGCAGGCCCGGCATCGGGCTCAGCTGCAGCTTCTCGCTGGCCGCCAACGACTGCAGGGTGGCGCCCGCCTTCAGCTTGGCCAGCACGGCATCGGCCGCCTTGTCGCTGGCCTGGCGCTGACGGTCGGCACGGATCGCGGCGATCACCTGCTCGCGGGCCTTGTCCAGCGGCATGGCCTGTTCCGGGGTATGCGCGGCCACGCGGATGACCACACTGTGGTTGGTCGCGCCACCCAGAGCGATCGGGTCGCTGGCGGTGCCGTCCTGCACCAGCACGTCGGAGAACGCGGCACGCAGCACGGCCGGGTCAGCGGCGATGCCACTGGCGGTGGCACGGGTGATCGGGCCCAGGGTCTGCAGCGGCAGGTTCACTTCCTTGGCCGCAGCAGCCAGATCGCTCGGGCTCTTGTTGATGGCGTCGACCAGACGGCCGGCCAGTTCGTTGAAGCCGCGTTCGCCGTCGGCCTTCAGCTGCTCGGCGGCCAGCGTGTCACGCACTTCCTCGAAGGACTTGCCCTGGCCACCACGGACCGCGGCAACCTTGATGATGTGATAGCCGAACTCGGTCTTGACCGGGCCAATCACGTCACCGGCCTTGGCAGCGAACAGTGCATCTTCAAACGGCTTGACCATCGCGCCGCGTTCGACCCAACCCAGGTCACCCCCCTGCCCCTTCGAGCCCGGGTCTTCCGAGTTGGCCTTGGCCAGTGCAGCGAAGTCGGCGCCGGCGGCCTTGGCTTCGGCGGCAATCTTGTTCGCCTTGGCTTCGGCACCGTCGCCGGTGATCAGGATATGCGAGGCCTGGCGCTGCTCCGGCGTGGTGAACTTCGCCTTCTCGTCTTCATAGCGCTTGCGCAGGGTGGCTTCGTCGGCTGCGGTCGGTGCCGGCAGGTTCGCGCCATTGATCTCGACGTACTCGAGCGAAACGCTCTCGGCCTGGCGGAAGTCCTTGCCATGGCTGTCGTACCACTGCTTGATCTGCGCATCGGTCACCGGCGCGGTATCGGCCGGCACTTCCGGCAGCGCGGCCAGTTCGACGTCGCGGGTCTCGCCCAGCAGCTTCAGCAGGCGCTCGGTCTCGGACTGGGTAACGAAGCCCGAGTTCTGCAGGCCCGACGGAATCACCGACTGCTGCAGGCTCTCACGCACCAGCTCCTGGAACTGCGTCGGCGTGCGCGGCGGGTTGCCACCGGCCAGCGCCAGGCGGTAGTTGTTCTCGTTGAACTTGCCGTTCGAATCGAGGAAGGCCGGGATGGTGGCGATGTACTCGCGCACCGCGCCATCGCCGATCACGACACCGGCCTGCTCGCCGACCAGGCGCACGACCTGCTCGTCGATCAGCTGGTCGAGCACAGCCATCTTGTTTTCAGTGCTTTCGAACGCGCGCGGGTCGAAGTTGTCGCCCTGCTGCTGGCGCTCACGCATGCGCTCCTGCTCGAAGCGGGTGCGGAAATCCTGCGCGCTGATCTCATGGTGCTGCCACAGCATGCGCACCGGCCACCACGACGGTGCCGAACGCCACCAGGTCGGGGGCGCGGAAACCTTGGCCACGTTCTGTGCGCCAACGCCACCCAGGTAGCTGTTGTCGATCACGAACAGGAACGGAATCATCAGCAGCCCCAGGATCACGGTGACGATCCAGCCTGAGGTCTTGTCGCGGAGTTTCTGCAGCATGGTGAGGAATCACAAGGCCTGATTGGCGAGCCCGGCAGTGTAACCCGCTTCGCCGCAGGGACCAAAAGCAGCGCCGGCGCGGCCTGCGCACCGCTTCGCGACGACACAAAGAAAAAGCCCCCGGCTTGCGCCGAGGGCTTTCAGAGTTGGCGGAGCGGACGGGACTCGAACCCGCGACCTCCGGCGTGACAGGCCAGCATTCTAACCAGCTGAACTACCGCTCCGCGCTGAAACTTTGCAGGCGCCCAGTATATCCGAAGACTCCCTGGAAACCCAGCCCGGTGAACACTTTTTTCAAAGTTTTTTCACAGGGACTTAAGAATTCTGCAATGGCGGAGCGGACGGGACTCGAACCCGCGACCTCCGGCGTGACAGGCCAGCATTCTAACCAGCTGAACTACCGCT
>NZ_RAVT01000056.1 GCF_013464915.1 Stenotrophomonas maltophilia
ACCCCATGAACCGTGATGCGCCCGCGTGGCTGCCGGCCAGCGGCCGGCACTACCTGCGGAGCGTCACGGGAACCGCAGCTCCAGCACGCCGTCATGCGGCAGGCTCACCTTCACCGGCACGCTCTGCAGGTCGCCCTCGCTGCGGTTGGCGCTACCGGTACGCGAGATGCGTGCCAGCACTTCCACTTCGCGATGTGCCGACAGCGGTGCGGTTGGCATCGGACTGTCACCGTCGCCCAGCCCGACCGTGGCCGGGAAACCGGCCAGCGGCAGCTTGCGCGCGGCCACCGGCATCGGCGGGCCGCCGACGGCACGGGCCAGCACGAACACCTGGGTGCTGGCCGGCCACTCGTTCGCCTTCATTGCAGGCAGCTGCACGCGTACCTGCAGCAGTGCAGGCGCCGCTGCAGGGGTTGTACCTGCTGGCGTCTGGCCTGCAGCTTCACGGGCGATGGCGATCTGCGCCTGCAGTGCCTGCGCGGCGCCCGGCTCCAGTCGTGGCAGCAGGCTGCTCCAGACGTCGGCGGCTTCGGAATTCCGGCCGCGCTGGCGCAGGGCGATGCCGAGCAGCCAGCTTGCGCGCTCTGCATCGGGTGCCAACGTGCGCGCCTGCTGCAACCATGCCATTGCGGTGTCATCGAATTGTTTGCCGGCGTCGGCCTGCGCACGTGCCTGTGCGGCTTCCACCAGTGCGCCCGGATCATCCGGTGCCAATGCTGCGGCACGCGCGAACGCGTCCGCCGCAGCTGAGGCATTGCCCAGTTCGGCCTGCGAACGACCCAGCAGGGTCCAGCCATCGGCCCGCTGTGGGTCACGCTTCAACGCATCCTGCAGGGCCTGCACGCCATCACGCAGGGTGGCCACCGACGGCGGTGGCTGCACCTGCGCAGCGCGTGGATCACCGACCAGCAGGTAAAGACAGGCGCCGGCCACGCCGAGCGCAACCACGCCCACCGCGAAACCACGGCGACCGTGGTGGCGCAACGGCCACAGCACCAGCGCCGCCACCAGTGCAGCGACCAGGCCGGCCAGCATCGGCAGCCAGTGGCTCACCATCCATCTCCCTCATCGGTCTTGCCGGCCGGCGCGGCGCCGATCGTGCGTCCACGACGGCGGACGATGCCCAGCACCGCCAGTGCGCCCGCACCCAATACCAGAAGCGGGCCCCCCCACAACAGCCAGGTGCCCGGTTGCAGCGGTGGCTGGTAGAGCACGAACTCGCCGTAGCGGGCGACCAGGAACTGCTTGATCTGTGCATCGTCGTGGCCCTGCTGCATCAGCTGCAGCACCTCGCGACGCAGGTCCTGCGCGATCTGCGCGTTGGAATCGGCCAGCGACTGGTTCTGGCACTGCACGCAGCGCAGCTGCGCGGCCAGGTCATGGAAGCGGCGTTCCTCGGCGCCATCGCGGAACTGCAGCGGCTGCGGATCGTGCAGCGGCTGCTGGGCCAGCACGGCCAGCGGCAGCATCAGGAGCAGCAGCGCCAGCAGCCAGCGCATGGGCTCAGGGCGCCGTGTGCAGGGTGTTGCCGGCATTGCCCTGGGCCTTTTCGATCTTTTCCAGCGCTGGAATCAGCCTCTCGTCGACCACGCGCTGGGTCATCGCGCCGCTGTACTTCCAGCGCACGATGCCACTGCCATCGACCAGGAAGGTCTCCGGTGCCGCGGTCACGCCCCAGTCGATCGCGGTGCGGCCCTCGACGTCGCTGAGCACCACCATGAACGGATTGCCCAGCTGTTCCAGCCAGTGCAGCGCGTCGGTGGGGTCGTCCTTCCAGTTGTAGCCGATCACGCGCACGCGCTTGCTCTCGGCGAAACGGGTCAGCACCGGGTGTTCTTCGCGGCAGGCCGCGCACCAGCTGCCCCACACGTTCAGCAGGTAGGGCGCGCCGCGCAGGTCGTCGCTGTGCACGATCATTTCCGGGTCGTGCAGCACCGGCAGCGCGAACGCCGGCGCCGGCTTGTCGATCAGCGCCGACGGCAGCACGTCGCGCTGCGGATCTCCCGATTTCATCACCCCGTAGATCATCAGCCCGAGCAGGCCGAAGAAGAACAGCACGCCGATCACGATGGCTACCGGCGGCAGCGGGCGGGAGGGGCGCGGGGCGGGGGACTCGGACATGGGAACTCCTACGGACGACGGAAACGACGGTCGGCGGCGGTGATGAATCCGCCCAGGGCCATCAGCAGCGCGCCCAGCCAGATCCAGCGCACGAACGGCTTGATGTGCACCCGTACCGCCCATGCATTGTTGCCCAGCGGCTCGCCCAATGCCACGTAGACATCACCGTCGAAGCGTGCATCGATGCCGGCCTCGGTCATCACCTGGCCGCCGCTGGCGTACTGGCGCTTCTCCGGATGCAGCAGCGCCTGCTCGCGGCCGTTGCGGAACACCCGCAGATGGCCCCGGTCGGCGATGAAATTCGGCCCTTCGCGATGGTCCACGCCTTCGAAGCGCACTTCGTAGCGACCGACCACCAGCTGCTGGCCCGGTGCCAGCGCCACTTCGCGCTGCACGTTCAAGGCTTCCACCAGCAGCGCGCCAGCCAGGAATACGGCAATGCCGGCGTGGGCGACGATCATGCCGAACATTTCGGCGGTGAAGCGGCCATTGCCGCGCAGGCGCTGCCAGACGAAGCGTGCGGTACCGATTCCAACCCAGGCCGCCGCGGCGACGCCAAGGCCTGCCTTCCAACCGTTCTGCGGTGCCTGCCACCAGGCGAGCGCGCCCAGCAGCACGGCCAGGCCCAGCCACGGCGCCAGCAGCGCGAATGCACGCGAAGGTTGGTCGCGCTGCCACTTCACCAGCGGGCCGAACGGCAGCAGCAGCACCATCGGGGCCATCAGCAGCAGGAACAGGCTGCCGAAGTAGGGCGGGCCGACCGAGATCTTGCCCAGCGACAGCGCATCGGCCAGCAGCGGGTACAGCGTGCCCAGCAGCACCATCGCGCAGGCGGTGGCCAGCAGCAGGTTGTTGGCCAGCAGCAGGGTCTCGCGCGAGGTGGCGGTGAAGCCACGGCGCGGATCGTCGGCGTCCACGCTCAGCTGGCTGGCACGCAGCGCGTACAGCAGCAGGCTGCCGCCGACCAGCACCGACAGGAACACCAGGATGAACAGGCCGCGCGACGGATCGGCAGCGAACGAATGCACGCTGGTCAACACGCCGGAGCGCACCAGGAAGGTGCCCAGCAGCGACAGCGCGAAGGCGGCGATCGCCAGCAGCAGGGTCCAGCTGCCGAAGGTGCCGCGCTTTTCAGTGACGGCCTGCGAATGGATCAGCGCTGCACCGACCAGCCAGGGCATGAAGCTGGCGTTCTCCACCGGATCCCAGAACCACCAGCCACCCCAGCCCAGCTCGTAGTAGGCCCACCAGCTGCCCAGCGCGATGCCCAGGGTCAGGAAGCCCCAGGCGACGTTGGTCCAGGGCCGCGTCCAGCGCAGCCAGCGCGCATCCACGCGACCTTCCAGCAGCGCGGCCACCGCGAACGCGAACGGCACCGCAAAGCCCACGTAACCGATGTAGAGCATCGGCGGATGGATGATCAGGCCCGGATCCTGCAGCAGCGGGTTGAGGTCGCGGCCTTCCAGCGGCGCCGGGTTCAGGCGCAGGAACGGGTTGGAAGTGAAGATCAGGAAGGCCAGGAAGCCGACGCTGACGATGCCCATCACCGCCAGCACGCGCGCCTGCACCGGTGCCGGCAGGTGCCGCGAGAACAGCGCCACCGCGCCGGTCCACAGCGCCAGCACCAGCGCCCACATCAGCAGCGAGCCCTCGTGCGCGCCCCACACCGCCGAGTAGCGGTAGATCATCGGCAGCAGCGAATTGGAGTTCTCGGCCACGTAGCGCACCGAGAAGTCCTGCTGCACGAACGCGGCGGTGAGCACCGCGAAGGCACCAGTGAGCAGCAGCAGCTGTGCGAAGGCGGCAGGTCGTGCCACCGCCATCCAGGCGGCGTTGTTGCGCTGCGCGCCGACCAGCGGCAGGCCGGCCTGCAGCAGCGAGGCCAGCAACGCACACAACATCAGGATCTGACCCAGTTCGGGCAGCACTCAGCGCACCTCGGGAGCCGTCACCGGCACGTCGTGCTTGCGATGGGCATCGCCCATCTTGTCGGCCACTTCCTTCGGCACGTACTTCTCATCGTGCTTGGCCAGCACCTCGTCGGCGACGAAGACACCGTCCTGCAGGCGGCCACTGGCGACCACCGCGGTACCTTCGGCGAACATGTCCGGCAGGATCCGCGACGTGGTTACTGCCAGTTGCGCGTCGCCGTCGGTCACTTCAAAGTGTGCCTCCAGCGAGCCGACCGGTCGGTTGAAGGAGCCTTTCACCACCATGCCGCCGAGGCGGAAGCGCGACTGCGCATCGACATCGCCGCGCAGCACTTCCGAAGGCGTGTACAGGTAGGCGATGTTGCGCTCCAGCGCCATCGCCACCAGCGCGGTGGCCAGGCCGGAGGCGAGCAGGGCCAGCAGCACCCACACCAGACGGCGACGCTGTACCGGGGTCATCGTTCCAGCTCCGTCGACAACGGCGCCGCTGCGTCCTGCCTGCCGGCGCGGGTCTGCTGCCGTTGCTGCCGGGCCAGTGCCTGCCGACGCGCCACGCGCAGGCGCAGCCACGAACCGATGGCATCGGCGCTGAGCACCAGCACGAACACGGCGTAGGCGCCGATCACATAGGGCAGGTGGGTCATGGCTGGGCCTCCCGGGCCGGGCGTTCGGCATCGACGCGCCCGCCAACCCAGGCCTTGCCGGCCTCGCGGTCGAGATTGTCGGCGCGGGCCTTGGCCAGTACCGAACCGGCGAACCAGAACTTTGTGCCGATCACCATCCACCACAGCGGCGCGATCATCGCGCTGCTGATCGCCGATTCGCCGAACACGTTGATCGACTGGCGCTGGTGCAGGCCACCCCACCAGTCCACGGAATAGCGGATCACCGGCAGCAGGCTGACGCCGACGATGGCCAGCAGGCCGGCCGCGCGCGCGGCGCTGCGGCGGTCCTCGATGGCGTGGTACAGGCCGATCACGCCCAGGTACAGGAACAGCAGCACCAGCTCGCTGGTCATGCGCGGGTCCCAGTCCCACCAGGTGCCCCAGGTGCCCTTGCCCCAGATGCTGCCGGTCAACAGGGTGATCAGGGTGAAGCCGGCACCCATCGGCGCGCAGGCCATGGCCAGGATCTCGCAGACCTTGATCCGCCAGATCAGCGCGATGGCCGCATACAACGCCATCAGCGCGAAGACGAACAGGCTCATCCAGGCACTGGGCACGTGGATGTAGAGGATGCGGAAGCTGTCCAGCTGCTTGGCTTCCGGCGGTACCACCAGCAGCGCCTGCCACATGCCGACCAGCAGCACCGGCACCGCCGCGAGGTAGAACACCCGCGACCAGCGGGCAGCGAAACGGTCGAACGTGGGGGGCGAACCGAGTTGGTGGAACCAGCGGACAATCGGATTCATGCGTGGCGGCTATCCAGCAGGGGTGGATTGGCTCTCAGCTCGGTCAACTCAGAGAAATGCGTATTGCAGCAGCAGTGGCCAGCGGTGCCAGCACCAGTGCGACCAGCAGGCCGGCGCCCAGCATCAGCAGCGCACCGACCGGATCCTGTCCGCGTCCGGCTGCCGCCAGGCTGCCTGCGCCGAACACCAGCACCGGCACGTACAGCGGCAACGACAGCAACGCCACGAGAATACCAGAGCGCCGGATGCCTACGGTCAGCGCGGCGACCACGCCACCGATCAGGCTCAGCAATGGTGTTCCCAGCAGCAACGATGCCAGCAACATCGGCAGCTGGTCATGCGGCAGATGCAGCATTTCGGCCAGCAGCGGGCTGACCACGATCAGCGGCAGCGCAGTGGTGGCCCAGTGCAGCAGCACGCGCACCAGCACCAGCCAGGCCAGCGGCACCGGCGCCAGCAGCCATTGTTCCAGCGAGCCGTCCTCGGCATCGGAACGGAACAGCGAATCCAGCGACAGCTGGCCGGCCAGCAGCACCGCCAACCACAGCACCGCGCCGGCGGTGGCGGCCAGCAGCTGCGGTTCGCGGCCCTGGGCCAATGCGAACAGCACCACCACCAGCACCGCGAACAGCAGCGGCTGCAGCGCATCGCCGCGGCGGCGCCAGAGCAGGCGCAGGTCGCGCTTGAGCAGCGCGCCCGCGGTCTGCCACAGGCCCGGTTCGGTACCCGGCGCGATCATGCGGCACCGCCGAGGTCGAGCTGGCGGGTGCGCACCGGCGGCGCGGCATAGGCGCCGTGGGTGGTGACCAGTGCCGCGCCGCCGGCGCGCAGGTGCGCCGAGATCATCCGGTTGACCAGGGTGATGCCCTCCAGGTCGAGGTTGGCATAGGGTTCGTCGAGCAGCCACAGCGGCGCCGGCGACAGCCAGATGCGCGCCAGTGCCAGCCGGCGTTTCTGCCCGGCCGACAGGTGGCGTACCAGGGTGTCCTCGTAGCCGGCCAGGCCGACGATGGCCAGCGCGTTGCCCGGCATCTGCCGCGCACGGCGGCCGTGCAGGCCACACAGGAAATGCAGGTTCTCCAGCGTATCCAGGTCCGGCTTCAAGGCCGGCAGGTGGCTGAGGTAGGCCACGTAGCGTGCACGCTCGGCATTGCTGGCCGGCTTGCCGTCGATCCGCACCTGGCCGGCACCGGGCCGGGCCAGGCCGGCCAGCACGCGCAGCAGGGTGGTCTTGCCGGCGCCATTGCCACCCTGCACCAGCAGGGCTTCGCCAGCGTCCACATGGAAGTCCAGCGGGCCGAACACCGGCTCGTCATTGCGGGAGAAGCTCAGGCCGCTGGCGGCCAGCAATGCAGGGGTGTTCAAGGGGCAGGGATCTTCATGCCGGAGTGCGGCGGCAATTGTAGCGGTGAATGCCGGTGGTAGTGCCGGCCGCKGGCCGGCAATTTCCCAGGGTGCCCGTCGCGTGGGCCGAGGTTGCCGGCCAGCGGCCGGCACTACCGTCGCGCGGATTGCGTAAACTCGGATCCCTTGTTCCCCCACAGCCCAGGCCGATGCAACCCACCACCAAGCTGCCCAAGGTCGGTACCACGATCTTCACCGTGATGTCCCAGCTCGCCGCCGAACACGGCGCGGTCAACCTGGGCCAGGGTTTCCCGGACTTTTCGGCGCCGCAGCGCCTGATCGACGAGACCGCCAGGGCGATGGCCGCCGGGTTGAACCAGTACCCGCCGATGACCGGCGTGGCGCCGTTGCGCCAGGCCATCGCGCAGAAGGCGCTGGACTGCTACGGCGCGCAGGTCGACGCGGACAGCGAAATCACCGTCACCAGCGGCGGCACGGAGGCCATCTTCAACGCCATCCACGCCGTGGTGCGTGCCGGCGAGGAAGTGATCGTGCTCGACCCGGCCTACGACTGCTACGAACCGGCGATCGACCTGGCCGGTGCCAGGGCCGTGCACGTTTCGCTGGACCCGCAGACCTTCGCGGTCGACTGGGACCGCGTGCGCGCAGCGATCACCCCGCGCACCCGCATGCTGATCGTCAACACCCCGCACAACCCGTCCGGTGCGATGCTGTCGGCCCAGGACATGCAGGCGCTGGCCGAACTGCTGCGCGGCACGCAGATCTACCTGATTTCCGATGAAGTGTATGAGCACATCATCTATGACGGCCGTCGCCATGAATCGGCGCTGCGCTACCCGGAACTGCGCGAGCGCGCGTTCGTCATCTCCAGCTTCGGCAAGACCTACCACTGCACCGGCTGGAAGATCGGCTATGCAATCGCGCCGCCGGCGCTGACCGCCGAGTTCCGCAAGGTGCACCAGTACAACACCTTCACCAGCTTCGGCCCGGCACAGTACGGTTTCGCCGCGATGATCCGCGACGAGCCGGAACATCATCTGGAGCTGGGCGCGTTCTACCAGGCCAAGCGCGACCGTTTCCGCGAACAGCTGGCCAGCACCCGCCTGAAGGCGCTGCCGGTCCCCGGTGGCTATTTCCAGCTGGTCGACTATTCGGCCATCAGCGACCTGCCGGACCACGAATTCGTGAAGTGGCTGACCATCGAGAAGGGCGTGACCGCCATCCCGCTGTCGCCGTTCTACGAGAATCCGCCGGCCGGCCAGCGCCTGGTGCGCCTGTGCTTCGCCAAGAACGAAGCGACCATGGACGCGGCGATCGAACGCCTGCGCCTGCTGTGAGCGGAGCAGTGACCATGCAGGACCTGCGCATTTCCCTCGTCCAGGGCGACACCCGCTGGCATGACCCGGCGGGCAACCGCGCCTACTACGGCGCGCTGCTGGCACCACTGGCCGGCGCCACCGATCTGGTGATCCTGCCGGAGACGTTCACCAGTGGCTTCTCCAACGACGCCATCGCCCAGGCCGAAGGCATGGACGGCCCGACCGTGGCCTGGGTGCGCGAACAGGCGAAGGCGCTGGACGCGGCGGTGATCGGCAGCGTGCAGCTGCGCGACGGCGAGGGCGTCTACAACCGCCTGCTGTTCGCCACGCCGGACGGCGACCTGCAGTACTACGACAAGCGCCACCTGTTCCGCTACGGCGGTGAACACGAACGCTATGCCGCCGGCCGCGAGCGCCTGAGCGTGGAATGGAAAGGCTGGCGGATCAATCCGCAGGTCTGCTACGACCTGCGTTTCCCGGTGTTCTGCCGCAACCGCTACAACGTGGAGCGCCCGCAGCAGCTGGACTTCGACCTGCAGATCTTCGTCGCCAACTGGCCGTCGGCACGCGCCTATGCATGGAAGACCCTGCTGCGTGCGCGTGCGATCGAGAACCTGTGCTTCGTTGCCGCAGTGAACCGTGTCGGTGTTGATGGCAACCAGCTGCATTACGCCGGCGACAGCGCGGTGCTGGATTTCCTCGGCCAGCCGCAGGTGGAGATCCGCGAGCGCGAACAGGTGGTCACCACCACCATTTCGGCCGAGGCGCTGTCCGCGCACCGCGCGCGCTTCCCGGCCATGCTTGATGCCGATGCCTTCCACCTGGACGAGCAGGCCTGAACGACGGCCTGAACGCTGCCGCACCAGGGCGCGCGCCTGCATTCAACGTGCACGCGCGCGCTGCTAGATTCGCGGCCAGCCCGACCGAACTGGAAGTCCTGCCATGAACAAGTCCTTCGCCCTGCTGCTGGCCCTGTCCGCCGCATCGTTGGCACCGGCGGCACACGCTGCCGGCAACCTCGACTGCGAGCTGCGCTACAATCTGTCCGGTTGGTCGCTGATCTACAAGACGGCATCCGGCAATGGCACCGTCACCTGCAGCAATGGCGCCAGCATGCCGGTGCGCATCCAGATGAAGGGCGGTGGCCTGACCGTGGGCAAGTCGAAGATCACCAACGGGCGTGGCAGCTTCACCGGCGCCGTGAGCGTCAACGAGCTGCTGGGCACTTATGCATCGGTTGGCGCGCATGCGGGCGCAGTGAAGTCCAGCAATGCGCAGGTGATGACCAAGGGCGATGTCTCGCTGGCCCTGTCCGGCACCGGAAAGGGCTGGGACCTGGGCGTGGACGGCACCGCCTTCACCATCAGCCGCCGCTGACCACAAAAAAGGGGACGGAGGGGATTAAGTCGTTAAAGGCACAAACGACTTGATCCCCTCCGTCCCCTGTTTTACGTCAGGCGCCGTCGGTGTTCGTGCGGACATTGAGTTTCCAGCGGATGCTGCCCTGCTGGGTGGAGTGCTGATGGTGCGACTGGGGCGGGAAGGGGTCGTTCTGATTGCTCGTGATCTCGCGTCGGCAGCCGAGGCAGACGTAGATACCTGAAACAGGAACAATGTTGCCCGGGCCGTAGACTGTGTTCCACCAGGTATTGGTGGGGTTTACCACTGTCAGTACAGAGCCGCTGGTATGCCATGCCATGGTCGTTTCCTTGTACGGGGATGAGGGTTCACGATAGGCGTTCATCGCGTTGCCCGCGTCGACCTGCGGCACTGATTGCAGGCTTTCAAAGAATTCCTATTGCACGCTCTTCATCCACGCGTGGCGTGGACCTACCCGCGAATCGTTGCACCAGACAAAGAAAAACCCCGGCCGGAGCCGGGGTTCTTTATTTCAGCGAGGGCAGTGATCAGCCGCCGCGCGGGCCGCTGCGGCGCGGGCCGCCCGGACCGCGGTTGCCGCCGGGGCCGCCCGGGCCACGGTTGCCACCCGGACCACCGGGACCACGGTTCCCGCCCGGGCCACGGTTGTTGCCACCGCCCGGACCGCGACCGCCCGGACGAGCGCCGTGTGCCGGCTTCGGGCTGCCATACGGGTTGAAGCCCGGGGTGGCGTGGTCGGACGGGAAGCTCGGGGCATTGCCCGGATGGCCGTACGGGTGCTTGTTGCCCTGGCCCTGCGAGCGGTTGCCCGCACCGGCCGGACGACCCTGGCCGCCTGCGCCGCCACGGCCTTCACCACCAAAACCGCCACGGCCCTGGCCGCCACCGGCGCCAGCGCCCGGACCCTTCGGCTTGCCGTACGGACGGCCCTGGCCGCCTGCGCCCGGACCACGGGCACCGGGGCCACGTGCGCCCGGACCCGCATTGCGATGGCCGCTCGGGCCGGTGCTCACGCCATCCGGCACGTACCAGGTGCGGAACGCGGCAGGGTTGCCTTCCGGCAGCGAACGGTCGTTCTTCTGGGCACGTTGCTTGAACGGCTTCTGCGACTGCTTGGCTGCCGCTTCGCCGCTGACCGTCAGGCCACCCTTGAAACCGCCGCCCTTGCCACCGCGACCACGGCCGCGGTCTTCGCGGACGTTGTCGAAGCGACGCAGCTCGCGGCCTTCGTCGGCGGTGTTATGGCCGTTGACGTAGGCATTGCCGCGGCCACCTTCGCGCACGCGCACGGTGGTCTTGGCGGCACGACGCTGGCCGATCACCGGCTGCAGGGTCAGTGCCGACGGCGCGCCTTCTTCCAGCTTCAGCTGCGCACGCAGGGCTTCGACCTGGGCGGTGCCCAGTTCCACCGAATGGCCGCGGGCCAGTTCGCGCGGCAGGCTCACCTTGCCGTAGCGGGTGCGCTTCAGGCGGCTGACCTGGCAGCCCTGCGACTCCCACAGGCGGCGCACTTCGCGGTTGCGGCCTTCCTTCACCACGACGCGGAACCAGTCGTGCGAGTCGGTGCCGCCAATGCGTTCGATCTCGTCGAACTTGGCCGGGCCGTCTTCCAGTGCCACGCCGCGGGCGAGGCGGTCGACGATGGCGTCGGAGACCTTCTCCTCGCCTTCCGGGGCGCGCACGCGCACCACGTACTCGCGCTCGACCTCGAACGACGGGTGCATCATGGCGTTGGCCAGTTCACCGTCGGTGGTGGCCAGCAGCAGGCCGGTGGTGTTGATGTCCAGGCGGCCGATCGCGATCCAGCGCGCGCCCTTCAGCGGCGGCAGCGATTCGAACACGGTCGGGCGGCCTTCGGGGTCTTCGCGGGTGGTCACTTCGCCTTCCGGCTTGTTGTAGACCAGCACGCGCGACGGTTCGGCCAGTGCGGTGGCGACGAAGCCGCGGCCATCCAGCTCGATCTTGTCGCCGCTCTTGACCGACATGCCGGTCTGCGCGACTTCACCGTTGACCTTGACCAGGCCTTCGGCAATGCGCTGTTCCAGCGCGCGGCGCGAACCCAGGCCGGCCTGGGCCAGCACCTTGTGCAGGCGCTCTTCCAGCTTGAACTGTTCGGAGGTGGCTTCACGCTTGAGCGAGAGCTTGTTACGGGGGGTGTCACTCATCAGTTTTGCTCCGGCCGACGGTTTCGAGGTCGGCCTCTGGTTCGGAATCGGCTTGGTCAACAGCCACGGTCGTCATCGCGACGGCGTTGTCTTCGCGTTCGTTCAGGGTCACCGCGCGCTCGCCCGGCGCGGAATCGGGGTGCCCATCATCGAGGGGCGAAGGTGCTTGCTCATCGGAAGCCGGCGCAGACGCTGCATCGGCGGAATCGGGGGTATCGCTGCCGGCCAGGCCGGCGTCATCGTTCGCGGCAGCGCCATCGGCGCCAGCCGAAATGTCCGGACCGTCGGCACTGGCGGCGGCCGGTGCGTCACGGTCCAGGGCCAGCTGCGGTTCCAGCTCGCCCAGGTCCTTCAGCTCCGACAGCGGCGGCAGCTCGTCCAGGCGCTTCAGGCCGAAGTAGTCCAGGAAGCCCTTGGTGGTGCCGAACAGGGCAGGCTTGCCGGGCACGTCGCGGTGGCCGACCACGCGGATCCATTCGCGTTCTTCCAGCGCCTGGATGATGTTGCTGCTTACCGCCACGCCGCGCACCTGCTCGATCTCGCCGCGGGTGATCGGCTGCCGGTAGGCGATCAGCGCCAGGGTTTCCAGGGTGGCACGGGTGTAGCGGGTCTTGCGTTCTGTCCACAGCCGGCTGATCCAGCCATGCACTTCGCCGGTGACCTGGTAGCGGAAGCCGGAGGCGACCTCGACCAGTTCCACGCCACGGCCTTCGCAGGCTTCGCGCAGGCGTTCCAGCGCACGTTCGATGCTGCCCGGCGGTGCCGGCTCTTCTTCCGGGAACAGGTCTTTCAGCTGGGCCAGGGTGAGCGGCTGGCTGGAGGCCAGCAGGGCACCCTCGACAATGCGGTTGATCAGCGTCTGGTCCATCGGCAGTCAGCGCTCACTCGTTCTCGTTGGCGGCGTCGTTGTCGTCGAACTCGCTGCTGAACTGCAGCGGGGCATTGGTGTTGCCGGCCGCCAGCGACTTCACGTAGATCGGCGCCAGCGGTTCTTCCTGGACGATGTCCAGCAACTGTTCCTTGGCCAGTTCCAGCACCGCCAGGAACGTGACCAGCACGCCCAGCTTGCCTTCTTCAGCCGTGAACAGCCCTTCAAAACGATAGAACCTGCCGTCTTCCAGGCGGCCCAGCACTTCGCCCATGCGTTGTCGCACGCTCAGTGCCTCACGCTTGATGGCGTGGCCGCTGAACAGCTCGGCGCGCTTGAGCACGTCGTGCAGGGCCAGCAGCATTTCCTTCAGGTCCACCGGCGGCGGCAGCTTCACCGTGGCGCGTTCGGGCATGAAGGCGTGTGCCAGGCTGGTATCGCGGTCCTGGCGGGGCAGGGCGTCGATGTCCTCGGCGGCCTGCTTGAATCGTTCGTACTCCTGCAGCCGGCGCACCAGCTCGGCGCGCGGGTCGGCCTCGTCGCCTTCCTCGCTGACCGGGCGCGGCAGCAGCATCCGTGACTTCACCTCGGCCAGGATCGCCGCCATCACCAGGTACTCGGCGGCCAGCTCGAAGCGCAGTTCGCGCATCACGGTGATGTATTCCACGTACTGCCGGGTGATCTCGGCCACGGGAATGTCCAGTACGTCCAGGTTCTGGCGGCGGATCAGGTACAGCAGCAGGTCCAGCGGGCCTTCGAAGGCATCCAGGATGACTTCCAGCGCATCCGGCGGAATGTACAGGTCCTGCGGAATCTGCAGGACCGGTTGCCCATGCACCACGGCCAGCGGCATTTCCTGCTGCTGGGGGGCGGGCGGCCGGGTTGGCGGGTTCGCGTCGAGCGCGAGTTCGGAAGTCATCTAATGGACATCAGGATTGCAACGGACCAGTCGCGGCACCGGGTTCGCCGGGCCAACGCCACGGAGCCCCAAGGCACCAGACACGCCGGGATCGGCGCGATTCCACACAGGTAAAACAGCAGGACGCGCCGCAGGAAACGGCAGCGACGGAACTACGGGGAGGTCGTCTACGTGGCCCGGCCAGGTGGACCGGTTTGAAGCAGCGGGACGGTCGTCGGGGGCTGCGTTGGCCGCAAAAACCGACGGGCTGCTGCATCCAGCCACGTGCAATGGAGTCTAGGGTAAGCCTTTGTCGCGCCAGTGTCCAGCCGGGCCGGGGCGGGGGGCGCATTGGCTAGAATCTGCGCACCCGACAACGCAAGCGAGGAAATGCCGTGTGGTATGTGATTGAAGGCTATGACGGCCAGGATGTCCTGGCGCAGCGGCTGCAGGCGCGGCCGGAACACCTGGCGCGCCTGCACGCGCTGCGCGACGAAGGCCGCCTGCTGCTGGCCGGCCCGTGCCCGGCAGTGGACAGTGAGGACCCGGGCCCGGCCGGTTTCAGTGGTTCGGTGGTGATCGCGCAGTTCGAGTCGCTCGTGCAGGCCCAGGCCTGGGCCGATGCCGACCCTTACGTAGCCGCGGGCGTCTACACCCATGTGCAGGTGCGTCCGTTCCGCAAGGTCCTGCCGTGAACGCGGAGCGGATCGAGCGGATGCGTGATGCACTGCAGCAGGCGCTGGCCCCCAGCGTGCTGGAAATCGAAGACGACAGCCATCGGCATGCCGGCCACGCCGGTGCGCGCGATGGCCGCGGTCACTTCAACCTGCATATCGTCAGCGAACGCTTCGCCGGGCTGGGCCCGCTGGCCCGGCATCGCGCGGTGTACGCCGCGCTGGGGGCGATGATGGAGACCGACATCCACGCGCTGTCCATTCGCGCATTGACCCCGTCAGAACAGGGCTGAGCCCTTGTCCCACGCTGTCCTGGCGGGTCCCTGCGGGGGCTCGCCGCAGACAGATTTCCATGTCCATTTCAGGACATTCGCCTAACGGACTGTTTACAAGCCCAGATGGAAACGCTTACATTCCGCGCCAATGCTGGTAGGTCCAAGCCGTGGAGGGCGGCTTCGTGAACAAGGCAGCTATCACAATCAAAGACGTCGCACGCGAAGCCCGGGTCTCCGTGGCCACGGTTTCCCGCGCGCTCAACGGGCATGAAAATGTCGCCGAACCGGTCCGCCAGCTTGTGCTGGAGGTGGCCGCACGGCTGCGTTACACCCCGCACGCCGCCGCCCGCAGCCTGAGCAGCCGCCGCACCAATACGGTGGGCGTGGTACTGCCTGACCTGTACGGCGAATTCTTCTCCGAGCTGATGCGCGGCATCGACAACGTCGCCCGCAACCGCCGCCAGCACCTGCTGGTGTCCAGCTACCACGGTGACCAGGAACAGCAGGGCGCTGCCCTGCGTGCCATGCGCGGCCGCGTCGACGGCCTGCTGGTGCTTTCGCCCTATGCCGAGAGCCCCGGCTTCCTGACCGACAACCTGCCGCAGTCGCTGCCGACGGTGTTGATCAACACCTATCTGCCCGGGCAGGACCACCCGGTGCTGAGCATCGATGACCATGCCGGTGCGATGGCGATGACCCGCCATCTGCTCGACGCCGGCCACCGCCGTATCGCTTTCATTTCTGGCCCGGACCTCAACTTCGACGCGCGCGAGCGCCTGCGCGGCTTCCGTGACGCGCTGGCGGCTTTCGGCAGTGACGCCGAAGGCATCGAGCTGCCCGGTGATTTCGACGAAGCTTCCGGCCATCGCGCCGGTCAGGAGTTGCTGGCAGCCGGAGCGCTGCCCGATGCCGTGTTCGCCGCCAACGACATGATGGCCCTGGGTTGCCTGTACGCCTTCACGCAGGCAGGGGTCCATGTGCCGTCCGATGTCGCCCTGGCGGGTTTCGATGACATTCCACTGGCGCGTTTCGTCCACCCGTCGCTGACCACCATGCAGGTCAGCATCGCCGAGCTCGGCGATCGGGCCATGACGCGCCTGATGCAGTTGATGGACGGCACCTCCACGGACGGGACAGGGGACAAGCAGACCCTGGTTCCCCGCTTGATAGTTCGCGATTCCACCACTCCGCCATCGGGCCGTTGAAGCCAGAGGCGTTCCTTCTTTTTTGATTGATCGCAGGGACCGCGCGAGCGGTCACCGCCACCCGGAGATTGAGTTGATGATGCATACCACCTTCCGCACGCCGGCGCGCCGGCTGCTGAGCACCGCACTGGTCAGCTGCCTGATGCTGGCCGCTGCTCCGAACGTCATGGCGCAGTCGGCCAACGCCAGCCTGCGCGGCCAGGTTTCCGGCGCCCAGGCCGGCGCCGAAGTGACCGCCACCAACGTGGCCACCGGCACCGTCCGTCGCGGCACCGTGCGCGCCGATGGCAGCTACTCGCTGATGGGCCTGGACCCGGGCACCTACGATGTGGTCGCCAACGGCCAGACCCAGAAGGTCACCGTTACCGTGGCCTCGACCGCCACCCTGAACTTTGCCGGTGCTGCCAGCAGCACCCCGGGTTCGACCGCAGCCACCAACCTGGACACCGTCAACGTCGTCGCGCCGACCCTGCTGCAGGAAGTGCGTACCTCTGAAGTCGGCAAGACCGTCAGCCTGCAGCAGATCCAGACCACGCCGCAGGTCTCGCGCAACTTCCTGGAGTTCGCCGACGCGGTGCCGGGCCTGATCTTCACCCGTGACGCCAAGGGCAACACCTCGCTGCGCGGCGGCGCCACCAATGCCGACGGCACCAACGTCTACATCGACGGCGTGGGCCAGAAGAGCTACGTGAAGGGTGGCGGCGTGGCTGGCCAGTCCGGCAGTGCCGGCAACCCGTTCCCGCAGCTGGCCATCGGCGAATACAAGGTCATCAGCGGCAACTACAAGGCCGAGTACGGCCAGGTGTCGAGCGCCGCAGTGACCGCGGCCACCAAGTCCGGTACCAATGAATTCAAGGGTGAGGCGTTCTACCGCTACACCGACGAGGACATGCGCGCCAAGACCCCGGCCGAGCGCCAGGGCGGCAAGGACAAAATGGTCTCGGCCGAGAAGGAATACGGCTTCGCCCTGGGTGGCCCGATCATCCAGGACAAGGCCCACTTCTTCGTGACCTACGAAGCCAAGCGCTTCGACCTGCCGGTGACCATCGCGCCGGATGGCGCGGTCACCGCGGCTGCCGGTCTGCTGCCGGCAGCCGGCGCCGCCGGTCTTGGCCCGGCCAGCCAGCCGTTCCAGCAGGACCTGATCTTCGCCAAGATCGACTTCGAGCCGACCGACAATGATCGCATCGAGCTGACCTTCCAGGACCGCGACGAAACCCAGTCGCAGTTCAGTGGCCAGACCTCGCCGCAGGCCGGGCGCGAAGTGGTCAATACCGACCGTCGCTACGCCCTGCGCTGGAACCACAGCGGTGAGCGTTACTACAACGAATTGATGGTCACCCACGAGGATTCGTTCAACAACCCGACCCCGCTGACTCTGGCCAACGGCATCACCTACACCGCGCCGGACGGTCCTGAAGACCGCACCGTGGTGAAGATCGGTGGTGCATCGGCACTGGATTCGCAGGTGAAGGGCCAGAAGGGCTGGTCGATCGAAGACAACCTGACCCTGGATGGCATCCAGTGGGCCGGCGACCACACCATCAAGATGGGCGTGAAGTACAAGCAGATCGACCTGTACGCGTCCGATGCAGCGCAGATCAACCCGACCTTCACCTATTCCCTGGGCGATCCGGACTTCCCGGATTCGATTCCGTACAAGGCGCAGTTCGTCAAGCCGGTGACCGGCGTGTCGGGCGTGTCCGGTGAAGTGCGTTCGAAGTCCAAGCAGTACGGCGTGTTCATCCAGGACGACTGGCAGGTCAACGACCACCTGCAGCTGAACATCGGCCTGCGCTGGGACTACGAAAAGACCCCGACCTACCTGAACTTCGTAACCCCGCAGCAGGTGGTCGACGCCATCTATTCGCAGGATCCGCGTGCGCCTGCCGGGCAGACCTACGCCGATTCGCTGGCACTGGGTGGCCTGGACATCAGCGACTACATCAGCAACGGTCACAACCGCAAGGCGTTCAAGGATGCCTGGCAGCCGCGCCTGGGCTTCTCGTATGACATCAACGCCGACGAGCAGCACGTGATCCACGGTGGTGCCGGCCGTTCCTACGACCGCGACCTGTTCGACAACCTGCAGCTGGAAACCACCAAGCTGGCCCTGCCGCAGCCGACCATCTACTTCCGCAACCCGGCCACCGGCACCTGCATCAACGGCCAGGCCGCCTGCTATGACTGGAACCCGAACCTGCTCAACGGCATCGGCAACCTGCAGTCACTGGTCGGCGCGACCAGCAATGCCGGTCTGGAAGTGGACCTGCTGAACAACAAGCTCAAGGCGCCGTACTCGGATCAGTTCAGCCTGGGCATGAGCAACCGGATCGGCGAGTGGCTGACCGATGCCACCATCGCTCGCACCCTGAGCTACGACGGCTTCGCCTTCACCCTGGGCAACCGTTACCCGACCGGCCAGTTCTTCGATGACCCGCGCCTGTGCGGTGGCACCGACCCGGGCCTGAGCCAGGCGTGGAGCTGCAACGTGCCGGGCTTCGGCAGCCTGATCATCGGCCAGCAGGGCATCAAGACCCGTGCCACCCAGGTGCTGCTGTCGGCGCAGAAGCCCTTCACCAAGGAAAGCGGCTGGGGTACCTCCATCGCCTACACCTGGACCACCGCCCGCCACAACCGCGACATCAACGAGAAGTACGCGTTTGACCGCGGTCTGATCGGCGACTATCCGACCATCCGCTCCAACGGCGCGCCGCGCCACCGCCTGGTGGTGACCGGTTCGTATGCGGGCTTCTGGGGCATCACCTTCGGCGGCAAGATCACCCTGGCAACCCCGACCGCGGTCAACGACTGGTACCCGGTGATGCAGGCCAGCGGCTACACCCTGCCGACGCCGCAGGCGGCCGTGCCCAACGCCACCGGCAAGTTCCTGGTGGGTGGCAAGATCTTCGGCTACCGTTCGGTCGACCTGCAGGCGACGAAGACGTTCAAGATGCCGGGCGATACCGAGCTGTACGCACGTATCGACATCATCAACGTGTTCAACTTCGACAACTTCTCCACCTACAACTACGTCAAGACCAACGGCAAGCTGCAGGCCAGCTACAACGAGACCGGCGAAATCATCGGTACTCCGCGTCAGATCAAGGCCGAAGTGGGCTTCCGCTTCTAAGCCCGGGTGTAGATGCACGACCCGATGCCGCCGGTCCGCCGGCGGCATCGGCTGAATGGATGCATGGCAATGGCCGGCTTCGTGCCGGTCCATTGCCCACGCCGCTGCCGGCCAGGGGGCAGCGGCGTGGGCAATGATCGCGGTGTCAGGCCACGATTTTCGTGGTTTTTTAAGAACGCACCTTGTAAACGATTTCAGATCATTGGACGTTATGCTTTCCCATCGATCAGACCACCGGAGGAATCGCGCCATGCAGGCACGCCATCTGTTGTCCGCCGCAGCGTTGAGCCTGGCCGTGGCCGCCTGCCAGCCGGCCCAGCAGGAACCTGCCAAGCCGCGGCCGCCGGTGATCCTGATCGAGGCCGACGCACCGCCACGGCCGATGAAGCCGGAGCTGCCGCCGCTGTTCGATGACATCGAGCGCCGCACCTTCCAGTTCTTCTGGGACACCACCAACGAGATCAACGGCCTGACCCCGGACCGCTACCCGTCGCGGCCGTTCGCGAGCATCGCCTCGGTCGGCTTCGCGCTGACTGCGTATCCGATCGGCATCGAGAACGGCTGGGTCAGCCGCAACCAGGCGATCGACCGCACCCTGACCACCCTGAAATTCTTCCGCGACGTGCCGATGGGCCCGCAGCGCACCGGCAAGGCCGGTTACAAGGGCTTCTACTACCACTTCCTGGACATGCAGGAAGGCCGTCGCTACGACAGCTGGGTCGAACTGTCCTCGGTGGATACGGCGCTGCTGATGATGGGCGTGCTGTTCGCGCAGTCGTACTACGACGGCGACGATCCGCGCGAGAAGGAGATCCGCCAGATCGCCGACACCCTGTACAAGAAGGTCGACTGGCCCTGGCTGCAGCAGCGTGCGCCGCTGATCTCGATGGGCTGGTTCCCCGAGAGTGGCTTCATCGACCATGACTGGATGGGCTACAACGAGGCGATGATGGTCTACATCCTCGCCCTGGGTTCGCCGACGCACCCGGTCAGCCCGGACGCGTGGACGGTCTGGACGCGTACCTATGACAACGACTGGGGTGTCTACCAGGGCCAGGAATACCTGTCCTTCGGCCCGCTGTTCGGCCACCAGTACAGCCACGTCTGGATCGACTTCCGCGACATCCAGGACGCGTACATGCGCGAGCGCGGCAGCACCTACTTCCTCAACAGCCGCTCGGCCGCGCTGGCCCAGCGCGAATACGCCATCGCCAACCCGATGCAGTGGAAGGATTACGGCGAGAACGTCTGGGGCCTGACCGCCAGCGATGGCCCGCAGAACACCACGCAGGAGTACCGTGGCGAGCAGCGCCAGTTCCGCCATTACTCTTCGCGCGGCGCTGGCCTGCGCGAGAACTTCGATGACGGCACCATCGCTCCGACCGCCGCGATCGCGTCGGTGGTGTTCGCACCGGAACAGGTGATCCCGGCCACGCTGGAGATGCACAAGCGCTACGGCGATTACATCTATTCCAGCTACGGTTTCCTGGATTCGTTCAATCCCAGCTTCAACTACGACATCCCGATCAAGACCGGCCGCGTGGTACCGGATCGCGGCTGGGTCGCCAGCGATTACATCGCCATCGACCAGGGGCCGATCCTGACCATGATCGCCAACTACCGCAACGACTTCGTCTGGGAAGTGATGAAGAAGAACCCGTACATCCGCAAGGGGCTGGAGCGGGCCGGGTTCAGTGGTGGCTGGCTGGCACCGGAAGGTTCGTTCCAGCCGCTGGAACTGCAGAAAGACGAAAAGGCCGCGGCGGCACGCGCGGTGGGTATCGCCGAATCACGCGCGGCTGCCGCGCAGGAACAGAAGAACAATGCCAACCGCACCACAGGCCAGGGCAAGTAACCCGATGCCGAACTGGATCGACCGCCTGCGTCGCTGGGCGCTGCCCGCCCTGGCCGCGCTGGCCGTGGCCGGCTGCGCCCGTACCGAACCGGGCACCACCACCGTGCGCTTCTGGGCGATGGGCCGCGAAGCCGAGGTGGTCAGCGAACTGATCCATGAGTTCGAAGCCGAGAACCCCGGCATCAAGGTGGATGTGCAGAACATTCCGTGGACCGCTGCGCACGAGAAGCTGCTGACCGCGTTCGCCGCCGATGGCCTGCCGGATGTCTGCCAGCTCGGCAACACCTGGGTGCCGGAGTTCGCCGAGCTCGATGCGCTGACCCCGTTGCAGCCGTTCGTCGATCGTTCGGCCGTGGTTGATGAGAAGGATTATTTCCAGGGCATCTGGGATACCAACGTGATCCACGGCGAGCTGGTCGGCGTGCCGTGGTACGTCGATACGCGCCTGATCTACTACCGCAAGGACCTGCTGGCCAAGGCCGGTTACGACCACCCGCCGCGCACGTGGCAGGAGTGGGACGAGCAGATGGCGGCGATCAAGCGCATGCAGGGCCCGAACCGCTATGCGGTGCTGATGCCGATCAACGAGTTCGAGCAGCAGCTGTCGCTGGCGCTGCAGCAGCCCGACCCGCTGCTGCGCGACGATGATACCCGCGGCAACTTCGCCAGCCCGGGCTTCCGGCGCACGCTGGCCTTCTACGCCAACATGTTCGAGCAGGGCTGGGCGCCGAAGATGTCCGAGACGCAGATCTCCAATGTCTGGGACGAGTTCTTCCGTGGCTTCAATGTGTTCTACATCTCCGGCCCCTGGAACATCCGCGAGTTCAAGAAGCTGCAGCCCAAGGAGCTGGAAGGGCAGTGGGGCACGGCCGCGCTGCCGGGACCGGACGGCCCGGGCGCCGGCATCGCCGGAGGTACCAGCCTGGTGATCTTCCGCAAGTCGCAGCAGAAGGAGGCGTCGTGGAAGCTGATCGAGTTCCTGTCGCGCCCGCAGATCCAGGCACGTTTCCATTCGATCATCGGCGACCTGCCGCCACGCCGCAGCACCTGGAGCGCGCCGTCGCTGGCCAACGATCCGCTGGCCGCCGCGTTCCGTGACCAGCTGGAGCGGGTCAAGCCGACGCCGAAGGTGCTCGAATGGGAGCGCATCGTGCAGGAAATGCGCATCGTCACCGAGAAGGTGGTGCGGGGTGGCCTGCCGCAGGACAAGGCCGTCGAAGAACTCGACCAGCGCGTGGACAAGGTACTGGCCAAGCGCCGCTGGATGCATGAACAACAACGCCTGCAGCAGCGCGTGTCGTCGCCGCGGTCAAGCAGTGCCGTCGCCGCCGGGAGCGCGCAATGAAACGTACTTCGCTTGCCGGCTGGATCTTCGCCGGCCCCTCGCTGATCGTGCTGGGCGTGTTCTTCGGCCTGCCGGTGGCCTCGGCGCTGGCGCTGAGCGTGACCGACTTCGACCTGTATGCGCTGGCCGACAGCAGCAACCTGCGCTTCGTCGGGCTGGGCAACTACATCGACCTGCTGCAGACGCCGATGTTCTGGAAGTCGCTGTGGAATACCACGTACTTCGTGTTGATCGGCGTGCCGTTGTCGATCGGCGTGTCGCTGGGTGCGGCGATGCTGCTCAATGCGCCGGCCGCACGCTTCAAGGCGTTGTTCCGCACCGCGCTGTTCGCGCCGGTGGTGACCACCCTGGTGGCGGTGGCGGTGATCTGGCGCTACCTGTTCCATACCAGCTACGGCCTGGTGAACTACGGGCTGGGCCATCTGGGCATCAGCCCGATCGACTGGCTGGGTGATCCCAACTGGGCGATGCCGACCATCATGCTGTTCGCGGTATGGAAGAACTTCGGCTACAACATGGTGATCTTCCTGGCCGGCCTGCAGGCGATCCCGCATGACCTGTACGAGGCCGCGCGCATCGACGGCGCTTCGCGCTGGAAGCAGTTCCTGCACATCACCCTGCCGATGCTCGGCCCGGTGCTGCTGGTGGTCGGGGTGATCACCGTGTCCGGCTACTTCCAGCTGTTCGCCGAACCGTACGTGATGACCCGCGGCGACCCACTGCAGAGCACCGTCAGCGTGCTGTATTTCATGTTCGAGGAAGGCTTCAAGTGGTGGAACCTGGGACGCGCCTCGGCTGTGGCGTTCCTGCTGTTCCTGATCATCCTGGCGGTGACCACCGTGATGCTGCGTTTCGGCCGCAAGAGGCAGTTGGTATGAGTCGTGAAATCGGCCAGTCGCGCTGGTACCCGTGGTTGATCAATGGTGCGTTGCTGGTGCTGGCCCTGGTCAGCCTGGCGCCGCTGCTGTGGATGGTCTCGGTCTCGTTCATGCCGCAGGGCGAGGCCAGCCATTTCCCGCCGCCGCTGCTGCCTTCCAGCGTCACCACGCACAACTACCATGAGCTGTTCGCGCGCACCGGCATGGGCGGCAACTTCGCCAACAGCCTGCTGGTGTCGCTGGGCATCACGGTCGGTTCGCTGCTGCTCAACACCATGGCCGGCTACGCCTTCGCCAAGCTCAACTTCGTCGGCCGCGAGCGCCTGTTCCAGGTGCTGATGGCGGCGCTGGTGATTCCGGCGCAGGTGGCGATGCTGCCGCTGTTCCTGCTGATGAAGCAGCTGGGCCTGGTCAACAGTTTCGGCGGCGTGATCGTGCCGGCGCTGGCCAGCGTGTTCGGCATCTTCCTGGTGCGCCAGTACGCACGATCGATTCCGGACGAACTGCTGGAAGCGGCGCGCATCGACGGGGCAGGGGAGCTGCGCATCTTCTTCCAGATCGTGCTGCCGATGCTCAAGCCGGTGCTGGTGACCCTGGCGATCTTCACCTTCATGGGCGCATGGAACGATTTCATGTGGCCGTTGATCGTGTTGACCGACCAGGAGCACTACACTTTGCCGGTGGCGCTGGCCACCCTCTCGCGCGAGCACATCATGGACGTGGAAATGATGATGGCTGGCGCGGTGGTCACCGTGGTTCCGGTGTTGGCGCTGTTCCTGGTGCTGCAGCGGTACTACATCCAAGGTCTGTTGCTGGGGAGCGTCAAGGGATGAAGCGAGCGATCGCCGTTGGACTGGGCCTGTTGTGGACCTCCCTGGCGATCGCCGCACCTCCGGCGCTGCCGGCACCGAAGGTGCTGGACGACTTCGACGACATCGCGGCCTGGAAGCTGGTGCTGTCCGACCAGGTCAGCGGTTCGCTGCGCCCGGTCAGCGGAGCCGGCGGTGGCCGCGCGCTGTGCCTGGACTACGATTTCCACGATGTCTCCGGCTACGTTGGCATCCGTCGCGCGCTGAACATCGAGTACCCGGTCAATTACCGCTTCGGCTTCCAGCTGCGCGGTGATTCGCCGGGCAACGACCTGCAGTTCAAGCTGATCGATGCCAGCGGCGACAATGTCTGGTGGGTCAACCGGCCCGGCTACAGCTTCCCCAAGGCATGGACGCCGGTCGAGTACCGGCGTCGGCAGATCGACAAGGCATGGGGGCCATCGCCCGAGAAGGAGATGGCGCGCAGCGCCGCCGTCGAGTTCACCATCTACAGCAAGGTCGGCGGCCGTGGCACGGTGTGCTTCGACAAGCTGACCCTGCAGGGCCTGCCGCCGCAGGATGATTCGGCGCTGGTGCCGTCGGTGATCGCCGATACCGCCACCGCGCTGCAGGACCGCATGATCGATGGCAAGAGCGATACGTTCTGGATCAGCGGCGGGGTCAAGCAGCAGACCATCAGCCTGGACCTGCACAAGAGCCGCGAGATCGGCGGTGCGGTGATCGACTGGCTGCCGAACCTGGAGGCGCGCCGCTACACCGTGCGCACTTCCGAGGATGGCCGTGACTGGCGCACCGTGCGTGAAGTCACCAGTGGTGGCGGTGGTCGTGACTGGCTGGCGCTGCCGGACACCGATGCACGCTACGTGCGCTTCGATCTGCAGGATGGCCCGAACTGGCGCTACGGCATCCGTGACATCGCGCTCAAGCCGCTGGCGTTCGCCGCCACGCCCAATGCTTTCCTGTCCTCGGTGGCCGCCGATCTGCCGCGTGGCTCGTTGCCGCGTGCCTATGTGGGCGAACAGCCCTACTGGACCCTGCTCGGCCTCGATGGCGGCCAGGAACAGGCGCTGATCAGCGAAGATGGCGCGCTGGAACCGGCCAAGGGCAGCTTCAGCATCGAGCCATTCATCCGCCTGGACGGCAAACTGCTGGACTGGTCCAAGGTGGCCATCGCCCAGTCGCTGCAGGATCACTACCTGCCGATCGCCAATGTCGACTGGGTGCATGAGAAGGTCGGCCTGGCGGTGACCAGCTTCGTGCAGGGCACACCTGAGCGTGCGCAGTTGATCGGCCGCTACCGGCTGAGCAATCCGGACAAGGTCGCGCACGAGTACACCCTGGCGCTGGCGATCCGCCCGTGGCAGGTCAATCCGCCCACGCAGTTCCTCAACACCGTCGGTGGCTTCAGCCGCATCGATGCGCTGGATGTCGGCGAGCAGCTGGTGCGGGTCAATGGTGAGCCGCGCATCTACCCGCTGCAGGTGCCGGATGCGCGCTTTGCCAGCACGTTCGATGGCAAGCTCGATGCGATGCATCTGGCGGACGGCAAGTACCCGGCGGCCACCGCGGTGAAGGACAGCACCGGCATGGCGTCGGGCGCGTTGATCTATACGGTCAAGCTCGAGCCCGGCCAGAGCCGCGAGGTGGCGGTGGTGCTGCCGCAGACCGGTGGCTGGGCCCCGAAGGCGCTGGACGTGGCCAAGGCGCAGGCGCAGGTAGCCGAGCAGTGGCGGCAGAAGCTGGGCGTGGTCTCGCTGCAGGTGCCCGCTGCGGGCCAGCCACTGGTCGACACCCTGCGCACGGCAGTCGCGCACATGCTGATCTCGCGTGTCGGGCCGCGCCTGCAGCCCGGCACGCGTTCCTATGCCCGCAGCTGGATCCGCGATGGCGCGATGATTTCCGAGGGCCTGCTGCGCATGGGGCGCAGCGATGCGGTGCGTGACTACATCAACTGGTATGCGCCGTACCAGTTCGAGAACGGCAAGGTGCCGTGCTGCGTCGACGCGCGCGGCAGTGACCCGGTGCCGGAGAACGACAGCCACGGTGAGCTGATCTACAGCATCGCCGAGTACGGGCGCTATACCGGCGACAGCACCTTCACCGAGCTGATGTGGCCGCACGTGCAGGGTGCTTACAGCTACATGGAGCAGCTGCGCGCCAGCGAGCGCACCGAGGAGAACCGCGCGCGCAACCCGGCGTTCTATGGGATGATGCCGGCTTCGATCAGCCACGAAGGCTATTCGGCCAAGCCGATGCATTCGTACTGGGACAACTTCTGGGCGTTGCGCGGCTACAAGGACGCGGCGCTGCTGGCGACCCAGCTGGGCAAGGTCGAGGCGATGCAGATCGCCGAATCGCGTGACCAGTTCCGTGATGACCTGCAGGCCTCGCTGCTGTCGGCGATGCAGCAGCACAACATCGACTACCTGCCGGGCTCGGCCGAGCTGGGCGATTTCGATGCGACCTCGACCACCATCGCGCTGGCGCCGGGTGGCGAGCAGGGCCGACTGCCGCAGCAGGCGCTGGAGGCGACCTTCGAGCGCTACTGGAAGGAGTTCGTGGCCCGTCGCGATGGCAAGCGGGAGTGGAAGGACTACACCCCGTACGAGTGGCGCAACGTGGCGGCGTTCGTGCGCCTGGGCTGGCGCGACCGCGCCTGGCAGGCCACCGAATTCTTCTTCAAGGACCGTGCGCCGCAGGCCTGGAACCAGTGGGCCGAAGTGGTCTCGCGCACACCACGCAAGCCGTTCTTCGTCGGTGACCTGCCGCATGCGTGGGTGGCCTCGGATTTCGTGCGTTCGGCGCTGGACATGTTCGCTTACAACCGCGATATGGATGATGCGCTGGTGCTGGCCGCTGGCGTGCCGACCGCGTGGCTGCAGGGCGAGGGAATCGCCGTCCAGGGCCTGCGCACGCCGCAGGGCCAGCTCAACTACCGCCTGCAGCGCAGCGACAAGCAGCTGGTACTGGAGGTGCAGCCGGGCCTGCTGCCACCGGTCGGCGGCGTGGTGTTGCCGTGGCCGTACGCCGGTGATCCGGGCGAGGCGACCATCAACGGCGAAGCGGCCGAATGGATCAACAAGGAACTGCACGTGCACCAGCTGCCGGCGCGGGTCGAGATCGATGTACCGAGCGCGGTGCGCCGCGCCGAGCGCAAGGGGCAGTAACGATGAAGCAGCAGGGGGCAAGGGCGCGCACGACCGTGCGTGCCCTGGGGCTGGCAATTGCATTGGCATTGCCGGGCGCGGTGATGGCGGCCGAGCCAGCCGCCGCGGCAGCGGCTGGCGTCGCCACCGCGCCAGGCATGAGCATGGTCACCTTCAACCTGCATCATGACCGCGAGGACTGGCCAAGCCGCCGCCGCACCATCCTGGCCGAACTCAAGCGCCTGCAGCCGGATGCGGTTGCCCTGCAGGAGGTGATCCAGCGCCGCAACGTGCGAAACCAGGCGCAATGGCTGGCACGCCAGCTCGGCTACCAGTACGTGTTCGTGTCCACCGATCCGGTCGGCGCGCCCAAACGCTACGGCAATGCACTGCTGACCCGGCGACCGATCCTTGCCCGCGGCGATCATCTGCTGCAGCCGCTGGACGACTACCGCACGGTTGCTCACCTGCGTATCGACGTCGACGGCACGCCGGTGAACGTATACGCCACGCATCTCAACGAGCGCAGTGACGAGGGCGGGCAACGCATCCGCCGCAGCCAGGTCGAGGACCTGCTGCGCTTCATCACCGCTACCTCGGCCGGCGCGCCGGTGGTGATCGCGGGCGACTTCAACGCACTGGTGGATGCCGGCGACCTGAGCGAGCTGCGCAGCCACTACGGCGACAGCTACGGCAGCGTGCATGTGAACACCGACCTTGCCGGGGTCAGTACGTTGAACCGGCACTACTACCAGGCGCCCTCGCGGATCGACCACATCTTCTTCCAGCAGGACCAGATGGTTGCGCGCGAGGCGAAGCTCCTGTTCGACCAGCCCGACGACAGCGGTCGCTGGGCCTCGGACCACTACGGCGTGTGGACCCGCCTGCAGTTCGCGCCGGCGCGCTGATGTCCTGGTAGCTGCCAACCTTGGTTGGCACGGGCGTGTCCGCGTTCGCTCCAACAACGGCGCCGACCAAGGTCGGCCTCTACCAGGGCGCTGTACGCGCCCGGCGCACAAACAAAAACGGCGGGGATCATCGATCCCCGCCGTTTCGTTTTCTACGCGATCAACGCGCGATCAGTTCGCCGGCGGCGTGCGCTTGGCGGCCTCTTCGTCTTCTTCGTCGGCCTTGGCTTCCGCAGCCTGGGCCGCCGCGTCGGTATGGCCATCGGCCACCGGGTCGATCGACGGCGTCACCACGGCCTCGGCGACCGGGGCAGCGGGTTCCACCGGCGCGGCTTCCACCGCCACCGGGGCGACCGGCTGTTCGGCGACCACGACGGGCTCCACGACCGGCTTCGCTTCAACCACCGGAGCAACCTCAACGGCCACCGGCGGCTGGGCTTCGACTACCGGGGCGGCTTCAACGATCTCCGGCTTCGATTCCACAATCGGCGCGGCCTCGGCCGCAACCGGCTTCGCTTCGATCACCGGAGCGGCTTCAACCACCGCGGCCGTTTCAGCCACAACCGGCTTTGCTTCGATGACCGGCGCAGCAGCGTCCACCACCGGAGCGACGTCGGCGACCGGTGCGGCAACGGCGACCGGCTGGGCCGGGGTAGCGGCGTCGATGGCATCGAGCATGCTGGTCTGCACCGGCGAGGACACCACTTCCGTCTTGGCGACGGTTTCGACCGTAGCCTGCACCTCGGTCACGACCGGGGTGGCGGCTTCGACCACGGCGCTGCTCACCACTGCGACCGGCGCGGCGACAACAGCGGCGGCAGCGCGGGCCGGCTTCTCGGCTTCGACAGCGACCGGCTCGGCTTCGTCATCGAAGTCGAACTCCGGCTGCGAACGGGCCGGCTGCGCAGCAGCGACCGGCGCGGTGCCGGCAGCGCTGTCGACGTTCGGCTCGGCGCCGTCGGCGTCATCACCGTCATCACCATCGTCCTGGTCATCGCCCAGGGCGTCGCTGCCGGCGGCGTTCTCGGCACCACCGCGACGACGACGACGGCCACCACGACGGCCACGACGACGGCGGGTCGCGCCTTCGCCTGCCTGTTCGCCATTGGCGTCGGTTGCAGCCTCTTCGCCGGCAACCACAATCACCTCGGCCTCGCCGGCAGCGTTGGCAGCGGTGTCGACCGGTGCGGCCGCTTCCGCCGGAGCGGTGGCCACCGGAGCCACCGGTGCGGTCGCTTCGTGCGCGGTCACCGCATTGGCGGCGACGGCCGTAGCGGCCATGGCTGCCGCTGCGGTCACGGCTTCAGCAGGTGCCTCGGCCGCGTTGCGCTGCGGCTTCTCGGCCGGCTTGTCACCGTCCTGCTGCTGCGGACGCGGCTGCTTGGGCTGCTTCAGCTTCGGCTGCTGCTGGTTCTGGTTCTGGCCCTGCTGCTCGTTGCGCGGCTTGTTCTGCTGCTGCGGCTGCTGCTGGCCATCCTTCTGCTGCGGCTCTTTCTGCTTGCCCTGCTGCGGCTGCTGCTGGGCATTGCCGTTGTTGCCGTTGCGGCCGTCCTTGCTGCGCTGCTCACCGCGGTCCTTGCGGTTGCCGCCGTCCTTCTGCTGCTGCGCGTTGCCGTTGCCGCCATTGCCACGGTTGTCGTCGCGACGGTCCTTGCGGTCCTTGTTGCGATCCTTGTTGCGGTCCTTGCGGCCGCCGTCCTGCTGCTGGCGTGCAGCCGGGGCTGCCGGCGCCGGCGCGGGCGCCGGTTCGCCACCGAACACGCGCTTGAGCCAACCGATCACGCCGCCCGCCGGGGCCGGCGCAACAGGCGCTGCAGCGACGGGCGCCGGGGCCACGGCGGCCGGCTCCACTTCCTCGCGCACCGGGGCGGGGGAGGTGTGCTTGACCTGGGTCACCGCCGGCGGCGGGATGTTCAGCTGGCCCTTGGTCAGGGCGTGCACCGGCAGCTTGCGCGGGGTGCCGCGCTGGTAGCTGGGCTTGTTGCTCTCTTCACCCAGCTCGTTCTCGCGCAGGCGGGTGACGGTGTAGTGCGGGGTGTGCAGCTGCTCGTCGGCGACGATCACGATCGGCGCCTCGTGGCGCTGTTCGATCTCGCGCAGGGCACTGCGCTTCTCGTTCAGCAGGTAATTGGCGATCTCCACCGGGGCCTGCACCAGCACCTGCCCGGTGTTCTCCTTCATCGCATGCTCTTCAGCCACGCGGATGATCGACAGCGACAGCGACTCGACGCTGCGCATGCGGCCGTGGCCGTCACAACGCGGGCAGACGATCTGGCTGGACTCGCCCAGGCTCGGGCGCAGGCGCTGGCGGCTCATTTCCAGCAGGCCGAAGCGCGAGATACGGCCGACCTGGACGCGCGCGCGGTCGTACTTCAGCGCGTTGGCGAGGCGGTTCTCGACTTCGCGCTGGTGCTTGTTGGAGGCCATGTCGATGAAGTCGATCACCACCAGGCCGCCCAGGTCACGCAGGCGCAGCTGGCGGGCCACTTCCTCGGCCGCTTCCAGGTTGGTCTGGAACGCGGTGTCCTCGATGTCGCTGCCCTTGGTGGCGCGCGAGGAGTTCACGTCGACTGCGGTCAGCGCTTCGGTCTGGTCGACCACGATCGAGCCGCCCGACGGCAGGCGCACGTTGCGCTCGTAGGCGCCTTCGATCTGCGATTCGATCTGGAAGCGGTTGAACAGCGGGATGTCGTCCTTGTAGTGCTTGAGCTTGCGCAGGGTCTGCGGCATCACCTGCTGCATGAACTCGCGGGCGTGCTCGTACATTTCCTCGGTGTCCACCAGGATCTCGCCGATGTCGGCGCGCAGGTAGTCACGCAGGGCGCGCACGATCAGGCGCGATTCCTGGTAGATCAGGAACGGGGCCGGCTTGCTCAGCGCGGCCTCGGCGATGGCGCGCCAGACATTGAGCAGGTAGTCCAGATCCCACTGCAGCTCTTCCGCATCGCGGCCGACGCCGGCGGTACGGATGATCACGCCCATGTCATCAGGGATGTTCAGCTTGTCCAGGGCGTCCTTCAGGGCGGCGCGGTCTTCGCCCTCGATGCGACGGGAGACACCGCCGGCGCTGGGCGAGTTCGGCATCAGCACCATGTAGCGGCCGGCCAGCGAGATGAACGTGGTCAGGGCGGCGCCCTTGTTGCCACGCTCTTCCTTGTCGACCTGGACGACGATCTCCTGGCCTTCCTTCAGCAGCTCGCGGATGCCGGCCTTGTTGTGGTCGACACCGGCCTGGAAGTAGTCGCGGGAGATTTCCTTCAGCGGCAGGAAGCCATGGCGGCCACCACCGTATTCGACGAAGGCCGCTTCCAGCGAGGGCTCGATGCGGAAGATCCGGCCCTTGTAGATGTTGGACTTCTTCTGTTCCTTCGACGGCTGTTCGATGTCGATGTCATACAACGACTGGCCATCCACGATGGCAACACGCAGCTCTTCAGCCTGCGTGGCGTTGATCAGCATTCGCTTCATTGTTGCGTTCCTCGCAAGCGGCTACCGCGCGGAACGCCATGGGGTTTCGCCTCTGGACACGGTTCGCCGCCCATTCGCGCAAGCGCGGGGAGGGCGGCTTGGGTTTCCAGCGCTACGACACCACGGCAGGCCGCGGGAGCGCTTCACTCTTATGGATTTTGGGGTGTTACAGGCCGCAGGCAGCTGTCAGCCAGGCTGGAGCGCCACGCGGGACATGTTCAGCACGGTTGCGTGTCAGGCATCCGGCGATGGCCGGGAAGGCCGGTGAGCCGCTAACATGGCCGCCCCGCGGGCGGTGGTCGCGCACTGTGCCGGATTCGTCGGAAGCTGGGCTTCTGGCCCTGAGTAACTTCCAACGAAATCAATCCCTTATCTCGCCCCCCGAGTGTAACAGAATAAACAGCCTGATGACCGCCCAAGACCCGACCAAACCCGCTGGCGACAAGCCTTCCGTGCGCATGATCACCGTTCCCGCCGACCGCGCCGGCCAGCGCCTGGACAACTTCCTGCTCGGCCAGCTGAAGGGGGCTCCGCGCAGCCTGGTCTACAAGCTGGTGCGCAGCGGCCAGGTACGGGTGAACGGCGGCCGTGCCAAAGCCGAACGCAAGCTGGAGGCGGGGGACGAGGTACGTGTGCCGCCGGTCCGTCTCAGTGAAGAGGGAGACAAGGCCGGTCCTCCGGAAGCGTTCATGCGCCGCCTGGAGCAGGCCATCGTCTTCGAGGACGCCCGCCTGCTGGCCCTGAACAAGCCCACCGGCGTGGCCAGCCATGGCGGCAGCGGCATCAGCTTCGGCGCCATCGAGACCCTGCGTGCGCTGCGCCCGGGGCAGACCCTGGAACTGGTCCACCGGCTGGATCGCGACACCTCGGGCCTGCTGATCGTGGCCAAGAAGCGCTCGGCGCTGAGCGAACTGCAGGCGCTGCTGCGTGAAGACCATGGCGCCGGCATCCGCAAGCGCTACCTGACCCTGCTGGCCGGGCGCATGCCCGACGGTGTGATGACGGTCGACGCGCCGCTGCACGTGGGCCTGCGCCAGGGCGGCGAGCGCCATGTGCAGGTCAACGCGATCGGCAAGGAATCGATCAGCCACTTCCGGGTGCTGGAGCGCCGGGGCGGCCATTCCTACTGCGAGGTGCGCATCGAGACCGGCCGCACCCACCAGATCCGCGTGCATGCCCAGCACCTGGGTCATCCGGTGGCCGGTGACGACAAGTACGGCGATCCGGCAGTGAACAAGCGGCTTCGTGAGCAGATCGGGCTGAAGCGCCTGTTCCTGCACGCGGCCTCGCTGGAGTTCGCGCTGGACGACGGCAAGAGCCCCTACGTGCTGAACGCGCCGCTGGCGGACGAGCTGGTCGAGGCGCTGGACCGCCTGCGCTGACGGCGGTTCGGCGGCGCCGGGTGCTTGGTCGGCGCCGTCGCTTCCCTGCGATGAGTGGGCTTGTCACTTTCTTTGCTCGTGCAAAGAAAGTAACCAAAGAAACACGCCGCCATCCGCGAGCCGGCGCTGCGCGCCGGTACCCCGCGCTCCTCGGTCCGCCGAGGGGCGGCGCGGAACTCGCTGCGCTCAGACACCCGCGCCTCTTCGCCCTCGCCGGACCTGCGGTGCTCGGCTCGCTACAAGGCGGACCTGACAGCCGCAGCGTAGACCCATACCCGCACGCGGCCCTTGTAGAGTCGAGCCACGCTCGACTCACGCGCACAGCGCGGGCTTCGCTTTTTCATTCTTTCATCGCGCGGCTGGCACGCCTATAGCCTGTCAGAGGCCGGGCGAGGTGGGTTTGCGGGGGTGTAAGCGCCATGGATGGCGCGCCCAAGCCCCCAAGAATGGGTTTACGGCGCCCCCCGCAAACCCACCTCGCCCGGCCCAACCCGGAATGTCGCTCCGCCAGCCGCGAGGGGGCTCAGCCCGTTGGCCGCAACCCCTTCACCACTTGAACAACACCAGGCTGATCGCCAGCGTGCCCATGCCAGCCACCAGTCCGTACACGGTTTCGTGGCCCTTGGCATAACGCTTGGCCGCCGGCAGCAGCTCGTCCAGCGCCAGGAACACCATCACGCCGGCGATCAGTCCGAACACCCAGCCAAACGTGGCGTGCGACAGCGATCCTGACAGCAGCCAGTAGCCCAGCGCCGCGCCCACCGGCTCGGCCAGGCCGGACAGCAGGCTCGCACTGAACGCATAGAACTTGTTCTGGGTGGCGAAGTACACCGGCACCGCGATCGCGATGCCCTCGGGAATGTTGTGGATGGCGATGGCGAAGGCCAGCGGCATGCCTACCGACGGGCTTTCCAGCGTAGCGAAGAAGGTCGCCAGCCCTTCCGGGAAGTTGTGCGCGGTGATCGCGACCGAGGTCAGCAGCGCGACCCGCTTCAGGTACTCGCGGCTGTTCTCGCGGAACGCAGGGTCCTGTTTGTCCAGGCTGTCATGCGGATTGGGAATGAAGTGGTCGATCAGCACGATCACGATCACGCCGGCCAGGAAGGCCAGCGTGCCGTAGGTGAAACCGGTGCGCTCGCCATAGGCCAGGGCGAACGAGGCGATGGACTTGTTGAGGATTTCCGACAGCGACACATAGACCATCGCGCCGCCGGCGAAGGCCAGGCCGAAGGCCAGCAGGCGCGGGTTGGGGCGGCGCGAGAACAGCACCAGCAGGCTGCCGATGGCGGTAGCGAGGCCGGCCGCAAGGGTGACCGCCAGCGCGATCCAGATGTTTTCGGGGGGGATCTGCAGCATGTACCGACGCGGTCCTGGTCAACAGACAACCGCCCCGGGCAAGGCCGGGGCGGCGGGGGCGAGGCGGGCGTCGGCTGGCCTCGTCGGGGCGCGGGCGATCAGCCGCCGCGGCGCAGGCGTTCTTCGATGGCGAAGCACTGGTCCGGCTTCGGCTGCGGCGGGTTGAAGCTGACCGGCACCTGGATGGTGGCCGGCACCGGCTGGCCGTTGCGGGTGGCCGCATTGAACTGCCAGCCCTGCACGGCGGTCCTGGCCAGTTCGTCCAGCTGCGGGTTGCCGGCGCCGGTCAACAGGGCCACGTCGCTCGGCTTGCCGTCGGTGCCGATGGTGACCTTGAAGGTGCTGGTGCCGCCCACGCCCATGCAGGCCAGCTCAAGCGGGTACTGCGGCGGCGGCGTCTTCACCGCAGCCACTTCGGTCGGCGGCGGCGGTGGCGGTGCCGGCGGTTCGGACGGGCCACAGCCGGCCAGGCCGGTCGCAGCGATCAGGGACAGGCTCAGCAAACGTACGTTCATGGCAGTTGCTCCGTCAGGGCCGAAGTCTTTGCCGCGCAGATGAAGTCGTTTTCGCTCAGGCCGCCCACGTCGTGGGTGGAAAAGCGCACGACTGCGCGGTCGTAGTGCACGCCCAGGTCCGGATGGTGGTCCTCGCGGTGGGCAATCCAGGCCAGCGCGTTCACGAAGGCCATGGTGGCGTAGTAATCCTTGAAGCGGAAGGTGCGCGTCAGGGCCTGTCCGCCCTCGCTCAGCTCCCAGCCGGGAATCTGCGGCAGCAGTTCGGCCAGGCGGGCCTCGCCGAGCTTGTGGTCGCTGCCTTTGCGCGGCACGCAACGGGCCTGGGCCAGTGGAATCAGGTCGGCCATGGGAATCTCCACCTCGTGTTGACTGAACAATGCGCCGGACGGTGTATAAACCGAATGAGCGGCTGACGCTTACTTGGCTAGAATAGCCTGATGATCCAGATCTCCGACACTGCCCAGACCCATTTCCGCAAGTTGATCGAACGCGAGGGCGTGCCCGGCATGGGCGTGCGCCTCAGTGCGGTCGACCCCGGCACTCCGCGCGCCGACGCCCGGCTGGAATTCGCCGAGCCGGCCGACCTGCTCGGTGACGAGTGGGCGGTGGACTGCGATGGCTTCACCCTGTATGTCGATGCCGGCAGCGTCGGCTGGCTCGATGGCGCCGAGATCGACATCGTCGCCGGCAGTGCCGGTACCCAGCAGCTGACCATCAAGGCGCCGCGCATCAAGGGCGAAGCACCCGGCGACGCCGCCTCGCTGGTCGAGCGCGTGCACTGGGTGGTGGAAAACGAAATCAATCCGCAGCTGGCCTCGCATGGTGGCAAGGTGGCCGTGCAGGAAGTCTCGGCCGAAGGCGTGGTGCTGCTGCGCTTCGGGGGTGGCTGCCAGGGCTGCGGCATGGCCGATGTGACCCTCAAGCAGGGTATTGAAAAGACCCTGATGGGCCGCGTGCCGGGCGTGACCGCCGTGCGCGACGCGACCGACCACGACAGTGGCCACGCGCCGTATATCCCTCGCGGCAACGCCGCCTGATCGCTGACGCGTGCCTCTGACCCGGGCCGAGCAGTTCATCGACCTGCTGCTGGCCCGCCAGCAGCCCAGGGCCGTCCTCGAGAAGACCACGCGCCTGCCGTATGGCTGGGCGTTGTGGCTGCGCTCGCTCGGTCCGTTGCCGCGGCCGCTGCACGCCAGCGAGTTGATCGCGGTGCTGCTGCCGCGTCCGCTGCCAGGGCCACCCGGGCAGTTGCCGCGGTTGTCACCCTGGCAAGCGCTGCGCCGTCTGTTCTGGCAGGACTGGGATGCTGCGCCGCGCGACCAGCGCTGGATGCGCTGGATCTCGGCATTGGCCAGTGCGCTGCTGCACCTGCTGTTCTTCATGCTGCTGCTATGGGTGGCAGTGATCCGCACCACGGCACCGGAAGAAGAAGGTGCCGAGGGCGAGCGCGTGCAGGTGGAGTTCGTCGGTCGCGCCACCCAGGAGGGCGGCGGCGATCAGCCCGGTGCCGAAGCGGCGGCGGCTGCACCTCCGGGCCAGCTTGCAGCTGGCCAGAACGCAGGGGCCGCAACGGCGCCTGAGCCACGTCCGGCGTCCGCGTCGGCAGCTGCGTCCGCTCCTGCTCCGGCTGCAACGGCCAGCGTGCCACCGCCGCCTGCCGAATCCGAGCCGGCGCCGGTCGCGGCACCGCCACCGTCACCGGTGCAGGCCACCGAAGTAGCTGAGGCCAGTACGGATTTCGTGGTGCCGCCGGTCAGCATGCCGCGCACGGAGGTCAGCATCGTGCCGCGCGACACCACGCCGACGGTGCGCGAGCGCAGCGTGCAGCCGGTGCAGGCGCCGCCCACCCCAGCCACACTGCGTGCGCCGGAGATCGCAGTGCGGGCACCGCAGTTGCGTGACATCCCGGTGCAGGAGCGCGAAGTCAGTACGGTCGATGCACCGGCGGTGTCGCAGCCGCTGCGCACGGCTGATGTACAGGTCCGTGTGCCGCAGCGCGACGTACAGGTGCGCGAGCGCGAAGTGCAGGCCGTGGTCGATCCGCAGGTGCGGATGGCCACTGTGGCTGGGCGTGAGCCGACCGTGCGTGCGCCGGCGGGCCGTGACCTGCAGGTGCGGGAGCGCGAAGTTGCCTCGGCACCCGCGGCGGCTTCTTCAACGTCCAGCGGCAGCGCGCCGGCGGCAACGGCGGCGCCTGCGGCCAGCGGCAGTGCGAGCCAGGCCACCAGCACGCCACGGCCGTCCGCCTCCAGCACGACACCGGCCCAGGCCGGCGCGCGCCCGGCTCCCAACCCGGGCAACTGGGCCACGCCTGCCAAGGGCGACGACTGGGGCGCGTCGAGCCGCAACCGCGACGGCGCCAGCAGGGGCGCAAGCCAGGCCAGTGCCGCCGGCAAGGGCAGTGGCCTGTTCAATGCCGACGGCAGCGTGCGCGTGCCAGGGCAGGAGGGTGACGGTCACGCCGAGCGTGGTGCCCCCGGTGGCGCCAACGATGGCTGGAGCAAGGAGCGCATCGCGCAGTCCGGCACCTGGTTGAAGCGGCCGCCGTACGACTACACGCCGACCTCGTTCGACAAGTACTGGGTGCCGCAGGAATCGCTGCTGGCCGAATGGGTGCGCAAGGGCATCAAGTCGATGGAGATTCCGTTGCCGGGTACCGGTACGAAGATCTCCTGTGTGATCTCGATCCTGCAGGCCGGTGGTGGCTGTGGCCTTACCAATCCGAACATGCAGGACCAGCCGGCGGTGGCACGGCCGCCGCCGGACATCCCGTTCAAGAAAGAGCTGCAGGAAGATAACGGCAGCCGCTAGGCAGGGGGCCGTGACCCACGCGCTGGCCAGCTCGCGCTTTGGCAGGGCCGGCTCGCGCTCTGGTAGGTGCCAACCTTGGTTGGCACAGAAGCGCCGACCAGGGTCAGCTTCTACCAAGGCATCAGCGCATGCCGACCCAGGTCGGCATCCACCAGGGCAGTGCCCTTACGCGCTCTGCGACAGGAACACCCAGAACGGCACATCGCGGCCGACCCAGTCGCGGCTGGCTTCATCCATCACATCCAGCAGGGTGTCGAAGTCCTTCTGGGTGGCGGCACGCAGTGCATCCACGTCGGCCAGGAACAGCGCGTAGCCGTTGGCCGGCAGCCATTGCAGGTCTCGCAGGTTGTCCGACAGCGCATCCCAGTTGCCGCCGAAGCCCGCCGGAAAATCCAGCTGCGCCGCCAGCCGCGCCAGCAGGGTGCGCTTGTCGGCCACGCCTTCCAGATCGATGCGGATCACCTTCAGCCCGGCGTCGCGCATCGCGGCGGCCAATGCGCTGATGTCGTCGCTGTCGATGGCGTAGACGCCAGCGTTGTTGATGTCATGCAGGCCGAGGCCGAAATCGTCATGGCTCATCACTGCGCTCCCTGGGCCGGTACGGTGAAGCTGCGGAATGATTCGTAGTGGTCGTCGGTGTAGTACCACGCCTCCGCCGGATCACCGCCGGTGACGATGCGGCGCGCGCCACGGGTGCGTGCGCCGGGGGTGTCCACGGTGTATTCGCGGTAGTAACCGCGCGGACGCTGTGGCAGCTGTTGTTCGCGGTTGCCGAAGGTGCTGCCGTCCTGGCGGTGCGGGAACGGCCCGCCGCGCTGGATCAGGGCGATCGTCTGCCGGGCTTCGGCGGGCAGGAAGGTCGGCAGGCCGTGGTCATTGCCTGCACCGGGTGCGGCCGGCGCACGCGCGGCGGGTGTGCCCTGCAGGTCCGGTGCGAACTGCTGCGCCGGTGGACGCTGCATGAAATGGTTGACGACCAGGCCGAGCAGCAGCAGGGCGATGGCGGTGATCAGCAGCCGGGGGTTGCGCATGGGCWGGGGCGGGCAGAGGGGGTGGCAGGCACTGTAGCGCTCCTGCGCTGCACGGTGCATGAGGAGATCGCTGCGTCACCGGTGCGTAACAATTGCCGTCGTGCTCACTGGCAGGACGCAATTTCCTTTACATCCCCCTTGGTAATCTGGCGGTCTGTCCCCATCATTCACCGCGCACCGCCCGACACCGTCGGGTGCCCTCGCAATCAGGAGATGCATCATGGCCTACACCCTGCCCAAGCTGTCCTACGCCTACGACGCGCTGGAGCCGCATATCGATGCGGCGACGATGGAAATCCATCACACCAAGCATCACCAGACCTACATCAACAACGTCAACGCGGCGCTGGAAGGCACCGAGTACGCTGACCTGCCGGTCGAAGAACTGGTGAAGAAGCTCAAGTCGCTGCCGGAGAACCTGCAGGGCCCGGTGCGCAACAACGGTGGCGGCCATGCCAACCACTCGCTGTTCTGGACCGTGATGGCGCCGAACGCGGGCGGCAACCCGGTGGGTGACGTGGCCAAGGCCATCGACAAGGACCTGGGCGGTTTCGACAAGTTCAAGGACGCCTTCACCAAGGCCGCGCTGACCCGTTTCGGCAGCGGCTGGGCATGGCTGAGCGTGACCCCGGACAAGAAGGTCGTGGTCGAGAGCACCGGCAACCAGGACAGCCCGCTGATGGAAGGCAACACGCCGATCCTGGGCCTGGACGTGTGGGAACACGCGTATTACCTGAAGTACCAGAACCGTCGTCCGGAATACATCGGCGCGTTCTTCAACGTCATCGACTGGAATGAAGTCGAGCGCCGTTACCAGGAAGCGATCGCCTGATCTGCGTTACTGGATGAAATGAAAAGGCCGGGGGAGACCCCGGCCTTTTTGTTGCAGTCGTCATTCGGTAGTGSCGGGGGGGGGGGGGGGGGGGGGGGGGCCCCCG
>NZ_RAVT01000057.1 GCF_013464915.1 Stenotrophomonas maltophilia
CATTTCAACTGACCGTACGCCCTCCATCCACGCGCAATGTGTGGCCGGTGACGAAGCTGGCTTCGGCCACCAGCCAGTACACCGCTTCGGCAATCTCCTCGACCGTACCGATCCGCGCCAAAGGCGTGCGCGCCAGCAGGGCCTCGCGGGCGAAATCGTCCTTGCCCTGTTCCGGCCACAGGATCGCGCCGGGCGCCACCGCATTGACCCGCACCTTCGGCGCCAGTTCCAGCGCCAGCGAGCGGGTGGCCATCTCCAGCGCGGCTTTGGCCATGGTGTAGGCGATGTGGTCGCGCATCGGGTCGGTGCCGTGCAGGTCGGTCAGGTTGACGATGCAGCCCTGCTGGCGGCGCAGGTAGGGCGCCGCCGCCTGTGACAGCAGCAGCGGCGCGCGCGCATTGACCGCATACAGCTCGTCCATCGCCTCGGCGGTGACCTGGCCGAGTGGGGTCGGGAAGAAGTTGGACGCGTTGTTGACCAGTGCATCCAGTCGCCCGAAGTGGGTGACGGCCTGCTCCACCAGGTCGGCCAGGGCGTCGGCGTCACGCAGGTCGGCCTGCAGCGCCAGCACGCTGCCCGGGCGCACGTTGTCGAAATCGAACGCGGCCTGCTGCAGCTCGGCGCTGGAGGTGTTGGCATGCAGCACCACCGACCAGCCACAGGCGTGGAACTGGCGGGCAATGGCCGCACCGATCCGGCGCGCGCTGCCGGTGATCAGGACCACGGGGTGGGTATCGCTCATCGAGGGTCCTCCAAGGCTCGGCTATCCTGTGCACCATTGTCACCGCATTCGAAGACGCCATGCAGCCCACCTTCCCCCTGCCCGAAGCCGATGCCCTGGCCCACAGCGACCAGCTGGCCGCCGCCCTGCGCGCCGAAATCCTTGCGCAGGGTGGGGCGATGCCGTTTTCCCGCTTCATGGAGTTGTGCCTGTACACCCCCGGCTGGGGCTATTACAGCGCCGGCGCCAGCAAATTTGGCGGTAGTGGCGACTTCACCACCGCGCCCGAGCTCGGCAGCCTGTTCGCCGGCAGCGTGGCCAATGCGCTGGCACCGGTGTTCGCCCAGCTGGGCGCGCAGGCGCGGATGCTGGAACTCGGTGGTGGCACCGGCGCCTTCGCCGAGGCGGTGCTGCTGCGCCTGGCCGAGCTGGATGCGCTGCCGTCGCGCTACGCGATCCTCGAACCCAGCGCCGACCTGCGCGAGCGCCAGCAGCAGCGCCTGCAGCAGAACCTGCCAGCCGAGCTGGCGGCGCGCGTGGACTGGGTCGATCGCCCGTTCGAGGAGGACTGGGAGGGCGTGGTGTTTGCCAACGAGGTGATCGACGCGCTGCCGACTCCACGCTTCCTGATCCGCGATGGCGAGGTCTACGAGGAGACCGTCGAACTTGATGGCGAAGGCAATTTCATCCGTGGCGCGCAGCCGGCCGACATCCTGCTCAATGGCGCGGTGCGCCACATCGAGCGTTACCTGGAGAAGCCCTTCGCCGAGGGCTACCGTTCCGAAGTGCTGCCGCAGCTGCCGTACTGGCTGCAGGCGGTGGCCGGTGGCCTGCAGCGTGGTGCGATGCTGTTCGTCGACTACGGCTACAACCGCGGCGAGTTCTACCAGCACGATCGCGACGATGGCACCGTGCGTGCCTTCTACCGCCACCACGTGCACAACGACGTGCACCGCTGGCCGGGCCTGCAGGACATCACCGCATCGGTGGATTTCACCGCGATGGCCGAGGCCGGCGCGCACGGTGGTTTTGAACTGGCCGGCTACTGCAGCCAGGCCAGCTTCCTGCTTGGCAATGGCCTGGACCAGGTGCTGCTGCTGGCCGAGGAACGCACCGATGAAGTGGGGCGTATCCAGCTGCGCGACCAGGTGAAGAAGTTGACCCTGCCGACCGAAATGGGCGAGCGCTTCCAGGCCATCGGGCTGCAGCGTGGCGTCGACTTCGAACCGGCCTTCGAGCTGGGTGACCTGAGCTGGCGCCTGTGAGTGGAGCGCTGCCGCTGATCAAGCCGCTGCGGCGGCCGCGGTTGTGGACCGCACTGTGGGTCACCGCGGTGCTGCTGGTGATCCTGGTCTGCCTGATCCCACCGCCGCCGATTCCGTTGCCGGAAAACAGCGACAAGGGCGAGCACTTCCTCGCCTACTTCATCCTGGCCGGCAGCGCGGTGCAGCTGTTCCGCCGCGGGCGTCCGCTGCTGTGGGTGGGCCTGGGACTGGTGTTGATGGGCATTGGCATCGAATTCGCGCAGGGCGCGCTGACCAGCAACCGCACCGCCGACCCGATGGATGCGATTGCCAACACCATTGGCGTGCTGGCCGGAATGGCCACGACCCTGACGCCGCTGCGCGACCTGCTGCTGCGCTGGCGCGGGTAAAGGCGTGCTGTAGAGCCGAGCCCATGCTCGGCTTTCCGGTTGAAAAGCAGCCGAGCATGGGCTCGGCTCTACAGTAGATCCACGCCACGCGTGGACGGAATCAGTAGATCCACGCCATGCGTGGATGGAATCAGTAGATCCACGCCACGCGTGGACGGAATCAGTAGATCCACGCCACGCGTGGATGGAATCAGTAGATCCACGCCATGCGTGGATGAACTGCCCGGGGTGCCGACCAAGGTCGGCACCCACCAGGACGGACCTGCCGTCACTTCCCCAGCGTCATCTCATCCAGCACCCACATCGCCGGACGCGTGTCGCCGGTGAAGTTGATGCACAGGTCACCGCTGCCCTGCGTGCCCTTCGGCAGCGTGGCCTTCAGCGTCACGAAGCCATCGGCATCCGGCTTGGCCGGCAACGGCACTTCCGCCAGCACCTTGCCGTTGCAGTCGCCACGACGCACCAGCATCTCGCCGTGCGCCCGCTTGGCCTTCTCGAAGCGACGCTTGGGTTCGTCGTGGGCCAGCTGGAAGTAGTACGGAATGCGGCCGGCACGCACTTCCACGCTGCCGATGCCGTCCAGCTGCGCCTGCGGCCAGCGCCAGCACGGCTGGAAGATGTCGACGTTGAATACCGCACGATTGCCTTCGCGTGGGCCATCGTCTTCCAGGCGCAGCACCAGGCCCTTCTTGCCCACGCAGCTGAGCAGCTCATCGCTGCTGCGGCTGAGCAGCGACTGCGCGGTGAATGCGGCGATGGTCGGCTTCGCGGCCAGCATCTGCCCCTGGTAGAACGCGGCGGCCTGCACGGTGGTCGGCAGTTTTCCGGTCAGCGGCTGCTGGTACAGCGGCGACTGCGCGCTCACCGGTTGGCCATCGGTGCTGTAGCGCACTTCATAGCCCAGCGGATTGGCCAGCGACACCGTCACCGTGTTGTCCGCGCGGTTGTCGGTGTAGTCCACGCCCACTTCAAACGGCGTCTGCGCATAGGCCAGGCCCCAGGCACGGTAGCGCTGCAGCTGGGACGGCAGGCGCGCGAGGAAATCGCGGAAGTCGCGATGCTCCGGCGTGCTCCAGCCGGTCTCGGCCACGGCGGCCAGGCGCGGGAACAGGTTGTGCTGCAGGCGTGCATAGCTACGCGTGTGCTCGGTGAACATGTTGGCCTGCAGGCCGAGGATGTGCCCACGCTTGTCGGCGGCCAGCTCGGCCGGCACCGGTTCGAAGTTGTACAGCTTGCCGAGATTGACCTGGGTCGGACGGCCTGGCGGTTCATTCGGCGAGGCGGTCTGCAGGTAGTCCAGGTACAGGTAGCCGACCGGCGACATGATCACGTCATGGCCGGCGCTGGCCGCAGCCAGTCCGCCTTCGGTGCCCTGCCACGACATCACCGTGGCCTGCGGCGGCAGGCCGCCTTCGAGGATTTCATCCCAGCCGATCAGGCGCCGGTCGTGCTCCTCCAGGAACGTTTCCAGGCGCTTGATGACATGGCTCTGCATGGCCATTTCGTTCTTGATGCCCAGCGCACGCATGCGCTGCTGCACCTGACTGGAGGCTTCCCACTGGTCCTTGACCGCCTCGTCGCCGCCCACGTGCACGTACTTGGCCGGGAACAGGTCGATCACTTCTTCCAGCACGTTTTCCAGGAAGGTGACGGTGCTGTCTTCCACGTTGAACAGGTTCGGGAACACGCCCCATTCGCTGATCGGCTTCAGCGGCGTATCGATGGTGCCCAGTTCCGGGTACGCGGCAATCGCGGCAGTCGCGTGGCCCGGCACATCGATTTCCGGGATCACCTGGATATGCAGCTTCGCGGCATAGGCGATCACTTCGCGGATCTGGTCCTGCGTGTAGAAGCCGCAGTACGGATGCTCCTGGCCGCTGGCCGGATCGATGCCGCCATCGCCGGCCGGCAGGCGGCAGCTGCCCACTTCGGTCAGCTTCGGGTAGCGCTTGATCTCCATGCGCCAGCCCTGGTCATCGGTCAGGTGCCAGTGGAAGGTGTTGAGCTTGTGCGCGGCCATCGCGTCGAGCACGCGCTTGATCTCGTCCAGGCTCTGGAAGTGACGGGCGGAATCAAGCATGAAACCGCGCCAGCTGAAGCGCGGCGTGTCCTGGATCTGCACTGCCGGCAGCACGCCATTGCTGCCGCCGGTGGCGAGCTGGGCCAGGGTGGTCGCGCCGTAGAAAAGACCTGTCTCGTTGCCGGCCTGGATCAGCACGCCCTGCGCGCTGCTCTCCAGCGCGTAGCTTTCGCCGCTGTCGCGGAAGGTGGGCACGATCTGGAAGCGGATGCTGCCGGCCTTGGCTGGCGCCTTGTTCCTGGCCGGTGCAAGGCGCGGGCCGCCGCTGCGGGCCAGCAGGTCGGCGAACTGGCTGGCGACGCGCTGCGCGGCTTCGCCTTCGGCCAGCAGCACGGTGTCGGCGCGGACGGTGATGCCGCTGCCCTGGCCGCGCTGCACGGTGGCCGGGGCCGGAATCAGCATCAGGCTGCCGGCGCGCAGCTGCGGGCCGGGTGCTTCAGCGGCGGGCGTGGGATCGGCGGCGAGTGCCGGCAGTACCGGCAACAGGGCGAGCAGGCTGCCCAGCAGCACTGCGCTGCGCATCCGGGCGCGGGAAGGCTTGACCATCGGTACGACTCCTTGGAACGGTGCGATGAACGCTATACATGAAAAACGCCGGGCCCGGAATGACCCAGGCCCGGCGTGCGTGCACGACTCGGCGATGTTGCCGCCGCTGGATCAGTACTTGAAGCGGAAGTTGAGGTAGTACTGGCGACCGTTGCTGTAGAACGAGGTCGGGATGGCCGCGGTCTGGTAGTACTTGTAGGTCGGGTTGTTGAGGTTGAGCGCGTCGAAGCTGATGCTCAGCCAGTCGGTGGCCTTGTAGCTCAGCGACGCCGACAGGGTACCGAAGTCATCCTGGTAGTACGGGTTGGCGCCGGACAGGCCGATCAGGAACGACGAACGGCGGGTGTAGCTGACGCGTGCGCCGAAGGTGTCGTTCTCGAAGTAGGCACCGACGTTGTAGGTGTTCTTCGACGTGCCCAGCAGGTTGTCGCTGCCATCGGCCCAGGTGTGGTCGGTGCTGCCATCGGCGTAGGTGTAGTTGGCATTGACACCGAAGTACTCGCCGATCGGCTGCTCATAGGCCACCTCGATACCGCGTACCTTGCCGTCGGCATTGCGCGGGCGGGAGATGTTGTACTCCTCGAGGCGGTTGGTCAGCTCGCTGAACAGCATTTCCTTCTCGGTGCTGAAGGCCACGTAGTCCTTCAGGCGCATCGAGTAGGCGCCGATCGACAACATGCCGCGCGGCATGAAGTACCACTCCAGGTTGGCGTCGAAGTTGGTCGACACCACCGGCTTCAACTTCGGATTGCCGCCACCGCCGGTCCGGTTCAGGTCCGAACCGTAGGACGAGGCACCCAGTGCCGAGAAGTCCGGCAGGGTCTGGGTCTGCGAGGCGGCCACGCGCAGCACAAGGTCGTCGCGCAGGTCGTACTTGAAGTTGGCGCTCGGCAGCACACGGTTGTGCTTGTTCTCGAAAGCTTCGCGGGTCCACGCGCCGAACAGGCTGCTCACGTCCGGCACGGTCGAGCCGGTGGCGGCGGCGTAGGTGTCGATATCCTGCTTGATGTTGACGTAGCGCAGGCCGACATTGCCGCTCCAGCGGTCGCCGCTGAAGTTGCCCTGCACGTAGGCCGCGAAGTTCTTCTCGGACACCTTCCACTCGGCGCCGTAGTTGTGGCGGCCGGTCGGGCCGTCATTGCCGGACAGCCAGGTGGAGTTGTTGGTCACCGCTTCCTTCAGCGCACCCGGGGTGAAGTACCACAGGTCACGCGGGAAGTTGCCACCGATGCCGTTGGCAAAGCCGCCGGGGAAGTTGGCGGTGGCGCCGTTCTTCAGCGCATTCCAGATCGCGCCCGGGGTTGCGCCTTCAGGCGACTTGGCCTCGCGCTTGTGGTCACCGAAGCGGGCACCGAAGTCGATCGAGTTCAGCACGCCGGCATCGGCGAAGTACTGGTTGAAATCGAGCGTGGCCCACTTTTCCTTGTCGATCGCGGTGACCTGCTGGTTGCCCCAGGTGCCGAAGTCGGTCACGCCGCTGGGACCGATGTTGCCACCGACGTTCCAGTCGATCGGCGAGCCGTTGCCGTGCGTTGCCCAGGTCGCACCGCCACCACGGGCCAGGTTGACCTCGGCGATGTACTGGCGCGGCGTTTCGCCGGTGCCCTTGGTGCTGCCGGCCTGGAACTTCATGCCCAGGTTGTCGCTGATCTGCCAGTCGGCATCGAAGGTGATGTAGTTGGTCTTGGCCTTCGACTCGCGGTAGATCATGTCGTACACCGCGTAGTCGCGGTCGGCCTGGCCGGCGAAGGTGGCGTTGGACAGTACGCCATCCTTGACGACGTAACCCGGATTCGGGGCCTGGCCCGGAATCAGGATCTTGTTGCCATTGGCATCTTCAACGGTGCGGTCGTTGAGGATGCGGCCACCCCACAGCATGAAGTTGCGGTTGTAGTTGTTCGCCTTCAGTTCCGAGCTGAAGCCTTCCAGGCCCAGGGTCAGGTTGTCCATCGGCTTGAACTGCAGCGACACCAGGCCGCCCTTGCGCTCGCGGGTCTGTTCGAACAGGGTCGAGCCGAGCAGGCCCGGCGCGTACACGCCGGCCAGGTCCGGGTTGGACTTGGCCACGGTGCCATTCGGATCGATCTGGAAGAAGCCGCCCGGGATTTCCTGCGCTTCGCGGCGCAGTTCGCGCTTCTGGCTGAAGGCCTGCACCATCACGCCGAAGTTGCCTTCGTCGTTCTTGTAGTTGAACAGTGCCGACAGCTGCGGATCGTTCGACTTGGCCTGGTCCGAACGCACCATGCCGATGGAGCCTTCCGCAGTGAGCTGCTTGGAGAATTCCAGCGGCTTGCGGGTGAGGATGTTGACGGTACCGGTAGTGCCGCCGTCCTGCAGCTTGGCCTGCGAGGACTTGTTCACTTCCACCGAGCGCACCAGTTCCGACGGCAGCAAAGAGTAGCTGACGCTGCGGCCGACGTTGTTGCCCTGGCTGAGCACGAACCAGTCGGCGGTGCCGACGGTGTGGCCGTTGATCAGGGTCTGGGTCAGGCTCGGGCTGGTACCGCGCAGGCTGACACGGTCGGCTTCGTCGAAGCCGCCTTCGTCGGCGCTGGACGAGCTGATGTTCACGCCCGGCAGGCGCTGCAGGGTGTCGGCGACGTTGTGCGCGGGCAGCTTGCCCACGTCTTCGGCGGTGACCACTTCCACGCGCGCATTGGCTTCGCGCTTGGTGTCCAGCGATTTTTCCATCGACCCACGGATGCCGGTGACCTGCACGGTATCCAGGTCGGTGGCGGTCTGGGCGGCCTGCTGCGCATGCGCACTGAAGGCGATGCAGCTGACGATGGCGGCCGAAAGCAGGGTCTTGCGGGTGTTCATGATGTCTCTCCTCATCACTCGATTGGATGCCGGCGGCGGTGTTCGGTTACGGTTGCGAAGACATGCGCGGGGCGGCGGCGAAGTCCCGTGCGTTGGCGTGCCACGTACTGCGTGCTGCGATTGCGTTGAAGCCTGTTGCGGTGTCAGGCGGCCGACTGCTGCTGCAGGTACCAGCTGGCAGCGCCGACCACGCCCAGCTGGCCGTGTTCGACGACCTTCACCGGGATGCGTGCCAGTGCTTCGCCCATCGGCCCCTTCTGCAGGTAGCGTTCGACGAAGGTGCTGGCGTGCAGGTATTCGCGGATCTGCGGCAGGATGCCGCCGGCCAGGTAGACGCCACCGTGCGCGCCATAGAACAGGGCCATGTCGCCGATGGTGCTGCCGAGCAGGCCGCAGAACACATCCAGCGCCTGGCGCGCATGCGCATCGGTATCGGCCATGGCCGCGGCGGTAACCGCATCGGGGCTGGCCAGCGTCGGCACCTGCCCCTGCAGCGCGCACACCGCGCGGTACAGGTTCATCAGGCCGGGACCGGAGATCGCATGCTCGATCGACACATGGGCGCGGTCGCGCTGCATGTGGCGGACGATGGCCATTTCCAGTTCGGTGCTCGCTGCCAGGGTCGGTTGGCCCGCTTCCGTGGGCAGTACCACCGGGCCGTGCGCGGTGGGGATCCACAGCGCGGCACCGAGGCCGGTGCCGGGGCCGACCACCAGGGTCGGGCCGCGCGCAGCGGTCTCCGGCCCGCACAGGTGCAGCACGCCACTGGCGTCCACCTGTGAGGCAGCGTAGGCCACGGCCTCGAAATCGTTGACGATGTAGACCCGCTGCAGGCCGACGTCGGCTTCCACCTGGCGCGCGGACAGCGGCCACGGCAGGTTGGCGGTGATCACCGTGCCGTCCTCGCGGGCATAGCCGGCGCTTGCGACCACGCAATGCGTGGGCCGCGGGCCTTCACCCAGGAAGTCGGACAGGATCGCGCTGAGGCCGCCGTGGTCGGCGTTGCGGTACTTGCGGTATTCCAGCACCTGCACCGGATGGGCGGCATCGCCGCTGGCCTGGACCCGGGCCACGCGCACATGGGTGCCACCGACGTCGGCGGCCAGGAACGAGGGCGCGACTCGGGACAGGACATGGGCCGGGGCGGGGTGGCTGGCGGTCACGCGGGCTCCTGCTGCAGGTGGGGCCGACCCCAGGTTCGGGGGCGGCGGATTGGGGCGGAGTCTGTAACCCCGTTGACAACGATGTCAACGAGTTCGTGACACTTTCGTTGCTGCGTCGCAACGAATGCGGCGTGCAGTAAACGTTTACATGACGTGAGCATGGGTTTCACGCGGGAACCGTTGCTGCACGGGGCTCAAGGGCTGCGGCGCATTCAGCACGATCCGTTGCGATCGGGTTGCGCAGTGCAGCACGAGGTTCACGCGGCCATGCAGGGAAGTTGACAAACCGCAGTTGTCCATCGAAAGAATGTGACAACGTTGTTCCCAGCCACTCTCCGACGCCGCCTTCTGCGGCCGTCGCCGCAGGAGCCCTTCCCGATGTCCGCCGTCTCCGCTGCAAGCGTGCGCCCGAACGTGGCCACCTCCATCGCCATCGTCGGCGTGCTGTTCTTCCTGATCGGCTTCTTCACCTGGCTCAACGGCCCGCTGATCACCTTCGTCAAGCTCGCCTTCGAACTCAGCGAGGTCGGTGCCTTCCTGGTGCTGATGGTGTTCTACCTGTCCTACTTCTTCCTGGCCCTGCCGTCGTCGTGGATCCTGCGCCGCACCGGCATGAAGAAGGGCCTGAGCCTGAGCCTGCTGGTGATGGCCGGTGGTGCTGCGCTGTTCGGTGAATTCGCCACGCAGCGCTGGTACCCGGGTGCGCTCGGCGGCCTGTTCGTGATCGGCAGCGGCCTGGCCCTGCTGCAGACCGCGATCAACCCCTACATCTCCATCCTCGGGCCAATCGAGACTGCGGCACGTCGCATCGCGCTGATGGGCATCTGCAACAAGATCGCCGGCATGCTGGCGCCGGTGCTGATCGGCACCGTAGTGCTGCACGGCATCGGCGACCTGTCGGCCAGCGTGGCGGCTGCCGATGAAGCGACCAAGGCGCAGCTGCTCAACGAATTCGCCGCCAAGATCCATGCACCTTACCTGGCCATGGCCGGCCTGCTGGTGCTGCTGGCGGTGGCCGTGCTGTTCTCGCCGCTGCCGGAAATCAAGTCGTCCGAGGCCAATGCCACGCCGGCAGCGGCCGGTGCTGCCGAGCGCCGCAGCATCTTCCAGTTCCCGCACCTGTGGCTGGGCGTGCTGTGCCTGTTCGTCTACGTCGGCGTGGAGGTGATGGCCGGTGATGCCATCGGTACCTACGGCCACGGTTTCGACCTGCCGCTGGACCAGACCAAGATGTTCACCTCGCTCACCCTGGGCGCGATGCTGGTCGGTTACGTGGTCGGCCTGCTGCTGATCCCGAAGGTGGTCTCGCAGTCGCGCTACCTGACCATTTCGGCAGTGCTGGGCGTGGTGTTCTGCCTCGGTGCCTGGGCCACCCACGGTTACGTGTCGGTGGCCTTCGTGGCCCTGCTGGGCTTTGCCAACGCCATGATGTGGCCGGCGATCTTCCCGCTGGCGATCCGCGGCCTGGGCCGCTTCACCGAGACCGGCTCGGCCCTGCTGGTCATGGGCATCGCCGGTGGCGCGATCATTCCGCAGCTGTTCGCCGTGCTCAAGCAGCACATCGACTTCCAGCTGGTGTTCGTGCTGCTGATGGTGCCGTGCTACCTGTACATCCTGTTCTACTCGGTGATCGGCCATCGCGCCGGCCTGCCGCAGGACAAGGCCTGATCGGCGATGATGGACGGCAGCCAACCCCAGGGAAAACCCATGCGCAGAGCGACCATCAAGGACGTTGCGGAGAAGGCCAAGGTCTCGCTGAAGACGGTCTCGCGGGTGATCAACAACGAGCCTTCGGTGATGCAGGCCACCCGTGCGCGGGTGCTGCGCGCCATCGCCGAGCTCGACTACGAACCCGATCCGTCCGCACGCAACCTGCGCAGCGGCACCACCTTCGTGATCGGGCTGGTCTACGACAACCCGAACCCGTACCACATCATCGGCGTGCAGAACGGCGTGCTCGCCGCCTGCCGCGAGACCGGGTTCGGGCTGCAGATCCACCCCTGCGATTCCAGCTCGCCGCTGCTGGCCGATGAACTGGCCGACTGGGTGCAGCGTTCGCGCCTGGCCGGGCTGGTGCTGACCGCGCCGATGTCCGAGCGCCGCGACCTGATCCAGGCGCTCACCGCGCGCGGCATCAAGCTGGTGCGCATCATCGCCGCCACCGAAGACCCGGCCGACGGCGCCTGCGTGTTCGTGGATGACCGCGAGGCCGCCTACGAAATCACCGAGCACCTGATCCAGCTGGGCCACCAGCGCATCGGCTTCCTCTGGGGCGGCAGCTCGCACCGATCTTCGGGCGAACGCTACGCCGGTTACGAAGCTGCGCTGAAGGACTACGGCATGACCGTGGACAAGCACCTGGTGGTGCAGGGCGACTACACCTTCGACGATGGTTTCCGCGGCGCGCGCCGCCTGCTGGCGCTGCGCGAACCGCCCACCGCCATCTTCGGTTCCAACGACGAAATCGCCGCCGGTGTGCTGGCCGCCGCGAAGTCGGCCGGCATGAACGTGCCGTACGACCTGTCCATTGCCGGTTTCGAGGACAGCCCGTTCTCGCGCCAGTCGTGGCCGCCGCTGACCACCGCCAAGCAGGCCACTGAAGACATCGCCCGCCACGCCGCGCGCCTGCTGATCGCGCAGTTGCGCAGCGACGCCTACGACGACGCGCCGGCACCGCTGCACAACCAGGGCTTCGTGCCGCAGCTGGTGGTGCGCGGTTCGACCGCGCCGATGCGCCCGGCCGGCGCACGCCCCCTTCCTTCCGATCCTGCCTGAGCCTGCCATGTCGCTGTCAGACCCCACCGCTACCCTGATGTTCGCCGAGGCCGCTGAAGCGGCCGACGTGGTTGCCCGCCAGTTCTCGCGCAACCACGCCACCATGGAAACCCTGGCCGCCAGCCTGCGCGCCGCGCCGCCGCCGTTCGTGGTCACCTGTGCACGCGGCAGCTCCGACCATGCCGCCACCTATGGCAAGTACCTGCTGGAAACCCAGCTGGGCCTGGTGGTGGCGTCGGCGTCGCCGTCGGTGGGCTCGGTCTACGCCGCGCCGCTGCAGCTGCGCGGCGCGCTGTTCATCGTCATCTCGCAGTCGGGCAAGAGCCCGGACCTGCTGCGCAACGCGGAGGCCGCCAAGGCCGCCGGCGCGCGCGTGATCGCGCTGGTCAACGTCGAAGATTCTCCGCTGGCGCAGCTGGCCGACACGGTCATCCCGCTGCATGCCGGTGCCGAGAAGAGTGTTGCGGCAACCAAGAGCTACCTGGCGTCGCTGGCGGCACTGCTGCAGCTGGCCGCGTACTGGAAGCAGGACAGCAGCCTGCGCAACGCGCTGGACCTGTTGCCGGACGCGATGCGTGAAGCGTGGCAGTGTGACTGGAGCGCGGTGACCGAGGGCCTGGTCGAGGCGACCAGCCTGTTCGTGCTCGGCCGCGGCCTGGGCCTGGGTGCGGCGCAGGAAGCGGCGCTGAAGTTCAAGGAGACCTGCAGCCTGCATGCCGAGGCCTACAGCTCGGCCGAAGTGAAGCACGGCCCGATGGCGTTGGTTGACCGTGGTTTCCCGGTGCTGGCCTTTGCCCAGCCCGATGAGACCGGCGCCGGCACCCGTGCGGTGGTGGAGGAATTCACTTCGCGTGGCGCGCAGGTGTGGCTGGCCGGTGCCGGTGGCAACCTGCCGGTGGCCGCCGCGCCGCATCCGCTGTGTGCGCCGCTGCTCACCGTGCAGAGCTTCTATCGCGCGATCAACGCGCTGGCGCTGCGTCGTGGTTTCAACCCGGACCTGCCGCCGCACCTGAACAAGGTGACGGAGACCGTGTAATGGCGACCGTGCTGCGCAATGCCCGCATCCTGGCGGGCGACGACTTCCGCGATGATCTGGCGCTGGTGATCGAGAACGGGCAGATCACCGCCCTGTTGCCCGACGCCGCACCGCAGCTCGGCCAGGCCGATGAGCAGGTCGACCTGGGCGGCGGCTGGCTGCTGCCCGGTTTCATCGATGTGCAGGTCAATGGTGGCGGTGGCGCGCTGTTCAACAACACGCCGGACGTGGACGCGCTGCGCACCATCGCGCAGGCGCACCGCCGTTTCGGCACCACCGCGATGCTGCCGACCCTGATCAGTGATGACGTGGCAGTGATGCGCGAAGCGATCGCGGCGATGCGCGAGGCGATCGCGCAGGGCGTGCCGGGCGTAATCGGCATTCATCTGGAAGGCCCGTACATCGCACCGGCGCGCAAGGGCACGCACGATGCCAGCAAATTCCGGGTGCCGGACGAAGAAGAAATCGCGTTGGCGGCATCGCTGGACAACGGTGTGACCGTGTTGACGCTGGCGCCGGAACGCGTGCCGCTGGAGACCATCCGTGCGCTGGTCGAGCGTGGCGTGATTGTTGCTGCCGGGCACACCGCAGGTACCTACGAAGAGATCCGTGCCGGACTGGATGCCGGTGTGCGTGGCTTCACCCACCTGTACAACGCGATGTCGCCGCTGCAGGGGCGTGAGCCCGGCGCGGTGGGTGCCGCGCTGGAAGATCGCGACAGCTGGATCGGCATCATCGTCGATGGCGTGCACGTGCATCCGGCCAGCCTGCGCGTGGCGTTGGCTGCCAAGCCGCGCGGCCGCCTGCTGCTGGTGACCGACGCAATGCCGCCGGTCGGTGCCGATGATCCCAGTTACGTGCTGTACGGTGAAACCATCACCGCCATCGACGGCGTGGTACGCAACGCTGCCGGTTCGCTGGCGGGTTCGGCGCTGGACATGGCCACCGCAGTGCGCAACACCGTGCAGCTGCTCGGCCAGCCGCTGGCCGAAGCCGCGCGCATGGCTTCGACCTATCCGGCGCAGTTCCTCAACGTCGATGACCGCCTGGGCCACATCGCCGAGGGCTACCAGGCCGACCTGGTGCTGCTGGACGATGCGCTGCAGGTACGTGGTACCTGGATTGCCGGACAGTACGAGGCCGCTTGATGAACAGTTCGCCGCCACGCCGGCTGGGCTCGATCGATGCCCTGCGCGGCATCACCGTGGCGGCGATGCTGCTGGTCAACAACCCGGGTGACTGGAGCGCGGTGTTCGCGCCGCTGCGTCATTCGGAATGGCATGGCTGCACGCCCACCGATCTGGTGTTCCCGTTCTTCCTGTTCCTGGTGGGCGTGTCGATGGCCTTCAGCGTGGCGCCACGCGCGCTGGACGCGTCGGCGCGACCGGCATTGGCACGTGGCGTGCTGGAACGCGCGCTGCGCATCCTGGTGGCCGGTGCGCTGCTGCATCTGCTGATCTGGTGGGCACTGGATACCCATCACTTCCGCATCTGGGGCGTGCTGCAACGCATTGCGGTGTGCGCGGCGCTGGTGGGCGTGCTCGCGGTCTACGCGCGGCCACGCGTGCAGGTGGGCGCTCTGGTCGCGCTGCTGGTGGGGTACACCGTGCTGCTGCTGGGTATCGGTGACCTGGCGCCGTGGACCAACCCGGCCAGCCGTCTGGATACCACGCTGTTCGCACCGTGGATCTATCAATGGCATGCCGATACCGGACTCGGCCATGATCCCGAAGGGCTGCTGAGCACGCTGGGTGCGCTTGCCAGCACCGTGCTTGGCCTGCTGGCTGGTGGCTTGTTGCGCAACGGGCGTGCTGCCGCGCTGGCCGGGCTGGGCGTGGCGACCGCAGTGCTCGGCCTGCTGCTGGCCGTCGTGTTGCCGCTGAACAAGCAGCTGTGGACACCCAGTTATGTGCTGTGGACGGGCGGCCTGGCGGCGTTGGCGCTGTGGCTGGGCCATGTGCTGATCGACCAGAAGGGGTGGCCGGCGCTGGGCCGTCGCTTCGGGGTCAACGCGATCACCGCCTACCTGGGGGCATCAGTGATGTCGGTGGTGCTGATGGCCACCGGTGCCTGGGGCTGGCTCTGGCAGCAGCTGGCCAGCGCAATGCCGCAGGCGCTGGAGCTGGCGTCGATGTTGCAGGCGCTGGTGTTCGTTGCGCTGTGGTGGGGTGTGGCGTGGTGGCTGGATAGGCGGAAGATCCACCTGAAGATCTGAGCACCCCGGGGTCGGATCCCTTTCCGCAGGAAAGGGCTCTGACCCCATCCGCCAACGGCATCCACGCATGGCGTGGATCTACCGGGTGGCGTGTCCGAACCGATCGGCGATGCAGGGTCGGTAGATCCACGCCATGCGTGCATGCTCTCCGCAGCAATCCTGAACAATTTCAGGCACATAAAGCCCACGTGATGATCGCCCGATTTCACACCAAAAATGTGATGCCGAGCGCTTAAATTCATCTATCGAAACCACTCACCGCACGGCAGACTGCCACCGCAGTGCCGCACATCCGCAGTTCCTGTTCCCCTGTCCAGGAGTGCTGTATGCCCCGTGCCGTCCCGCGCGTGTTTCGCCCGCGCCGCCTGTCTGTTTCCGTGCTGCAGGCCCTGGCCATCCCTTCCGTCATGTTGCTGGGCGCCAGCGTGGCCTGGGCCGGCTGTGACACCGTCGCTCCCGTTGCGGGCCAGACGGTCACCTGCGATGCCAACGCACCGAATCCTCAGACGGTGCCGATCACCGCCACGGGTGCGGCCGGCATCACCGTCAACGTCGCCAGCGGCGCGCAGCTGCAGCAGAGCGGAGGCGCAAGTGGCATCGCGCTGGTCGGTGCTGGCGGGCATCTGTTGTCCAACCTGGGAGCGATCGGTTCGGTGGGCGGCGTGGCCGTGCAGCTCGGTGGCGGAAGCCGTGTCGACAACTCCGGCAGCATCAGCACTGGCAACAACACGGCCCTGCAGTTCGTTGGCGCCGGCGACAGCGTGCTGGTCAACCGCGGCACCATCAGCGGGCGCACCGGTGTGCAGTTCGGTGCCGGCAACGATCGCCTCGAGATGCAGGCCGGCAGCATCACCGGCGGCGTGCTGCAGGGCGACGGAAATGATGTGCTGCTGCTGGTCGATGGCACGATCGACAGCATCGACCAGGGCGCGGGCGATGACCAGATGACGGTCAGCGGTGGCACCGTCACCGGTGTGGTGGCGCAGGGCAGTGGTCGCGACGATTTCATCATGACCGGTGGCACCCTCGGTGCCCTGCAGCAGGGCGACAACATCGATACCTTCCGCATGAGCGGTGGCCGCATCATCGGCGCGTTCGAGGATGGCGACCAGGCCTGGATGACCGGCGGCCGCATCGGCCGCGTCAACATGAAGCTGGACAAGAACCTGTGGGACCAGTCGGGCGGCACGGTGGACGGCAACGTGGTCACCGGCTTCGACACCGATACCATCATCATTTCCGGCACCGCGTACATCGGCGGCAACATCAGCGTCAGCGGCGGCAGCGACAGCGACAGCGTGACCATCACCGACGGCACCGTGCGCGGGCAGGTGCTGCTCAGCACCGGCAACGACACCTTCAACTGGAATGGCGGTGGCATCGTCTACGGCGCGATCGACATGGGCCCGGACAACGACGTCGCCAATCTCGGCAACCTCAACCAGGGCAATCTCGGCGCGGTGCCGCTGTTCGATGGTGGCAGCGGCGTGGACCAGCTCAATCTCAACAACGTCAAAGCCGCTGGCGTCAGTCGCTTCCAGAACTGGGAAACGATCAACCTGGCCAACAGCACCGAGCTGACCTTCGATGGCGATCTGGTGCTGGGTGACAGTGCGTCCGGCACCGGCATGCTCACCGTGGATGACACCAGTGCCGTCCATGCAGGCAGCGGTGGGAATGCCATCCGTCCGTTCAACAGCGCGGCACTGGTGGAGATGGTCAATGCCGGGCGCATCGACCTGACCGGCACCGGCGCGGGCGATGTGTTCACCGTGCGTGGCAACTACCGCGGTGACGGCGGTGGCCTGTACCTGCGTACCGTGCTGGGCGCGGACAATTCCACCAGCGACCGCCTGGTGATCGATGGCGGTACCGCCACCGGCACCACCGGCATCGGGATCCTCAATGCCGGCGGCGGCGGTGCGGCCACGCTGGCCGATGGCATCCTGGTGGTGCAGGCCTTGAACGGCGGGAGTACCGCACCCGGCGCCTTCTCGCTGTTCGCGCCGGTCGCGGCCGGTGCCTACGAGTACTTCCTGTTCAAGGGCGGTGTCAGTGCCGGCACCAGCGAGAACTGGTACCTGCGCTCGACGCTGGTTACTGGGCCCACCCCGGCGCCGAATGGCAATGGCAACGCAACGCCGCCACCGCTGACGCCGCCGGTGGCACCGCCGCCATCGATCACCCCGGCGCCGCCACCACCGCCCGAAGGCGCCACCGATCCGGACCTGACTGCGGGCGAGACCGCACCGCCGCCGCCGCCGCCGGAACCCGCTCCGGTGGCGCCGCCCAGCGACCCCGCGGTGCCGGACGTGCCGGTGGCCGGTGGTGCATTGCCCGGTACCGGTGCGCCGCCGACGCCGGGTGCACGCCCCGCCGAAGGTGCAGTGGTACCGCTGTACCGCGTGGAGACCGCCGCCTACGCCGTGGTGCCACCGCTGCTGCGCGAGACCTCGCTGGCCAGCCTCGGCACGTTCCACGAACGCCAGGGTGAGCAGCGCCTGCTGTACAACCAGGGCGCATTCCGTACCGCCTGGGGGCGCTTGGTGGGGCAGAGCAGCGAGATCCACTGGAAGGGCGATGCACAGCCCGGCTTCGATGGCGATGTGATGGGCCTGCAGGCCGGCCTGGATGTGTGGGCAGCGGCCAACGACAACCACCGCAACCAGATCGGTGTGTTCGTCGGCCGCACCCGCGCGCAGGGCAGGACCACCGGCCTGGCGCTGGGCTGGGAGAACGTGCAGGTGGGCCAGAACCGGCTGGATGACAAGCACGTGGGCCTGTATTGGACGTTCACCGACAGCAGCGGTGGCTATATCGATGCCGTGGCGATGCAGAGCCGTTACGACGGCCGCGTGCGTTCCTCACGTGGGCTCGGCTTCGGTGTGAGCGGCGATGGTACCAGCGTATCGGTGGAAGCCGGCAAGCCGCTGCTGCACTTCGGTCAGTCCGCGTGGTGGCTGGAACCGCAGCTGCAGGTGATCTGGCAGCGCACCTCGCTGGATGACCGCCGCGATGAAGTATCGAGCGTGCGTTTCGACAACGACAACGCCTGGACCGGCCGCATCGGCCTGCGCCTGGCCGGTGATTACCAGTTGGCCGACAACGGCTGGCAGCCGTACTTCAAGCTCAACTACTGGCATGGTCGTTCCGGCGAAGACCGCATCCGTTTCGACGACGACGTGATCATCAATTCGCAGCGTTCGCGCGCGCTGGAGGCCGGCGTGGGTGTGGTCGGGCGCTTCAACCGCACCATCAGCGCCTATGCCGTGGCCGACTACACCCGCGAACTGGGCGGCGACCGCAACGAGAAGCGCCGCATCATCGAAGGCAACATCGGACTGCGCGCGGACTGGTGACAACCGCATGCTTGGGTAGGTGCCGACCTTGGTCGATACGGATCCCACCGGAGGAGGGCGACTGTAGAGCCGAGCCCATGCTCGGCTTTTCTTCCGGCCGAGGAGCAGCCGAGCATGGGTTCGGCTCTACAGCAGCCCTGCATCCGATCGAGCACTTCGTCCACGCGATGGCGAAGCCGATCGGCCCCCGGTTATGCTGCAGCCCTGACTAAACGACAAGGACATGTCGCATGCAGTTTCGCAAGGGCGCGCGCCGGATCGGTGCGCTGATGATGACCATGCTGGCTGCCGATGCAACGGCGGCAACCACGCCAGCCGCCGAGGTACCATCGCCGGAAGCACAGGCCCAGATTCTCGACATGCTCGAGCATGAGGCGCTGTATCAGGACAAGGTGGTCTGGCCTGCCGCCCGTAAACGACTGGCCTCGTTGCAGGCATACCCCGGTGCGCTGCAGACCGCCCTGCGTGAGATCATCGTGGAGAGCACCGGAGGGCATGGCGTCTGGATGACGCTTGCACGCAAGCGCGAAGCTACGGAGCGCTCAAAGCAGGTTGGCGCCGATGCCGTTGCAAGGGCCAAGGTGGTCGGTGCCGTCGATACGCGCATTGGCTGGGTGGTCATCGAAGGCTATGCCGCCACGCCGGGCGCTACGCGGCAGGACGAGTTCAACGAAGACATCCAGCGCGCGCTGCAATGGCAGAATGTCATCCGTAGCAAGGACAGCGGCGATCGCTGTGGCTGGATTGTCGATCTGCGCAGCAACAGTGGGGGCAACATGTGGCCGATGCTGCTGGGTGTTGCGCCGTTGCTGCGCACTTCGCCGACGGGCACGGAAGAGATCGGGTCGTTTGCCACTGCCAGCGCACCGCAGCGCTGGAGCCTGACGCCGGCCATGGTGCAGGTCGATGGTCGTCCCAGGCTGGGCTTCGGTCGACCGGGGTACTCCCTCAAGCAGCCGGGTGCACCCGTCGCCGTCCTGGTCGGGTCGAATACTGCCAGCTCTGGCGAAGCAACGATGCTGTCGTTCAGGGGGCGGCCACAGGCGCGGAGTTTCGGACAATCGACAGCGGGCTTCTCGACAAGCAACGTCACGCGCACCCTGGTGGATGGCAGCGTGTTGGCGATGACGATCGCAGTGATGAAAGACCGCAATGGCGGTGGCGCCGGCGCAAGAATCACTCCGGATGAGCTGACGACAGGTGATGCGGCCACTCTTGCCGCCGCCCAGCAATGGCTGCTGGCCCAACCCGCCTGCCAGGGCAGCTGATCCATGATCCTGATCGGCCAGCACGAACGGGTAGTGGTGGTCGGCCCCACCGAAGCGCACCACTGCCTGCACTGCCAGATGGAAACCGACTTCGCCCCCCAGCTGCGCTACAGGATGGCGCGCATCGACCTGCTGTTCGGCTTCACCTACCAGCGCCGCTACGAGCTGGCCTGCACCCGATGCGAACACGGCTGGCTGCTGGACACCGAGTCCATGGACCAGCAGCTGGGTGGGGTGCCGATTCCATGGCGGCACCGCTTCGGCCTGCCGCTGATGCTGGTGGGGGTGGCCGGGCTGGCGTCCGCCGGGTGGATGTGGCGGCACGGATACATCGGTTGAGGACCGGGCCTGTTAAAGTCTGCCCTGCAATCACGTACCGGAACCGACCATGGACCACGACACCCCGTTCGACCCCCTCAACGACCTCGAGGTGCGCCTGCTGCAGGCCCAGGACGGCACGCTGACCGCGTCGCAGTTCCTCGACGGCCTGCTGACCTCGACGGCGTTCGTGCTGCTGGACAAGGCCATCGGTGAAGACGGGGCCTGGGACGAGAGCATCTCGCCGCTGGTGCTGACCAGCGAAAGCGGCGAGCCGATGTTCGCGGTGTTCACTGCGCCCGAGCGCGCCGGCCTGTGGCATGAGCAGCTGCCGCAGTTCGCCCACGCCATGCCGATCGCAGTGCACGCGCTGCTGGCCGGGATCGGCGACGGTGTCGGCCTGGTGCTGAACCCGGGCCTGGACGTGGGCATGGAGATGATTCCTGACGCCGTAGCCCAGCTGAAGCAGCGTGCAGCGGCGATCACCCGCGGGATGGCGCATTGATCCAGTGAGGTGGTTGCCGGCCAGCGGCCGGCACTACCGATGGCAGTACTGGCGGCCGTTGCGGATCACCGTGCCGCCGCAATCGCCTTCACCCGCGCCTTGGCCAGGGCTTCGCCGATGGCTGGGCCCTTCAGATGGGTGGTATCCAGATCCCGCGCCTGTACCGACAGTGCTGCCTGGTGCAGGCGCTTGAGCGTCTCGCCCTGCGGGTAGTCGGCGTCCTCGAAACCGAGGCGGCCACGCTTGTCGGCCTCGCAGCACAACGCGATGCGCGCCACGCGTTCGGGGCGGCGCAACGCATCGCAGCGGCCCAGCAGTTCCAGCACGGTGGCATCGCGCAGTTCGTCGATGCGATGCACGTTCAAGTGCTCGCGACAGACCGCTTCGGCCAGCTGCTGGTGCTCGGCGGGAACCTTCAGCCGTGCGCACAGTGCCTTCAGCGGCTTCACGCCACGCTGCTCGTGCATGATGTGGCGCGGCCATTCTTCCGGCGGGGTCAGGCCCTTGCCGAGATCGTGGGTGAGCGCGGCGAAACCGACCAGGTCATCGCCCGGTGCGAGCTTTGCGGCCATGTCGCTGACCATTTCCTGATGGATGCCAGTGTCGATCTCCGGATGGAACTCGGCGCGCTGCGGCACGCCGTACAGCGCTTCCAGCTCGGGCAGGATCGGGCCCAGTGCCTGTGCATCATGCAGCGTGCGCAGGAATGCCGAAGGCTGCGCACTGACCAGCACCTTGCGCAGTTCCTGCCACACTCGCTCCGGCACCAGCGCATCCAGTTCGCCACTGGCGGCAATCTCGCGCATCAGGTCCATGGTTTCCGGCGCGACAGTGAAGCCCAGCGGCGCGAAGCGCGCCATGAAGCGGGCCGCACGCAGCACGCGCAGCGGGTCTTCGACGAAGGCGGGGCCGACGTGGCGCAGCACACGCTGTTCAAGATCATGCACGCCGCCGTAGGGGTCCACCAGATGGCCAGTGTCTTCGTCGCAGGCAATGGCGTTGATGGTGAAGTCGCGGCGCTGCAGGTCGTCTTCCAGCGTTACCGCCGGATCGGCATCGACCACGAAGCCGCGATAGCCACGGCCGGACTTGCGCTCGGTGCGCGCCAGTGCGTATTCCTCACCGGTTTTCGGGTGCAGGAACACCGGGAAATCACGGCCCACGGCGGTGTAGCCCAGCGCTTCCATATGCGCGGGCGTGGCGCCGACCACGACCCAGTCGCGGTCACCGGCAGGGCGCTGCAGCAGGCGGTCGCGCACGGCGCCGCCGACAAGATAGATCTTCATGGGGGGATGATCGCATGGTAGCGCCGGCCGCDGGCCGGCAACCCCGKAACATTGGCCGATGCCGGCCWGCGGCCGGCACTACCGCAGTGTGATCAATCCCCGCCCTGGTCGGCGTTGGCGGCGCAGCTGAAGTTCTTGCGCTTGTCCACCAGGCGGCCCATCAGGCGGTCGCTCAGCGGCAGGGCATCACCATTGAGGCGCCAGTCGTAGATGACGCTGAAGGCCAGCACGCGGGCCACGTATTCGCGGGTTTCCTTGTAGCTGATGGTCTCGATCCACAGGTCCGGGTCAAAGCCAGGACGCTGGCCCTGCCAACGCGCGGTCGGGGTCGGGCCGGCGTTGTAGGCGGCGATGGTCACGTACGGCAGGCCGTCGTACTTGTTCATCAGCTGGCGCAGGTAGGCGGTGCCGATGGCGATGTTGGTGTCCGGGTCGTACAGGCTGTCGGCGCCGCCGTAGCCGGTCAGGCCGATCGACTTGGCCACGCCGGCACCGGTGGCGGGCAGCACCTGCATCAGGCCCATGGCATTGGCAGGCGAGCGCGCGCGGGGGGTGAAGGTACTTTCAGCGCGGATCTCCGCGGCCACCCAGGCCGGGTCGATCGCATTGCGTGCTGCTTCACGGCGGATGGTGGCGTCGTGGTGCAGCGGGAAGCGCAGGTCGTATAGGCGTTGCTCCTGCGGTTGCTTGCCCAGTGCGAACACGGCGCGATCAAACCAGCCGTTGTCCTGAGCCACGCGCACGGCGAGGCGGCGCTGGGTGTCATCGAAGCGCGACAGCGCGCTGTTCCACTCGGCCACGGCCCAGCCGGTGCGGTCGATCTGGTACAGCGCCATCGCGCGCTGGATGGCCGGGTCACGCGCGATCACCGCCTGTGCCTGCGCACTGTCGTTCGGCTTCCACGGACACAGCGTGTAGCCCTGCTGCAGTTTGTCGGCGGCCAGGAAGCCGTGGAAGGTGGGCGCACGCGCGGCGTCGCGGAACAACGGCTGTGCCTGCGATGCCTGGCCGGTCTTCTCCAGCATGCGGCCTTCGAAATAGGCCCAGCGTGAATCGCTGCGCTGCTTGCTGCCCATCTTGCGGATCGCGGTCAGTGCCGCCGGCCAGTCGCCGCGCGACATTGCTTCGCGGACACGCCATTCGTGCAGGCGTTCGTCATAGGCCGATTCGGGCACCGCATTGAGACGGCGCGCCGAATCCGGCAGGTAGGAGGCCACGGTCCACAGGGCGATCTGGTACAGCACCTGGCCCTGCTGGGCGGCGCTCAGGCCGAGGGCCTGTGCGTACTGCGGCAGCTGTTGTTCGGTGGCGCCCGGGTCGGCCTTGGCCAGCTTTTCCAGGCCATCGGTGGCGATGCGCCGGCTGCGCTCGTTGCGCGGCCAGTTCAAGGCGCTGGCGTTGGGCTTGTCGACGAAGGCGGCGTAACTGTTGGCCTGCGCCAGGTCCGCGGCGGGCAGGCCGCGTGCGGCGCTGCGCATCACCGCCGGCTGCTGTGCGTCGGCGGCGGCATCGATGCGCTCCCAGCGCAGGGCGTCGCTCAGGCCACCTTGTGCCTGCAGCACGGCAAATACCGCGTCGCAGCCGTCCGGCAGCGACTTGCCGTTCCTGCGCCACAGGTCCTGTGCTTCGCTGATCCACTGCGGATCGACCTTGCCGGTGACCTGGCGTGCGGTCAGCTGCGCGCAGCGCAGCCCGACGTTGTCGGTGGGTGCCCAGTTGGCCAGCAGGGTCGGCCAGTCCTGGCGGCGCGCAACCGAAGGCAGCCACACGCTGCGGAAGGTGGTGGCCACGGCCTGGCCGTCGTAGCGCTTGAGGAAGGCCTGGGCCTGCGCGGTATCGACGGTGTCGATGTTGCGACGCAGGTTGGCGTATTCCAGCCAGCCATAGGCCGGGTGGCGACTGAGCGCACCGGCCTGGCCGGGATCGAACTGGCCGCGTTCGGCAGCAGCGATCGCGGCTTTCAGCTGCGCGTTCTGGGCGTCGAGGGACTGGGCGTTGGCGCAGCCGATCAGCAGCGTGGTGGCCAAGGGCAGCAGGGACAGGGCAGTGGGAGTGCGTCGGGTCATGGCGATCAGCATAGCGGGGGCTGGCTGAATTCAGTTTCGCATTGTGTGCACGCCCTGGGGAGGCGGTGGCGTGCCTGATCGACGCGGTCCGGGTGGGGTAGCGATACCGGGCCCGCACGGCGTTCGTGCGATGATCCCCGCAATGTGCGGTCTGCCACTGACAGGCCGCTCTCCCTGCGATGGAGCGCGGCATGCGATACGAATCCGGTCCGGCGAATGTGCTGATCGCCAACATCAACCTGGCACCGTTGGTGGATGTACTGCTGGTGCTGCTGGCGCTGGTGGTCACCACGCTGCCGATGGCCAGCACGGCTGTCATCCAACCGTTCCAGCAACGTACCGCCTGCCCACTCGGCCTGGGACAGTCGACGCCCGTCCCGATTGATCTGCGTATCGACGCCGCCGGTGGCCTGTTCTGGAACGATCGGCCACTGGATGATGCAGCGCTGCTGCAGGTGCTTGCCCAGGCCCGGCAGCTGCCCGAGGCGCGGCAACCGTCGGTGCGCCTGGTCACCGCCGATGGCACCGACTACGGCGACCTGATCCGGGTGCTGCGGGTTGTCAATCAGCACGGCCTGCGTGTGGTCGCGCTGAACGACCCGTCGCGGTAACAGGACTCCCTGGCATTCGGCTCGCGCTGTCGTAGCCACCGTGGTGCGCGCGGTGACGAACAGTACCGTCCGGTCCGGATGTTCCGTCATCTGACGCAATCAGCCGTCAACTGCGTCAAATCCGCGTGAAAGAGTGTCGATCATCACGCCGTGGCTTTTACTGTTTGTTTACAAAGGAAACGCTGCCGCCATGCAGGGGGGCGCGGCAGTCCATGTCCCGACATTCCTTTGGAGAGAGAGCGAATGATTCACCTGCATCACCGCCCGTTGGCGGTTGCCGTCGCGCTGTGCGTGACGGCCCTGGCACCGTTGGGTGCCGCTGCGCAGTCCACCACCAACCTCGATGCGGTGGAAGTCACAGGTACCCGCATCAAGCGCGCTGAAGTCGAAGGTCAGGTGCCGATCCAGACACTGACCCGTGGTGACATCGAGCGCACCGGCCTGACCTCGATCGGCGAGGTGCTGCAGCAGCTCACCGGTTCCGGTTCCGCGCTCAACGCCAAGTTCAACTCGTCCGGCAACTTCGGTTTCCCGCCCGATGGCAGCGGCGTGGGTGCCGGCTCGGCGCAGGTCGATCTGCGCCACCTGGGTGCCAAGCGCGTGCTGGTGCTGGTCGATGGCATCCGCTGGGTCAATGAATCGTCGGCGTCCGGTGTGGGCTCGGCCACCGACCTCAACACCATTCCACTGGCCATCGTCGAGCGCATCGAGGTGCTGGAGGACGGCGCGTCGTCGCTGTACGGCTCCGATGCCATCGCCGGCGTGGTCAACATCATTACCCGCCGCGATTTCGATGGCGGCCAGGTGACGCTGAACTACGGTGAGTACAGCAAGGGCGACGGCACGCAGAAGGGCGTGGACCTGGCCTGGGGCAAGAGCGGCGATCGCTTCAGCCTGTTCCTGGGTGCCAGCTGGACCAAGCAGGACCCGGTGTTCGCCAAGGACCGCGAGCAGTCGCGCTTCCCGATTCCCGGTACCGGCCTGGCATTCGGCAGCGGTGGCATTCCGCAGGGCCGCTTCGCCTTCGTCGACCCGAACACCGGCGCGTCGCAGAACATCGTGCCCAACACCGGCGTGAGCAACCCGCGCTACGACGGCACTGCCGGCTGCAACCGCAGCGATGACTACCACTGCTTCACCACCGCCGACCGCTTCAACTTCGCCGAATACAACATGGTGCTGACACCGTCGGAGCGCAAAGGCCTGTTCGGCCAGTTCCGCTTCGACATCACCGACAACGTGCAGTGGTACATCAAGGCGCTGGGCAACCGCCGCGAGTCGACCAACCAGGCCGGCCCCGAGCCGCTGTTCTTCGGCCCCGATGGCGCCACCGGCAATCCGCTGGCCGACAACATCGTGGTCTCGCGCCTGAACCCGTACAACCCGTTCGGGTTTGATCTGGTCTCCGGCGGCAACATGAGCCTGATCGGTCGTCGCCCTGTGGAAGGCGGTGCGCGCGTGTTCAAGCAGGAAGTGGACACCACCTACTTCGCCACCGGCCTGGTGGGTGACTTCCACGCCGCCGACCGCAGCTGGTACTGGGACGTCAACGGCATGTACAGCAAGAACAAGGCCGAACAGACCAACTACGGCAGCTATGACATCTACAAGGTGAACATGGCGCTGGGCGATCCGGCGGTGTGCGCCGCCACGGCCGGCTGCGTACCGTTGAACATCTTCGGTGGCGTCGGTTCGATCACCCCGGACATGCTGAAGTGGATCCAGCCGGTGGTGCGCGATCGCAGCCAGAACGAGCTGAGCCTGTTCACCGCCAACCTGTCCAGCGAACTGTTCTCGCTGCCGGCCGGTCCGGTGTCTTTCGCCACCGGCTTCGAGTACCGCAAGTACAAGGGCTCCTACCAGCCCGATCCACTGACGGTGATCGGCCACTACAACGGCGTGCCGTCACAGCCGACCTCCGGTTCCTACGACGTCAACGAGGCCTACCTGGAGTTGAGCGTGCCGATCTTCGCCGACTCCTCGTTCGGCAAGAAGCTGGACCTGAGCCTGGCCGGCCGTTATTCGGACTACTCCACCTTCGGTGGCGAGTTCACGCCCAAGTACGGCCTGCGCTGGCAGGTGACCGATGACTTCGTGCTGCGCACCACCTACGCCGAGGGCTTCCGCGCACCGTCGATCGGTGAACTGTACGGCTCGGCGGCACGTGCCGACCTGCAGCTGTTCGATCCGTGCTCGGTGGGCCTGGGCGGTACGCCGCCGCGTGGCAGCGCGGCCAACTGTGCCGCGCTGGGCGTGCCGGCCGGCTTCCAGCAGGCCAACTCGCAGATCTCGGTGACCACCGGCGGCAACCGCGAGCTGGATCCGGAACGTTCGCGCAGCTTCAGTGCCGGCTTCGTGTGGAGCCCGTGGTTCGGCAACAACGCCTCGTGGTCGGAGCGCTTCGATGTGGAAGTGACCTTCTACCGCCACGCCATCGACGGTGCGATCCAGGCGATCAATGCACAGACCCAGCTGGATCTGTGCGTGGATACACTGGACCCGATCTACTGCAATGGCATCACCCGTGCCAGCACCGGAGCGGTCAGCAGCTTCAACAACCGCCTGACCAACCTGGGTTCGATCAAGACCGATGGCTGGGACGTGGATCTGTTCTGGACGCTGCCGCAGACCTCCATCGGCCAGTTCAAGCTGGCGTGGAAGAACACCTTCGTCGGCCGTTACGAGGCCACCGGCGCGGCCGGGCAGAAGCAGCCGCAGAAGCCGGGCGTGGAAGTGGCCGACAGTTCGATTCCGGAGTGGACCAGCAACGCCAGCATCGGCTGGACGATGGACCGCTGGAGCGCCAACTGGACGGTGCGGCACATCTCCGAGCTGACCGAAAACTGCGGCGATGCCGCGGCCTTCCCGGTGTGCAGCAACCAGGCTGCGGGCACCAACACGCTGTCGGCCACCACCTTCCACGACATGCAGGTGGGCTACAAGATCGACTGGATGAAGGGGTTGCAGCTGACCGCCGGACTGAACAACGTGTTCGACAAGGATCCGCCGATCTGCCTGTCGTGCTCGTTGAACGGCTACGACGCCTCGACCTATGACATCCCGCGTGGTCGTTACTGGTACCTGCGCGCGGATCTGCGGTTCTGACGCAGGCAGCCGGTGCCGGGATGTTCCCGGCACCGGCCATCGGGAATCAATCCGGAATGTCCTGTTCCGGGTCGTCCTGCTCAAGGGCCGCGCGGCGGAAGGCCGTGCGCGCCCAACCCAGCCCGACCACGATCATCATCGGCCCTGTCGCGAAGGCGGGCAGTGACGGGATGCGGAACTGCGACTGGTGCTCGATGAGCAGGTTGTAAAGGATCCAGACAACCAGCAGCAGGCCGATGCCTGCACACAACAGCCCGAACAGCACCTGCGGAACGCCCATTGCCAGGCCGAGCGCGCGTTCGGTGCGGGTAGGGATGGGGATGGCACGCAGTTCACGGCCCAGATCGAACCAGAACAGGATCGCGGCAGGCAGGCCGATCAGCAGAAGCAGGATGAAGTAGCCGTTGCCGGTGCCGATCATCAACGGCAGCGACGAGAACAGGGCCACGAGCGAGAGACCAAGTTTCGTGCGGGTGCGCATGGCCGGTCGTCCTTGAGGGGGAAGGCGCGAGGTATCCGTGTGCGCGACGCTACACCTGCAAGGGCAGCGCGGCAACGGGGGCGCCGAGCGCCCCCGTTGTAGCCTCGAGCCGTGCTCGACTGCCCTCTGTGATCGAGTCGAGCATGGCTCGACTCCACAGAAGCCGGTTACATCAGAACGCCCAGGTGAACGTCAGCGAGCCGTTTCGGCCATCACCGAAGGCACCATAGCCATTGATCTGCGACAGGTACTTCTTGTCCAGCAGGTTGTTGAGGTTGGCCTGCACGCTGAACTCCGGCGAGATGCGGTAGCGCACGAAGGCGCTGACCAGTGCGTAGCCACTCTGCTCGATGCGACCGTAGGCCGGCACCGGGTAGTAGATGCGGTTCTGCCAGTTGGCACCGCCACCGACGGTCAGTTCCTGCAGCGACTGCGGGGTGTAGCTGGTGAACAGCTTCAGTGCGGTCTGCGGCAGGTTGGTGTTGATGTCGGCGCCGTTGATGTCCTTGGCCACGTAGCGCGATGCGCCGAAGGTGGCATTCCAGCCCGGTGCCAGTTCGCCGTTCACCTCGAACTCAAAGCCACGGCTGACCGTGCCACGCGCGGCGCGATAGGCGAACTCGTTCTGGCTGCCCTGGACCGGCTCACCGGTGGCCTGGCCGACGTTGTCCTGTTCAATACGGAACACGGCCAGCGAGGCGTTCAGGCGGTTGTCGAACCATGCCCCCTTGACGCCTACTTCGTAGCTCTTGCCATCGACCGGATCGAGATAGCTGCCGTTGCGATCCTTCAGCGTCTGCGGCTGGAAGATTTCGGTGTAGCTGGCGTAGGTCGAGTAGGTGTCGTTGATGTCGAACACCAGGCCGGCATACGGCGTGGTGACCTTGTGCGCGCGGTCGGCGCCTTCGCCTTCGCTCTTCCAGTCGGTGTAGCGGGCGCCGATGATCAGCTTCAGCGGATCGGCTAGCGACAGGCGTGCGGCCGCGTAGCCGGCCTTCTGGGTGATGGTGCCCTCGCTGGCCAGTGCCAGCGGGTTCCAGTTCGGCTCGCTGATGTTGCCCGTCCAGTTCAGGTAGCTGGCGAACGGGTCCCAGGTCTGGCCGGCACCGCCGACCTGATAGTCGCCGTAGTTGGCGTACTCGCGCTTGTTGTAGCTCAGGCCTGCCATGAACTGATGCTCGCGGCCGAACAGCTGGAACGGACCATCAACGTAGCCATCGACGCCGGTGACCTTGCGCTCGGTATTGTAGAAGCCCGCGGACGGCGAGATGCCCGCACCGGTGGTCTTGTCGAAGTTCGATGCGCCCGTGGTCCAGTCGTTGTAGGCCGGGTAGAACAGCTTGTCGTCGGCCTTGGTCTCATCGTGGGTGGCGCCGACCTTGAACTTCCAGCCATTGCTGAAGGCGTGCTGCAGGGTGGCGAAGGCGCGCTTGCTGGTGGTGTCCCAGTAGGTCCAGTCCGGGCTGGCGTTGAACGATTCGTCGTAGCCGGTGCGCGAGCCATCGGAGAACAGCATCGGGAAGCCACCCCAGGTGGCGCCGTTGGCGCGCTTCTGCTGGTAGTCGTAGCCCACGCTCAGCTGGGTGTCCGGGGTCAGGTCGGCGTCGATGACCGCATAGCCCAGCGTCTTGCGCTGGTTGTAGCGGTCCATCTGGCCGTCGGTGTCCAGATAGCTGCCGATCACGCGGCCGCGCACGGTGCCGCTGGCGTTCAGCGCACTGCCCACGTCCACGGTGGTGCGGGTGCGGCCCCAGCTGCCGACGTTCACCGATACGCTGCCCGCCAGTTCGGCACTGTCGGCATGCTTGCGGATCAGGTTCACCGACGCGGATGGATTGCCAGCGCCACTGAGCAGGCCGGTGGCACCACGCACCACTTCAACGCGGTCGTACAGCGCCAGGTCCAGGCCGGAATCACCGTAGCTCCAGTTCTGCACCATCTGCGTGGGCAGGCCATCGAACTGGTAGGCATCGATGTAGAAACCGCGCGCGTAGAACTCGGTGCGCTCGCTGTCGGACTGGGTACTGGTCACGCCGGTGGTGTTGGCCAGCACGTCGATGATGTCGTCCAGGTTCTGATCTTCGATGCGCTGGTGGCTGATGATGCTGATCGACTGCGGGATCTCGCGCGGGGCCAGGTCGAAGCGGGTACCGGCCGAGGTGCGGCGCACCGAATAGCCTTCGGCGCGTTCACCCTTCACCACCACCTTGTCGAGGGTGGTCGGATCGGCGGCGGTGTCGGCGAAGGCGGCCGGGGCCACCGCGCAGAGAACGGCGAGCACGGCAACGGACAGCCGTTGCGGCTGCGGGGTACGGAAGGCGGAACGGGTCATGGGGGTCCTGGGCGAGCACGCGCGATCAGCCGGCATCCAGGAGGCGAGGCGCTACGGGTAGGGAGAGGGCGGGCAGGCCGTCCTGGCGCTACCGGAAACGAAAGAAATGGTAATACGAACTATTCCTATTTACAAATCATGAACGAGTCGACCCGGTGATCCGGGTACGGGCTGGGTCAGCGCAGCAGCGGCAGGGGATCGCGCGCGCCGTCGGTGCCGTAGATGCCCCAGTGCAGGTGCGGCGGCGTGCCCTTGGCGTTGCCGCTGTCGCCGACATGGCCGAGCAGGTCGCCGGGCTGCACCACCTGGCCGCGCGCCAGGCCCTCGGCCCAGTCGTCCAGGTGGGCGTAGTAGTAGCGCTCGCGGGCCGGCCCGATCACCCAGACCTGGCGGCCGCCGAGCCCGCGTTCGCTGACATCCACGACGACGCCGGCAGTGGCACTGCGCACCGGGGTGCCGCGTGTGGCGAAGATGTCGATGCCGGCGTGGGAGCGGTCACGGCCGCGCGGAGCGCCGAACGTATCGGCGATCTGGCGCGGCCGCACGCCGTCCACCGGCACCGGCAGCTGCGTGGCGGCCGGCATCCGCGAGAGTACCCACAGCATCTTCGGTGCGGCGGCCCACGGGCTGTTCCACAGCGTCATCGCTGCAACGAGGGCAATGGCCAGCCACAGGCCGCGCAGCAGCCAGCGGCGCAGGCGGTGGGCGGGGGACGGCGTTGTGCTCATGGTTTTCGATTGTAGGGTCGCGCCATGCTCGGCTGCTGTTGCCTTGCGGTCGCAAAGACGTCGAGCATGGCTCGACGCTACAGAGCCGGCAGCAGCGGTACCTCGAAACTGCGCTTCAGCGTCCCCAGTGCCACCGATGTGCGGAAGCGCTCGATGTTGTCATCGCCGCCGAACAACCGCTCGGTGATCGCCTCGTACTCTTCCATCGACGCGGCCGAAAGCAGCAGCAGGAAATCGCCGTCGCCGGTGATCGAGTAGCACTGCTGTACCGCCGGGTCGTCCTGCACACGTTGCTTGAACGGCGCCACGCGTTCGCGCTGCTCGCTGACCACGCGCACCTCGACGATGATGGTCAGTGGTCGACCGATCCTGGCTGCGGCGATCACCGCCACGTTGGCCGCGATCACGCCACTGTCCTGCAGGCGCTTGATGCGGCGTTGCACGGCCGGGGTGGACAGGTGCACGGCCTCGGCGATTTCGCGCTGCGGCAGGGTGTTGTCCCGCTGCAGCAGGTCGAGGATGGCGCGGTCGAAACTGTCGAGCACGGGGGCGGTGGCCATGGTGAGCAGAAGTTGCACGAACAGGCTGTCAATTGAGCCAAGTGCTCGGCGCCGACGCAATAGACTTTGCGCATGCAGACCTCACGACTCGCGCCGATGTTGCCGGCGCTGGCGGTGCTCGGCTCGGTCACCTCGCTGGCCATCGGCACTTCCTACGCAAAACACCTGTTCCCGCTGATCGGTGCGCAGGGCACCAGCGCGCTGCGCGTGGGCTTTTCGGCGTTGCTGCTGCTACTGTTCTGGCGGCCATGGCGCTGGAAGACCAGCCGCCCGGATGCCATCACCATCCTGCGCTACGGGCTCACCCTGGGCCTGATGAACCTGCTGTTCTACATGGCCCTGCGCACCATTCCCTTCGGCATCGCGGTGGCCATCGAGTTCACCGGGCCACTGACGGTGGCGATGCTGTCATCACGACGTCCGATCGATTTCCTCTGGGTGGGCTGCGCGGCGGTGGGGCTGCTGTTGCTGCTGCCCATCGGTGGTGGCCCGGCGCTGGACCCGGCCGGTGTGCTGTACGCGATGGGCGCGGCGGCGTGCTGGGGCCTGTACATCGTGTTCGGCAAGCGCGCCGGACATCTGCATGCCGGGCATTCGGTGTCGCTGGGGCTGCTGGCGGCGTCGCTGGTGGTGGTGCCGGTGGGCGTGGTGCATGCCGGTGCCGCGCTGCTCGAGCCGAAGATCCTGGCTGCAGGACTGCTGGTGGCACTGGTGTCCAGTGCGATCCCGATGTCGCTGGAGATGATGGCGCTCAAGCGCCTGCCGAAGGAGACCTTCGGCATCCTGATCAGCATGGAGCCGGCCGTGGCCGCGCTGTGGGCGATGTTGTTGCTGCACGAGCACCTGCACGGGCTGCAGTGGCTGGCGATCGGCTGCACGGTGCTGGCTTCGGTGGGCAGCACGATGACCGCGCGGCGGCTGAAGGTGCCGGTCACCGCATGAAAAAAGGGGACGGAGGGGATTAAGTCGTTTGTGCCCCGATTTAGGGGGCGCCGGGCGGCGCCCGGCACAGAGCGTGCGGACCAGCGGTCCGCACCTGCCGTAACGGCGAGTCAGCGCAGGGCGTCAGTCGGAACGTCGATCTGCATCGCCAGGGCGAGGTGATCGGAGAACGCGGCCGGTACGGCTTCCACGGTGCGGGTCTGCAGCCCGCTGCTGACCAGGATGTGGTCGATGGCGCGGTCCGGGCGCCAGCTGGGGAAGGTCGGCACGATGCAACCTGGCGGCTGCAGCCGGGTCTTCTGGTACAGCACCTGCATTTCCGGGCGCTCGGCCAGGCAGTTGAAGTCGCCCATCAGCACCGCGTTGGGGTGGTCGGACAGCAGTTCGGCGATGAAGCCGAGCTGCGACATCCGCGAGCCCGCGCCCAGCGACAGATGCGCCACTGCGACCGCCAGGCCGTCGGCGCCGTCGCCGAACTTGGCCAGCAGCACGCCGCGCCCGCCGATGCGGCCGGGCAGGGCGTGATCCTGCACTTCCACCGGTTCCAGCTTGCTCAGCAGGCCGTTGGCGCTGGAGGCGACCCCGCCCATGCGCCGGTTCGGCTGGTGGCTCCAGTAATTGAAGCCGGCGCGCTGGGCCAGGTAGTGGGTCTGGTTGGTGAAGCCCGAGCGCAGGCTGCCCGGATCGGCCTCCTGCAGGCCGACGATGTCATGTTCGCGCGCCAGAGTGGCGATCGCGTCCAGGCTGCTGCGCTTGCGACCCGCCGGCAGCGCATGTGACCAGCTGCGGGTCACATAGTCGCTGTAGCGGCGGGTACTGGAGCCGGCCTGGATGTTGGCCGTCAGCAAGCGCAGGGTCCGTGTGCGGGGGGAATTCACGGCCGGGAAAGGCTTCTCTTGGATCAGTGAGCCTGGGCCGCACCGCGTTCGCGGGCGATCAGGTGGTCGGCGATGCGCAGCATGTCCGGGAAGCTCTTGCCCTTCACCAGGTACTTGCCGTTGACGATGATCGACGGGGTGCCGCTGATCTGGCTGCGCTGGGCGAACTGCTTGGCCGAGTTGGTCTTGGCATTCACCGCGAAGCTGCCCATGGTGGCGGCGAACTGCTTCGGATCCACGCCGTAGGCGCCGTAGAACTTGGCGATGTCGTCCACCGAGTCACGGCCACGCTCGCCCTTCAGGGTCTTCTGCGAGTGGATGGCGGCGTACAGCGCTTCGTGGGTCTTCTCCTGCACGCCGAGCGTCTGTGCGGCGTAGAAAGCACGGGCGTAGTCATCCCAGGTGCCGCCGAACATGGCCGGCACGTAGACGAAGTTCACATCGCTCGGCAGGCCGGCCTTCCACGGGCCAACCAGCGGCTGGAACGCGGCGCAGGCCGGGCAGACGTAGCCGAAGATCTCGGTCACTTCGATCTTGCCGGCGGCCGGCTGGAACGGCTGGCCGTTCGGGATCACCTGGTAGTCGGCACCTTCCACCGGGGCCGGGCCGGTCAGCGCGGCGGTGGTCGGAGCCGGTGCGGCGGCAGCCGGTGCAGCTTCGGCCGGGGCCTTCTCGCCTTCGGCAGCCGCCGGAGCGGTGCCTTCGCTGCCCGCGGCCGGAGCAGCCGGCTCGGTGGTCGCCGGAGCTGCCGCCGGTTCAGCCGGGGCAGCGGTGGTGTTGGTGCTGCCGTCGTCGGCCTTGCAGGCGGCCAGGATCGGCAGCAGCGCTGCGAGGGCGAGGGCGTAACGGATCTTCATGGAAACGTCTCCAGCATCTGGAAAGGTGGGGCCGGCGTCAGGCGCCGGCCAAGGGGAAATGATGACACGCGGCGGCGACAGCGCCGTGTCGGTGGTGGGTGTTGGTTCAGCGGCCGCGCGCTGCGCGGGCCTGGGCGATCAGCGCCGAGGCGATGCGCAGCTGGTCGTCGAAGCTGTTGCCGCGCACCAGGTACTGGCCATTGATGATGATGGCCGGGGTACCCGGCACCTTGGTGCGCTGGGCAAAGGCGCGGGCGGCATCGACCTTCTTCTGCACGGCGTCGCCGCGCAGGGCCTGCAGATAGCGGTCCGGGGTCACGCCATAGGCCTTGTAGAAGGTGGCGAGCTCATCGGCCGAGACGTTCTGCATGGGCAGCGAGCCATCCTGGTGCAGTGCCTTGAAGACCGCCGCGTGGCTGCGCTTGGCCACGCCGACTTCGTCGGCGGCGTAGTACGCCAGTGCCCAGGCATCCCACGCGCCACCGAAGGCGGCCGGGACCGGGGTGAAGCGCACGTCGGCCGGCAGCTTGGCCGCCCACGCCGCCAGCTGTGGCTCGAAGTGGGCGCAGTGCGGGCAGGTGTAGCCGAAGACCTCGACCACCTCGATCTTGCCGGCCAGCGGCTGGAACGGGCCCGGTTGGGCGATGCGCTCGTAGTCTTTGCCCTCGACCAGCGGGGCATTGGCGGGGGTAGCGGCGCAGGCTGCCAGCGGCAGCAGCACCAGCACGGACAACAGCAGGCGGGAAATCAACCTCATCGACACGCATCTCCGTTGAAAAAAGCAACGCCGGCGCGGTCGCCGGCGTGAAGGAAACATACCGCAGGCGCGGGCCGTGGTGGCGGCCCGGGCCGACCAGTGGCGGTCAGGGGGCGGCAGCCGGTTGTGCCGACGGGGTGGCAGTGGCCACATCGTCGGCCTTGTTGTGCAGGCCCTGCAGGTAGCTCGACAGCGCCTGCACCTCCTGCTCGCTCAGCTTCTGCGCGACCGTCGCCATGATCTGGAAGTGCGCCTTGTCGGTCTCGTTGGTCTGCCCGGCCTGGTACTCCTGCAGGCGGCGCGCGACATAGCTCGCGTGCTGGCCGCCGATGTGCGGATAGGCCGGGCCGGGATTGCCGGCGCCGCTGGGGCCGTGGCACGCCATGCAGGCCGGCAGTCCGCGCTTGGCGTCGCCGCCACGGTACAGCTGCTGGCCGATCTCGTAGAACTTCATGCCCTTGTACGGGCCGTCAGTGACCGCCGTGTCGTCGGCGATACCGGCGGTGGCCTTCTGCGTGGCGAAGAACGCGCCGATGTCGCGCATGTCCTGCGGGGTGAGGTTCTGCACGAACGGCACCATCGCCACCGCCGCGCCGGAACTGCGCTGGCCGTTGGCGATCAGGGCCATCTGCTGGGCCACGTAGCGTTCGCTCTGGCCGGCGATGGACGGATACATCTCGACCGTGGAATTGCCGTCGGCGCCGTGGCAGGCCGCACAGGCCGAAGCCTTGGTCTGGCCGGCCTTGGCATCGCCCCAATGGGTCTTGCTGAAATCCACCTCCAGCGAGGCGGTGTTGATCGGCCCGTTGTCGGGCAGCGGGGTCAACGTGGTCTGCGCGAACGCAGCAGCGGCAACGACTACGGCAGTGGCAAGGGCGGATACGGCAAGAACGCGAGCGTGGCGCATGCTAAAGCTCCGTATGGACCGGGCCGGGCGGTGGCCGCCGGCATCGCCCGGATTATCAACGGCGTTTCCGCGCACGGTCAACGCAGCAGTGCAGCAAAATGCCCGCAACGGCCGCCGGCACGGGCGCGCGGCGCCGCAACATGCGATCCTAGGCACATGTCATTGCTCATCGAACGCGCCCGTTACCACCTTTCGGCCCACAACGTGCGGCAGCTGCCGCCCGACGAAGGGGCCGAAGTGGCCTTTGCCGGCCGCTCCAACGCCGGCAAGTCCAGTGCGCTCAACGCGCTGACCCGCCAGAACGCGCTGGCCCGTGTCTCCAAGACGCCCGGCCGTACCCAGCAGCTGGTGTTCTTCCAGATCACCCCGGAAGCCCATCTGGTCGACCTGCCCGGTTACGGCTACGCCAAGGTGCCGCTGGACCTGCAGGCGCACTGGCAGGCCTTCATCGACCGGTATTTCCGTACCCGCGAGGCACTGAAGGGGCTGGTGGTGGTGATGGACATCCGTCACCCGCTGAAGGACTACGACCGGCAGATGCTGTCCTATGCCGTACAGCGCGGCATGCCGGCGCACGCCCTGCTGACCAAGGCCGACAAGCTCAGCCGCAGCCAGCAGATGCAGACCCTGCAGAAGGTGCGCAAGGAACTGCACTCGGCTTACGGCGACAGCGTCAGCGTGCAGGTGTTCTCCGGCGAGGACCGCACCGGCGTGGACGAAGCCCGCGCCGTGATCGGCGGCTGGCTGGGCCTGGAATAAGGCATTTCCGGTGGCCCGGCTGGCAGCCGGGCGCTACCGACGCATGCCCGGGTAGTGCCGGCCGCTGGCCGGCAACCACGCCGTCCCGGGCCGGCCCATCATTTCAACGGTGAATACTCCGCCGGCACCCAGGCATAGGCCTGGCCTTCGCTGCGCACGTGGCCCAGGCCGGGGAACGGCAGGTGCGCGCCGGCCACCCACCAACCGCTGGCAGTGGCCTGCTGCAGCAGGCCGCGACGGCTGGCGATGGCCGCCCTGCGGTCCGAATCGGCCTCGAACGCCGCTTCCGGATGCGCGAACTGCACCGCATGGAAGTGCAGCACATCACCCCAGACGAGTAGCGACTGGCCCTGGCTGTCGAACCGGTAGGAGACATGGCCCGGGGTGTGGCCATGGGAATCCATCGCCACCGCGCCACCGGGCAGGGCATCGCCGGGGCTGAAAGTGCGCAGGTGCCCGCTGGCCTGGTACGGCGCGACCGCGTTGCGTGCCAGCGGGAAGGCGAAGCGCACGCCCTTCGGCGCCGTGGCCTCGCTGGCCGGGTTGAGCCAGTAGTCGGCATCGGCCTTGGACAGCCACACCGTGGCATTCGGGTAGGCCGGCTTGCCCTGCGCGTCGAGCACGCCGCACAGGTGGTCCGGATGGGCGTGGGTGAGCAGCACCTCGTCCACCTCGGCCGGGTCCACGCCGGAGGCACGCAGATTGCCGAGTACCTGGCCCAGGCCGGGGCCGAAGCACTGCGCGGTGCCGGTATCGACCAGGGTCAGATGGTTGCCCTGGCGCACCAGGAAGGCATTGATCGCGGTCTGCAGGCCTTTCTTGTCTTCGGGCACGTAGCGGCCTTCCAGCAGGCGGCTGACCAGCGTTGCCGGCACGTCCACCACTTCCTGCCGGCCCAGCGCGACCACGCCATCGAACAGGGCGGTGACCTGCAGCGCACCGACGCGCTGGTGGTAGACACCGGGCACCTGCTGGGTGGGAGCGGGCGAAGTGGCTTCGGCGAGCGCGGCCAGCGGCAGGGATGGCAGGGCCAGCAGCAGGGCGGTGCGCAGCGGCAGGTGACGCAGGGTCATGGCGGTTCTCGGTGGATGACGGGCGATTCCGTTGCCGCATAGCGTGCCGTGGCCGGCGTGTGCGCGGCGCTCAGACCACTGCGCGGAATGCTCAGGGAGGGGGTGTGCTGGCAGGGCTGCGCCCTGCACCCGCAGAGGCAACGGCAACAGCCGAAGCAACAGCAACAGCGGGCATTCCGTGGGATGGCGGGGTGGGTCCGGTTGCGGGAGACGCCGTAAACCCATCCTTGGGGGCTTGGCCGCGGCATCCATGCCGCGGACACTCCCGCAACCGGACCCACCCCGCCTTCGATAGATTTCTGCGATCTGTCGGAAATACTCTTGGGGTCAGATMCGTTTTMCGCAGGAAAACGGATCTGACCCCGGAATTTCWTTCGATATCTGACAGATGTGTCGACCAAGGTCGACACCTRCCAACARCACRCGGAACCTGTCSAAGGTGGGGCGGTGTCGGAGTGCGGGGTGTCAGCCGCATGGATGCGGCTGCCAAGCCTTATCTGATCGGAATCTGGCAGCGTAGGTGCCGAGAGCCGGCGTGGGCCGCCGTGTAAGCCTGGAT
>NZ_RAVT01000058.1 GCF_013464915.1 Stenotrophomonas maltophilia
CCGGCGTGGGGACCCAAGCTACTTCACGGTCGAAAGACCTAGATCCACACGGTCGCCCACGCCGGGCTCTCGGCACCCAAAGTGCCAGATCGGCAAGAGATAAGATCCACGCCATGCGTGGATGCGCTGTTCTCTGGCCGTCTGTAGAGCCGAGCCCATGCTCGGCTCCAGCACAAGCAGCCGAGCATGGGCTCGGCTCTACAGAAAGCGATCGCGCGCGCAAGCCCCGCTACAGTGCAGCCCCTTTTTTTGCATGGAGCTGCACGATGATCCATCGCGGTTGGGGATTCATGACGCTGGTGACGCCGATTGCAGCCATCCTGCTGCTGGCGTACTTCTCCCCGCCTGACGGCCCCAAGGGCAACATCCCGCTGCAGCAGGTGCTGCTGGGCGGTGGCCTTGGTGCGGCCGTGAACGCCGTGCTGGGGCTGTGGCTGAACCGCGTGCCGCGGCCGAAGGGTGAAGTGGCACGCCATCATTTCTTCTTCGTACCGATGCAGTGGGCGGCGCTGGTGATCGTGGCCGTGTGTGCGGTGATCGCGCTGCTGCGCTGAGGTATCGGGATGGCCATTGCTCTGGTAGATGCCAACCTTGGTTGGCATGGATTGAAGAGCGCCAACCAAGGTTTGCATCTACCCTGACCCCGCAATGCGGCAACAAAAAAGGCCCCGGATCGCTCCGGGGCCTTTCTCGTTTCAGCTCAGCGCCGGATCAACGATCCGGACGGTGTGCAGCATCCGCGTCACGCTGGCGTTCCAGGAACTCCTTGGACGGTTCATCCAGCTTGTCGCCCAGCATGCGGCGCACGACCACGAAGAACACCGGAATCATCAGCAGGCCGAGCAGGGTGGCGAACAGCATGCCGCCGATCACGCCGGTACCGATGGCATGGCGGGAGTTGGCGCCGGCACCGGTGGAGATCGCCATCGGGATCACGCCCATGATGAACGCGAACGAGGTCATCAGGATCGGGCGGAAACGCAGGCGGGCCGCCTCGATGGTGGCATCGCGCAGGTTCTTGCCTGCTGCACGTTGCTCCACCGCGAACTCCACGATCAGGATCGCGTTCTTGGCGGCCAGGCCGATCACGGTGATCAGGCCGATCTTGAAGAACAGATCGTTGGGCAGCCCACGCAGCATCGACAGGCCGAGTGCGCCGAGCACACCCAGCGGCACCACCAGCAGCACCGCCACCGGGATCGACCAGCTTTCATACAGCGCGGCCAGGCACAGGAACACCACCACGATGGACAGCACCAGCAGCAGGGTCGCGGCGTTGCCGGCCAGGATTTCCTGGTAGGACATGCCGGACCAGTCGTAGCCGAAGCCGGCCGGCAGGTCGTCGTTGACGATGCCTTCCATGGTCTGCATCGCTTCACCCGAGCTGGTGCCCGGCGCCTGCGAACCGACGATGTTGATCGCCGAGTAGCCGTTGTAGCGGCTCAGCGATGGCGGCGCGGATACCCATTCGGACTTGACCACCGTGTTCAGCGGGATCATTGCGTTGGTGCCATCGGCATTGGTGGTCAGGCTGGACGGGCTGTAGAAGCTCTTCAGCGACTCCTGGCCGGTGCGGTAGGGACCATCGGCCTGCATGGTCACGCGCTTGATGCGGCCTTCGTAGAAGAAGTCGTTGACGTACACCGGGGCCAGCATCAGCTGGATGGTGCTGTACACGTCCGACACCGACATGCCCATCGACTGCGCCTGCACCCGGTCCACGTGCAGCTGCAGCTGCGGCGCGTTTTCCAGGCCGTTCGGGCGCACGCCGACCAGGTGGTCCGGCTTCTGCGCGGCCTGGCCGAGCAGGACGTTGCGGGCCTGGGTCAGCTGCTCGTAACCGGCACCGCTGCGGTCCTGCAGCCACATGTCGAAGCCGCCGAACTGGCCGAGGCCCTGCACGGTGGGCAGGTTGACCACGAAGATCTGCGCTTCCTTGATGCCATAGAACGCGCCGTTCATGTTCTGGATGAACTCGGGCGCGGTGAACTTGCGTTCTTCCCACGGCTTCAGGCGGATGAAGCCCATGCCCACGTTCTCGCCGGAACCGACGAAGCTGAAACCGGCCACCTGCAGCATGCCTTCATAGCCATCCTGCTTTTCCAGGATGCCACGCATCTGCGCGAACACTTCGTTGGTCTGGCCCTTGGTCGAGCCCGGCGGCAGCTGCACGATCGCCAGCGCATAGCCCTGGTCTTCCTCCGGCAGGAAGCTGCCCGGCATGCGGGTGAACAGGAAGCCGCACAGTGCGGTCAGCACCACGAACAGGATCATCCAGCGCGGGGCATGGCGCACCGCCGAGGTGATGTGGCCCACATAGGTGTGGCTGATCTTGTCGTAGTACTTGTTGAAGGTGCGGTAGACGATGTTCGGGTTGTCGTTGTGCGTCGGCTTCAGGAAGGTCGCGCACAGCGCCGGGGTGAAGCCCAGCGCCAGGAACGCCGAGAACGCCATCGAAATGGCGATGGTCAGCGCGAACTGCTTGTAGATCTCACCGGCCGCGCCGCCCTGCAGGGCGGACGGGATGAACACCGCGGCCAGCACGACGGTGATCGCCACCACCGCGCCGGTGATCTGGGTCATCGCCTTCTGCGTGGCCGGCTTCGGCGCCAGGCCTTCCTCGGTCATGATGCGTTCGACGTTCTCGATCACCACGATCGCGTCATCGACCACGATGCCGATCGCCAGCACCATCGCGAACAGGGTCAGCTGGTTGATCGTGAAGCCGATCATCCACATGCCCAGGAAGGTACCGAGCAGGGCCACCGGGATGACCAGGGTCGGAATCAGGGTGGCGCGGAAGTTCTGCAGGAAGATCAGCATCACCAGGAACACCAGGAACACTGCCTCGAACAGTGTCTTGACCACTTCCTGGATCGAGATCTTGACGAAGGTGGTGCTGTCGTACGGCGAGAACCAGGTGACCCCGGCCGGGAAGCTGGGCTGCAGTTCGTCCATCTTGGCGCGTACGGCATCGGCCACGTTCAGGGCGTTGGCGCCCGGCAGCAGCTGGATGGCGAAGGCGCCGGTCGGCTTGCCGTTGTACTGGGTGTCGAAGCCGTAATTGTTGGCACCGAAGGCAACGCGGGCGATGTCCTTCAGCAGCACGCGCGAGCCATCAGCATTGGCGCGCAGGATGATGTTCTCGAACTCCTGCGGCGAGCTGAAGCGGCCTTCGGCCGAGACCGTGGCGGTGAAGTGCTGGCCTTCCGGCGACGGGTCCGAGCCCAGCGCACCGGCGGCGAACTGCACGTTCTGCGCCCGCACCGCGGCCAGCACCTGGCTGGCCGACAGGCCGTAGCCCTGCATCTTTTCCGGGTTCAGCCAGATGTTCATGGCGTACTCGGAACCGAACTGCTGGGTGCTGCCGACGCCGGGGATGCGCGAGACCTGGTCGAGCACGCGCGAACCGACGATGTCGTTCAGGGCATCACGGTTGATGGCCGGCGTATCGGACTGCAGCGCGATCACCATCAGGAAGCCGGCGTTGGCCTTGGCCACCACCACGCCCTGCTGGGTCACTTCCGAGGGCAGTCGGGGCGTGGCCAGCGAGACCTTGTTCTGCACCTGCACCTGGGCGATGTCCGGATCGGTACCGGTCTCGAAGGTCAGGGTGATCTGCGCACGGCCGTTGGAGGCGGACGAGGAACTGAAATACAGCAGGTGATCGATACCGGTCAGCTGCTGCTCGATCACCTGGGTGACCGATTTTTCAGTGGTGTCCGCACTGGCGCCCGGGTAGGTGGCCGAGACGGTCACCTGTGGCGGGGCGATGTTGGGATAGGACTCCACGCCCAGGTTGAGGATCGCGATCACGCCGCTGAGCGAGATCAGGATCGCTACCACCCAGGCGAAGACTGGATGCTCGATGAAAAATTTAGGCATGACGGAAGGTTCCCGTTACTGCTTGTTCGATTCGGTGGCGGCCGGCTTGGCCGCATCGGCCTGCTCGGGCTTGGCGGCGTCGGCCGGTGCGTTGCCTGCGGCCGGTGCTGCACCTGCCGGCGCGGCGCCCGCGGCAGGCTTGCCGTTGGCGTCCTGTCCCGGAGTCCACGGCTTGGCCACCGCCGGTGCACCTTCCTTGACCTTCTGCACGCCGGCCACGATCACCTTGTCACCGGCGGCCAGTCCGTCGCTGACCAGCCAGTTGCCGTTCTGCGCGCCATCGGTCTTCACGTTCTTGCGCGCGACCTTGCCGTCGGCGCCGACCACCATCACGTAGCCGCCGGTGGTATCACGCAGCAGGGCCTGCTGCGGCACCAGGAAGGCGTTGTTGCGCTCGCCCAGGTTGGCCTGGAAGCTGACGAAGGCGCCCGGCAGCAGGATCTGCTGCGGATTGGGCAGCAACGCGCGCAGCGACACCGCACCGGTGGCCGGGTCGACCGTGGTCGAGGAGAAGTCCAGGGTGCCCGGCTCGCTGTAGGTGCTGCCGTCGGCCAGCTTGACGTTGACCGTGGCCTTGCCATCGCCGGACAGCGCCAGCGCGCCCTTGGCCTGCTGCGCGCGCAGCTGGGTCAGCTCGTCCACGCTCAGCGAGAAGTTCACGTACAGCGGGTCGAGCTGGTCGACGGTGGTCAGCAGGGTCACATCGCCCTGGCCGACCAGCGCGCCTTCGGTGACCTGCTGCTTGTTGGCCACGCCGCTGATCGGTGCGGTCACTTCGGTGTAGCCCAGGTTGATGCGCGAGGAGGTCACCGTTGCTTCGGCCTGCTTGACCGCAGCCAGCGCGGTACGTTCGGCCGATTCAGCGTTGTCCAGGTCGGACTTGGAGACGAACTGCTGCGGCGCCAGGGAGCGGGCGCGATCGGCGGCCACCTTGGCATTGGCGTAGGTGGCGCGGGCCGAGGCCAGCTGTGCTTCGGAGGCGTTGAGCGAGGCGCGCAGCGGCGCCGGGTCGATCAGGAACAGGGTCTGGCCCTGCTTCACCTGCGAGCCTTCCTGGTAGACGCGCTTGAGCAGCACGCCCGGCACGCGCGCGCGCACGTCGGCGCTGCGGAACGGCGACAGGCGGCCGACCAGCTCGCGCTGCAGCGGCAGGGTCTGCGGCTTGGCGTCGATCACGCCCACCTCCGGCGGCGGGGGCATCTGCTGTTCCGGCTTCTTGCAGGCAGCCAGCGCGACAGCAACGGCGCACGTCAAGGCAAGGGTGCGGAGTGGGGCGGTCATCAGGAGGAACTCCGGGGTTGGTTTGTAGGCGGGGCCGGCAACGGCTGTGGCGCGAATGCGCGCAGGAAGCTGTCGACGGAGAACTCTGCCCAGCGCCGACGCAGCAGCGCGTCATCACGATGGGGGGTATGGAAGCGCTGTTTGTCGAAATCCTGACCGGCGATCATGCTCAGCAGCAGTTCGGCCATGAAGTGCGGGTCGTCATGCCGGAGCTGGCCGCGCATGCAAACGGTTTCAATCCATTCAGTAAGATGAAGCGTCAGCGCGCCGGCCCCATGCCGGTACAGCGTACGCGCCTCTTCGGGAAACTGGGCCGCGTCGGCAGCGATCAGCCGGCAGGCCTGTCCTACGTGCGGTTGGTTGAAATGCTCCAGGAAGTCGGTGGCGAACTGGAGCAGGCTGGCACGCAGGTCGTCAGTACGGAGTGCACGGACCATGGCGCCGGTGGCGTGGCCGACATGGCGCTGCATCACCCGGCGCAACAGATCCTGCTTGCTGCCATAGCGCGAGTACAGGGTCTGCTTGGAGCAGCCGGCGTGCTGGGCCACCGCCTCCATGCTCATCTGCATGCCCTGCTGGGCCAGCAGTTCGCGTACGGCGTCGAACACGCGCTCATCGCGTGCATCGAGGGCAACGGGGAGGTAGGCCGGGCTCACGCGGTGGACTATACCGTCCAGTTCAGGATTGTGGAATCGCATCGGCGTCGCCGCGTGTGTCTTCCGGTAACACGTTTTGCCGATCCTGTCGGCAGTGCTGAAACAGGCGCCAGCACCATACCGGTGCGAACTGAATAGGCGTCTAAACCGCAGCAAACCCGAATCTGCTTATTCCGTCCTGCAGCAAGGCCTTTTCGTGCGGTAGGGCTACAATTTCATTTTCCCAACTGAGCAAGCGCATCGCTCTGCCATGAAACCGCAAAAAACCGCAGCCAAGACCGTGAAAAACAAGACCAAACCAGCAGAGTCGGAGGTCGCAGTGACCGCTGGTTTCTCCCTGGAGCCGGTGTACACGGCATTGCGCAAGCGCTACCCCGCGGCCGCACAGGCCGAAGCAGTGGCGTTCGCCACTGACTTCTACAAGCGCATGGAGTCGGACGAGTTCCCGCACCACAGCGCTGAAGAGTGGGCCGCTCTCGCGGCTGAGACGCTGGAATTCGCCCGTGCCCGCAAGGCCGGCAAGGCCAACGTCCGCGTGTTCAATCCGACCGCGAAGGCCAATGGTTGGGAATCGCCGCACACGGTGCTGCAGATCGTCAACGACGACATGCCGTTCCTGGTCGATACCGTCACCATGTCGCTGGCCGAACAGGGTGTGGGCGTCCACGTGCTGGGCCACCCGGTGCTGCGCTTCACCCGCGACAAGGCCGGCAAGCTGGTCAAGGTCGGCGAGGGTGATGCCGAGTCGGTGATGCTGCTGGAGATCGACCGCCAGCCGGCCGAAGCCATGGCCGCCATCGAACAGGCCATCAACAAGGCCCTGGACGAAGTGCGCGCGATCGTGCGCGACTGGCAGCCGATGAAGGACAAGGCGCTGTCGCTGGCCGACGACCTGGGCAAGCGCCAGCTGCCGGTCGACGATGCTTCGCGCAAGGAAGCACAGGAATTCCTGCGCTGGGCCGCCGACAACCACTTCACCTTCTTCGGCTACCGCGAGTACCGCGTCGAGAAGCAGGGCAAGGAAGACGTGCTGGCGCCGCTGAACGACACCGGCCTGGGCCTGATGCGCGGCAAGGACAAATCCGCCGCGCGTCCGGTCAAGACCCTGGCCGCGCAGGGCCTGAATGCCACCTCCGGCCTGAAGGACGCGCTGATCCTGACCAAGACCAATGCCCGTTCGCGCGTGCACCGCGCCGGCTACATGGACTACATCGGCGTGCTGGAATTCGACGCCAAGGGCAAGATCATCGGCGAGCAGCGCTTCCTTGGCCTGTTCACCTCCAGCGCCTACAACCGCCGCCCGTGGGAGATCCCGCTGGTGCGCCAGCGCCACGAGCACGTGATGAAGCAGTCCGGCCTGGCCCCGGCCAGCCACAGCGGCAAGGCCCTGCGCCACATCCTGGAAACCCTGCCGCGCGAAGAACTGTTCCAGTCCAGCGAGGACGAACTGTTCCGCACCGCGATGGGCGTGCTGGGCCTGCAGGAGCGCGTGCGCAGCCGCCTGTTCCTGCGCCGCGACAAGTACAGCCGCTTCATCTCCGCGCTGGTCTACCTGCCGCGCGAGCGCTTCAACACCGACGTGCGCCTGCGCATCGAAGCGATGCTGAAGGAAGCGCTGCACGGTGAGTACGTGGACAGCTCGGTGGTGCTGGGCGAATCGCCGCTGGCCCAGGTGCACCTGATCGTGCGCCCGAAGCCGGGTGAAATGCTCGACGTCGATACCGCCGAACTGGAACAGAAGCTGGCCCAGGTACTGCGCAACTGGCAGGACGACCTGCGCGAAGCGCTGGTCACCCGCCATGGCGAAACCGAAGGCCTGCGCATCGCCGCCCGTATCGGCAAGGCGCTGCCGGCCGGCTACATCGAAGACAACAGCACCGCCGTTGCCGCCAACGATGTCAGCCAGCTCGACGCCCTGACCGGCCCGGACGACCTGCGCCTGAGCCTGCAGGCCGTGCCGCGCGAAAGCGGTGATGGCCTGCGCCTGAAGCTGTACCGCCAGCTGGATGACATTCCGCTGTCGGACGCGCTGCCGATGATGGAAAACATGGGCCTGCGCGTGATTGCCGAGCGTCCGTACCGCCTGTCGGTCGACAACGCCCCGGTGTACGTGCAGGACTTCGAGGTCGAATCGACCGCCGGTGCGATTGATGCCGCCAGCGTCGATGAAGCCTTCGGCGAGACCTTCGCCCGCGTCTGGCACGGCGATGCCGAGAACGATGGCTTCAACCGCCTGGTGCTGGCTGCTGGCCTGCACTGGCGCCAGGTCGCCATGCTGCGTGGCTACTGCAAGTACCTGCTGCAGACCGGCGTGCCGTTCTCGCAGGCCTACGTGGAAGGCACCTTCGCGCGCTACCCGCTGCTGGCCCGCCTGCTGGTGGAGCTGTTCGAAGCGCGCTTCGATCCGGCCACCGGCCATGAAAGCAAGGAAGACATCGCTGCCGGCCAGGCCCAGCTGAAGGCCCACCTCGATGTGCTGGCTGCCGGTGACGAGGCCACCCTGAAGGTGCTCAAGACCGTGGTCGACGCCCGCAAGGGCGACCGCGACGCGCAGATGCAGGCCGCGCGCGATGCGCTGCTGAAGCTGATGGACCGCGTGTCCAGCCTGGACGAGGACCGCATCCTGCGTTCGTTCATGGGCGTGATCGACGCGACCCTGCGCACCAGCTACTACCAGACCGATGCCAACGGCCAGCACGGCCATGTCATCAGCTTCAAGTTCGATTCGGCGCTGGTGCCGGACCTGCCCAAGCCGCGCCCGTACCGCGAAATCTTCGTCTACGGCCCGCGCGTGGAAGGTACCCACCTGCGCTTCGGTGCCGTGGCCCGTGGTGGCCTGCGCTGGTCGGACCGTCGCGAAGACTTCCGTACCGAAGTGCTGGGCCTGGTCAAGGCGCAGATGGTCAAGAACACCGTCATCGTGCCGGTCGGCGCGAAGGGCGGTTTCTTCGCCAAGACCCCGCCGGTGAACGGCGACCGCGATGCGATCTTTGCCAACGGCGTGGCCTGCTACAAGCTGTTCATCCAGGGCCTGCTGGACATCACCGACAACATCGTCAACAACAAGATCGTGCCGCCGGTGGATGTCGTGCGCCATGACATGGACGATCCGTACCTGGTGGTGGCCGCCGACAAGGGCACCGCGACCTTCTCCGACATCGCCAACGGCCTGGCCATCGCGCACGGCTTCTGGATGGGCGATGCGTTCGCCTCCGGTGGTTCGGTCGGTTACGACCACAAGGGCATGGGCATCACCGCACGCGGTGCGTGGGAGTCGGTCAAGCGCCACTTCCGTGCGCTGGGCCGTGACAGCCAGACCCAGGACTTCACCGCGGTCGGCGTCGGCGACATGTCCGGCGACGTGTTCGGCAACGGCATGCTGCTGTCGCGCCACATCCGCCTGGTCGCTGCATTCGACCACCGCCACATCTTCCTGGACCCGAACCCGGATGCGGCCACCACGTTCGTCGAACGTGAGCGCCTGTTCACCGTGCCGCGCTCGAGCTGGGCGGACTACGACGCCAAGCTGATCAGCAAGGGCGGCGGCGTGTACCCGCGCAGCCTGAAGTCGATCGATATCACCCCGCAGGTGCGTGAAGCGCTGGGCCTGGACGACAACGTCAAGGCGCTGTCGCCGAACGATCTGATGAGCGCGATCCTGAAGGCACCGGTCGACCTGCTGTGGAACGGCGGCATCGGTACCTACGTGAAGGCTGCCAGCGAGCAGCACAGCGATGTCGGCGACCGCGCCAACAACGCGCTGCGCGTGAACGGTGGCGAGCTGCGCTGCAAGGTGGTGGGCGAGGGCGGCAACCTGGGCATGACCCAGCTGGGCCGCATCGAAGCCGCCCAGGCTGGCGTGCTGCTCAACACCGACTTCATCGACAACTCGGCCGGTGTGGACACCTCCGACCATGAAGTCAACATCAAGATCCTGCTCAATGATGTGGTGCGGGCCAAGAAGCTGACCGTCGAGCAGCGCAACAAGCTGCTGGCCTCGATGACCGATGAAGTCGCCGAGCTGGTGCTCAACGACAACTACCGCCAGAACCAGGCCCTGAGCCTGATGGAGCGGATGGCGGTCAAGCGCCTGGGTTCCAAGCAGCACTTCATCCGTACCCTGGAACAGCAGGGCCTGCTGGATCGCCAGATCGAGTTCCTGCCGTCCGACGCCGAGCTGTCCCAGCGCAAGGCACGCGGCCAGGGCCTGACCCGTCCGGAGCTGTCGGTGCTGCTGTCCTACTCCAAGCTGGTGGCGTTCGCCCAGCTGCTGGATTCGGACATTCCGGAAGACCCGTACCTGTCCAAGGAACTGCAGCGTTACTTCCCGACCCCGCTGCAGAAGAAGTACGCCGACGCGATGGAGCGTCACCGCCTGAAGCGCGAAATCATCGCCACGGCCGTGACCAACCAGACCATCAACCGCATGGGCGCCACCTTCCTGATGCGCATGCAGGAAGACACCGGCCGTTCCATCGCCGAGGTCGCCAAGGCCTACACCATCAGCCGTGAAACGCTGGATGCACGCGCGCTGTGGGCGCAGATCGATGCCCTCGACGGCAAGGTGCCGGAGTCGGTGCAGATCGACGCGCTGGAAGTGATCTGGAAGCTGCAGCGTTCGTTCGTGCGTTGGCTGCTGTCGCGCCCGGGTGCGATGCCGGGCATCACTGAGGCCGTCAACCGCTACCAGGGTCCGTTCAACGACATCCGCGTTGCTTCGGGTGTGCTGCCGGATTCGCAGCGTCCGACCTACGAAGCCCTGGTGGCCGAGTGGAAGGAAAAGGGCCTGCCGTCCGCCCTGGCGCAGCAGCTGGCCGAACTGCACTTCCTGGAGCCGGCGTTCGACATCATCGAACTGGCCCGTACCCGCAAGCTGAAGCCGGTGGACGTGTCCAAGGTCCACTTCCGCCTGGGCGATGCCCTGCAGCTGCCGTGGCTGTTCGAGCAGGTCGACGCGCTGGAGGTCAACGGTCGTTGGCACGCCGTGGCACGTGGCGTGCTGCGTGACGAGCTGGCGGCCAACCACCGCAACCTGGCCGGCCAGGTGCTGGGCACCAAGGGCAGCAGCGCGGAGGCCAAGGTCGCAGCCTGGATGGGCCGTGACGACAACAGCCTGCGCTTCACCCTGGCGATGCTGGCCGAACTGGCCGAGCAGAAGACCCTGGACTACCCGACCGTCTCGGTCGCGGTGCAGCGCCTGGGCCAGCTGGCGGCGCATGGTGCGTAAGTGATGTAGCGCCGGGCCACGCCCGGTAAGCGTGAAACGGAACGGCCCCGCGAAAGCGGGGCCGTTCTGTATTGCACGGTAGTGCCGGCCGCTGGCCGGCAACCACATGAACCGCAACCGGGTGCAGCTGCCGGCCAGCGGCCGGTACTACCGGGTATGCTCTTGCTGGCACACCCACCCGGATCCACTGATGAGCGACACCCCCCGCATCGCTTTCCTGGCCAGCACCACCGAGCCCGCGCAGATGGCCCGCGCGGCCATGGTCTCGCGCTATGGCGACTACGCGCCCGAGCAGGCCGACGTGCTGTGCCCGCTGGGTGGTGATGGCTTCATGCTGCAGACCCTGCATCGGCATGGGCACCTGGGCAAGCCGGTGTTCGGCATGAAGCTGGGCACCGTCGGCTTCCTGATGAACCAGTACCGTGGCGACGAAGACGTGCATGCCCGCATCGCCCGCGCCGAGCCGGCCCATCTGCGCCCGCTGGAAATGGTGGCACTGACCGAGTCCGGTACCAGTACCGGTTCGCTGGCCTACAACGATGTTTCGCTGCTGCGCCAGACCCGGCAGGCCGCGCATATCGGCATCGACCTGAACGGCCAGGAGCGCGTGGCCGAACTGATCGGCGACGGTGTGCTGGTGGCCACCCCGGCGGGCAGTACCGCCTACAACTATTCCGCGCATGGTCCGGTGCTGCCGCTGGGCTCGCACACCATCGCGCTGACGCCGTTGGCCCCGTACCGGCCGCGGCGCTGGCGCGGCGCGATCCTGAAGGCCGATACCGAGGTGCGCTTCCGCGTGCTCGATCCCTACAAGCGCCCGGTCAGCGTCACCGCCGATTCGCACGAGACCCGCGACGTGGTCGAGGTGACCATCCGCGAGTCGAAGGACCGCCGCGTGACCCTGCTGTTCGACCCGGAGCACAACCTGGAAGACAGGATCCTGAGCGAACAGTTCGTTTTTTGAGGACAATGGGCGGCCGGCCGTGCCGACCGCTTGAAGGACCCCCACCGATGGGCGACAACTCCCCCCGTTTGCTGACTGTTGCGGTAACCTCGCGCGCCCTGTTCGACCTCGAGGAAAGCCACGCGCTGTTCGAGAGCGATGGCGTGGCGGCGTACGCCGAATTCCAGCGCCAGCACGAGGACGACATCCTCGGCCCCGGCGTGGCGTTTCCGGTGGTACGCAAGCTGCTGGCACTGAACCAGGGCGCCAGCCCGGAGAATCCGCGCGTCGAAGTGATCCTGCTGTCGCGCAACTCGGCCGATACCGGCCTGCGCATCTTCAATTCGATCCAGCACTACGGCCTGGGCATCATCCGCGCCACGTTCACTGCCGGCGAGCCGACCTGGCCGTACGTGAAGCCATTCGGTACCGACCTGTTCCTGTCGGCCAACCCGGAATCGGTGCGCAGCGCGCTGCGCCATGGCATCGCCGCGGCCACCATCCTGCCCAAGCCGCCCGGCGAAACCGCGGCAGCGGCGGCCGACCAGATCGACACCGGGCGCCCGGCTGGCCAGCTGCGCATCGCCTTCGACGGTGACGCGGTGATCTTCGGTGACGAGAGCGAGCGCATCTCGCGCGAGCAGGGCGTGGAGGCGTTTGGCCGCCACGAGCGCGAACGTGCCCGCGAGCCGCTCAGTGGCGGCCCGTTCCGCGGCTTCCTGTCGGCCCTGCATACGCTGCAGGAAGTATTCCCGGCCGGCGAAAGCGCACCGATCCGCACTGCGCTGGTTACCGCACGCTCGGCGCCGGCGCACGAGCGCGTGATCCGCACCCTGCGCGAGTGGGGCGTGCGCCTGGACGAGGCGCTGTTCCTTGGTGGGCGCCACAAGGGCCCCTTCCTGCAGGCCTTCGGCGCCGACATCTTCTTCGACGATTCGCAGCACAACATCGACAGTGCGCGCGAACACGTGGCCGCCGGCCATGTGCCGCATGGCGTCGCCAACGAGGGGTGAAACCATGCCGGGTGGGTGCCAACCGCTGGTTGGCACTGCCATGCATCGGTGCCACCAAGGTGGGCGGCTACCGGTTATTGGGTGGCCGACATCCCCAACTGCAGATCCACCACCTTCCAGCGCAGGCCCTGCGGTTCCAGCACCACCTTCAGCGGCGGCTGGCCGGGACCGCGGTCGACATCGATCACGAAGCGGTCCAGCGCTTCAAAGTGATGCTCGGCGTTCTTCAATGGCCGTGCCGGTTCGGTCGCTCCGAAGGCATCGCCGCCCTGCAGTTCATTGCGGCCGCGCTTCCACAGCACGTGGCCCTGCAGCATCGCGCCGATGCCGGTCGGGGTCACCATCGTCTCCACCGCCGCACCACCGAGCTGGTCGCCCAGCCCGTAGAGCAGGGCGCCGAACGGACTGGCCGCCACGCCAGGCCCGGCCTGGCGCACCAGGTAGTCGTTGAGCTGGGCGCGCAGGCTGCCGCGCACGCGCGGGAAATCGACGTAGCGTTCCAGCCGCGCGGTGTCACGTTCTTCGATGGCCTTGGACAGGCCGTGCACGGTCATGTAGGGGCCACCGAACCACCACGCAGCCAAGGCCAGGACCAGCAGCACAGCCAGTGCAGTGAGCTTCTTCATGCTGTCCAGACTGCCGCAAGTGAGGCGGCCGGTGGTGAACGGCAGGTGATGCGGTTCAGAACTCCAGGTCCAGCGCCGCGCACAGGTAGTCGACGAACGGGCCGAGCCCTGCCAGGTCCTTGCCCAGCGTGGACAGCAGGCGCGGGCCGGTCATGGTGGCGTCGTCCAGCGAGCGCCACATCACCCAGTTGCGGTGCTTGAGGTCGTCGATGAACTCGAAGTCGGCCGGGAAGCCGCGCGGCGGCCGTACCAGCTTCTCGCTCTCCTCGAAATCGAAGCGCTTGCGCAGCGCCGGTGCATGCGCGGCGGCCTTCCAGCTGCCGGGGTTGTCGAGGATGAAGTGGCGCACGCGGCGCTGGGTTTCCGGTTCCGGATGCCACAGGCCGGCGCCGACGAAGCTTTCGCCCGGCTGCAGGTGCACGTAGAAGGACGGCGCGGCTACTTCGCGGCGGCGCTCATGGAACAGGCGTGCACCCTGCCAGGTCTTGTAGGGCGACTTGTCGTTGGAAAAACGCGCGTCACGATGGATGCGGAACAGCGAGCCGCCGACGCCACGGGTATCGGCGCGGAAGTGCTCGCTGACCTCCGCCAGCGCCGGCTGCAGGTCGCCCAGCAGGCGCAGGAACGGCTGCCGCACGTGGTCTTCGTACTGCTGGCGGTGGTCGTTGAACCAGGCCTTGTCGTTGTGCCGCGCAAGGCTGCGCAGGAACTTGAAGCTGGCGTCCGAGAAATAGGTACTCACAAGGTCTCCTGCAGCTGCTGGCCCCAGTCGCGCAGCGATTGCAGCAGGGCCTGGCGCCGGGCGTCATCGGGCGCTTCGGCGGCCAGTGCGTCCAGCTGCTGCTGGTACTGGGGCAGGTTGAGTTCGCCCAGGCCGCCGTCTCCAAGCAGGCGCTGGCGGCGGTAATCCTGCCAGCGCAGGCGTTCAGCCGGCGCGAGGCTGTCGGGATGGTTGCGTGCGCGGTAGCGGAACAGCAGCTCGGGCAGGCGCGGGTCGCGGAAGCGGCCCTCCAGCGCGGCCAGCTGTTCCGGCGCGGTGGTGCGTGCCAGCGCGAGCAGCGGTTTGTCGCCGCTGCCGAGGAATCCGTCGTACAGCGATGCGTCGACATCAGCCACGGTGGCCACGCGCGGCTGGTTGTAGACCTGGCGTGCCTTCTCTGCCAGCTGTGGGGCGAATTCGCGCAGTCGCTCGATCTTGGCTTCGATGGCAGCCACGTCCAGGCCCAGGCGCTCGTGGTCGTCGGCACGCAGGTGGTTCCAGGCGATCAATGCTGGCACCTTGTTGAGGTGCACCTCCTTCAGCGGTACCCGCGCTACGCCCTCGGGCAGCTCGCTGGCGCGCATGTACAGGCGCTGTGCGATCACGTCGGCCGGCAGTGCCAGCAGGTCGTCGATGTCGCCGTCCAGGTCGAACACGATCACGCGGTTGCTGATCGTCGGGTGCACGGCCAACGGCAGCACCGGCGCCGCGCACAGGCGGCTGGCTGGATAGCGCATGGAAATGTGCAGCACCGGCTTCATCGCGGTTACATCCATCAGGCTGCCGACGAAACGCTTGTCGCGCAGCTTCAGGGCGTAGTCCCACAAGCGCGGCTGCGACTGCTTGAACAGCCGTGCCATGCCGATCGTGGCGCGCACGTCTGACAGCGCCTCGTGCGCGTCGCCTTCGCGCACGTTGTTGGCCTCGGCCAGGTGCTCGAGCTTGAAGGAGGTGGCACCGTCCTCGCGCAGCGGCCACTGGATGCCGTCCGGGCGCATCGCGCGCATCAGCCGCAGCATGTCCAGCAGGTCCCAGCGCGAATTGCCGTTGCGCCACTCGCGCTCGTACGGGTCATGGAAGTTGCGGAACAGGCCGTAGCGGACGAATTCATCGTCGAAGCGCAGCGTGTTGTAGCCCAGTGCGCAGGTGCCGGGGCGCGACAGCTGCTCGTTGATGCGGTCGAAGGCTTCGGCCTCGCTGATGCCCTCGGCCAGCGCCTGCTGCGGGGTGATGCCGGTGACCAGGGTGGCCATCGGCGAGGGCAGCAGATCGTCGGCCGGGCGCACGAAGAAGCTGACCGGGGTGTCGATCTCGTTCAGATCGGCGTCGGTGCGGATCGCGGCATACTGCGAGATGCGCGTGCGCCGCGGGTCCTGGCCGAAGGTTTCCAGGTCGTAGAACAGAAAGCTGTCAGCCATCAGTGCGCGCCCTCCAGGACCGGCAGCTGCGCGTGGACCTGCGCTTCCAGTGCGACCCAGTCGATGTTGTCGAGTGAATCGAGGCCAGCCGTGGCCGCCACCAGCATGTCGCGCTGAAGCTCGGTGCGGCGCAGGGCTTCCGCGTACGGCGTATGCAGGAAGGTGACCATCGTGTAGTGCGGTACGAACCGGGTCGGCCAGCGCCGCTGCAGTTCCTGTTCCAGCTCACGCTGCAGCAGGAAGGCGGGATCGGCGACGCGGTCGCGCATTTCCAGGTAGTTCTCCAGCGCCATCTGCTGGATCGCGCGTGCATTCGGCTTGCGCTCGGCCTCGAATGCGGCGAACGCGCCTTCCAGGTCATCGGCTTCCATCAGGTGACGGGACAAAGCCACGCAATCCTCGAACGCGCAGTTCATGCCCTGTCCGTGGAACGGCACCATCGCATGCGCGGCATCGCCGATCAGTACGGCCCGGCCCTGCTGGTGCCAGCGATCGAGCGTAAGCGTGCCAAGCAGGCCCGGCGGGTGCTGTTCCCAGTCCGCGCGCAGGTTCGGGATCAACGGCAGGGTGTCGGCGAACTCGCGCGCGAACAATGCTTCGGCCTGTGCGCCGGTGTTGATCGTGGCAAAGCTGGGGTCGCCCTGGTTGGGCAGGAACAGCGTGACGGTGAAGGTGCCTTCGTGATTGGGAAGGGCGATGCACATGTAGTGGCCGCGCGGCCAGATATGCAGCGCGTTGCGCTCGATGCGGAAGCTGCCATCGGCGGCCGGCGGAATCTCCAGCTCCTTGTAGGAGTGGTCGAGGAACGCGATGTCCTCACCCAGCGGCGCCCGCCGGTTCATCGCCGCGCGCAGGGCCGAGCCTGCACCATCGGCGCCGATCAGGGTGTCGAAGCGGATGTCGTGCGGGCTGTCGTCGCGGTCATCGATGAAGCGTGCGTAGCCGGCATCGAAATCGACGGTGTGCAGGCGGCGGTGGAAGTGCACGGTCGCGCCAGCCTGTTCGGCCAGTTCCAGCAGCGTGGTGTTCAGATCACTGCGGTGGATCGACCAGATCACTTCGCTGTCGTCGCGGCCATAGCGCTGCAACTGAGGTTCGCCTTCGCGCGGATGCACCATGCGGCCGCGCATCATCACCGCGCGCGCCATGACCTCGTCTTCCACGCCGGCTTGGCGCAGCGCGTTGCGCCCGCGCTCGGCCAGCGCCAGGTTGATCGAGCGGCCGCTCTCGTAGTCGGCCACGCGCGGATCGCCGCGGCGTTCGTACAGGGTGATGCGCCAGCCTTGGCGTGACAGCAGGATAGCCAGCAGGGACCCGGCCAGGCCGGCACCGATAATGCTCAACGAGCGGGAAGCGTGTGCGATCAACGAACTGTCCAGCAGTAGGGGAGGGGCCGGCTCAGAGGCCGGCCCAGGCTTCCACTTCCTCGACGAAATGGTGCACGTCCAGGTAGCGGTTGTAGAGCGGGGTGGGCGAGATGCGGATCACGTCCGGCTCGCGCCAGTCGCCGAGCACGCCGATGCCGCGCAGGTGCTCGAACAGCGCACGGCCGCGCTCGCGGCCACCGATCACGCGCAATGACAGCTGGCAGCCACGGCGCTGCGGCTCGGCCGGGGTGATGATGTCGAGCACGCCGGACAGGCGTGCGCGTACAAGCGCTTCGAGCATGCCTGTCAGTGCCAGCGACTTGCTGCGCAGCGCCTCCATGCCGGCGTGCTCGAACAGGTCCAGCGACGCGCGCAGCGGCGCCAGGCCGAGGATCGGCGGATTGCTGAGCTGCCAGCCTTCGGCACCGATGGCGGGGGTGAACTGCGGTGCCATCTGGAAGCGGGTGGATTCCTCATGGCCCCACCAGCCGGCAAAGCGCGGCAGGGTGGTGTCGCGGTGATGGCGCTCGTGCACGAATGCGCCGGCCACCGCACCCGGGCCGCTGTTGAGGTACTTGTAGTGGCACCACACGGCGAAATCGGGCGCGATGTCATGCAGGCGCAGCGGCAGGTTGCCGACCGAATGTGCCAGGTCGAAGCCGATGCGCGCGCCCTGCAGGCGGGCAGTACGGGTGATTGCATCGAGGTCGAAGGCCTGGCCGGTGCGGTACTGCACGCCGGGCCACAGCACCAGCGCCAGGCGCGGGCCGTGTTCGGTGATGGCGCGTTCGATGGCGTTCAGCGAGATCGTGCCGTTGGCTTCGTCCGGCTGCACTTCCACCAGGCACTCGGCCGGGTCGAAGCCATGGAAACGGATCTGCGCTTCCACCGCGTGGCGGTCGGTCGGGAACGCACCGGCTTCCATCAGGATCACCGGGCGCTGCGCGGTCGGCCGGTAGAAGCTGACCATCATCAGGTGCAGGTTCACGCTCAGCGTGTTCATTGCCACCACCTCGCTGGGCAGCGCACCGACCACGCGGGCCAGCTGCGCGCTCACCAGGCGGTGGTAGGACAGCCACTGCGTGGGGCCGGTGAAGTGGCCTTCCACCGCCAGCTCGCCCCACTGCTTCATCACTTCCTGCACGGCGGCCTGTGCGCCACGCGGCTGCAGGCCCAGCGAGTTGCCGACGAAGTAGGTCTGCTCGCCGCCACCATGGCGCGGAATCAGGAATTCGTTGCGCAGCGGGCGCAGCGGATCGGCGGCGTCCAGGGCAATGGCGTGGGTGCGGCTGAGCAGGTCGGACATGGTCGGGCAACAGGCTGCAACGGGGCTGCCAGTGTAGCGCTTGGCACGGCGTAGCCGGTGGCGGGGATGCGTGCATGCCGCCGAACCTGTAGAGCCGAGCCCATGCTCGGCTACGTGGGCCCACAGCCGAGCATGGGCTCGGCTCTACAGAAGCAGGTGGTCAGCCCGCGGCTGGCACCGGTAGCGGGTCCACATGCCCGCATTCGCTGCAGGTACGCAGCTCCAGGCTGGCGTGGTAACGCGCGAACACCTTGGGCAGGTCGGTTTCGATGTTCTGCAGCGGGAAATACTCTTCGTGCAGCTTGTGGTTGCAGCGCTCGCAGTGCCAGATCACGCCGTCCATTTCGTGCGGCAGGCGCTTGCGCTCGACCACCAGGCCCACACCGCCGGGCGGGCGCCGCGGCGAGTGCGGCACCCTGGCCGGCAGCAGGAAGATCTCGCCGGCACGGATCGGGATGTCGCGCACCGCGCCGTCCTCCTGCACCTTCAGTACCATCTCGCCTTCGAGCTGGTAGAACCACTCCGGGCCTTCGTCGTAGTGGTAGTCGGTGCGCGAATTCGGCCCGCCCACCACCATCACGATGAAGTCGCCGTTGTCGATCATCTTGTTGCCCACCGGTGGCTTCAGCAGGTGGCGATGTTCTTCGATCCAAGCGTGCAGGTTGATCGGCGAGGCGAGCATGGTCGTGGTCCGTAGTGAGGTCAGTCGCGCCGGCCCTGGCGGGGCACATAGGACAGCGCCTTTTCATAGGCCGGCTTCAGCTCTTCCGGCGCACCGACGTCGATGCCCATTTCGCTGACGCGGCCGTTCTTCAGGCTGTAGACCCAGCCGTGCACCATCAGCTTCTGGCCACGGGCCCAGGCGTCCTCGACGATGGTCGAACGGCACAGGTTGGCGACCTGCTCGATCACGTTCAGTTCGCACAGGCGCGCGTGCTTCAGTTCGTCATCCTCGATCGCATCCAGGATGCCCTGGTGCTTCTGCACCACGTCACCGACATGGCGCAGCCAGTTGTCGGCCAGGCCGACGCGGGTGTTGTGCAGGCAGGCGTGCACGCCGCCGCAGCCGTAGTGGCCGACGATCAGGATGTGCTTCACCTTCAGCTGGTCCACCGCGTACTGCACCACGCTCAGGCAGTTCAGGTCGCTGTGTGCCACCACATTGGCGACGTTGCGATGCACGAAGACTTCGCCGGGTGCCATGCCGATGATCTGGTTGGCGGGCACGCGCGAGTCGGAGCAGCCGATCCACAGGTACTCCGGATGCTGCTGCTTGGCCAGCTGGTGGAAGAACTCCGGATCTTCCTGGGCGATGCGGTCGGCCCAGTCGCGGTTGTTCTGCAGCAGGCGGTGGATGTCTTTCATGTGCGGTATCCCTGGCGTCGGGTGGGGGCAAGGCGCGGCCGCTCTGGTCGCGTCGTCGCGGGAATCTGGGGTGATCAGCCGCCGGTGGCGGCCTGTTCACGGTGCCAGCGCATCCACTGCGCCAGCTCGTGGGAAGAAGGGGTGGCCAGTGCGTCCAGCGCGGCGATCACCGCCTGCTGGTTGGTTTCGGGGTGGTTCTGGCTGAGTTTCAGCTTCAGCTGTACGTGTTCGACCTGGAAGCGGAAGCCGACGATGGCGCGCAGCTCGGGGCCATGCTCGGCACGCGAGGCATCGAACTGCCAGGCCTGGCCGACGCTGGCCTCGAAGCGGTCGCTGATCGCGCCGACCAGCCCGGCCAGCGAATCGGTGTCGTCGAAGGTCTGCAGCTGGCCACGCAGCTCGGCGGCGGCGTAGTTCCAGGTGGGTACCCGCGCGGCGGGCTCCTTGTCCGGATACCAGCTGGCCGAGACATAGCCATGCGGGCCGTCGACCAGCACCTTGGCCGCGCCGCGGTGGCGCGACTGCGGGTTGGCACGGGCCCAGTGGCCGCGCAGTTCGATGTGTTCGCCGTCGCGGTGGTACAGCACCGGCATCCGGGTCAGCTCGGGCAGGCCGTCGCTGCCGACGGTGAGCACGGTGACGAACGGGTCACGCACCAGCAGGCGATCCAGCCAGAGCAGGTCGGTCTCGGCGAAGGCGCGTGGGGTGAACATGCCGGGGTCAGGCGCGCCCGCCCAGCGACTGGATCATGCGGCCACGCAGGCCCTCGTCGCTGTCGGCCTGCGGCGGCTGCACTTCGTGCAGGCTGAAGCCGCGCACCAGCGCGTCCTCCTCGTCCAGGCCGTCGTACTCGACGAACTCGGCGTCGAACAGCTGCGAACGGGCGGTGTCTTCGCTGTCATAGCTCAGCGTGTTGCCATCGCTGTCGAGCACTTCGGCGGTGCCGGCCGGGCGCACGCGCAGGCGCGCCCAGATCAGGGTGTTGCCGAGGCTGGCCAGCCACCAGCTGTCGCGCGAGGCGGTGATGTCATTCATGAGCGTATTACCAGAGCGAGGCCAGCCAGAGCAGGGCGGCCATGCCCAGTCCGGCCAGCAGGGTCAGCAGCGATACCCAGGCCGGCGTCGCCAGCCCGGACAGCGAGCGGTCCGGCTGCTGGCGATAGTCGCGGCGCAGCAGCCAGGCCAAGGCATCGGGCTTGAGGAAGGCGCCGCTGCCGAAGCGCGCGGCGAGCGCCGGATGGCGGTCGCGCACATGCACCAGGGTCAGCGGCCAGAAGATCACGAAGGCACTGAACCCGGCCACTGCAACGCCGACGAAACAGAGGGCGAAGAACAGGGTCATGGGGGCAGTACCTCCGTGGTCGTATGGGGCTTAGAAGTCCGCGCTGCCCGGGGCGCGCGGGTAGGGGATCGCATCGCGGATGTTGGACAGCCCGCAGACGTAGACCACCAGGCGTTCGAAGCCCAGGCCGAAGCCGGCGTGCGGCACCGAACCGTAGCGGCGGAAATCGCGGTACCAGCTGTAGTGCTCGCGATCCAGGCCGAACTGGGCCATGCGCGCGTCCAGCACGTCCAGGCGCTCTTCGCGCTGGCTGCCGCCGATGATCTCGCCGATGCCCGGGGCCAGCACGTCCATCGCGGCAACGGTTTTGCCGTCGTCGTTCAGGCGCATGTAGAAGGCCTTGATGTGCTCCGGATAGTTGGTGACCACCACCGGGCGGCCGACGTGTTCCTCGGTCAGCCAGCGCTCGTGCTCGGTCTGCAGGTCCAGGCCCCATTCGACCGGGAAGTCGAACTTCCTGCCGGACTTCTGCAGCAGGCTGACCGCGTCGGTGTAGTCGATGCGCTCGAACGGCGCGTTGATGAAGTCTTCCAGCTTGGTGATCGCGTTCTTGTCCACGCGCTCGGCGATGAAGGCCAGGTCGTCGCCACGCTCGTTCAGCACCGCGCGGAACAGGTACTTCAGGAACTCTTCGGCCAGGCGCGCATCTTCGGCCAGGTCGGCGAAGGCGATTTCCGGCTCGATCATCCAGAATTCCGCCAGGTGGCGGGTGGTGTGGCTGTTCTCGGCGCGGAAGGTCGGGCCGAAGGTGTAGACCTTGCTCAGCGCCAGGCAGTAGGCCTCGACGTTCAGCTGGCCGGACACGGTCAGGAAGGTTTCCTTGCCGAAGAAGTCGCGGCTGAAATCGATCGCGCCCTTCTCGTCGCGCGGCAGGTTCACCATGTCCAGGGTGGACACGCGGAACATCTGGCCGGCGCCTTCGGCGTCGGAGGTGGTGATGATCGGGGTGCTGATCCAGTTGAAGCCGTTCTCGTGGAAGAAACGGTGCACGGCCTGGGCCAGGCAGTTGCGGATGCGGGTGACCGCACCGAACAGGTTGGTGCGCGGGCGCAGGTGTGCCACTTCGCGCAGGAACTCCGGCGACATCGGCTTGGGCTGGATCGGGTAGGTCAGCGGGTCTTCGACCCAGCCGACCACTTCCAGCGCGCTGGCCTGGATCTCGAACGACTGGCCCTTGCCCTGCGACTTCACCAGCGTGCCGGTGGCGATGACCGAGCAGCCGCTGGTCAGGCGCTTGATCTCGTCGAAGTTGGCCAGGGTGTCGTTGGCCACGACCTGGATCGGGGCGAAGCAGGAGCCGTCGCTCACATTCACGAAGGCCAGATTCGCTGAACCGCGCACCGTGCGCACCCATCCGCGTACCGTGACTTCGCCGCCTTCCGGGATCTTCCCGGCAAGCGCATGTTCAACGCTGACCACCGTCATGACTTGAATCCTCTGCTGATCGACTCGATCTGTGAACACGGGAGTTTACCGGTTGCAGCGTTCCGCTTGCGAGGCATTTTTCGTGGCAACGGCTCCTTATAATGTCCCCGTACCTCTGGAGTAGCCCCATGGCCGTCAGCCTGACCCCCATTGCCTTCGAGCGCGTGCAGCGCTTCGTCGCCCAGACCCCCGGCGCGCTGGGCCTGCGTTTCGGCGTGACCAAGACCGGCTGCTCCGGCTGGGGCCACGTGACCGACCTGGCCCGCGACGAGCGCGAGGGCGACACCGTGTTCGACCAGGACGGCGTGAAGATCTATGTCGATGCCAAGAGCCTGGCGCTGGTGGACGGCACCGTGATCGACTTCGGCAAGCATGGCCTGAGCGAGACGTTCACGTTCAGCAACCCCAATGCCACCGCTGAGTGTGGCTGCGGCGAGAGCTTCACCACCGACGCCGACAAGGCCTGAGGGCTGGTTCTGGCATCCGCCGGGCGAGGCCCGGCGCTACCGGGGGCTGCCCTTGTAGATGCCGACCTTGGTCGGCAGGAAAGGGATCCACGGATGGAACGACCGCTTTTCATTTATCACCCCAACGCCTACGCCCTCTCCTTCGAAGAGGTCGACGGGGCCTGCGACTGCTGCGGTCAGCCGCGCACACTGCGCTACCGGGGGCCGTTCCATTCCGTTCTGAGCCCCGATTACCTGTGCCCCTGGTGTATCGCCGATGGCAGGGCAGCGGCCAGTTACGAGGGTGAATTCACCGGCTGGAGCGATATCGAAGGGGTGTCTCCGGACCCGGCGGACCCGCCGCCGACCATCGCCCGCGAGCTGCTGCTGGAGATCTGCGAGCGCACCCCGGGCTACTCGTCCTGGCAGCAGTCGGTCTGGCTGAGCCACTGTGAGCGGCCCTGCGCCTTCCTTGGCTACGCCGGCAGCGACGATCTGCTGCCGATCCTCGATCAGGTCCGGCCGGACGTGGTCGAGGTCAATCCGTGCGATGCCGACTGGGTGCTCGAGCACCTGAGCCGGGACGGCATGATGGTGGGCTGCCTGTTCCAGTGCCTGGCCTGCGGCCAGCACCGCCTTCACGTTGATCTGGGATAGCCCGCGGCGGGTTCATTGATCGCCGGGGGCCTGGTAGCGGCCAACCTTGGTTGGCAGGGGGCTGCTCCCCGGTTCAGGTTGCGCTGTGGCCCGCCCGGTTGCCCGGTACCTCCATCTGCGCCATAATGCGCGGCTTCCTGCCTGCCCGGCGGGAATCCTTGCCCCACCGCGGTCTCAACGGCGGGGGGCTGTCCGGCCGCAAGGCCACATCCGAAAGGTAGAAAAAACATGAGTCGTCATTACGAAATCGTGTTCATGGTCCACCCGGACCAGAGCGAGCAGGTCCCGGCCATGATCGAGCGCTACAAGTCGCTGGTCGAGAACGGCAACGGCACCATCCACCGTCTGGAAGACTGGGGCCGCCGCCAGCTGGCGTACCCGATCCAGAACCTGGTGAAGGCCCACTACGTGCTGATGAACATCGAAGCCGACCAGGCCGTTCTGAACGAACTGACCGAGAGCTTCCGCTTCAACGACGCCGTGCTGCGCAACCTGGTCATCAAGCGTGACGAGGCTGACACCGAGCAGTCGCTGATCATGAAGAGCAAGGACGAGAAGGGTGACAAGCCGGAGCGCGGTGAGCGCCGTCGTCGTGACGACGAAGAAGGCGAGTCCAACAACACCGCTGACAACGAAGCCGGCGACGACGCCGCTTCCGCCGCCTAAGGAGCCTTCCCATGTCCAAGTTCTTCCGTCGCCGCAAGTTCTGCAAGTTCACTGCTGAAGGTGTGAAGGAGATCGACTACAAGGATCTCAACACCCTGCGCCAGTACCTGACCGAGAACGGCAAGATCGTGCCGAGCCGCGTCACCGGTACCAAGTCGAAGTACCAGCGCCAGCTGGCGACCGCCGTCAAGCGCGCTCGCTTCCTGGCCCTGATCCCGTACACCGACAACCACGACGTCTGATGCCCGGCGGGGCGGCCCGGTGCCGCCCCCGCTGTGCCAGCTATTCGGACAGCCTTTGTTGCGGGGCTTCGCCTCGCTAACGAATAACTCATCTGGAGCAATACCATGCAGCTGATCCTCCTGCAGAAAGTCACCAACCTCGGCAACCTGGGCGACCTGGTCGACGTGAAGCCGGGCTACGGCCGTAACTTCCTCGTGCCGCAGGGCAAGGCCGTGCCGGCCACCGAGAGCAACAAGGCCGAGTTCGAAGCCAAGCGCGCCGAATACGAAGCCAAGGCCCAGGCCATCCACGCCGACGCTGACGCCCGCAAGGCCAAGCTGGAAGGCGCGAGCGTGACCATCCCGGCCAACGCTTCGACCGAAGGCAAGCTGTACGGCTCGGTCGGCGCCCGCGAAATCGCCGATGCCTTCACCGCTGCCGGCCTGCCGGTCAGCAAGAGCGAAGTCATCCTGGGCGAAGGCGCCTTCCGCAACATCGGCGAATACGACGTGCTGGTCCACCTGCACGCCGACGTCGAGACCACCGTCAAGGTCGTCGTCGTCGCCGAAGCCTGATCCCACGCCGCAAGGCCTGGAATCACCGCAGAACGGGCGCCCGCAAGGGTGCCCGTTTTGTTTTATGGCTCCGTTTCGTGGCGCCGGGCCACGTCCGGCCGACGGGGTGGGGCTGGACAATGTTCCACGCCCATTCGTAGAACACGGCCACATCGGTATACTCAGGGCGTCACACCCGTTCCACGGCCATCGATCCCAACAGGATCAATGACTTGGAGGGTAAACGCAGGCCGCTTGCCGGCCCCAGTCCGGAACCCCTATGCGTCTTTCCACGATCAAGCTGTCCGGCTTCAAGTCGTTCGTCGATCCGACCACCCTGCACCTGCCGACCAACATGACCGGCGTGGTGGGGCCCAATGGCTGCGGCAAGTCGAACATCATCGACGCCGTGCGCTGGGTCATGGGCGAGAGCTCGGCCAGCCGCCTGCGCGGCGACTCGCTGACCGATGTGATCTTCTCCGGTTCCAATGCCCGCAAGCCGGTTTCGCAGGCCACCGTCGAGCTGATCTTCGACAACTCGGACCACACGATCTCGGGCGAGTACGCCTCGTTCAACGAAATCTCGGTCAAGCGCACGGTCAGCCGCGACGGCACCAGCAACTATTACCTCAACGGCACCAAGTGCCGCCGCCGTGACATCACCGACCTGTTCCTCGGCACCGGCCTGGGCCCGCGCAGCTACTCGATCATCGAGCAGGGCATGATCAGCCAGATCATCGAGGCGCGCCCGGAAGACCTGCGCGTGTACCTGGAAGAGGCGGCCGGCATCTCCAAGTACAAGGAGCGCCGCAAGGAGACCGAGACCCGCATCCGCCACACCCGCGAGAACCTGGACCGGCTGGGCGACCTGCGCGACGAGATCAGCAAGCAGCTCGAGCACCTCAAGCGCCAGGCCAAGCAGGCCGAGCAGTACCAGGCGCTGCAGGAAGAGCGCCGGGTCAAGGATGCCGAGTGGAAGGCCCTGGAGTTCCGCGGGTTGGACGGTCGCCTGTCCAAGCTGCGCGAAGGGCTGTCGCAGGAAGAGACGAAGCTGCAGCAGCTGATCGCCGACCAGCGTGACGCCGAGGCCCGCATCGAGACCTCGCGCGTTCGACGCGAAGAGGCCGCCGACGCGCTCAACACCGCGCAGGCGGCGGTCTACCAGGTCGGCAGCACGCTGGCGCGCCTGGAACAGCAGATCCAGCACCAGCGCGAGTTGTCGCAGCGCCTGCACAAGGCCCGCGATGAAACCCAGCAGGCCCTGGCCGAACTGGGGCAGCACATCAGTGGCGACGAGGCCAGGCTGATGGTGCTGCGTGAGGCGGTGGAGGCCGCCACTCCGCAGCTGGAAGAGCTGCAGGAAGAAAACGAGATCAAGCAGGAAAGCCTGCGCGAGGCCGAAGACCGGCTGGCCAGCTGGCAGCAGCGCTGGGAACAGCACACCTCGCAGAGTTCGGAGGCCTCGCGCGCCGGCGATGTCGAGCGCACCCGCGTGGATTACCTGGACAAGCAGATCCTCGATGCCGACCGGCGTCGCGAGGCGCTGGCCGTCGAACGCGCCGGGCTGGACGTGGACGCGCTGGAAGAAGCCTTCGAGCAGCTGCACCTGCAGCACGACACGCAGAAGACCGCGCTGGATGAACTGAGCGAAGACGTCGAGCTGCGCAAGCAGGGCGTGGCGGCTGTGCAGGAACAGCAGCGCAATGGCCAGAACGAACTGGCCGAACTGCGCAAGCAGGCCAACGGCCTGCGCGGTCGCCTGGCCTCGCTGGAAACCCTGCAGCAGGCCGCGCTGGGCCAGGAGCAGGGCGCGGCCGTGGCCTGGCTGAAGGCGCGCGGGCTGGATTCGGCGGCGCGTGTCGGCGAACGCCTGGACGTTGATGCCGGCTGGGAAAACGCGGTGGAAAGCGCGCTCGGCCAGTTGATCGAAGGCGTGCTGGTCGATGACCCGGCGAGCCTGGTCGATGCGCTCGGCGAACTGGGCGAGGGCCACATCGCGTTGGTCGCCAACGCCGGTGCCGACTTCAAGGCTGCACCAACGTCGCTGGCTGCACGCGTGCGCGGCCCGGCCGCGATCCGTCGCCTGTTGGCGCACCTGCACGGCGCCAAGGATCTGGCCGAGGCCAAGGCGCTGCAGGCCGGCCTGCCCGAGGGCGATTCGATCATCACCCAGGGCGGTGAGCGCCTGGGCGAGGGCTGGCTGCGTGTTTCGCGGTCCGGCGCGGCCCAGCAGGGCGCGCTGCTGCGCGAACGCGAGATCAATGAACTGCGCGAGCAGATCGAGCAGCTGCAGGACCGCGAAGCCGAGCTGGAAGAACAGCTGGCAGGCTTCCGAGAGCAGTTGCAGGCTGCCGAACAGCAGCGCGAAGACGCGCAGCGTGCGCTGTACCAGGCCCATCGTGCGGTGTCCGAGCTGGCCGGCCAGCTGCAGGGCCAGCAGGGCAAGGTGGAAGCGGCGCGTACCCGCATCGACCGCATCGAAGGCGAACTGAAGCAGCTGCAGGAAACGCTGGAAGCCAACAACGAGCAGGCGCGTGAAGCGCGCTCGCGGTTGGAGAACGCGGTCAGCAGCATGGGTGACCTGGAATCGACCCGGCAGGGGCTGGAGGGCGAGCGCCGCCAGCTGACCGAGGCCCGCGACCTGGCCCGCGACGCCGCACGTGCAGTGCGCGAGCGCTCGCATTCGCTGGCCCTGACCCTGGAATCACAGCGGGCGCAGATGGCCTCGTTGAGCCAGGCGTTGGAACGCATGGGTACCCAGCGCGGGCAGCTGGATTCGCGACTGGGCGAGCTGCATTCGCAGCTGGACGAGGGTGATTCGCCGGTCGAATCACTGCAGGCCGAGCATCAGAACGCGCTGGAAGAACGCGTGCGGGCCGATCGCGTGCTGACCGAGGCGCGCACGCTGCTGGACGGCATCGACGCGGAGCTGCGCAATTACGAACAGACCCGCCACCAGCGCGACGAACAGGCATTGGCCCAGCGTGAGCGCATCTCGCAGCGCAAGCTGGACCAGCAGGCGCTGGTGCTCAGCGCGGACACCCTGCAGGGCGCGGTGGAGAAGGCCGGTTTCGTGCTGCAGGACGTGCTCAACGCACTGCCCGAAGACGCCCGCCTGGGCGACTGGGAGCAGGCCGTGCACCAGATCGATGGGCGCATGCGCCGGCTGGAGCCGGTCAACCTGGCGGCCATCCACGAATACGGCGAGGCGTCGCAGCGCTCGGACTACCTGGATTCGCAGCACACCGACCTGACCACGGCGCTGGAAACCCTTGAGGATGCCATCCGCAAGATCGACCGCGAGACCCGCGGCCGCTTCAAGGACACCTTCGACCGCGTCAACGCCGGCGTGCAGGCGCTGTACCCGCGCCTGTTCGGTGGTGGCCATGCCTACCTGGAACTGACCGGTGAAGACCTGCTCGACACCGGTGTGACCATCATGGCGCGCCCGCCGGGCAAGCGCGTGTCCAGCATTTCGCTGCTGTCCGGTGGCGAGAAGGCGATGACCGCAGTGGCGTTGGTGTTCGCCATCTTCCAGCTGAATCCCGCACCGTTCTGCCTGCTGGACGAAGTGGACGCACCACTGGACGAAGCCAACGTCGGCCGCCTGGCCAACATGGTCAAGGAAATGAGCGAGAAGGTGCAGTTCCTGTTCGTCAGCCACAACAAGGCGACGATGGAGGCCGCCCACCAGCTGTCGGGCGTGACCATGCGCGAACCGGGCGTCAGTCGTCTGGTCAGCGTGGACCTGGAAGAAGCCGCACGATTGGCGGGCGCGGCCTGACGTGCCATCCTAGTTACCTGAATGAACTAGCCGGAGAACCTATCGAATGTCCGACACGGCACTGTTGCGCATCGGCATCCTGGCCGCCGGCCTGCTGTTGATCGCTGCGATCTTCCTGTTTGGCCGTCCGAAGAAGAAGCCCCAGGGGCGCCGCGTGGAAAGCGCGGAACCGACCAGCGGCGAGCGGCGCGAGCCGGTGCTGGGCGATGACGGCGTCACCGTGGCCGATGGCCGCGTCGAGCCGGGCATGGGCGCGGAGGGCGAGCAGGCCGAACTCGGTCTGGGCGAAACCGACCCGGGCGCCAGCGACCTCGGCAAGCGAGCCACCCAGGATTTCGACAAGATCGTCTCGCTGTTCGTGGCCGCCCGGGCTGGCGAACAGCTGCGTGGCGAAGACATCGTGGTGGCGGCGGAGAAGACCGGCTTGGTGTTCGGCCACATGAACGTGTTCCACCGCTTGGTGGAAGGCCACCCCGAGCGCGGCCCGATCTTCTCGATGGCCAGCATCATGAAGCCGGGCAGCTTCGACATGGCCAACATCCGCGCCATGGAGACCCCGGCCATCGCTTTCTTCCTGACCCTGCCGGCGCCGCTGACTGCGCTGGACGCCTGGGAGAAAATGCTGCCGACCGTGCAGCGCATGGCCGAACTGCTGGATGGCGTGGTGCTGGATGACAGCCGCAACGCTCTGGGCCGCCAGCGCATCGCGCACATCCGTGACGAGCTGCGTGCCTACGACCGCCAGCACCAGGCGCCGCCGCTGACCAAGACCCCGCGCTGGTAAAAGCACTCTTTCGGTGTGCCGACCAGCGGTCGGCACCCACAACAGTAGATCCACGCCATGCGTGGATAGGGCGAACCAAGGTTCGCCCCCACCAACAGGGTCAGGCCGGCACGCCGGCCACCTTCGCGAACGCGCGGCGGAACGCGGCCATTTCGTCTTCGGTGCCCACCGTTACCCGCACGCGCTGCGGCCAGATCGGCCAGCTGCGGCCGATGACCACACCGTTGTCCGCCATCGCCTTGGCAAAGGCCGCACCGTCGCGCTGCACATCCACCACGAAGCAGTTTGCTTCCGATGGAACGCAGCTGAAACCGCGCTTGCCCAACCACGCGATGGTGGCCTGGCGTGCCTTGGCATTCTGCAGCCGCCGTTGCGGGATCAGCTGCGGGTCGCGCAGGCTGGCCAGGGCCGCGGCCAGGGCCGGCACCGGTAGCGGGTTGTCGCCCAGGCGGGCCAGTTCGCGCAGGCGGTCGGGATGTGCGGCCGCTACGCCCAGGCGCAGGCCGGCCATGCCGTAAAGCTTGGAGAACGTGCGCAGCACGATCAGGTCATCGCGCTGCGTCACCTGCGCGATCAGGCTCGGCTGCTCGCTGTACTGCAAATACGCCTCGTCCAACAGCACGCGGGTGGAAGCGGGCTTGTGGGCCAGCAGCCAGGCGAGCTCATCCGGTGGGCTGATCGAACCGGTCGGGTTGTTCGGATTGCACACGTACAGCAGGCCGGTCGGGCGTGCGTGTGCGGCGGCGACCATCGCACGCAGGTCGTGTGCACCGTCCTCGCGCAGCGGCACTTTCTGCACGTGTGCACTATGTGCGGCAGCGACCTCGCCCAGCGTCTCGAAGGTCGGGTCGGCCACCACCAGTCCCGCCTGCGGGCCGGTCCATAGCACGGCAGCACGATTCAGCGGTTCGCTGGAGCCCGGATAGAGCCGTACGTGATCAGCTGGAATGCGTGCCTCTTCGATGAAGGCCTCGCGTACCAGTCCGGCCAGCGCGAAACGGTAGCGGCCGCAACCGGCGATGCTGTCGCGTGCCGCCTGCTGGGCGGCGGGCGACGGGCCGTAGGGGCATTCGTTGAAATTCAGCAGCACCGCGCCCTCGGCGGGGGCAGGGGCGGCGGCTGTCGCGGGTTGGGCATGGCCGAGCTGCGGCAGCCCGGTGCCGGCGACGGCGAGGCCAGCACCGGCCAGTTGCAGGAAGCGTCGACGGGAAGCGGGCAGGGTCACGGGCGGGATTCCGAAGGGAAGACCATCGCACGCTAGCGCCGGTGGGGATGGGCGGCAAGCTGCTTTTTGTGGAGTCGAACCATGCTTGATTGCAGATGTGCCAACCAAGGTTGGCACCTGCCAGAGCGGGGGAGTGGTTGGCACGTAGCAGGGCGGGGGAGTGGTTGGCGCCCGCCAGAGCGAGGGAGGACCAGTCGAGCTTGGCTCGACTCTACAAAAGGCGGCGGCGTTACAGGGCCTGACGGTCGGGCGCGGTAGAATCCCCGGCCATCCCAGAACCACCGGATCCCGATGAGCCCCAGCCCCGCCGAACGCGCCGAAGACCTTCGCCGGCAGATCGCCCAGGCCAACCGCGCCTACCACGAGCTGGACGCGCCGGAGATCCCCGACGTCGACTACGACTGGATGGTGCGCGAGCTGGAAGCGCTGGAGCGCGAGCATCCGGAGCTGGCCCGTGCAGACAGCCCGACCCAGCAGGTGGGTGCGCGCCCTTCCGGCCGCTTTCCGGAAGTGCGCCACGCGGTGCCGATGCTGTCGCTGTCCAACGCCTTCAGCGACGAGGAAGTGGCCGACTTCGTGCGCCGCATCGACGAGCGCCTGGGGCGCCGCAGCCTGCAGTTTTCGGCCGAGCCGAAGATGGATGGCCTGGCGATCAGCCTGCGCTATGAGGATGGGCATTTCGTGCTGGGCGCGACCCGTGGCGATGGCAGTACCGGCGAGGACGTGACCGCCAACCTGCGCGAGATCGGCGATGTTCCCAAGCGCCTGCACGGCAAGGATTGGCCGGACGTGCTGGAAGTGCGGGGCGAGGTCTACATGGCCCGCGCCGACTTCGAGGCCTACAACGAACGTGCGCGCCAGCAGGGCGGCAAGGTGCTGGCCAACCCGCGCAACGCCGCGGCCGGTTCACTGCGCCAGCTCGATCCGAAGATCAGCGCGCAGCGCAGGCTGAGTTTCTTCGCCTACGGCACCGGCGAGGTGCAGGGTGGCGAGCTGCCCGACACCCATTCGGGCACGCTGGCCCAGCTCGGCGCCTGGGGATTCCCGGTCAGCGCACTGTGCAAGGTGGTGGAAGGGACCGACGGCCTGCTGGGTTACTACCGCGACATCGGTGAGCGCCGCGACGGCCTGCCGTTCGATATCGATGGCGTGGTCTACAAGCTCGATGACCGCGCCGGCCAGCAGGCGATGGGCTTCGTCTCGCGCGCACCGCGCTGGGCGATCGCGCACAAGTTCCCGGCGCAGGAACAGAGCACGACGGTGGAGGCGATCGAGATCCAGATCGGCCGCACCGGTGCCGCTACGCCGGTCGCGCGACTGGCGCCGGTGGCGGTGGCCGGGGTGATCGTGTCCAACGCCACGCTGCACAACGCCGACCAGATCGCGCGCCTGGACGTGCGTGTCGGCGACAGCGTGATCGTGCGTCGTGCGGGTGATGTCATTCCCGAGGTGGTCAGCGTCATCCTCGACCGCCGCCCGCAGGGCACTACGCCATGGCAGATGCCGACGTGCTGCCCGGTGTGCGGCTCGGAAATCGTGCGCGAGGAAGGTGCAGCCGCATGGCGCTGCTCGGGCGAACTGTCCTGCCCGGCGCAGCGCAAGGAAGCCATTGCCCATTTCGCCTCGCGCCGCGCGATGGACATCGACGGCCTGGGCGACAAGTACATTGAAACCCTGGTCGACGCTGGCATCGTCAAGAGCGTGGCCGACCTGTACCGGCTCAACCGCGACCAGCTGCTGCACCTGAAGCTGGTGCTGGATGCCGAGGATCCGTCGGCACTGGCCGCTGCGCTGAAGCTGCATTTACCCGCCGAGGGCAGTGGCGTGGTGCTCAATGCAGTGCTCAAGCTGGATGGCAACGATCCGGGCTGGCGCGCGCAGGCGCTGGCGCAGCCGGCCAGTTTCGAATGGAACACGAAGAAGATCGCCACCAAGTGGGCCGACAACCTGATCGCGGCGATCGACGCCAGCCGAGCCGCCACGCTGGAGCGCCTCCTGTTCGCGCTCGGCATCGAGCATGTGGGCGAAAGCACGGCCAAGGCGCTGGCGCAGTGGTTCGGTGACCTGGAGCTGATCCGCCACCTGCCATGGCCGTTGTTCAAGCGCGTGCCGGACATCGGTGGCGAAGTGGCGCGTTCACTCGGCCACTTCTTCGAGCAGCAGGGCAACCAGCAGGCCATCGACGATCTGCTGCAGGTCGGGCAGGTGCGCATCAGCGATGTACACGCGCCCAGCGCCAAGCTGCGCGAGGGCCTGGATCTGGCGCAGCTGCTGGTCGAGTCGGAGATCCCGGGCATCACCCGCCTGCGTGCGGAGAAGCTGGTGGCTGCATTGCCGGGCGCTCAGGCGGTGCTGGATGCCGAGCATGGACAGTTCGTCAACGCCGGGTTGCCGGACGACACCGCGCGTGGCCTCGCCCAGTGGCTGGACAGTGAGGGCCATGGCGCGATGCTGCTGGCGGCCGAGAAGGCGATGCAGCAGATCCTGGCCAAGGCGCCGGCGCTGGCCGAGATCGTGGCCGGTCCGCTGGATGGGCAGACCGTGGTGCTGACCGGAACCTTGGCCCAGCTTACCCGCGATGCCGCCAAGGAGCGCCTGGAGGCCCTCGGTGCCAAGGTGTCCGGCAGCGTGTCGAAGAAGACCAGTTTCGTGGTGGCCGGCACCGAGGCTGGCTCCAAGCTGGACAAGGCGCAATCGCTGGGCGTGCCGGTATGGGACGAAGACCGTCTGCTGGCCTACCTCGCCGAACACGAATGATGACCCCGCCGGGTGCCTGGCGCCCGGCATGAAACATAAAGGAACACCGATGCAGACCGCCCCGCTGGATTTCCGCCTGGCCACCCGTGCCGACGAGGAGCTGCTGATCGCGTTGATGCGCGAGTTCTACGCCGAAGACAGGATCGATTTCGACGACGCGCGCGTGCGTCGCGGCGTGGATGCGCTGCTGGCCGATCCGCGCAACGGCGAAGTGCTGCTGTGGCTGGACGAGGCGGCTGAAGTGGTCGGCTATGCGGTGATCGCGATGGGCTTCAGCCTGGAGCAGGGCGGCCACTTCATGCTGCTGGACGAGCTGTACCTGGCCCACCGTGCACGCGGTCGTGGCCGCGGCAAGCAGGCGCTGGCGATCTGCGAGCAACGTGCGCGCGGCCGTGGCGTCAGCCGCCTGCGCCTGGAAGTGAACCACCACAATGAGCTGGCCCGTCGCCTCTACCTGGCGAGCGGTTACATCGATGACACCCGCGATCTGCTGACCCTGCCGCTGGACCACCCGCGCCCGGAGGGCATCCTGTGAGCGAGGCCCTGCTGCGCGCGCTGCAGCAGCGCGCCGCGCTCAATGCGCTGGTGCGCCGCTTCTTCGCCGAACGCGATGTGCTGGAAGTGGAAACGCCGATCCTGTCGGTGGCCGGCAATACCGAGCCGAACATCGACAGCTTCCATACCGATTTCAGCGGGCATGTCGATGCCGGTGGCCGTCGGCGTTGGCTGCGCACCTCGCCGGAGTATCCGCTCAAGCGACTGCTGGCGGCAGGCGTGGGCGACTGCTACGAGCTGGGGCGGGTGTTCCGCAACGGGGAAGCGGGTGGTCGCCACAACCCGGAATTCACCATGCTGGAGTGGTACCGGGTCGGCTGGGACCACCACCGGTTGGTGCAGGAGACCGCCGAGCTGGTCGGCCAGGCGCTGGCCCTGGTCGGACGCCGTGCAACGCTGCGTGTGCTGAGTTACCGCGAGCTGTTCCAGCAGCATGTGGGCGTGGACCCGTTCGAGGCCGACGAAGCCGCGCTGCGCGTTGCGCTTGGCGACGTGCACATCGACCCGGTCGGGTTGACCCGTGATGACTGGCTGGACCTGTTGATGACCCACCACATCCAGCCGCAGTTCGATGACGCGGTCATGACCGTGGTCCACGATTGGCCGGCCAGCCAGGCCGCGCTGGCCCGCATCCGTGCCGGCACGCCGCCGCTGGCCGAGCGTTTCGAGCTGTATCTGGGCGCGGTGGAGCTGGCCAACGGCTATCACGAACTGAACGACGCGCAGGAGCAGCGCACGCGCTTCCAGCGTGACCAGCAGCGCCGACACGAACGCGGCCAGGTGCAGCCGGCGCTGGACGAGGCGCTGCTGGCTGCGCTGCCATCGATGCCGGCGTGCGCGGGCGTGGCGGTGGGTGTGGATCGCCTGCTGATGGCGATGAACCGCACGCCGCGCATCGCCGACGTGCTGGCCTACGACTTTGCCCACGCATGAGCGACGTGCGTTCCTGAACGTCGAAGACTGAACGGAATTCCGCGTTTCCGCGCTTGCTTCGGTAAGCAGGATGATGCTCTTATCACGGCAGATGCCGGACACTGGCACGCAGTTCATCCATTCCTGCTGGGGAAGGCTTTGGTCAAGTGGTTTGCGGTTGTTGCTGCACCGGTGTACTCCATCGCGCTCTGGGGTGCCTGGCTGCCGTCATCGGCATCTGCCCAGCAGGCCGGCTACGACGGTGAAGTGGTGACCTGTGAATCACGCGACATGGGCTGGGTGCATTGCGATATCGATGTCAGCAACGGCATCGACCTGGTGCGCCAGCTCTCCAACAGCAGCTGCATCCGTGGCAGCGAATGGGGCACCGACCGCAGTGGCGTGTGGGTCACGCTGGGCTGCCGCGCCGAGTTCCGCGCGCGCCGCGCTGCGGGTGCCGCGCCGGCAGCCAGCGAGGGCAAGCGCCTGGTCCGTCGCGTGGTGCGATGTGAATCCAATGGCCGCCCGCAGAGCTGCCCGGTGCGCCTGGATGGCGCGCCAGTTCGCCTGCTGCGCCAGCTGTCGGCGCTGCCATGCCGCGAAGGACAGGGCTGGGGCTACAAGCGCAATGAAGTCTGGACCAGCCGCGGTTGCCAGGGGGACTTCGAAGTGGCTGACGAGGATGGCCGATTCGTTGACGTGCCACGCCGGCTGACCTGTGAATCGAAGTCGAAGAAGCGCCGCTTCTGCGGTGCCAGCATCTCGGTCGGTGCCGCTGTCTTCGAGCAGCTGTCCAGCACGCCGTGCGAGGAAGGCAGTACCTGGGGCTGGAGTCGCAACGGCATCTGGGTGGACGGCGGCTGCCGCGCCGAATTCTCGGTGAATTGAGCCCGGGCGGGCTCCAACCCCGGGGGGCGTGGCTCTACAATGGGCCCATGAACACTGCCTCCGACATCGACTACGCCCGTTACGATCACATCCGCCCGATCCTGTGGACCGGCGATGCCCTGCAACTGCTGGACCAGCGCAAGCTGCCGTTCGTGGTCGAGCATGTGGTCTGCCATGACAGTGACGAAGTGGCTGCGGCCATCCACGCGTTGACCGTGCGTGGTGCGCCGGCCATCGGCATCGCCGCCGCCTGGGGCGTGGTGCTGGCGGCGCGCGAAGTGCAGGCCGCCGACGGTGCACATGCCCTGCAGCAGCTGGAGCCGGCGCTGCAGCGCCTGAACGCCTCGCGCCCGACCGCCGTCAATCTGGCCTGGGCGCTGGCGCGCATGCGCCGTTGCCTGAATGCCGCCGGTGCTGACTGGAAGGCGACGCTGGAGGCGGAAGCGCAGGCCATTGCCGAGGAAGACCTGGCCGCCAACCGCCACATGGGCGCGCTGGGCGCAGGCCTGATCGAAGCCGGCAGCGGCGTGCTGACCCATTGCAACACCGGCTCGCTGGCCACAGCGGGCTTCGGCACCGCGCTGGGCGTGATCCGTGCCGGCATGGCCCAGCACCGCATCGCCCGCGTGTTCGCCGGCGAGACCCGGCCGTGGCTGCAGGGTGCGCGCCTGACCGTGTGGGAGCTGCAGCAGGACGGCATCGACGCCACCCTGATCGCCGACTCGGCCGCCTCGCACCTGATGAAGACCGGTGCCGTGCAGTGGGTGATCGTCGGTGCCGACCGCATCTGCGCCAACGGCGATACCGCCAACAAGATCGGGACCTACCAGCTGGCCATCGCCGCGCGCCATCACGGCGTGAAGTTCATGGTCGTGGCGCCGTCCTCGACGGTGGACATGGACACCGTTGACGGCAGCCAGATCGAGATCGAGCAGCGCGATCCGGGCGAGCTGTACGGTGTGGGCGGCACCCGCACCGTGGCCGAGGGCATTGCTGCCTGGAATCCGGTGTTCGACGTCACCCCGGGCGAGCTGATCGACGCCATCGTGACCGAGCGCGGCGTGATCCTGAGCCCGACTGCCGAGAACATGCGCGCCGCCTTCGGCGGCTGAGGCCGGTGCGGGGKGGGGGGGGGGGGGGGGGGGGGGGGGGGGGGGGCGCCCGCGCGCGCGGGGGGGGGGGGGGGGGGCCGG